>NZ_CP012850.1:2058423-2744564 GCF_000802205.1 Candidatus Nitrosocosmicus oleophilus | reverse complement strand
CAAAAAGGCATTCAAAGTAGCTTCAAGTAAGGTGGGGTGTCCAACTATTACTAAAATAACTCCTATTAAGAAGGATACAATCCAAGGCAAATGATGGCCGAACTTGGGTCTGTTCAGTCACACAAAAGTAGTAGCTCAAGGATCCTAAATCTTTTAGTCTACTAACAATAACAGGGGACAGAACCCTCACTTTGATTTGGTTGTGGTCTGTATTTGTGCCCGGTTCTAAAGAATTTGGACATGAAACCAGATTATTTATTCGTTCTCAATGAATTGATGAATTTGGTTGTCTACGACAACCCACCACCACCTAATTGGATGAGTAAATTCTATTGTCAAAGTCAAATTCATCACTAGTATATTTTTTATGCAGCAATATACAAAGACACGTCAATTAGGTTATTTGACTAAGGGTGTTGGTTTATAACTTTTGAGTATTTTCATAAGATAATTCTAATGGGACTTGAATAAAACCACAATATAGTCGCAAATTTTATGATTTACAGTAATAGTAGGAATAAAATATGTAAATTATGGACTTCAATACATCCTTTATGGAAATATTTATATCATTACTGTTATGCTAAAGATCTGTGAAGTTAAATTAGAGATGTAAGATTTTAGTCTGGGCCAACCCATGCATTAGATGATGGCATGAACTAATGTTATATAAGCATATTCGTAAATGTACAGACATATATTGGAAATTTACGACAGTATGTGTATACCTTTGTATACTTTTTTGTATACATGGTGTCGCTTTTGCAATTAAATAATTAGTAGGGATATTAGCCGGGAAAATGCTATACTTAAGACATTGTGGATATATACTATAAGTAATCTAGCGTCTTGACTATTTTGGCTTATTTGAGTTTTAGACTCGCCAGTGCAAATATGATATGAATGTCCTTTAGTTCTAATCATGCCCAAAAGGAATGATATCATGATATCAAATACATCTTAAAGATCTTACAATGTTCCTCTTTTTAAAGGACGGAATTGCCTTAGGGGTTTTATTTCTTAGATATATGAATAATTTCGAATTTGTTAATCTCTAATCGATTCAATCGGTTGTTCACTATTGTGTTATCGATCAAGGCTCTATAACGCTTTACCATGTATATTTCATAAAGCGATTTCATACCAAAAATTACAGGTGTTTCGGGATTTAGGTTAGTATTATTGCCCGAATAACACTGTATTTCTATAGATCAGTGTCTTAGGGATGGGGAGGGTTAAGGGTTTGAATGCATCCTTAGGTTCGATGACCTCAAGGCAATACCTATAGATTGTAAGACGTTTCGTGGAGGCAGTTCTAATTTTGAAGGAAATTGGTTATGTTTTTGAACTGATGGATTCAATTATTTGCTCTGTAGCAAAATTTCACAACAAATATTTTATAACCAATAATTTTTATCTCTTTTATGGGACAGATAAAATTCATTACAGATTTTGATGATCAGTTTTATCTTAGTAAGAGAATATTTGTTCGGGTTGATTTTAATGTAAAGGTTAAAGATAATGCTGTTAGTGAAGATTATAGAATAAGATCTGCGATTCCAACTATAGAATATTTAGTAAAACGGGGTGCCAAAGTTATTCTGGCATCCCATCTAGACAGACCTTCTGGCAAGGACTTGAGATATTCATTACGACCTGTATCAAAAAAACTGGGTGAAATGTTATCCTCCTTCAATGCCGGAGTTACTTTTTCTGATGATTGTATAGGCAAGGATACTATTGACCTGATAAACGGGTTGAAAAATGGTGATGTGTTATTACTTGAGAATTTAAGATTTTACTCTGAAGAGGAAAAGAATGATCCTGTTTTTTCTGAAAAACTTGCCAATTACGCTGATATTTATGTAAACGATGCATTTAGTACTTCCCATAGGAAACACTCTTCTACTTATGGAACTGCGAAGTATTTCGACACTAGGATTGCTGGTTTTAATCTTACCCAAGAGTTACAATACTTATCCGTATTGAGAGAAAATCCTTCAATCCCCTTTACTCTGGTAATCGGGGGTGTGAAGATCAAGGATAAAATTGGAGCTCTGAATCATCTTTTACCCAAAGCTAATAAGGTTCTCATAGGTGGGGCTGCTTCGTATACCTTCCTTAAAGCAAAAGGTTATTCTGTTGGGGATTCTCTTATTGAAGAAAACTATTTACCATGGGCCACTAAGGCTTTAGGGGATCATAGCGACAAGATAATTCTACCAATTGATCATAAGGTGGCTACTTCGGATAATAGTAGTCAATACCATATTGTAGAAGCGGATATTCCAAAAAATATGAAGGGATTTGACATTGGGGATAAGACAATTCAAAAGTTTAGTTTTGAAATTCATAATAATGGATTGGGTACAATTTTTTGGAATGGACCAATGGGTTATTTTGAAAAAGAAATATTTTCTAACGGAACAAAGAGTGTTGCTGTAAGCATGGCTTTGGCATATTGGAGAGGGGTTAAGACTTTGATTGGAGGAGGTGATACCCTCGAGGCCATGAAGATATCTGGGGTGTCAGAGAAGGAAGTAACTCATGTGTCCACTGGAGGTGGTGCTACTCTGAGATTTTTAGCGGGAGATGAAATGCCTGGAATAGATATTTTACGCAATTGATAAAATATAGCGAGTCTGATAGACCCCACTGGTCAGGAAACCATTACAAGTTCAGTTTCATATGGCATCCGATCAAGATAAATCGAGTTTACATTTTTTGTTAAATGTAATCACTGATCAAGATAATAACATACAATTTTGAATATATGAACGATATGGACGAATTGATCTTTTTTGTCAAGTACCCTGTTGATATTCTTTTTCATTCACATCAACTAATTTGACTAGAATTCTTACGATAATGATCATATTCTAAAAGGCTTCGTTTTTCATTCATTCAGATCAGGTCCAACTCTGATGTTCATTTGAGTTGTAATTCAAATTGTAAAATGACTGGTAAATCATTTTTTTGATATCAATAATCCATAGAATAAATGATACTCTATAGAATAAATAATTGTCAAGTTAATATTATTCATTAATTTTGACTTCAGCATTAATAGCAGACTATTACGATGCCATAGTCGGAGGTGGGAGTGTTTCTGGACTAATGGCGGCCCGCGAAATGTCGTCTAGAGGTCTTAAAGTTCTAGTCCTAGAAGAAGATCATGAAATTGGAACCCCAGAACATTGTGGAGGAGTTGTCAGCCAAAAAGCGCTCGAAGGTCTCGGAATTATACCTAGATTAAAAACAGTAGATAATGAAATAAAGAGCGCCATAATTCGGTCCCGGAATAGCTCATTTGACATGAATTCTGAAAATCAAAGAGTAATAGTGATAGATAGAAGGTCTTTTGATAAGGAGATAGCACTTCAAGCTCAGAAAAATGGAGCTGAGATTAACACTAGGAGTACTATTGTTTCCGTTAGTTTAGAAGAGAATCAGTTCAAAATTAAGATCCAAGGGGGAAAAGTATTCGGTAGCAAATTTTTTGTTGATGCTCGTGGAGTTGGAACATTAGTCAATAAAGGAAAAAGGAACATAATCCCATCAGGCCAGTTTGAAGTTTATGCTCCATGGATAATGAAAGACACAATAGAAGTAATTTTTGATTCAGACCTATACCCAGGCTTTTTTGCCTGGATTATTCCAACTGGTGAAGGAAAAGGTAAGGTAGGTGTAGCAGGTAAAAACATAAATCCAAATTTATCAATAGAAAAATTCCTGGAATCTCGGGGCAAACCATATTCAATCATTAGAAAAATTTATGCCCCTATATGGATTAGTGGATATGTCAAGCCATTTTTTAACGGTAGAACCGTAGTTGTAGGAGATGCTGCAGGGCAGACCAAACCTACAACTGCCGGAGGAATTTATACGGGAGGCATGGGAGGAATTTATGCTGGTCGTGCCATATCCGAATCTATTTTAGATGGCGGTGATACTTTGAATTTGGACCAGTATGAGAATAATTGGTTGACTCGATTTGGAAATGAGTTTGATAGGTTGCTCTTATTTAGACGAATACTTGAACGTTTAGACAATAAGGCTTTGGACAAAATATTTTCCGACATATCAAAAAACACATTGGAAAAGATCTCTTCTACAGGAGATTTTGACTTCCACTCTTCCGCTCTTAAACGTTTCATGAATACTCGGATGACCATAAATTTGATGCGTACTCTTATGGGAAATGAATATCGCAAAATAGTTAAGGATTTAAGCAAGATATAAATGCGGTTTGCAAGCCTTTAGATAACATGTCTAAGCAGTTACAATTACCTGTTTGTACCTCTTGCAACAGACCTATCATGCCTAACGATGCATGTGTAAGGTTTTATTGTCCAAATTGTGGGTATGTTATCATCTGGAGATGTCAGAGTTGTAGAGAATTTGCCAGACCTTATAAATGCGTAGGGTGTGGATTCGAGGGACCGTAATTAATATGACTAGACTCGTTGCACGGATCAAAATTCTTCCAGCAGATTCAGAAACTGATATGGAATCGTTAGCAAATGTTCTAAAATCAAATGTTCCTGAGGGAATGGAATTGAAGGCACACGCTAAAGAGCCGATAGCATTTGGCTTAAATGCGCTTGTGGGAGATTTCTTATTAGATGATGCCGAGGGAGAAATGGAAAAGCTAGAAGAATCCATAAAAAAAGTTGAAGGTGCTGGAGAAATACAAGTCATCAATATTAGCAGACAGTCTGTAAAGATGAAATAATATCTAATAATTAGCATCCGGTTAGATTTGAAAAAAAAAGATAAATCTCTCACTGGTTCCCACAAGGCAACAACTATTAAGATGAAGGTTGCAGAGTGCCGAATTAAGGATGTAGGAAAGAAAAAAGCGATCCTAGATCGTATTTCAATGGAGAAATTGGGCGTTACTGACGGTGATGTAATAGAAATTGCCGGGAAGAAAATAACTACCGTATCTGTTTTTGGTTTTGAGGATAAGAATAAAAAAAACGGCTGGATTCATATTGATGGCCAGACTCGACAAAATGCAGGTATTAGCCTTAATGATTACGTGTTGGTTAAAAAGACTGACCCTAGACCTGCTGAAAGAATAGTATTGTCATGCAATACTTCCAAGAATTTTTCCGATGAGTTTAATTTATATCTAAATAATCGATTTGAAGGATATCCAGTAACAAAAGGTGAACAATTCACCCTAAATTTTTTAGGGACATCTTTGGAGTTTAAAGTCTCTAGTTCAATCCCCAGAGAGGTGGTAAAAATTACTAAGTTTACCAAAATAGTAATCAAAACTGGAATCGAAAAACTCTACCACGATAGCTACCACGTTACGTACGAGCAAATCGGGGGCCTGAAAAATCAAATCACACGTTTGAGGGAAATAGTAGAACTTCCACTCAGGCATCCAGAAGTATTTTCAAAAATCGGAATCGAACCTCATAAAGGTATTCTCCTTTTTGGTCCTCCTGGATGCGGAAAAACTCTCATTGCCAAAGCGTTGGCAGCTGAATCAAAGGCAAATTTTTATATCATTAATGGACCCGAAATTGTGAACAAGTATTATGGCGAAACTGAAAGCAAACTAAGAGAGATTTTTCAAAAAGCCAAAGAATCTGCTCCTAGCATTATTTTCATCGATGAAATTGATGCTATTGCACCTAAAAGAGAGGATACATTTGGGGATGTAGAAAAAAGGGTTGTAGCGCAATTATTGGCTCTAATGGATGGAATGTCTGATAGAGGAAATGTGGTTGTATTAGGTGCTACAAATAGGCCCGATAGTTTGGATCCAGCTTTAAGAAGACCGGGCCGGTTTGATCGTGAAATAGAAATAGGGATTCATAATGTGGATGGAAGATTCGAAATATTAAAAATCCACACCCATGAGATGCCGCTTGATTCAGACATTGAACTCAGAGACTTGGCCAAATTATTAAATGGATATACAGGTGCGGACATAAAGGCTCTCTCCCGGGAAGCTGCAATGAAATCTATAAGAAGAACACTAACCGATTTTGATTTAGAGAATCAAAATCAAGTACCTTCTGAAATTTTAAACAGCATAAGAATTAATCAACAAGATTTTATCAACGCTATGAAAGAAATCATACCAACCGCATTAAGGGAATTCTATGTTGAACCAACAAACATAACTTGGGATGAGGTTGGGGGTCTAGTTAAGGAGAAAAGCTTGCTAAGGGAAAACCTGTTATATCCAATCATCTCTCCTGAAAAATTTTTGAAGATGGGAATAAAGCCAGCTAAAGGGGCGTTAATTTTTGGTCCATCTGGATGCGGAAAGACCCTACTAGCCAAGTCCTTTGCGAATGAAGGATCCATGAATATCATTTTTGTTCGAGGACCAGAAGTGTTATCAAAATGGGTAGGAGAATCAGAAAAGGCCATAAGAGAAATATTTAGAAAAGCTCGATCCTCTTCTCCGTGCATAGTTGTTTTCGATGAGTTGGATTCTCTTGGTAGACCACGTACCTCTGATGATGTTTCAGGAAATGAAAGAGTTTTATCTCAAATCTTGTCTGAAATGGATGATTCTGGTAACTTTGGAGTAATAGTAATTGGGATAACTAGCAGACCAGATCTCTTGGATACCTCGCTACTGAGACCAGGAAGATTTGACCTCATAATATTTGTCAACCCACCGGATGAGATTTCTCGGAACGATATCTTGTTGAAAATTACCACTGCTATGCCCATATCTTCTGACGTAGATTTGAAGAAGATATCGTCGCTAACCAAAGGATTTAGTGGAGCAGATCTAGTGGCCCTTTGTAGATTTGCTGCAATTAATGCAATTCACAAGAATTCGGAGATGATTTTTAATGTCGATTTCGAAGAGGCACTAAACACTGTAAAACCATCAATAACAAATGACATACATAACTGGTATTCATCAATAGAAAAAAAATTGACTACTGCAATTCCAAAATTTCATGATAAGATATTTTATGGTTAATTAGATTTAGAGAAAAATATTTTATTTCTAAACCTATAATATGCTCCAAGTTAAAAATGATATTGTGAACTATCCTATACGAAATATTATATTTGAAAAGATTAAACAGCTAGGTGCTACTACCGACCAAGATTTGCTTAATTCTCTGTCTAAGGATGGTGTTAGTGTATTAGAAGACGAATTCAACAAAGTATTATTGGACCTGGAAATTTATGGTCTTATTAGGGTCAGTTGGTTGACAAAGGATAAAAAGAGAATCGAATTAACCGAATAAATATTTAGCTGAGCTATTCTCCAAGGGTTCGAATCTGGCTAAAATCTAAAGTACCATAATGAGTCAAGGGCTATTGCGACAAAAATTATTACTAGATAGGGTGCTGTTACCTTGTATGCCTTCCATGCTAATTCTGGAGTTGGATTCTTTAAAAGTTTGTAATGGTACAATGTCATTAGTGATCCAGACACTGCTGCTACACCTAAATATAAAACTCCTAATCCAAAAAAATACAATGAAAGTGAATAGGGAATTAATATCAAAGAGTTTATGAAAATATATTTAGCCGTTACTTGGTTACCATATATAACCGGAAGCATGGGTACTTTAGCTTTTGAATATTCTTCTCTTTGTTTGATGGCCAAGCACCAGAAATGAGGAGGTGTCCACATAAATACAATCCATCCTACCAAAAATCCTAAAACATCTATACTATTTGTGGTCGTTGCCCAACCTGCCATGGCAGCTGCACTTCCTGCGAATCCTCCAATTACGATATTCCAGACAGTCCTTCTCTTAAGAAGTAATGTGTAAATAACTACGTAGAAAAAAATTCCGAGCCCTATCATAAAAGTTGCCATTGGATTTAATGTGAACCATGCGAGGACGACTGATATCACACACAGAGCCAAACCATATATCAATACATTATTTGCCCTCAATCTGCCTGATGGAATAGGCCTCTTGGCTGTTCTTCCCATCAAATTGTCGATATTCTTATCATAAAATTGATTTATTGCGCTTGCTCCCATTGAAGAAAGGGATCCACTAATAATTAAAAACAATAATTTCCATCCAGAAATATCCCATGCTGTGTTTGGTGTACCGTCGAATCTAGTCGCTGCAAGCATAGAAGTTACCGCAGTAATGACAAGTACAATTACAATTCGCGGCTTTGAAACCTCGATATAATCTTTAATCGCAGAAGATTCTACTCGACCACTCAATGACACAGGTTTTCAATATTAAAGACTCCAATCCTGAATTTAACTCATTCGATGCACAAATAAATTGAATATAGGGCACAATTATCGCATATCTCTTTTTTTATCAATTTCTTGGATTTTTTCCTTGAGGTCTTCTAGTTGACCGGTAGACCATTTTACAAATCCTTCTATCAATTCTTGAGGCATATTATTTCTTTGAGATACAATTATGAAGCCTGCAAAAATTTTTTCATATGTTTTGCAACAAACAACCATATTTGTTATTGCGTCATTGATAAAATCATTTTTATTGTTCTTTAAATAATTCTCCTTAAATTCATCAAGTAATCTATTAGTTCTTTTGGTTATTTCATCTATACCGACGATATCTTCATACCTCTTATCATTGTCGAACAACTTAGCTGTACAATTATTGTCAGAAGAATATTTATTAATGTATATATAACAAATCGAACATCGAACGGTCCTAATATTTGTGATTTAGGTCAGATACCCTAGTGCTCTCATCATTATTTTATCAGACAAATGTATCATCATTCCCATGGATCTCAATCATATGAATTAATTCTTATATTTGTTTATTTTTTTTTACAGCCTAATTATTTTTTATTCACTATCTTTTTTTTAACTTATTTTTTTATTTTGCTAGTATGTCCGATTTTGATATGATCTATAATGATATTAATTCTTTTGGATCTACAGGAGTCAAGAAATCTGAATTAAAAAAAAAATATCCTGAGGATAATTTTGAGAATACCTTAAATGAACTAGCATCACAGGATAAAATATGCATATCTAAAAAAGGAACATATGTATATTGCTGGGCTAAGGAGTATTACCTTGATCACCTACTCTTATCAGATATAAAATTCAAATATCTATACGATTCTATAATAGGTATTCAGCAGAAACTAAACAACTACTCTGATAGCATATTTAAATATGTAGAAAAAATTGACTGCGAATTAGTAGAAGTTAAGAATTCCTTCAATAGAATCGAGGATAAAATAAATAACATAAAAGTTGATTCCAGTAACATTGATTATGATAATAATCAAATATCTATTGATACATTCAAAGAACACTTTGATAGAGCAATAGTAAATCGTTCAACTTCAATTGGCTGGGTAGAACTGTCTTCGGTTAAGGATGAGCTGTGTGAATCATGCGATCTTTCCAGTAATGAATTCTACACCCTTGTAAGTGAACTCATTGAGTTGTATCCAGAAAAATATGAATTATCATCTGGAGGTTATGAAGGGGTAGTGTTAAGAGGAATAGTCCATGGATTTGTGAGGTGCATTTGATGGCACCATATAATGTAACCGTCAATCCTTTTCCTAGTAGTCCCACACCCACTCTATCCAATGCCAATATACTTGGGGGGAAAAGGCACATCGCAGCATTAAATTCAATTAAGGATTGCTTGGACGAATTGAACTTGAAATTAAATAATACGGAGCCTCTAAATGAAGATCTTTTCAAGATAGTTTCTGTAATCCAGGATGTGGGATCAGGTAAAACACATTTAACGCTGCATATGAGGACTTTACCTGAAATCAATGATAAATCAATTATTTCATACGTCGACTTAACTCAAGTTCAACCCAGAGAGATTGATAATTTCTTTCATTCTATTGTAAGGGGATTTGGAAAAGAATACTATGACTCTATAAAGATAAAGCTAATTGATTACATAAAAGACAGTTATGTACAGAATCCAAAGTTAGTAAAGAAGATAGTCAAATACGGATTTTTTGATTCACTCAATGGGAACTCAATATCTGACAAGATAGAACAAATGGGTGAAAAAAAAATAAAAATATCTTACGAACATTTATTTGAATTAATGTCAAGTGATTTTACCAAAATAGAGACACATCTAATTACTGAAATCATAAAGACAGGAACATTAAACTATTCCGATTTAAAAACATTTGAAAATCTTACAATGGTCTTAACCAACTTGGCAATGATCAACTATAAACTGTTCAAAAAAATTACCATTTTTCAGATTGATGAGTTTGACACCAACATAAATTCCTTGGATTATCTGAAGGGATTAATTAATTCTCACGTTCCGTATGCGTTGTTTATGATAGTGACTACCCCTTCCTTGTATGCAGATATTTCAAAGATCAATCCATCACTTTTCGATCGTCTTGAAAAGGCAAATTATAAAATTGATTTAGCAGGATCCAATTCCTTCGATGAAATAAATAGCATTGTTCTTCAATATGTGCTGCATTATAACAGTGAACTTTCATCATCAGAAAGGAAAGATCTTTCATCAAAAATAAAAATAATTTACGATGAATTTCCAGATTTTCGGAACATTAGATCCATCTTAAATGTCTTGTACCATGCCTTTGAAATGTCTGTAAAGAAGAATTCTTCAAATATAGATGAGCAATCAATAGAAGAGACGATCAAAAAAGTCTATCCCGGGTTGCGTTTGAGAGGAAGTATCATGGGAATACCGATATCGGATTTTATTAAAATGAGAAAAATATCAGTTGATAAAGATATTGTAGAATCGAATGTAAAAGACGCCGTCAGAAATTTAATTAGTTATTTTGATGAATTGGGAACTGTAAAAAAATATGAAGAAAAGATCGAAACCGATTATTTAGATGCAATATATAACGATCAAATGGGAAAAAAGGTTGGTATATCGATTGCAGTCGATTCTGATAAAAACAAAAACTTTGACAAGATTGTTAAGAGCACTAAAAAGAATTCAGTAGTTGATAAATTGGTAATTTTGACTACCAATATTACAAACATAAAAAGAAATGGTACTACTCTAGTAACAATTGATAAATGGAAATTAGCTGATTTGCTCTACTTTAGCAAAAAATACGATAGTAACGAAATCAAATCAGAGGATCCACAAAAGGCAATATTACTCGCAAAGTCAATTCAAATCTGCTGACTAGTAAATACTAATCCTCAGTATCTCACAATGATCTAGTTTATATTTTAATAATTTTCAAGTTGTTATGTAAACTTGAAGAAAAACTTGAATTCCCTTGAAGATTTCCTAGCCAATGTTCATAAGCTGGGTTTTTCGATAATCGACTATAATGGGACTAAGGTTCCTTGCTTACTCCTCGAAAATGTTCAATTCGAAAATATTGTTAGTAAATCATACGGCAAACCTAGCTTGATCGATACTAACTTAAATATTTATGATGATGGACACCATGTCTTTGTAAATTTGAACATAAATTTTATTAATGCAGATCTTGAATTTGATTTCTTACTATTCGCAAATGAAAGTATCGATTTTTTTAGATTCCTTTCAACGGCTGGAATGTTAGGTATTGCTCCTCATGAATCTAAAAGCAGTAATATTTTTTTCGTTCAATTACCCAAAAAAGATCGGGCCGAAAAAGCATTTGAGCTAATCAAATCAAAAATCAATTAATGTAGGAATGTTTTTCTTATTTTAACTTTATGAACACAGATGTAGTCATTTGTATTTTCTATATATTTATTTTAAATAACCGATTGGTTTTTCAATAATTGTTCTAACTTGAAGCATAGAAATAGGAAACCTCGCGGTAATAAAACTAATTATCGCAAGCTACTAATTATGGCAGTTCTGTTCGGGGCACTTTTAATCGGAGGCTCAATTACAGCATTTTCTAATTTTGGAGGCAAGAATAAATCGTCCTCTTCTAACCCTGCTGATACCCAACAATTGATTTCAAATCTAACTGCCCCTGTTATTCCAGGTGCTGAAGCAATTGGCAATGACAATGCAACCCTAAATATTATTGAGTTTGGTGATTATCAATGTCCATTTTGTGCTAGATTCAATCAAGAAACTAAGGATCAGCTAGTTTCGAAATACGTTGATACAGGCATAGTGAGATTTGGCTTTAAAGATCTGGTAATCAACGACTTACCCAAAGATAAACTATCTACACTTGGTGCAGAGGCCTCTTATTGTGCAGCTGAACAGAACAAGTATTGGGATTATCATGATGAAGTTTATAGAAACTCAAGAGGGGAAAACACTGGTTGGATTAGTATTGACAGCCTAGTAGGATTTGCCAAAAATGTACACATGCCCAACATTTCTCAATTCACAGAGTGCTTGAATTCACATAAATTCAACCAGCTTGTGGCACAAAATGATATGTTTGCTAAAGGTCTCGGACTGGGAAGTACTCCTACCTTCCTTATTCTCAAGGATAATTCAACAAAAATAGCGGCGTTGGAGGGTGCTCAGCCAATCAAAGTCTTTGACGATGTAATTGCTCAATTTTTGAATAATACCCTTTAATTTTTTTTTCTTGTCTTAATGAATCTTGCTTACAGGCCCATTTTTTAGATGCAATGCAGGATTAAAAAGATGGAAATTCATGTATAAATCCATATACCATTTTTAGTTCCTGAACATACCATTCTACTAATTGATAGTAATGGCTAACACTAGGGATAGAGATAAAAAATAATCATGATTTAGAAATAGATGCGAAAAATAAAGCTGATACTTTTAATATCCTAGTTAAGTAATATCACCGAGCAAAAACATTCATCATTGTAGCCAAGTGCAACTAAATCACGTTCATATCTTAAAGAAAGGGCCTCCATTTCAACGCAAGATTATGACATACGTTGCCTTTTCACTTAATTTCATTTCATATTTTCTGATTTGTCAAATGGAAGTGGCTTTATCAAAATACTTGATTCTAATTCAATAATTCAACAATCTGTTCGGATTTGAAGACTTATGCTGCCAAAATTACCGTATTCTGATTTACAATTCGCGGTCTTTTGCATTCATTAAGTCCTTAATATCAGTATAGCTCTGAATGACCATATCAATCCAAACAATTCTAATTTTTGATTTTCGTCTTTGAATTTCCAAACCAACTTTCATTCATTGTATTGCATATAGTATTTTCATATTCTAAAAAACCCTTTAAGTTTAGGTAATATCTTTATCATCACTACTTAAGGACACTTCATTATCAACAAGGAGTTATTCATACTTTTCATATAGATACTCCCTTTGATCAAACCGCATCAAGGGTAAACTTGAATGAAGCTCCATCGCGATAAGACAAATCGATCCAAATTTTGCCTCCCTGGGATTCTATAATAACTTTACATATTATCAACCCCAACCCGGTCCCCCCAATTTTTCTTACCAGACTCGAATCTATTTGGCATAATTTGTTTGGTAGTCCTTCCGTATTTTCTGGTTGTATCCAAATGCCATTGTCTTCAACTGTAAATATGATTGATTTGTGATGTTTGTTGACATTATCATAATTGCTCATTTTACTAGGAATTTCGGCTTCTTCATCGACTCGAATGGTAATTTCCCCACCTTGTTCAGGGACGTGATTAACTGCATTATTTACAAGGTGGAACAATACTTGATTAACTCTCACTGGGTCGCATAATACACTACCACTGGCATTAACTATCGGATTAAGCCTGATGTTTTTGTCTTCCATTAGGGGGGATAATCTTAAGATGTTTTTCTTAACCAAATCTACAATATTGGTAACCTCATTGTTGATGGGAAAACTATTCAATTCTAACTTATACAATGCAAAAAAGTCATCTATAATGGTCTCTAGCTTCGATATGTTTCTACTAATAATAATGAGTGCTTTTCTATTGAAATCGTCTGCATCTGATTTATTTTCTTTTTGCATCATTTCGATATAATGCTTCATGGGAGTGATAGGGTTCTTGAGTTCTTGAATTACCATTGAAAGAAATTCTTCCCTAGCTCTATTTGATATCTTTAATTCGTTATTAATTGAGTTAACTTGAATTTCCTTGGTTCTTAATTCTTCATTAGCCCGTTCAAGATCTTTTGTCCTTTCTCTAACTTTACGAATCAAATTCTTTTTAGAATTCTCCATATTTCTTCTCATAGCCTCAAGGCTAATAGAAAGATCTTTTACCTCATTTGATCCGCCAACCACTATTTCCTTCCCAAAATTGCCCTTACTTAATTCTAAGGCCGAATTCTTCAAATAAGTAATTGGAGATATGATTTTCTTTACAGCAATGATAGTAACTACTATCGCGATTAACAAAATCACCGTTGAAGAAATTAGAAAACCATTTACTGTTTTGTTATAATCACTCATTATTGGGGCCAAATTTCCCTCAAGGAGGAGTGTCCAATTCCCGTCAGATCGATATCCATCTGCGTTCTCAGATTCAGGGACCACAATCACGACAGAGTCTTGTGACTTTCTTTTATCATACTCGGTGATCGGAGCTCCTGGAAGAGGGACTTTCATATCAGGTTGGCCATTCTGATCATGGGACCCATTTTCTTGGCTTGCAGCATAAATTACTGAGCCGTCACTATGAATTAATCTTGAAGTAAAGTTCAACGAGCCATTTTCGATATCATTTTGAAAGAGGGTGTTATTGACTATGTTGTCAATAAAACTTATTGAAACTTCAAGATCCATTATACTTTTTATGACCTTGTTAGCATCATAAATGGGAGCTGAAAAATGGAAACCGGTTTGATTGAATGCGATTTCATCTGGATTCTTATCAAAATACGTTCCTCCTGCCAATGCTTGTTTAAAAAATTCTTCCTGCAAGGCATTTCCATCTGGAGATTTGTCTGATGTATCAATGATCGCAGTCCCATTTCTATCATAAACAGATACTGCTAGATATTCCGAGTTACTAAAATTAAGGTGTCTTTGAAGTAAATTGATTTGGTCATTTAATGGGGCGGTAGAATTTGCTAATACAGGGTGGGTAGCCAAACTGTTAAGATCTTTAGCAATCTCATTTACCTCAACTGAGAGTTTGTTCATGAGTTGGATTCCAGACAATTCATAAATATCATAAAATTTTGCTCGAACTCCAGAGATATTTTGGAGTGAAATGATGGAGGTAATTACTATCGATCCTATGATTAATGGTATAATTAAAATCAAAATATTAGTTGCTACTTTCGTGTTAATTCAAATCCAAATAGCACTAGAAATATTAAATAGATTTCTAAACGGACATTTTTTCAATTACTATTGTCTGATAAAAAGTAATATGTAACTTATCATTAATATGATCTCTGACCTTTCATTTCATGTTTAGTTTATCTTTAAAATCTCTTATTTTGGTAATTGTTGCCTTCGGAATAATATCCTTCCTTTTTTATTTTGCAGAGTCTTATCTTGGTTATTATAACATTCCAAATATAATATCCAGCGGAATTGTAGTATACTTAATTTTCTTCCTGATTCATAGAACAGGAAATACAATACTCCACATGGACAGGGTGCAATTGTTTCTGTTGTTGTCATTTCTAAGTTGGTTTTCAGCGGAAGCAATGTATGGGTTCTATAGTGGTGTTCTAAACACTGACCCTTATCCTTCTATTGCAGATATATTTTATCTTGCGGGGTATGTTTTTTTTGTTTTGTTACTGTGGAGTTTAAATAAGACATATAAAATTGAGCTAAGCATCTTTATTAGCTTACTAGTCACATTTTCCCTCATAGCTTTTTATGTATTATATGTCTCTGTTTTCATTTTCAATGTGTATTCCCTAAGCGGGAGTTATCTCGACTTTATGCTTGTTTTTGCTTACCCTATCTTTGATTTGCTTATTCTTATAAGCGGTGTTCTATACTACTTTAGAGAAAAGGAGATTTCGTTGAATAAGGGCTATCTCTCCTGGTTACTCTTTTCCGCCTGTGGTTTTTTCTTCTTCCTTGCAGATGTAATTTTTGGATTTGATGATTTATTTGGGTTTACTCAAGATAACCATCTGTTCGATCTTTTCTTCAATATCGGATATCTGATGCTTGGATTTGCAGTATTAACCCGGATTTCTTATTTGAACATTCATAGCAGGAATGATTGACTAACCGAGCAACCAATTATTCCTCCAACTTGCGAAAATTAAGAGCCAGAATAATATTGAAAGGGTATAATGACAGGCCACTCATATGGAATGGTATTTGATAATTGGGTCCTCATAATAGGATTACATTACATCAATTACTTCGCATCGATGAGACGACATACATATTTGATTCAGATGGTTAAGCTCTTCTTAAAGATTGATGATGGCCTCCATCATGTTCTTATTTATTATCTGGATGAACACAGACCAATTAGGAGCTTGATTCAGAAACCATTTAGCAATTCTGGATTAGATATCACAGGTTACCTTTCATGAGCATCCCATATACAAATAATACATAAAATATTGACTTTGAAATCGGGAATTATAACACACCCTGAGAATTCGAATTTCATACAACATAATTACTTTTCATTAAGATTCTCGAATTTGAAGTGATTGTTAATAAAATACCTATTACAAAAACTATTGATTCGAATGTTATTGTATAGTTCTTATATAATTTTCCATTTAATGTAAATAAAATCCATAAGGTATCATTATACGATTTGGACTATTTTTTGAGAATCTAGTTTTGGAACATATTAGTCATGAGTCAGTTTTCAATATATATGGTCAAATAACAAACTTGTCTAGATGTAACAATGAGGGTTGCGGTATCAGAAAATGAACTATGATCTGTCTGTGTTATTTTTTTTATTTGCTAATTTTGAAATTGATAACTTACATGAAGATATTTTCTAGGTCAAAACTGCTAAACGATCAAATGTTCTTTCATTACATGAATGGAATCTGTACTTTTAGTTAAATGATGTCAGTACCGTGAAACTAATTTTTGTTTGGGGAACAGCCATATGATAATATAGTAAAAACATTTGTAATTGACGTCATTTGGAGATAAAAGACTATGAATGTTCCTTTTCTGGAATACTGGATATATGTTTATATAAACATGTGCATAGTAGAAAACTGATGGATACTAAAATAAGTTCATTAGTAATTGCATTAGCAGTCGCATCAATGGCACTGA
This sequence comes from Candidatus Nitrosocosmicus oleophilus, assembly GCF_000802205.1. Taxonomy (NCBI): domain Archaea; kingdom Thermoproteati; phylum Nitrososphaerota; class Nitrososphaeria; order Nitrososphaerales; family Nitrososphaeraceae; genus Candidatus Nitrosocosmicus; species Candidatus Nitrosocosmicus oleophilus. The sequence continues at coordinate 2,727,473 of NZ_CP012850.1, read as the reverse complement.
CCCCATTGATAATGATTCAAAATGCAGATGCTGCATCATTTAAATGTGAGAACCAGTCAGGTAAACCCCATGCATGGATTACCGGTTGTAAAGATGGATGGTACGATCATGACCATTGCTTATCATATTCACCAGGATCTGGCGACTATGCTAAAGGATATAAAGTAGGTTGGGCAAAGGGTAGCTGCTAATCACATATCACTAAAATCTTTTTTGTTTTTTTTCATAAAATAAGTACTAAATCGTGTTTTTGAAGTTTCTCTAGTTGGATCTGAAAACAATGCATCACGATTAAAGTGTTGCCAATGTCGATCTCAGCCAAATGGATGAAAATTGGTTCGCAAGAAATGTTATTTCTCTTTTGACTGAGTACTGTTATTAATTCAGCTGATTCTCATTTCTTCCACACTATAAACAATACCAATACCGCTTTACGTTGTTGCAGTCTGAATTTCAAGATTATGAACCCCTGTCTCTCCATTTCATTTAGACATTCAGGTTCAGTTTGCTATCTTTTAGCGTCAGGAAAATCCAACTTATATCCAATCCTAAAAGCATTTTAAATTTCATCCGTGCATTACTTAATTTTTTTTATCTTGTTTATCTATTTGCAAATTGTCCAAAATAACTTTTTTCATTCATTCCTCTATTATTTTCAATATCACTGCGTCTAGTGTGGTTAAGAGGTTCCTAGGATTTGATTCTCATCGATGGTCCTTATCATTTGGAATTACATAAATTACATAATTTTTCATATTCAAATCTCTGGTTTAGAGAATTTTCTACAGGATCCAAAGAATTTCCTAAATAGAATAACTTTGTCAATTTCACTTACTTTACTTTTCACTATGACAATTGGTTTTCTATACTAAATGCAACTGAGTTATTACATCTATTTTCTACCCGAATTAGAATTTGTCCAATTAAGGGCAATCTTGAAATTCTAAATACATATTCATACTAGCTTTTAATCGTACTAACTAGATACGAGAACACTATATTTTTTCTTCAAAGGGTCGAAAGGTATCCAATACAAAATTGGGATAAATTTTGGTTACTATTGCAATATTTTCTATCTATTTCTTTGATTGTTTGATCATTCATAAAATTGGGCGAAAAGACAAGGAAAGGGATTTCAAAAATATAGTGGAATTTAGTTTTCTGGTCTATTTGAGTTAATTTAAGTTTTGTTTATATGATGTTAATCATGATTAAACCATAAACATTTTAAATGCGTTTCCTAAGTTAACGAATGCTAAGTTTCAAATGCCGTGATGTAGGATTTGATTGTGATTATGTAGTAGTGGAAGATAATGATACAGAAATAATAAAAAAAGTTATGGAGCATGGAAAAAGAGACCATAATCTAAATTCAAATGATTTCACACCATCACTAATTGATAATATAAGAAGTAAGATGCAGAAAGTAGAAGACAATTGAGAAAACACCCATGAACTATTGATCTATGAATTTTAAGAAACAAAAACAATTTGGTTTTCAAAAATGTCGATGTTTAATTAATAAATAATATTAACAACATCATTTGTCAGTTAAAAATATGCAAGTAAACCCACTTATTAAAATCACGATTTATTTAACATCGGAGAGTGATATTGTCTTCTTTTAGGATTCTTGATAACCAAAAGGATATCACCAAGAGTTTTACTCGGTTGCTCTATAACGCAGTGAATCATTTAGATGGTTTTGGAATTACCGACCGAACACCGTTGATTTTAGAGTCAGAAGTAATTCGAGGCTGCATCAGAAATTTAAGAAATCTGGGTAAAAGAGTCAGATACATTACAAATATAGAAGATGCAAACATAGGAAGTTGTAAGAAGATATCTGAAATTGTAGAGTTAAGACACTTAGACAACATTCAAGGCGGAATAATTATAAATGATTTTGAATATTTAGGTCTCTTAGAATCGAGAAATGATGGCCCCAACTCCAATCCGATTCATATTTATAGCAAGAATAAGTGGCTGGTAGAACAACAGAGACTCATTTTTGACATGTTGTGGGAAAAGGCAATTCCAGCAAAGATTAGGGTTAAACAGATTGAGCAGGGACTTGAAAGAGATGTTTGTGAGCTTATAACTGATGAAAATAGCATTACGACAAAATATGAACAGGCCCTAAGGTCGTTAGTTAAGGAGCTATGTATTTTTTACTCTGCATCGGAAGGCGATGTTCCTAATGAAAGGATAGTGCAAAAAATTTCAGAAATCATAATACATATTTCTAAGAGTAAATTAAAAGATATAAAAATAATAATAATAGTTCTTACCAATGGTTCGATTAATGGAACGGCTCCTTTAACAGGGTTTAGCCACATCAGTCAAGATTATGATGTAAGAATAAAATATATGACTAAAGAAGCGGTAAACTTCCAATTATCTCGAGACCTGATGATTTTGACTGTAGATAGAAAAGAATTATTTATTTCAGAACTCAAAAATTTTGAGGATATATCTCGCTGTATATTTGAAAATGATATTAATTTTACTATCCATTCTAATAGTGGTTCAGTCGTTTCTACTTATAATACAATTCTTGAAATGTTGTGGCGTCAGGATGAAATTTACAAGAAATCAGAAATGGCAATCACCCAACTGAAATTACAAGATAAGTTGCAAAAGGAATTCGTTCATAATTTTGCCAACGGGTTGAGAAACCCATTGCAACCGATTTTAGGGTTTTCCGAGATATTAGTTGAGAAGAAGGAAGAATTCAGTAGATACGGTGACGTTTTTGACATAATTAATGCATGTGCGCAAAAACTTGCTAAACATGTGAATAATATGATCGCTATTACAGAAATAGAAAATGAAACCTTCATCCTAAATAAAGAAACATTTGATCTGGTGAAATTGATAAGAGACATTACTAAACAAATCAAAAAAAATATCTTATCCATTACCAAAAAAAATTTGAGCATTTCTACGAATGTTGATAGCATGATGATAAACGCAGACAAAAATCGAATAAAATTCACGATTGAAAACGTGATCACTAACGCAGTAGACATACCAAATTCTAATAATATTAAGATTTTAGTTGAGACGACCAGATCAAGTAGTAGTCAAAATGGTGACAAGAATCAATGTTTTGTTATCGTAACTATAATGGATGATGGAACTGGAATAGATAGAATGATTCTTCCAAGATTGTTTTCTAAATTTGTTGCCGATTCTCGAGATGGTTTAGGATTGGGCTTATACTTGGCTAAAAATATTATTGAAAGGCATGGTGGAGAAATGTGGGCCGAAAATAACGAAAATGGCAAAGGAGCAACAATTCGATTCAGTCTCCCGATAAATTAGTTTTGATCTAAATCTCAAAACCATAAATTATGAAGCTTTTATATGCTTTCCTTAATGTTTGATGCCACAGGAAAGTCGGCATATGGTATGACAGTAAAAGGTAGATGTCAGGTAATAGAATCTCTTGTGGTACTCGATTCTTAAATAATTAATCATCATACCCAAATTAGGGTTCATTTCATCTGACCCTGGTATCGTTGTCGTCCCTCAATTGCTTCCAATATGTTGTGACGAGAAAAAGTAGATATGGGTTGTTCCTCAATATTAATACCTCCTAATTCAATAAAATCCAGAAACATCTTAAAGGTTCTTGGATACTGCTTCTGTGATTCAGGAGATTTTGAAGCATTTGTAAATAATTCCACAGGATTAGTACTAAATTCTTGGATCCATTTAACCTCTAAGATCACATAATGTTACGATCATTGCGCGTAAATAAAGGGACAACTTAGTAGTGGGCCGAAAGGGATTTAAATCCTTATGGTAAGCGGGTTCACATGTAATTTGAAGTGTATTATTGCAGTGTCTTATCAAAGTCAAAATAGATCATTTGTGTTCTTGATGGATCGGCCTCTTCTCGTTAGTCAAATAACTTTTCACAACCATATCAAAGCGGTCAAATCCTATTGGTTTTTTAAGAATTTCTCTTACTCCAACGTCCATATAGTCTGCGATACCCTCTATCTTCAAATTGTAGCCAGTTAATATTACTATGCGTTTATGACGCACACCTTGTTTTTTCAATTGCCTTAATATATCAAATCCTGTGTAAAATGGCATTGCAACATCCAAAAGTATTAAATCATAATGCCGCTTTTGGATCTCAAACAATCCCTTTTCACCATCGTTGATCTCCTTACAATCAATTTTCTCCCTCTTACAATACTCCGCCACTAACCTAGTAATGTCGATGTTGTCATCGATTGCCAGTAATTTCAATGTAAATCGTATTATTGAACAAACTTATAAATATTAATCAAAATTTAAATATTAAAAGAAACTATTTAATCCGACAAATTTTATTTTAATTTTCAAATATAATTATTGAGTCTCCTGGAATTGAGGAATATAAAGAATAGGTCGAAGCATTACTATGCAAATTATGACAAAAAGAGATTGAGTTGTCAAGTAAAAAAATCATCCGAATTTTTAGATGCGTTTAATAATCAAGTATATCATCGAACCCAGGTTTAATTTTATTATATTTATAAAATTAAATAAAATTTGTCGGATTAAATATTACTAGAGTAACTTACAAATTCCTTCTACCTCCTGTTATGATTTGAACTCCAATTTGTAGTCAAATTTGACTATATATTTTCTGACCTTTTGTTATAGAATTATCAAGACGTTAAACTATACCGAATTTTATCCATTATTAAAACCGCAGGGCTTGGAGTGTCCAACTATGATAAATATGATTTTAGTTATGATTTGTAATAAAAATGTCCTACCAAACAAAAAATCAAAAAGTTGGTATATTTGGAATCATGTTCGTAGCAGCGGCAATGATTGATTCTATAGTAGCCATTGTTGGAGATAACAAGGCAGCCTTTGCAACAAAAAAGAAATCAAATGATCCTTTCCAAGATATCACTCAAGAAAGTTTTACAGGTGAGAATGCAGAATTTTTTTCCAATAATAACACATTAGCATCATGTAATAACGTTGCTTTGTTATTGAAGCTAAATGACGGCAACAACGCAGCAGGTCAACGATAAACCTATTCTTTTTTTAGGAGTTTTCTGTCTATTTCATTTATTAGATTATGCTAAAAGAAATCTAAATTTGAATGCATATACCATACAAGCTTACAATCCATTTAATCCCAATTGCGATCTTCAAGTTATAAAATTTGAATAAATAGAAAATAATATGGATTTAGTTATTTGCAACTACCCTTTGACCAACCTACTTTGTATCCCTTGGCTACCTCGCCGGTCCCTCCATTATAAGTCTTGCAATGGTCATGATCATACCAACCTTGTTTACATCCTTCTATCCATGGATGGGACTTTCCACTTTCGTCTTCACACTTAGTTACTGCGTTTGCAGATTGATTTACTATCAATGGAAATAATGCCATTGATACGGCAACGATTGTAATTACCGCTAAACTGATTTTAGTATCCATCAGTTTTCTACTACTCACTTGTTTATATAAACATATATCTAGTATTCCATAAAAAGAACATTCATAGTCTTTTATCTCCAAATGATGTCAATTGCGGATAGAAGTAAAGTGTTGTTATTACAATTTTTAAGAGAAGTATAGACCAAAAGATCATAAGTCAAAATTAAATACTAAAGCCATTAAAAAGTCACATTTTGATCGGATGCCGAAAGGGATTTAAAATATTATAGTAGGGGGTTCACATATTAGTGAAGGCTTATCGCGATAGGTCAAATAATCGACAATGAAGTCGCAGGCCCAAGGGGGTTTGAGTAGGGTAGGTAAAAGGGTTCAATAGAACTGTTATTATAAAAGTTAGTTTTAAATTTTTAGGCCTTCGCAAAGTAAAAATGTAATATTGCAAGGGTTGGTCTGGATTATGTTTAGGATGGTATAATAGCTAGGATATGAATACTGATTTTTTATCAGATCGGAGACGGAGTCAGGGGGCTTCGAATCCATAAGGTATATTGGATCATCAAGATCAAAATGTTGCCTTCGTTATTTACAGGGTTTTAACTCGATGTACTTAATGGTAATACATCCTCTGTGAGTCTACAGGTATAGATCTTTTAAACCTGAGTTGGCTATATACTGTTAGCAATTAATTAACATTGTCTGTTTAGTTTCTTTAAACATTTTTTTGCAAGAATTAGAGCGTGTCTCTTGAGACACAAGACTATCCATAATTAACCAAATATATTCTATGTATGGCAAAAATTCTTTATGAATGTTTGAGGAACATATGTGCCCCGTGAAAGCAAGTCTTTATTGATGTGATCAACTATTGACATAAAAAAGTTTAGATACCAAAAACGCAATATTGAGGTTCACAGGAATGGCTGGTAGATTTACAAGGCTTGATGAAGAGGAGTTAAAGATATGCGAGCAGATTGGAAAAAGAGATTGAAGAAGCGTTAAAGGAATTAGAACAATATAATGTAAGGCTGATAGAAAAAAATCAAAATATATGACCTGTTACGATAATAATCAAGCGATCATAATTTATATTGAAATTCAATCGCTAATTACAGATTTAGAACCTCTTGATGACTACAGAAAGTATTGCCTGTGGCGGATTCTATGTCCCTATCTTATTAAAATCAGAAAAATGTCAAAAGAGGAGGCGAGCATTATACTGAAAGACTGGTTAGAAAAATGTGATAAACTAAGAAAATTAGAATTTAATCCTCAAAGAGAAGTTAATATTCGACTAAAGAATGTCAAATCATTCTTACCATCATCAAAAGAAACCTTGAAAAAAGAACAACCCGAATTATATAGTCTATTAGTAAAGTACGAGATAATCCAAATGGCTTAATCTGATTAGTTGCGCCGCGCCTAAAGCGCGGCGCTGAGGTAAATGAGATGTGTTCCGTTGACTGTTTGGGGACAATTAATTCAAAGATCGAAATTCGATAAGATTAGAGAATATGTGTAGGACAGATAATTCCATATCTATTCAAAAAGATGTGTCCATTCTTTTATTACATGTTAAACATAAACAAATATGGCTCATAAGGATAGCATTGATTGGAAAAATGTAATTAGGAAAGAGACTAGAGGAATTGATGATACGGGCTTAGGTGATGTCCAAGATGTGCTAAGAGATAAAGTAATTACACAATCAGGTGTGGTTGGCAAAGTAGCATATGCTATACAAAGAATTCTAACTGAAAAGATTGACTGCTATAACATATTGTTTAGGATGACAAAGGAAGAATCTGAAAGTCTACAATGTCGTGAAATAAAGAAATGAATAAACCAAAAGACCCCAACAAAGATAAATCTTTAAAGGATAAGGATGATGTAAAATCCTCCTCAACTTCATCATCTGATTACGAAAAATATGTCACTTTAGGTGAATCGATAGGAGATGCAATAACATCAAGGTGGAATTCTCAAAAAAAACCAGGCAAAGTGTACATCAAGAATAGACGGGTCCACCATGGCGAGGTTGGAACATCAATGGGTATAGCCGACACTTTTAAGGATTTTAGTCCAGAAATTACGGGCATTATATCAGGTATCGGAAAGGGTCTAGTCAAAGACGATATAGCAGATAAAGATAAATGGTTTACATTTAAGAAAAAAGAAGAAGAGGATGAGACCAATTCAACTAGTGAAATTGAAGATTCCACCAGTACTAATAATAATGAAGAAAGTCAAGACGCTTCGGCGCAGAATAGTTACGATTGAATACAAGTCAGGTGGGGAGGCTATCTAACTACTTGATACCATTCTTACTATCACTATAGTATTGTCGCCAAAAGTGCTAGTGCAGAGACACATTGTGTGTATAGAGGAATAACAAATCCAAAACCTGTTCTAAAAAGTTAGCCAATCTTTTTACAAATCAAAATCTCTAACTGAAGAAGATCGAACGATTAATCTATTTACTTTAGTGTAATTTTCTAGTTAATTTGGTAAATAACTCCAAGAATTATCAAGAAATATAAAAGATTTAGATCGTCTTGTTTATTGCTATTGACTATTAGAAAGTGTAATAAAGAATGAACTAAATATTAATTAGTTCCCCTATGAAATGTCCCCACTGTTTTTTGGAATTGAGAATGACATCACAGTATGACAAAGAAATAGATCAATGTCCAAAATGTGAAGGCATTTGGTTAGGTAAAGATAATTCAGATACTATATTTGACTTTACTGATCGTGGAGACATAAAAATACAAGAGGTCAAGGATTTTCAAGATACAGTTGACGAAAATCAGGACAATAAACTTGAAAATGATTATTATTATTATAAAAAGCCATTTAAGGAAAATGAAAGACTTGATGATATGTTTGATTTTGAATAATTGATACCAGAAGTAAAAACAGCCTAATCGGGCAGGATTCAATATTTGTTACCATTCTATTGCTTCAATATCAACTTCGTTAATCATATATACTATAACTTCTACTCTATAAATAACTCATCCACATAACACCATTTCCAAGATTCACCGGGTTCATACGATTTTATAACTGGATGTGAGGTGCTCTTAAAATGCTTTGTACCATGTTTATTCTTAGTATTGGATCGGAGTTTACTGCCATATCCAAAAGCAAAAACGGGGTCTAATAATTAGCACGTCCCACTGTTATCCCGATTATTATCTTAACAATGACTGTGTATTGCTTTTGTTCTTTTTGTTTATTGGAATGATGACTTCGAGTTTTATTTTCCTTGCCAACGCTATACAATCCAGATAATCATTTTATATACGTTGGTATAAAATTTATTAATACTTTTAGAAGGTAGAATTTATTTATTGTAATATTTATAATAAAGTTCAAATCATATAAACAATTTTACATCTTTGATTTTAAATACACTACTAGTCAAGAGAAGAATAATGAAATATTTTTTTTTAAAAGCAAGATTATCTAATTACCTAAGTAAAGTTTATCAGTAACGTTTCTTATCCGGAAGGATTAAGTTCATAGTGGTGGCAGGATTCCAATAAGCTAACCAATTTAGTACCAATTTTGAAATGGCAAAATATGAAACATTGCATAATTAACTGATTGAAAGTATTGAAGATAAAATAGAAAGAATTTTAGATTAACTATAAGGCAAATCTGCGGAAAGGACATTTAAAAATGAAAGTGGTATTTCTATGATACATCAAAGAATAGTCAGAACCATATTGCTTGGAGCGTCAGGAGGAGTCATTGCAAGCATCCTCATGTATCCTTTCCTTTTCTTACAACATGTGTGGTGGGAATTCCTTTAGATGACTTATCCATAGCGAGAGGAATGGCAATAAGTAAGATCAATGATAATTATTATCTCAATTTGATTCTAGGCATTGGAATGCACATAGTTACTGGAGCCATCTCAGAAAACTCAAGATATTAGACTGATAGCATTATACTTGGACAAAAAATAAATTCACAGTGGAGTTATTTAAATTTTTATACATATGAGAGTCCAGTGCCAAACAAAAAAGAAAACATAGAAAATCTTCAAAAGAAATTGGGTGAAGTTCTAGGATTGGAACGAGCAGCTCAAAAAGCAGTTACTGAACTAGTATCGATGAAATTACTAAAATCTAATTCCAAAACTGAAGCAGAAGAAATCCAAGAAGAGGCAAGTACACATGAGGAAAAAATTCAAGAAGTGGTAAGTATTTTTTCTGATGATAAAGATGTCCGATTGGATATTGGAAAAGTAGAGGAAAGTGCTAAAGAAACAGAAGAGAAAGCAACTAAAATTATGAAAACCTATCTTGGTGAAGAGCCTGATACACCAGAAGCATTAGAATTCTTGTGTTTAGCTGAAGGTGGAGAGGTGACTCATTATGAAGTGCTGCAGGCTATTTGTGGAAACTTTGATAATAAAAAGGCGTTATCAACAGTAAAATCTATCCTAAAAGAAGAACAAAGACATCTTACTCAATGTATCGATATGGCAAAAGCGGCAGTTTCATAATGAATTCGTTGCTTAGGTCGTCATTTTAAGAATTCATCTTCCATATTTTTAGTATTTATCCCATTCATGCTAACAGTAGGTTCACTAACAATAGGTTTGTGAAACAAATTTGACATTAAAAAAAGTCCTTATAATGGTGACAATTTTGTTAGCCAACGGAGTAATATTTTTAGAAATAGAGTCCATATCATACAAGTATAATATACCTTATATCGAAGACGACATTAGATGCTAAACTGAAATAAATAATAAATTATCGCGATGTTTTTTTCCATATGAATATTTGATAAAAACCACATAATTAGAGGGCAAACCCCTAGTGATATAGAGGTTTATTGTATGACTTCATTCTAGTATAAGCATGGGTTACAATTACAACCTGCCTGTTTTTATGATTTATTAATTATATAAAGTTGTTTTCATAATATCTACCGATTAGCCATATCTATAGAGGAAAGGGAGCAAAAATTGAGTAAAAGATTATCCTTAAAAGAACTTCTTGAAATAAAAACGGGAGAATTAATAGCAAAGACCGAAGACCTCAGAGAAGCAAACGAGTCTCTTCGTCTTGCAAATGTCGATATCGACCAAAAGGTAAAAGATATAAAAAGATATAAAAAAGATCTAACAGAAACGGAGCAGAGTCTTATTAGAGCCAATAATAAACTGATTGAAACAAACCAGAACCTCATAAATATGAATAACGAAATGATAGAGGTAACTAAAGATCTTGCTATGGCTAACGAACAGATAAAGCAGTTAGCATTGAAGCAAAAAGAGTTTATAGATATCACAGCTCATGAATTAAGAACCCCCACTCAATCAATATTAGGGTACAGTGAGATGATAATATCTGAACCAAACACTAATATCGAATATATTAAAATCATAGTCAGAAACGCAACTCGAATTCAAAAGCTTATTTCCAACATATTAGACATGGCAACAATAGATAATCTTACTATTCAATTGTACAAAGAGCAATTCAGTTTACCCACCCTGATATCGACAGTTGTTCAAGATTTCAGAAATCGGACTCGAGCCAGTAAAGGAAATGTGGATTTACTGTATGATGATACTAGATCTAACCCTAAGGAAGTAAGCAAAGATGTAATTGTAGAAGCTGACAAGGATAGAATTGCTCAAGTACTCATCAACCTTGTGGATAATGCAATTAAATTTACCGACAGTGGTAAGATAGTTATTACTATTAGTACAAACGTAACTAATACAGATACGGACAATTTTAACCATACTAAAGAAATAATTATCAAGGTAAAAGATTCTGGCAAGGGTTTAAACCCTGAATTTATTTCTAGAATCTTCGAAAAATTCTTTACTGGAACTGAAACTGGTGGAATAGGGCTTGGTCTTTATATCTGCAAAGCCATTATTGAAGCACATGGGGGTCGAATCTCTGCTCAAAACAACAAGAATGAAAAAGGAGCAACCTTCTCGTTTAGTTTGCCATTAAATGAGCGATCAAGTTATACAGATACCAACTGAATAAAGTCGACATCATACTCTCATATGATACTAAACTAGAATTATAAAATATCTCGATTGTTTTCATCTTGTACAAACTATGAAAGAGTGTAGCGCCGCCGAGTAGGCGGTGCATAACACTAGCGAAGAAAGAATCATACAGGGCAACTTCAATAAAATCTAATTACGAAAAAAGTAACAAAACATTAAGTCAATAAAAATTCCATCAAATATTCTCTATTTAACCTAACTTCTTTCCTAATCGTCTCCAAGGCTTCTTTGATGGGCTTATTTGGCTCAAGTGACCACTCGACACGATAAAAGACCTTCTCCCCAATGGGCTTGACATAGGCCCGAAAGGCTCTCAACAAAGGGAATCTGAAAGTCAGGTAGGGTTACCTGGGCAACAGCATATTATTACTCCATCTTCACCCTGGCAACATCTTGCTCATACTCCACAATTAGTATAAACAAATAGCATTAGAGTTAGAACAACATTCATTCACAGTCTCCACAAGAATCTAACAAGTCAGTTTTTGAAGAAAAAGAGATAGGAGAAGCAAAAGCATGATTATGATTCCAGGTATTGTCGTATCAGGTTGCTAGTCTTATCATATAAACAAGTAATAAGTTTAACCTGAATTCAACTTATAACAAATACTTTTAGCATGTGGTCAATAGTTATTGCGCCGCCGCGTAGGCGGCGCGAAATCTAATAAATCAGAAACCCGAAATCTGTAAAATATTGAGACTATTTGGTAGTTTTGCCTTCGGAATCATCTTTATCTCTACGAAGTAACTCAAATGCACTTGCTATTTCAAAAGGCCTTTCAATCGCTTCCTTTATGCCCTTTTCTAGTGGTACGTCTTCTTTGGTACTTACATCCTCCTCTATTCGCAAACACCTTCCACATATAGGCATAATCTTACCGTAGATCTGAAACACTCGACCCAAAGCCCTTATCTTGATACCTTCCTTGCTATACCAATGTGAAATGTGAGGATATTTTTTCTCCAACTCCGATGTGATGAGGGTGACATCTCGGTCATATTGCTTTAGAAGCCATTCACCTGTCGGCGGCACCACAGAGGATCCATAAAACTCCTGGCTTAGAATGTAGGAAATCTTTCCCACTGTTTCAAAAAATTCCTGGCAACCACCAGTATCATATAAGTTGAATTGTCTGTATGAACATTCGACTGCGACTATTACTTTTCCGTTAGGATAAACTTTGACTGTGCAACTTCTCTTATGTTCCAGTCTAAACTGTTTTACCTTGGCTTTATTCTTTGAGCTTTTTATAATCCATTCTTTAGTCTTGGTAAGTGACAAATAGATTTGTTTAATGTCTTCGACTTGTTCAACTGTTGCTGTTAGAGGATCATACATCTTAATGTGTATAAAAAATTTGTGAAACTGGGGCTTCCTTCCTGTAATCTCATTAATCAATATCTGGATGACTGAAAGTGGTGGATTCTTGGAATCTACGATCTGACCATTGCCTTTTGACTCCGATTGTTTCTCCAGGAACCTTTCTATTATAGTAGACAAAAAGTATTCATTGAACCTTCCCTTTTTGTATCCATTTAAGGGAATCAAAAGCTTTTTACTTTGGCATTCATACAAAATTTTCTTTGCGTATGTGTATGTATATTTTAGGTCTATAATGTCCTGCCTGATAAGACCTCTATTTTCTTTGAAATGTATGTTATATGCAAGCCTGGCTATTCTTTTGAGCCCCTTTGAAAGTTTGATCTTGGTGATTGATTCCCAATGGTTGATGGCACTATCCGCCGCGTCCGAATAGGACGCGGGGCTGGATGGATAGGAGGATGACGACGAATTAGCATAGGAAAGTTCGTCCTTTGATTTACTATTAATGAGAGATTCTTTATTGGTATCCTCTATGACCATAGAAGATACCTTTTTAATTCATAATGCTTGTAATCGGAAAAGCAATCAACGGCTTTTGTGAAATTGGTAACCATTTTGCTTGAAGTAGATGTAAAAAGTAGGGAATACATGTAATGTGGTGCGTATATCTTGAGTGACGGGACGACTTTAAGGCAGAGGTATTTGGATGTTACCTGTAGTTTGCTTAAGTTCTTTATCTTTTCTTCGGATATACTGTAGCTTAAATAGTTGGAGTTACCTTTTTGAGATAAAACAATCCAATTCTTAGGATTTTTAGTTGAGATGAAATAAACATAGCATCGATTTGAATGCTTATATAATGTCTCTTTTGTTTTCTCAATATTGGAACATATAGTAATATACATTGTTGTTGCTCCGATTAGACTTTTTGTTCTATTGCGCTCTTTCCAAGGGCAATTTATTATACATGATTTCTGCTTTTGCATATCATCATAAATGATACCATTATGTTCTAAAATTTTAATCTTCAATTCGTTACCCATCCTTGTTTTTATATATCTAGATCCTTGCTTTGAATTCATGGACCATCTTACTTTTTTCTTTAAAGCATACTCTGGTAAGTAATCGCTGTCCGCTGTTATTGCTGAATGTCTGATACAATAAGGATTCCATTTCTTGGTTCTTAGAAGATACTCTAGTTTTTCCCTTTCTTCTACATTTCTTATCTCATTTGATTTTACTATTCTGCTAATTCTTGATTGAAGTTGTTTCATCATCGTCCACATCGCATCTGATTTTATAGGTGCTCCCGTTACTCGGTTACATATTAATCGTGCATCTAATTCGTTCTTAAAGGGGTGTTCATTGAGCCAGTCTCTGACATAAGGGAATGAAAGCGTCAATAGTATAGGACCTGTCCCTGTCTTAGCCTCATGAGGAACTTCGCCTTCTCCATATTTTTCTCTAAGTCGAATATTTTTAATTTTTAACAATGTTACTTCATGATTTCTTGCATCCAAGTCCCAGAATAACGCTAAAGCGGCTTTATTCCGTTTTGAGGGCTCGTAGTTTATAATCGTCAATAGTTCTTCCCTATCCCATATATCATTCTGAGAATAAGGACTAAGTCTATTGGTTCTTTTCATTTTTATTCTTAAAAAATCAGGAGTTATCCATTCAGGAAAGTTCCTGTTATTTTCATCGTTTTTTGCTTTTGTATTATACAGCCACCTAAAGAAGAACTTCAAATGATTCAGATAGTGATTCCATGTGGTGATCCATTTCTTTTCTGGATCTATTCCAACAGGTTTTATCTTGCTATCCAAGAAGTTGTGAATATCTTTCTCACTTGCTTCTGATAAAATCTTAAGAGGATGAAAGAAATTATCAAAATTCAAAATGACTTTAATATTATTAATTATGTGCCTTTCACTGGAATTGTTGTTCCTCATGAAGTTGTGGAATTGATTAATTAAATCTGTCTTCTCTATTATCGATAAATCTTGTACCTTTGCTAATAGTGTATCTAGTTTAATTGGAACCTTAAATCAACTCCTTTGAAAGTGTACTATTGATAAAGAAGTATTTCAACCCGTATACCTTATGGGCCGAAAGGGATTTGAACCCTCGGCCTTTCGATTATCAGTCGAACGCTCCACCAAGCTGAGCTATCGGCCCTTTTTTTCTATTTTCTAAAGGCTTTATTTTTGTAATATAAATGTAATTTATTGTATTCCAAAGGCTAGTTTTTGCCAAATACTCAAGCTTGACTTACATTGTAAATAGTAAACGACGCTCAATCTCTTAAATTTAATTATCCTTACCTCTATTACTCTTTACCAAGCTGAAAATATGAACTAATTTAGACCAAAGTTATATATTTCCAATTTGAAAGTTTCATTTTTTACTATCATATTTAGCATTTGCTTTCGGATATAGTATTCTAGTATTTTGTTCTAGATTTAACTAAAAATTCCGTCAAAAATTCAATAACCATTCTGGTATTCTAAATAAAATAAGTAAAAAAATATACTACCGTGTTTTATCATTAACTGCTTGAGTAATCGAATCCGATGTATTGCCATTTTTACCAAAAGAAATAATGAAGAATCTAGAAAAGTTTCTTACTTGTTAAGAGAAAAGTTGGCTCAGCAAGGGATTAATGTCATAGACTTTAGGAGGGACTATGATTCACATCGGCCAGAAATGGGTATAGATGTTGATTTGGCTATAGCTATCGGGGGCGACGGAACTACCATCAAGACTTTTAGAACGTTACCTCCGGATATACCAGTACTTTGTATAAACGCAGGTGGTACTCGCGGAATTTTATCGGAGGTATCAAAAGATTCGGTAGATTCGATAGTGGACCCGCTCTTGAATGGCCATTATTTTCTCGATAGAAGGATAAGAATAGTAGCACAGATTGGTGATGATACTACGGTTCCTGTTTTAAACGATTACGTCATAATGCGATCTGATCTTACGAAAACACCTTTGTTTTATCTCTCTATCAATGACGATGGATACAGTCAAAAGATGGATGGAATGATAGTTTCAACTCCTACTGGATCTACAGGGCATTCCCTATCCAATGGCGGGCCCATACTTCAAGAACATTTGGATTGTATGTTGATTACTCCAATAGGATCCGTTAATAGACTGCCTTCTTTTGTGTTACCTTTGATAGCAGTTACTATTAGCGCGAATCATGATCTCAAATTAATCATGGATGGACAGCTTGTTAAGGAAATCCCGGAGAACCAGCATATAAAGATTTCAAAATATCGGTATGATGCAGTTTTTCTCAGATTCAATAAGAATGATACTCGACAGATGAACAAACTTGGATTCTAGAAAAGAATTTGTAACAGATTCCAATATTTTTTACAGTGGAATACCATTTCAAACCACCTCAGATTATGTTTATTACATAACACCTGCTATTCAGGAAGAAATAAATCACATTAAGAGACGAATTGATGGCTTAAATTTATTGATAACTGCAGGAAAGGTAATAATTCATGAACCCGATAACATTGTGCATTCTATCGTCAAACGAAAATGTATAGATTTGGGCCAAATGGAATTATCAAAAGCTGATCGTTCTGTAATTGCACTTAGCTTACAGCTCCATTTACCCATTTTATCGTCCGATTATGCTCTGGCCAATGCTGCAAAATATTTTTCTATAAACGTTTTGACGCCCGGGAAAAATAAATTTGTGGCAAAAAAAACAACAAAGTATTGCAGTATATGTAAGACTTTTTTTGATTTAAAATCAAGTTTTTGTAACAAGTGTGGTAACTCCTTAGTACTCAGAAAAGAAAAGATTCGCTAGTAAAAATTCATATTGCGATCTAACTTACTAATGATACATCAGCCAAGTTTGCAACTATTCTTTTATCATGAATTTTTGAAAATAGATTTCTTGTCCTTAGATATCGTTTCGGTTCTTACTGATTGAATTTAGGCAAATTTCTTATAAGAATAGACAGTTAAGTTCTTAAGTAATTGATGTAATTGTGGTATATGAAAAATAATTTAAGTTTCACACATAGGAGAATGACAAATATGGTTAATTATTTTTTAAGAGATGTATTGTAGATCAATCTGCAAAAAGTATAAAGCATACAAGACTAACGACTCTTTTAGTTACTACAGTCAAGGTTATAAATTATGCAAAGAATGTGAATTGTTTCTTGAATGGCAGGGATTTAAATGTCCATGTTGTAACACTATTCTGAGGAGTAGACCGCATAATTCATTTTCTAAACAGCGATTACGTTTTAGTCAACATTGACAATCAAGAAAAAATGATTGATATACTGGTCGATAAAATCATTTCTTAAAGTAATCATTTTGCTGAGGAGTTAACCTGTCTATCTTTAAACCAAATGAATCCATTGCAGCCAATATTATCTTTCTTTCAATTTTTTTTGGTGTATTATAGATTTGGTTATCTAATTTTTCATGAAATTGAGAAAGGTAAACAATAGACAAGAACTGATTTGCAAAAGAAATACTCATTACTTCTGGAGAGTTACCTTCTGCACCTACCAAATTGATGACCCTCCCTTTCGCTAACAAGTAAATTTTCTTTTTTTTCTCTCCGACCCTATAGCATTCGATATTCATTCTTGGAGAGAAGTGATTCTGGTCTATAGAATTCAAATAATTTATGTCGATTTCTACGTCAAAATGGCCAGCATTGCATAATATTGCCCCCTCGTTAATTTTTTCAAATTGATCTTGGCCAATAACATTTACTTGACCAGTACAAGTTATGAAAATATCTCCATTTGATATTACTTCATCTAACGGCTTTACTTCAAAGCCATCAAAATATGCCTCCAATGCTTTCAGTGGATTGACCTCTGTAATTGTAACTTTGGCTCCCATCCCGTTAGCACACTTTGCTACTCCCTTTCCAACCCATCCATAGCCGCAAATTACAATCCTCTTACTAGACAATAGTATCCCTGTAGTTTTTAGTATCCCTTCTATTGTACTCTGTCCTGTTCCATATCTATTATCAAACAGATATTTTGTCCTTGAACGATTTACTGCGATGATCGGGTACATCAACAAACCTTCTTTACCCCATGCCATGAGTCTGTTAACTCCAGAAGTAGTTTCCTCAGTTCCGCCCATAACGTTGAACTTTCTACACAATGCCCTTTTGTGAAGCTCTCCTCCATCATCGGTAATAATGTTAGGCTTGGTATCTAGTACGCCTTCCATATTGCTGTAAAAATCTAAGAGGGTATCATCCTTTTTAGAAAAAATCTTAATGTCATTTTTTATCAAAAATGATTTGACGGGATCCTGAATTGAGAGTGGATTGGCAGGGCACAAATTAACCTCTGCACCAGCTTCTTTCAGTGCCATGAGCAATACCGATGTTTCTTTTGTTATGTGTAGGCAAATACCCAGTCTAAAATTTTGCAAGGACTTTTTAGATACGAATCTACGAGTTAAACGGTCTAGAACGGGCATGTGCTTCTTTGCCCACAAGTATTCGGATTTTCCTACCTCATCTTCCTCCTTAACCTCAGTACTGATTGCCATCCAAATTTCATCTCATTCTAAATGATCTGGTGGCAATAGTTCCATTTTCTACTTATAATCGCTTAGTATGTCTGAGTATCTTGGATCCTTGTATGCAACGTATTTAACATATTCTCCATAGGTCTTATCAAAACCGCAATTATCACACTTGACTATAGAAAAATCATCGCTAAGAAATGCCGCCTCTTTACAATCAGGACATCTTATTTTCACTTAAATCGCTTTTAGTTGTTTTATGATTGGCTGTCTTACCTTTCTAAATACCCTGAACCCGCAAATACATTTTATCTCTGGTAAGTATGACAATTCTTCTGCTGTTACGTTAGTGCCACATGACATACATTCATACGTTACCGCACCCATAACTTCGTTACTCATACGTAATATCTCTCCGAACAGCTATATAATTATTATCCAAACAATAGATGTAAAGTAAAACACCTACCTGTTCTTTCTCACTAATTTGGCTATTATTTTGGTCAAATTGGTTGAGAATACCGTGAATATGAACAAATGATTAATCTGCAAAACCTGTACATGCACAATAGCCAAATTCGTCTATCCGTTTATCACACCGGGGACATTTTTCAAAGTAGTTGACCTCCCACATGTGTTTGCCATATAGTTGATAATGTGTATCGATTTCTAAAGGAACAGTAAATTTCTGATCTGTGTTCTCTGACTGGGGATCTTTAATTGAACCCTTATCCTTTTTATTCAATACTCAAGTTATTATAGAAGGCAATCCCCTATTTCTATTTAATTGTCGTTAAAACTAATTATTATGAGGATCCTCTATGTTATTAATCCAAGATGAAAGACTACTCTTTAGTTAATGATGACCTTATTAGAAAAATTATAAAGCCGCGAAGTATCTTGTCGAGAAAAGGGGAAAACGGTATAGCCCTAGTGGTTGGGGGGAGCCGAATCTATCATGGAGCTCCTCTACTAACTTCCTTAGCTGCTTTAAGGAGTGGGACTGACTTGGTCTATACTGCTATTCCAAAGATCAACTTAATTTCATCTCGAATTTTTTCACCGGATCTTATAATCTTACCATTTCCAGATGACAAGTTGACTACTGGATCAGTTAGAAGACTATTAAACACCCTACCGAAAAAAATTAATGCTGCAGCGATTGGGATGGGATTGAATGTATCCAAATCGCAACCTTTGATTTTGCTTATCCAGGATCTTTTGGGGGCTAATTCTCATCTAGTAATAGACGCTGGGGCTCTCCTTCCTGAGATATTACCAAATATATCCAAGAATGACACCATAGTTACCCCACATGCTGGAGAATTCAAACGGCTTTTTGGTGATAGCCCTACTACAAAGTTATCTGAGCAGATCGAACTGGTATCGAGAAAAGCAAAGGAATTCGGCTTGGTAATTGTATTGAAGGGATATCAGAATATAGTCTCTGACGGGGTGAGCACTTTTGTTTTGGAAAGGTCCACCCCATCAATGACTGTAGGGGGGACAGGAGATGTGCTTTCAGGTCTAATAACGGGATTCAGGACAAAATATGGATCATTACATTCTTGTTTACTTGGTTTATTTTTTAACGGGAAGGCAGCATCACGGTTATCGAGTAAGATAGGATTTCACATGCTAGCTTCTGATCTTTTAAGCGAGTTACCCTTCGTAATGAAGGAATATGATACTATCAACTGATAACATTATGAACTAATTTACCGACAAATCACATATTGATAGGGTCTATTTTATTATTCTCCAAAGGGGTTGTTTCCATCTTGGCCCAAGTGTCATTGAATTGACTAACTAAAGTGGGAACAAAAATTTCATGAGAATCAAAATAGGCTGATTTTGTGCCATCGTTATTAATAATAATCATACTATTATTATCAAAGATAAACATATTTGTACTAATTTTAGCACTTTTCTTATCTATCGCGTTAGGTAAAATTATTGAATCCGCCTGGCACAGAAAATCAAACAGTATTCTTACTTTTACGCCTCTATATATGGCCTTCAATATTTCTTCCTTAGAGGCATTTAAAATCACGTTACCCCAATGATTTAAAGATATGGCAATTGATTCATTTGTATTTTTTAACAATTCAGTAATCTTGCTATCCGTGCAGAATTGATTTAGGACTAGGTATCTTTTCTCCTCAATTCCCTTATTCTTTAGTCCGTTTTCATTAATTTGCTGAAGTGTATCTATTATTTTTTTTAAACTGGTAATCCTGCTTTCATACTCACTTAATATGTTGTCAAAGGAATCCTTGGGAGAAAGGGCCCTAAACATTAATGGCTTTTGGTAGTTTATAAAAACCAGGTTCTTTTTTTCCAGCTTTTTTAGAATAAAGTAGATTTTCGTCCTTGGCAAATTTGAGTAATACGCTATTTCAGTTGCTGAAATCATGCCCTTGCCAAGCAGACTATAATAAGCTGATGCCTCGTATTTTGTTAATCCTAACTCTTCTAGACCACCAAGAATTTCGTTATTTACACTACCATCAGTTGACATGACAAATAATAATTTTGCATAAAGGATAGTAAGAACGTGTGTCAAAATTATTGTATTAATAATTAAAAAAAGACAACCACAAGTCCTTTTCGACTAATGCAAAACAGGTTTATTTTTTTTTATTCTTTTGCTTAAAACTATTTACTTCATATCCTATCAAACAAATTAGAAATATACCATGAGAACGTAATACTATGACACTTGCGCCACAGGAATTAGAGAATACTGCAAGCAAATTTGCCGCCGAAGCTATCAAACTGGATTCTCAAGGATCACATTCATCAGCAATAAACTCTTATCAAAGGGCTAGTGAAGCATTAATAAAGTTAGTTCAAATCTATCCAGAATACAAGTTAAATAGAGTGTATCTAGAAAGGGCAGGTGCCTATCAGAATAGGATTAAAGCTATACAAATGGCAAATGGAATACTAGGGGAGGATAGGAAGCCTTCAGCCGAGCCCGATTTAAAGCGAAATAGTATCATGGAAAATCCGGTGCCAAAGATGAACTCCAGAATTAATAACGTTATTCCTCCAAATAAGACAAATTTGCACAATGATATTCAGAATGGACGGAATAACCCACAGTCTACAGATTCAGACAAAATTCAAGAGTTAGGTTCAGAGCTAGCAAACCTGATACTGAAGGAAAAACCTCTGGTGAGTTGGAAAGAAGTAGTGGGGCTTGAAGATGCCAAAAGAGCCATTCGTGAATCCATTGTATACCCAACAAGACGTGCCGATTTATTCCCATTGGGTTGGCCCAGAGGTATTTTGCTTTTTGGACCCCCTGGTTGCGGAAAAACTTTACTTGCCGCCGCCGCCGCCGCCGAAATTCATGGTTACTTCATAAATATTGATGCGGCCTCAATGATGAGCAAATGGTTGGGAGAAGCAGAAAAAAATATTTCAAAACTATTTACCTTTGCCAGAGCTTTGCACCAGAAAGAAAAAATTCCTATTTTGTTATTTATTGATGAAATAGATTCCCTTTTGGGGACCAGGAACGGAGAAGTTGGTGGAGAAGTTCGTGTAAAGAATCAATTCTTGACCGAAATGGATGGAATTAATGGAAAATCTAAGGAATCCTTCCTCTATGTAATAGGTGCAACCAACAAACCTTGGAGTCTTGAATCTGGATTTTTGAGAAGGTTTCAAAAGAGGATCTATGTGACCCTTCCTGATATGGCTTCCAGACGGAACCTTTTCAAACAATATGTTTCAAAGCTTACAAAAGACCCCTCACTGAAGGTAGATGAATTGGCTAGATTATCCGAAGCTTACAGTGCTAGTGACATCAAAGACATTTGTCAATCTGCACAGCTAAGGGTCGTAAATGAACTCTTTGAAAAAAGTGAACCATTAGTAGATGATGATCTGCCCAGGGAATTGAATTTGGCCGACTTTAAAGAAATGTTTAAAGTTAGAAAACCTAGTGTGAGCTCAGATATGATTAGGGCTTATATGCGTTGGAGTGAACAATTCAAAGCCCTATGATTCCTTCTTAAACCTATCAATTCCCTCATTAATTATCCGTTCAGCTATCTTACTATTCTCCCAGCCGGTGACTTTTACAAACTTACCTTTTTCTAACTCCTTATAGTGCTCAAAGAAGTGCTTTATTTTATCTAAAGTTCGGCTATCCAATTGATCTATTTCATTGTATCTGGCATAATCAAAATCAATCTTATCATTGGGTACGGCTATGATTTTGGAGTCTTTCCCTTCTTCGTCCTCCATGATCAAGACACCAATCGGCTTTGCTTTGACCACTGAAAGGGGAGAAAATTGATCGTTACTCAATATCAGGATATCTATTGGGTCCCCATCTTCTTCCTTAGTTTGGGGTACAAATCCATAGTTAAATGGATATACCATGGAGGTATGTAGCTTTCTGTCTACAAACAAAATTCCGGTTTCTTCATCCAATTCATATTTGATGTTACTATTCTTAGGTATTTCAACTACTACGTAAATGTCACCAGGTGGATTCTTTCCTGCTCCAATTTGACTGAATTTATTCACATTAAGAGATTTTTACAATTTTAATATAATTCTATTTATGAGAGGATCCTTTGTCAAATTGCTTCTGAACTATAACAATTTTTATATAATTTCCTGTCATTCCTGTGTGTTGCTAGGATGCGCAAAAATCGCGCACTCGAATATTTGAATTTATTTACTCATCAGGTCGCCCAAAGCATGTAGCAGAAATCTGGTTGTGTTTTTTGGCCCTGATAGGAACCCAAGTTCCAAAAATATAAGAATGGATGGACATTTGTTTTTCAGTATAGTATGAAATTGGGGGATAAATTTGAGCTAAAGACATTTGAAAATCAAGTTAGAGCCTATTATGATGATCCCACAATAAAAACAAACATCAACGAATATCTTAGAAATCCTGAAAATTTTAAAAAGACGATAGGCTACGTAGAAGGGCCACCTACTATGAATGGGGAGCCACACCTGGGTCATATTAGAGGGAGAATAATTAAAGATCTCTGGTTTAGAAAATCTACCTTAGAAAAAAAGAAGATGGAGTTTCAACCAGGCTGGGATTCTCAGGGTTTACCGGTCGAACTGCAAGCAGAAAAGATTCTAGGGTTAACCGGTAATAAATCAGATAATCTCCGAAAAGTTGGAATCAAGAAGATCGTCGAAACTTGTAAAAAATTAATTCTTGAATATAACAAAAAATGGGTAGAAGTAGATAATTTGATTGGGATGTCTTTCAATTATGATAAGGGCTACTGGACTTATACAGATACATATATTGAAAGAGAATGGAAATACATCAGCAAAGCATTAGAAGATGGGATATTGAAAGAATGGTTTCGAGTTGTAGCATATTGTCCATCTTGTCAAACGTCTTTAAGTAATGCTGAAATCAATCAAAGTTATGAACAGGTAGAAGATCCTTCATTCTATTATAAGGTAAGACTAAAAGAATCAGCAACTTTCCTAGTGGTATGGACCACAATGCCTTTTACATTAATTACTGACGAATTGGTGGGTGTAAATCCAGAGGCTCAATATTTAACTTTAGAGGTGGATTTTAAAGGCAAAAATGAAAAATGGATTGTTTCCGAAAATAGAGTTAAAGAATTAATGGCCGACTTGAAGATTGAAAATTATGAAGTAGTCGATACATTCTCGGGCATAAAACTAGAAGGTCAGTATTACATTCATCCCCTACTAGAAAATATACCGGGATTGAATGATCTCTCTTCCCAAGGAAAAATCCATTTTGTAGTGGCAGAAAATTTTGTGGATGTTACTACCGGAAGTGGAATTGTTCACTTATCACCAGCCAATGGAGAGGAGGACTTTGAAATAGCAAATAGACGTAAATTACCAATCTTTGTACCCATTGATGACAAGGTATTCTTTACTAAAGATGCCGGCAAGTACAAAAATCAATTCGTAAGAGATGTTGATCCAATAGTTGTTACTGACATGCAATTGACAGATTCGGTGGTAAAGATAGGCAAGGTAACCCATAAGTACCCTACTTGTTGGCGATCTCATCACAAAATAGTTTGGTTGGCAAGGAAGGAATATTTCTATATGATTGATGTTTTAGGAGATCAGCCTATAGTTGCTGCATCAAAGGTAAACTATTTCTACGAGCAACCAAAAAATCGGTTCCAAGAGATTATTAGAGAAAAGGTCCCTTGGTGTATATCGCGAGAACGAGTATGGGGAACACCGCTTCCAATTTGGAAATGTACCAAATGCTCTTTTAAAGAAGGGTTATTTTCCAGGAAGGCAATTATCGCAAGAGCATCTTATTTGCCTGATGGAGAAACATTTGAATTACACAGGCCCTGGATAGATGAGGTACTAATCGATTGTTCTAAATGTCAAAACAAAATGAAGAGAGAATTATTTGTATTAGATACATGGCATAACAGCGGAAGTGCCCCTTATTCATCACTTTCCGATGCAGAATATGATACATTAATTCCAGCTGAATTCTTAACAGAGGGGATTGACCAAACCAGAGGTTGGGCATACACATTATTGATGCTAAATGTTATTTTTAAAAAAAGTCCCCAATCTCCATTTCAATCGTTCCTGTTCACAGGGCATGTTTTGGATGATAAAGGAAACAAGATGAGCAAGAGTTTAGGAAATGTTGTTGATGCAAAATCCCTACTAACTGGCAATTCTGTGGACCTGGTAAGACTTTACTTCATATGGAAATCATCTCCAATAGAGCCGTTAAATTTTGACATTAGGGAAATGTCTTCTAGACCTCATCAGGTTTTAAGTACACTTTTTTTCTTACATATTTACTATCAGCAAAATGCGAACTATGATCAATTCAAATTCACTGAGTGGTACTCAAGGTCGGGTTGGAAGGCAAAGGATCTTTCATTGAGAAGTCAAGACGTTTGGATCTTGACAAAGCTTAAAGACTTAATCGATGAATCCTCTCATTTGTTAAATAACTGTAGGTTTCATGAAGCTTCTCATGCGGTTGAGGACTTTATAATAAACTCATTAAGTCAAACATATGTTCCTTTAATAAGATATGACCTTTGGAGTGATGATCTTGATAACCAAAATAGGAGGTTTACTGTATATAGAATCTTATCTCGATGTTTATTGACAATTGATATCATACTTCATCCTATTTGTCCATTTTTTACTGAATATCTTTACCAATCATGTTTTAAACTGTTTGATTCGATTTTGATGGAAAATCTGCCTGGAGGTGAAGAATTAGCCACGATAGCTAACAAAAAAGTTGAAGCAGCGTTTGACAAGATCAAGGGGATCTCATCCTTATCATTTTCATTGAGAAACCGACACAAGTTGAAAAGGAGGTGGCCGCTAGAATCAGCACAGATTTACGTTGATGAGATTGAATTTCTAAAAGTGGGAGGGATAAAAGAATTGTTAAAAGAACAAATGAACATTGAAAGTATTGAAGTTAAGAAACTCAGGGCAAATAACATCGTTGAAAAAATAATAAATCTATTGAACCTTGATGCTCCAATCATACCTTCAATTGCCATAAACAGAAAAAGTGTTGCCAAGATTGTTAAAAGCGATATTGGCATATTAGTTGACAAGTTTGAAAATGAAGATAAAATACAGATTCTTAATCACTTACAAGTGAAGGGGTTTTATCATTTAGATTACTCACCAAATAAATCAATAGATTTGACTATGACTGACATGGATTTTACATTTATCCCGAGAAGTGGTTATGTAATGGGGGAGAAGGAAAATACAATTCTCTTGATAAATACTTCTAGAAACGAAGAATTAATAATAAAGGGTTTGGTGAAGGATTTGGCTCGAAACATTCAGCAACTTCGAAAAGAATTAGGATATTCTCCTACCCAGATACTTGATATCGCATATATTTCCAATTTTTCTCCTGAGGAAATTTCAAAATTACGTGATTTTGAAATAGATCTAAAGAATTTGGTACGGGTAAACAGGATTGAATTTTCAGATAAGACTGATGAAGAAAAAGGATTTAAAAAAATAGAACTAGACGGTAGAGAAATTTCAATTTATATACTTTAGTATCATACATAACATGGATCACTACAGTTAGCTCACAATTTGCTGATAGAATCTGATTTAGAAAATAAGTTTACTCTTTTAGAATGTAGAAATTTTTTTCTGCCGAGGAAGCGTAAACAAAATAAATTTTATACATCATGTACTATCCATTTTTTAAAAAAACAATAGCAATCATGATAACTAGGGTAGGAATGTTAGATAGATCGGGTCATTCCCAAGTGGATCTGTAGGAGGGGCGGTTGCCTTGATTCGATACAATAATTTTCATATTTTTAGCCGGGAAGCGTTTTTTAGCGGTAATTAAAAAATAGTTGCGTATGATGTGTAAAGATTATTAGTTAAGAGTCAAATGTAATGATCTTTAATGTAGATAAATTCTTTTAGTTGAACAAGATTGCTTGAAAAAGGTGCGGAGATTACAAGAAAGCAAACAAATGTCCTTTGAAGATTGCCTGATTGACAATTTCAAAGAGAAGTTGATGGACCTTTCTCAGACCGTCGCTGAAACAGGCAAACCAGTAATACTTTACACTACACTTCTTGATGAGGTAAGTGATTATGGGGAACAAGAACTTGCAATAGTAAATGAGGATTTCGTCGTGATCCAAGTTATTACTTTTGGAGGCTATGTTCCTATCGCAATTCAGCATCAGAGAGTCTTCACATTCGATGAATTCTCTACTTGGATCTTTAAGAGAAGTAATAATCTCTTTGTCCAATGTTTTGGTACACTCGATGATTCATTGATATCAATCCGCTAGTACTATTTTGGAAATTAGATTAATCGATTTATTGCCATCCTTGTATTTGATGCTCCCCTCATTTCAACGGTATTAACTATGAAATCCTAAGGCTCAGAAAAAGCGCAATTTATTTTTAAATAACATGATAGAGATTAGTATCTAGAAACATGATAGAGGTTTATGAGGAGAATCGACCCTGGGGGAAATTTGAAAAATTTGTCGAAAATGAAAAATGCACTGTCAAATTATTACATTTGAATCCACATTCTCAAACCAGTTTACAGTATCACCATAAAAGAGAAGAATGGTGGAAGGTTCTAAAGGGCTCTATTTCTGTGGAACTCGATGATAATAAAAGTATACTAGAGGAAAACGACATAATTTTCATTAGTAAGGGTTCAAAGCACAGGGTTAAGAATTTGCAATTCCCATCTACCATTTTGGAAATCTCAATGGGCGAATTTGAAGAATCTGACATAGTTCGACTAGAGGATGCCTATAACAGAAAATAAGGCGGCCACAATAAATAGTCACTAACTTTTCATCCCATTAGTTTGACCCACCTGGTTTCTTTATCAAACAATAGTTTATTATTATGATAGGTCAGGGACTCTGCTAGATCTTCAAATTGGTTGTTAATTGGCTGATTAATTCAGAATCAAGGATCAGATTATTTTTGTCCATTTTTGTTGTTTTTGCGATTCCCAGACCTGTTCCATAACAGTGTAAATATGATTTCAAAACGTTATTAAAAATAAGATAGCGAAATACAAATAAACCCCTGAATGATTTTTATCTTCTATGAGCGCAAGTAAAAAACCACATATGAATTTGGTGGTTACAGGACATGTCGATAATGGTAAATCAACTACTGTTGGTCATTTAATGGTCGATTTAGGTGTTATAGATCAAAGAACTATTGATTCTTTTGCAAAGGAGTCTGAAGCAACGGGGAAGGGTGACACCTTCAAATATGCTTGGGTTTTGGACAGCATAAAAGATGAGCGAGAAAGGGGCATCACGATTGATTTGGCATTTCAAAAGTTTGAAACTCCAAAATTCTTCTATACCTTAATAGATGCACCTGGGCACAGAGATTTTATCAAGAACATGATTACTGGAGCTTCTGAAGCTGATGCATCAATTCTAGTAGTTTCAGTAAAGCCCGGAGAAACAGAAGCAGCCACTGAACCAGGTGGTCAAGCAAGAGAGCATGCCTTTCTGTCAAGAACCCTCGGTGTAGGGCAAATAGTAGTTGCCTTAAACAAAATGGATGATGTTAACTATGGAGAAGCTCGATATAATGAAGTTAAGGAAATTGTTGAGAAAATGTTAAAAATGGTAGGATATAATACATCAAAAGTAAGTTTTATTCCAGTTTCTGCCTGGAAAGGTGATAACCTTGTAAAAAAATCTGAGAATATGCCCTGGTACAAGGGATCTACACTAGCAGAGGCACTGGATTCTTTTACTCCTCCTGAAAAACCTATCAATAAACCATTGCGTATTCCAGTTCAAGATGTATATACCATAACTGGTGTAGGTACGGTACCTGTCGGACGGGTAGAAACGGGCAAAATGAAAACAAACGAGAAGGTTATTGTTATGCCCTCAGGTGTCCCCGGTGAGATAAAGTCAATTGAAACTCATCATACCCAAATGGATTATGCCGAAGCTGGAGATAACATTGGATTTAATCTGCGAGGTGTGGACAAAAAGGCCATACATAGGGGGGATATAATAGGAAATATCGATAGCCCACCTAGTGTTGCTAAAGAGTTTGAAGCACAAATTATTGTAATTCATCATCCTACAGCTATGGCACCAGGGTACACTCCGGTATTGCATGCCCATACAGCTCAAGTTGCAGCTACTATATCAGAATTTGTAGCCAAGATTGATCCTAAAACTGGTGGAATTGTCGAAGAAAAACCAAAATTTTTGAAAACAGGTGATGCTGCAATAGTGAAAATCAGGCCAGTAAGACCATTGGCAATAGAGACCTTTAAGGAATTCCCTGAAATAGGGCGATTTGCGCTAAGAGATATGGGAACAACCATTGCAGCAGGAATCGTGAAAAACATTACTGAAAAACACGATCCAAATAAGAAATAAGTGACGATAGATGCCTCAAGAAGCCAGAATTAAACTCACAAGCACAAACTTATTGACATTGGAAAATGTATGCACCGAAATTAAGGATATTGGAGAAAAAAACGGAATACGTCTAAAGGGACCTCATCCACTACCTACGAAAAAGATGCGAGTCGTTACACGCAAGTCCCCATGCGGACAAGGAACTAATACTTGGGATAAGTATGAGTTGAGAGTTCATAGACGTGTGATTGACCTAGGGGCAGATGATAGATCTATCAGGCAGTTAATGCGTCTAAAGATCCCAGAGGATGTGTATATTGAGGTATCTTTAACTCAGTAATCTTTTTATCTTATTTTCTTTTTTTTAACCATAATTCAGTAGCCATTACAAGCTCCTTTAAGACCTCATCAATTTGCCCTGGATCAGATTTCATCTTTGCACCTGCTGCATATTCGTGACCTCCTCCCTCAATGAGTTCATTTGCTATCTTGTTGCATTCGATTAAGGGATTATTTCTTCGAATACTGACTTTGGCTTCTTTATTAAAGAAGAAAGCCACATCTGCTATAGTTTTTTGGAATATTTCTTCTGAGAACAAACTTGTTTGGATAAAGGGTGAAACTGGGACTACTGCCATTTTAAGGCCACCAGATAATTCTTGAATCCTAACCATTTTTAGGGAGTTTGATTTTGCATCGTTCCGAAGGGTGACGTAAACATTATAGTCTGCCTGCATGTCAGTATCCCACAATACCCCATCAGAAACTCGCTTGGATAGTAAAGTAAGTTTTGGATAGAAATTTGGAAGTGTCCTGTAATATACTATCAATTCGGGTAAGGGAGGTATCTCTTGATCTTTTAAGAGATAGTCTGAGGTATGTGCAATGCTTGCTAATTGACTCGCTCTGCTATTCCCATATAAAAGGTGTTCGTATATCAATTCCGAAGCGCATTTGTTCCCGCCTTTGTCAAGGACCAGTTGAAGGGCTTTATTCTTGTCAAATAAGTTCAAAGCGCTCTCTGACCAAGGATGGTGATCGATCCAAAGTACGGACCACGAGTTTGATATAAGGAAACTAAATGTGTCCGATATAGAGGAAATCGAATCATCATTTAGGCCCAAATCAGTGAAAATGACTAGACCATTTCCATGAGTTGAGACAACTTCCCTGTAAATTAAATCTGAAATACGCAAAAAGTTCTCCCTTCCATATGAAGAAAAAACTAGTTTAGACTGAGGGTATCTCATGAGTGCTATTGATGCAGAAAATATACCGTCTACATCAGATTCATGAGTAACTATTATCGAGTTCAATCTGTTGCCAGTGAGCGTACTATTCAAAAGTATCTAAGAAGAGAACAAAAAATCTCCTATCTCAAATCCCATAATGTCTCTTCCGTTCTATAGAATTCAGGATCTATTCTAAACCCTTTCGAAACCTCAAATGGGGTTTCAACAAGCTTTAGGTGGTAATCCTTTTTCATCCGCTTAAATTGCTTCTCAAGCCATAACAAGAACTGTTGTTCTAAAATGTTTCCCTCTTCTTTAAGCATTTTTGGATGTACCTGAGATAATGTAGTTATAAATTCCATTTCAAAATATAAATTAAAGAAATCCCAACCCATGGTCTTTCCAACCGAAGAGCATTCAAACTTCGATTGATAATGGCAGCCCCACTCTAGTTGTCCTACTAATTCTAAAATTGAATCTCTTTCTTTTCTGAAATTGAGACATGATCCTGAAATTAAAACCATTGGTGGTTTTTCAGCATCTTTTTTATGCATACTTTTACAAAACGTATTTACTATTTAAAATTTAAACGCTTTCAAAAAACTTTGATCTAGTTTAAGATTAAGAGGTGGTTATATACCTTATCATTTGAAAGTTGAT
Source organism: Candidatus Nitrosocosmicus oleophilus (assembly GCF_000802205.1). Taxonomy (NCBI): domain Archaea; kingdom Thermoproteati; phylum Nitrososphaerota; class Nitrososphaeria; order Nitrososphaerales; family Nitrososphaeraceae; genus Candidatus Nitrosocosmicus; species Candidatus Nitrosocosmicus oleophilus. The sequence goes on along the minus strand of NZ_CP012850.1, from coordinate 2,696,332 downwards.
ACACTCATATTGGTTAATTTTTGACTTTATTTGGGAGAAATTGGAAGTACCTATTTCTGAATATGTGACCTACTTTAATTATGAAGGAGAAAATGCCGATTTCTTAGTAAGGGAAATAAAGAAGGGGGTTTTTAAAGTCTTGATTCGTGAATATAATGACAATCATGAATCTGAATTTATTGAAAAAGAATTTTTTGTAAAGAAAGATACTTTAGATGCACTTTTTGAAGAGTACAATGTAATGAAAAAACCTACTGGTACAGAAAAAATCTTAGAACCTACACATGAGATAGAACTGTAAAAATTATAGGTTTTCCAAATTCTTACCAATAATTGTAAAATATCTAATTGTGAACTAATATGTTGTCATTTACAGCCCGAAGCTTTGCGATTTGTATCTCTTTTGTTGAATTCGATCTTTCAAACACACATAATCATGTTCGTTAGACGAGGATGTCTATATGACCTACCATATAATTAATATAACCTAGATTTTTATAAAAAGTCACGAATGCGACGGTCGTCCAGTTTGGTCTAGGACATCAGATTGCCAATCTGGTAACCCGGGTTCAAATCCCGGCCGTCGCATTGATTACTATTGGACCCTAAGGCCTCCTAAATCTTTTAGTACTTTATAGAATTATTAGTCGATGATAACAATATACTGATAAATATGCTACCTAGACTTGATTATATCAAACAGGCCAGACTGAAATTAGGAGTGACCCAGAAGAAATTAGCTATATTATGCGGGATAAGTACTTCTATGGTAAATCAAATCGAGTCAGGAAGATGTAAGCCAAGTTACGATACTGCCAAGAGAATATTTGAAATATTGCTCTCGATGGAGAGCGATGCATCTATAAAAGCTGGCGATATATGCAATAGAGATCTCATAACTATTCAAAGTGAAGAATCATTGAGTATAGCAATTCTAAAAATGCGTGATCACAGTATCAGTCAAATGCCAGTCTTCAATGGAACTAGATTGGTTGGCATATTAACTGAGGATGATCTAGCCAAAATAATGATAGAAAATAATGATAAAGACATACACTTGGTAAAAATTGGCTCAGTCATGGAGCCACCACCACCTCTTGTAGATGAATCTACACCTGCAAAAGCACTAGTTTCATTAGTACGATTTGCTAAATGTGTATTAGTTAGTGAGCAGGGTAATGTGATCGGTATAATCACATTAACTGATACACTAAAGATTGTAGAACTAACTTGATCGTATTCTACAACTTTTCTAGACCAACACAACAATCAGCACACTTTAGACAATCGCTGCAAATACTTACATGTGATTCCTTGGAAAGGGCGATCGCACAAAGAGCACATCTCTTATCGCTCAATAAGTTCACATAGTGATATTACCTTATTAACCTTATTTTCAAATTTTCAAATATACCAAAAATTAATTAAATTAATTATTCTACTCTCTTTTGAGTCAAGGTGGATATCATTAATATTATAACATCTCTTGTTTCCTCTTATGGATATCTCGGAATATTCATAGCTGCATTTGCTGAAACTATGTTTCCACCTATCCCAAGTGAGCTAATATTTCCTCTTGCAGGATTCGTAGGGTTCCAATCTAATTTTACTTATGTGGAGACATTCTTTATGGCTGCTGCGGGGGCTGTAGGTGCTACAATCGGGGCTATAGTCATTTATTTTATTTCTTTCAAAATAGGAAGAATTGCTATTATCAAGATTGGAAAGTATGTTTTCGTAAGTGAGAAAAAGATAGAATCTGCAGAAAAATGGTTTGAAAAATATGGCATTTATGCTGTATTCCTAGGGCGGATGGCTCCAGGGGTTAGAGAATTAATTAGTGTCCCAGCCGGGATAGCTCGAATGCCTTTTGCAAAATTCGTAATTTTTACGTTTCTTGGATCTCTCGTATGGAGCTTAATATTGGTTTTTTCAGGTTACTTTCTGGGAAATTCATGGGATAGCTTGTCAGAAGCACTTTCAAAGTATTTTCCAATCATCTCTGTTGTTACGTTGCTCTCAATAGGTATAGTAATTACATGTTATGTGCTTATCAGCAAAAGGAAGAAAGGTATAAAAAACTAAGATTAGGTCTTACCCTCTTTTCCTCTCAATGATCCTTTGAATCTTATCGTCTAGTCAAATCATGATTCTATTAATCAAGTTGGGTTGATAATCTTCAAAAGAGCTGGAGATTTTCATGAGATCACTTTTTGGACATCGGATTTACTGAAAAATCAGTGGTCGAAAAATGTATTAATATTACGATACAGAACTTGTCATATGGATAAGAAAATATTTGCAGATGTGAGTGAAAAGGAGATTACTCGTTCCATTGCTTCTATGTTTTTTGAAACTATTCAAGAATACAGCGATTCTGATGTTATAATCTTGGGAGCAGGACCAGCAGGGTTATCAGCTGGGAGAGAAATCGCAAAAAGCGGAGCTAGAACCCTGATAATTGAACAAAATAATTATCTTGGGGGTGGCTATTGGGTAGGTGGGTACATGATGAATCCAGTCACAGTGAGAGCGCCAGCCCAAAAAGTTTGGGACGAATTAGGAGTTCCCTATAGGAAAATCAATGAAAATTTGTATGCCGCTTGGGGTCCTGATGCCTGCTCTAAATTAATATCGGCAACCTGTGATTCTGGAGTAAGATTTTTGCAGTTGACCAAATTTGATGATCTTGTTTTGAAAAACAAAAAGGTATGTGGGGTGGTCATAAACTGGATGCCAGTATCTGCACTGCCTAGAAATATTACTTGTGTTGATCCAGTCGCCTTTGAGAGTAAGATAGTAATCGACGCTACAGGTCACGATTCTGTGGCAGTAAAACGATTAATGCAAAGAGGTCTGGTTGATTGGAAAGGTATGAATCCAATGTGGGTAGAAGGTGGTGAAGACGGAGTTGTTCATTCAACAGGAGAAGTCTACCCAGGATTAATCGCTGCTGGTATGTCTGTGACTGAAACTTTTGGACTACCGCGAATGGGCCCCACTTTTGGATCAATGCTATTGTCAGGTCGAAAAGCAGGCGAATTAGCAGTAGCCAAATTGAAAAACGTAACGGATTCTCCGAGAATCAAAGTCAAAATCAAGTAAGCAAATCCTGGGCTTGCTTTATTATTTTGATTCTAATTTTTGGTCCTGTGATTATTTTTATATAAAAAAACTAAAATTATATCAATTTTATACTTAGATGGATATATTGACAGCTAAGATAATAGATGGATTAGCGGTATCTAATCACGTCAAAGAAAATCTAAGAAATGAAATATCTGGACTAGCAACCAAAGGTGTGATACCTTGTCTGGCTACAATTATTGTTGGATCCGATCCGCCTTCATTGGTTTATATTAACAACAAACAAAAAGCTGCCAATTCGATAGGGATACGGACTCTTGATTATCGATTAGATGGTGAAATCTCACAGAAAGAATTGATCACATTAATTGAAAAACTTAACCTAGACTCTACTGTTCATGGCATATTAATACAATTACCATTACCAGATCATCTGGATCAATATCAGATAATCAACAAAGTGGATCCTAAGAAAGATGTTGATGGTTTAACATATATCAATTCTGGTTTGTTACTTAATAATAAAACAAATCTAATACCATGTACCCCTCTCGGGATAATGGAATTATTCAGGTTTTATGGTATTCAATTGGATGGGGCACATTCATTGATTATTAACCGAAGTAATTTGGTAGGAAAGCCTTTGGCATCATTGTTATTAAGGAAAAATTCTACTGTTACTATTTCTCACTCTCACACCAAGAATCTCAAACATTTCTCCCAAAACGCAGACATAATAATTACCGCTGTAGGAAATAGGGATTCGTTTGTATTAACTCCTGACATGGTCAAATACGGCTCAACAATAATTGATGTCGGAACAAATAGAGTGAATGGTAAACTTTGCGGGGATGTGGATTTTGAAAAGGTAAAGGAAAAGGCCGGCTTCATCACTCCCGTGCCTGGTGGGGTTGGCCCCATGACCATATGCATGCTTTTGCGGAACACAGTCGAGGCTTCCAAGGCATACGCAAAGTAAAAAAATGGTACATTCAAAAGAAATCTTGCGAAAGAAATATCTCCTGATACGAAAAAACTTGCCTTATTATGATTGCTACATAAAAAGTATGTCTGCTCAACAAAGGTTCCTTGGTTCAAAGTACTTTTCAGAAAGTAAAGTTATTGGCCTGTATTATCCTATTTTAAATGAAGTCCAAACCTTTCAAATAATGTCTCAAGCCGTTTTGAATTTAAAGACAGTATGTCTACCTACAATTGTAGATGAGCAGATTAGTTTTTTCAAATACGATCCAACTAAGAGCCTTAAGGTTGGCAAATATGGCATAATGGAACCTGAGACATCTAGCGAAAATATGAATCACCTTCTCGATATCGTCATAACGCCAGGTGTCGTGTTTGACGTAACGGGTAACAGGATTGGATATGGAAAGGGCTATTATGACAAGTTTTTTAATTCAATTGGTTTTCAAAACATGACTTTAGTGGGCCTTGGATATGATTTCCAATTAATTTTGGAAAAAATTATTTGTAATGATCAAGATGTTAAAATGAATACACTTATTTCAGAGAAAAGAATGATAAATGTGAATTAATTCATCTATCAGAGTTCAAGCCTTTTCTGCCAATATCGGTTCTATAATGCTGTTGATTATCACCCCATGATATTTCTCGCACTATTTGATAGGATTTATTCATTGCTTCATCAATTGACTTGCCCAGTGATGTTATACCCAATACTCGTCCTCCTGAAGTAACAAGTTCATTATCTTGGTTTAGTTTTGTCCCGGAATGAAATATCATAATTTCATTCTCAGGTTGCTTACCCAAACCTCTTATTGTGTATCCGGTTTCGTACTTGTCAGGATATCCCTTAGATGTCATTATGACACATGTAGAAAACTTGTCCTTCCACATAATAGGCTGCATGGAATCCAATGATTTATTTTCTGCTGCCTTTATGTACTCAAACAAGTCAGATTGCATTCTCATCATTAGCGGTTGACACTCAGGGTCTCCCATCCTCGCATTGAATTCCAAAACAAATGGTTTGCCGGTCTGTTTTTCAATCATTATTCCAGCATAAAGAAAGCCCTGAAATGGATTACCCTCAGCTTGCATTCCGTTGACAGCAGGCTTAAAGACTTTATCTGAAATATAATCCAAATCACTTTCACTTATTTCAGAAACAGGTGAATAACTGCCCATACCTCCTGTATTAGGGCCCAGATCGTCGTCAAAAACTCTCTTATGATCTCTGCAGGTATCCATAATCATGAAAGTTTCTCCGTCACAAATGGCCATAAGGGAAACCTCTTCTCCTGTTATCTTCTTCTCCACGATGATTTTTTCGGATGCAGGGCCAAAAATTTTCTTATTCAGCAACTGGTCAATCGCATCTATGGCTTCTGTTTTATTGTTGCTTACAAAAACTCCTTTTCCTGCTGCTAGTCCATCAGCTTTTATTACCGCATTAAAGTTAATTCTCTCAACATAATCTATAGCTTTTTCGGCGTCAGTAAATACTTTGAACTCGCTAGTTGGAATAGAATGACGATTCATGAACTGCTTTGAAAATTCTTTACTGGTTTCTAGTCGAGCTGCGCTTTTTGTTGGACCAAAAATGGGTAAATCGTAAAAATTAAACGTATCGACTATTCCTAATGATAATGGTACCTCTGGACCAACAACAGTAAATAATTCCTTTTCTTTAGCATATTGTACTAGTTTGTCTATTTCAGTAGGTAATATCTGAATATTTTGATGAGTCCCACCATTCCCGTTTGCATATACTACTTTTTTCACATTATTATTTTGAGAAATCTTCCAACCCAGAGCATGTTCTCTACCCCCCGAACCTACGATTAGTATATTCTCGTAATCATGCATGATCGATAGAATTCTTATCTAATATATATTTGAAATTAAGATATTATTCCTTACGAGTTAGAAATAATGGCAAGGATCATGCTTTTAACCACCTGATTATAATTTTTGTCTTCATAAAGAGAGATTGTATAATTTGAATTTTGGATATACTTATGGGCATCAGACAGATGATAACATTTTTTTCTGTTGTAGTTATAATAGAAACCTTTACAGGAGCAAAATGTTAGGCCATGGTCAACATAGTAACTTGAATTATTTTTTCTACTTTGTATTTCCCACATGAAATTTCCAGAAGGTAAAAACAAATGTTTTGTAAGAATTATCCTTCCTGTTGGTAATGATTCATCTGAACAATCGTCATTGTCTATGAAATCAGTATCCACAACTCATCAAATATTATCGCGGATTATAATCTTATACTAAAATCAAATTCATTATGGAGAATATATTATTAGCTTAATTTGTATATTAAAGAAAAAAATTTAATCCAATCAAAAAAATATCCAACAGCGTTTGGTTATGTAATTTGAGAGCCTGGAATCGTGTCTTCAACTACCGTTAATAGAATGGGTTTCCCATTTTCGTTTGAAGCAGCCAGAATCATCCCATCTGAAACTTGATCTCCAAACTTCCTAGGTTCAAGATTGGTGCATACTATGACATTCTTGTTTACCATCTCTTCCGGTTGGTAGTGCTTGGCCAGCCCCGACATAATCTCTCTTTCCTCTCCGCCCAAATCGACGATTAATCTTAATATCTTCTTATATCCGGGCATATTTTCTGCACTTAAAATTTTACCAACCTTAAGCTCAACTTTGCTGAATTCATCAAATGATATTTTATTCCTGATTTCGCTCATGTTGTATCGACGAAGCAAAAAAATGTATTGGATACTATTTGATTCCAAAAAGTTCCTTGAATGGGTTAATTAAAGGATCCAAGAAGGAAGGTGGAGCAGTTTGATTTTCAGAATTTGGACCTGAATTAGATTGGACCTCATTGACATTAGAACCACTATTTTGTTGATTTACATCCGAGGTTGCTGGACTGATGGTCTCATTTGTTGCAGTGCTCTGATTTACATCCGAGGTTGCTGGACTGATGGTCTCATTTGTTGCAGTGCTCTGATTTACATCCGAGGTTGCTGGACTGATGGTCTCATTTGTTGCAGTGCTCTGATTTACATCCGAGGTTGCTGGACTGATGGTCTCATTTCCTGCTGTTGTATCAATGGTCTCATTTCCTGCTGTTGTATCAATGGTCTCATTTCCTGCTGTTGTATCAATGGTCTCATTTCCTGCTGTTGTATCAATGGTCTCATTTCCTGCTGTTGTATCAATGGTCTCATTTCCTGCTGTTGTATCAATGGTCTCATTTCCTGCTGTTGTATCAATGGTCTCATTTCCTGCTGTTGTATCAATGGTCTCATTTCCTGCTGTTGTATCAATGGTCTCATTTCCTGCTGTTGTATCAATGGTCTCATTTCCTGCTGTTGTATCAATGGTCTCATTTCCTGCTGTTGTATCAATGGTCTCATTAACTGGGGCAACTTGAGACATATTGCTGTCGTCAATAGACATAGTTGCATTATCGGGAGGAATTGTAGTTGCAATCTCACTTTGATTAGATGAACCACTGTCAGCAGTGATAGTGCCATTATCGTCTTGAATAGTCATTGAAATGTTTTCAGTGGTGCTTTCAAGTGGGATTTGAGCGTCCGGTGTAATTACGGTCGCATTTTCAGGGACTACCAACTGACTATCCAATGTCGCATTTGATGATATCTGTTGAGTGTCATTAGCAGCTAACAAATCTTGATTAAGGGAGTCTTGAGAAACTTCCTCTGCCAAGTTACCTGGTAAATCTGGGGTCATTATCAAAGAAATATTTGAGGTAACATCTGGCAAAAGTTCTGTTGAATCGGGAGCTGTTTGAGCTTCAGACTCTGCTGTTGTTTGAGCTTCAGACTCTGCTGTTGTTTGAGCTTCAGACTCTGCTGTTGTTTGAGCTTCAGTCTCAGGCGTAACTGTGGCAGCAGTTGAAGAATCATTGTTACTCGTACTCAATTCAACAGGATTGGAACAATACTGCACAAAATCGCAAACTAATACTGATTCTGTTTGGGCGAATGAAATTGCTACACTGTAACTTTGAGAAAGTAAGAATGTGGAAATTACAAGGAATAATAAACTAAAGGTATGTTTATCAATCTTAATTTTTCTAAGCATTATCTAAGCTTATAAAAAGTTTTACTTAAAAATGTTTACTAATTTCCTGATAGTATTGTGTTATATTTATATGTCAAAATGAAAGTTGAATCATTGGTGGAAATCTCCGTAATTATTAACATATTCTTGGCCGTAATCATAATTGGCTCGTTTGGAATATGGGTTTATCTTTTTTTTGTATTAAGGAGGTCATTTGAATTATCTCCAAAAATTTATTCTAACGATAACTTAGCCTTAGAGGGAGAATTGATCAGTGTGATTGTTCCAGCTAGAAACGAAGAAAAATATATCCAAAAATGCATTCAAAGTCTTCTCGATCAAAACATAAAGAATTATGAGTTGTTACTTGTGGATGATAATTCAACCGATTCTACGTTCGACTTGATGGAGAATTTTAGAAATGACCCTAGAGTTAGAATATTCAAAGCAGGTGAAAAGCCGTCAGGTTGGGTCGGTAAAAACTGGCCCTGTTACATCGGATATCAAAACTCAAAAGGAAAATATCTGATGTTTACCGACGCTGATACGATTCATTCAAATAGAAGTGTTCGGGATTCATTGGGAACACTGATCAAGGAAAAGTTGGATGTTATTACTGCAGTTCCAAACTTAAAATACCCAAATTTTATTGTAAAAATGGTATTACCTGTGTTATCAGTTTTTATGTTTTCTAGATACTCTCCTATGAGAGTTAATGATCCTAATGTCAGTATTGGATATCTGTTTGGGAGTTTTTTCGTGATTACCCGAGAATGCTACGAAAGTGTTGGGACTCATGCTATTGTCAAATCAGAAATAGTTGAGGATGGAGCTTTGGGTAAAAAATTGAAGGAAGAAGGATATAAATTAAAAATGTTCCGCGGTGAAGACTTATTGGAAGCCTACTGGGCACGAGATTTTAACACCCTTTGGAATTCTTTGAAAAGATTAATTATTCCTTTATACTTTACGGATCGGTTGAACTCAATCCTCATGACCATTGGGATATTTTTCTTAATGTCTTTTCCATTCCTGGTTCTCATATATTGTTTGGTTGCCTACTATGTCCATCTTGCAGAACAAGATCTGTCCTATAGTATTTTGGCGTCGTTTACAATCCTAAACATAATGAGTATTTATTGGACAAATTTTTATCAATTAAAAAAAGCCAATACGCATAATGCGGTTTACTTTTTAGGCACTCCAGTCGGTTGTTTTGTAGTATCCCTTTCATTTGTTTGGTCTATATTGATCTCAGATAAACATGCAAAGATAAAATGGAGAGATAGAGAATATAACTATAGCAAGGGGATTAGCTGCTAAAGAATCATTTACAAAAATTTATAAATGATTTTAATTTTTGGTTTGAGAGGGACAAAAAAATTCCGACTTTATTAAACAGAGTAATAGATTATAAGGCAAAACTAATTCTAGATGATGGTTCTATTTTTGAAGGCAAAGGATTTGGCTTTCCAACAAGTGTGTCAGGAGAAATAGTATTCAATACTGGTATGGTCGGGTATACAGAGACACTTACCGATCCATCATATAGGGGTCAAATATTATGTTTTACCTATCCTTCTATTGGTAATTACGGAGTTCCATCTCAGCAGGAATTAGACGATTTTGGCTTGCCTAAATTTTTTGAATCTGAGAGAATTCAAACAAGAGGTTTGATAGTTAATAATTTATCAAATGTCTCAAGTCACTGGTGTTGTGAGAAGACTCTAGATCAATGGCTATTTGAAGAGAAAATTCCAGGAGTTTGTGATGTTGATACCAGAGAATTGACAAAAAAGATTAGATCTAATGGTGTCATGAATGCTAGGATTGTAATGGATAAGTCTGAAAACCAGGACGATGAAAGTTTTGATTATGATTCTTATAATTTTATGCCCGAGGTTTCAATTAGTAAGCCTACCTATTACGGAAAAGAGTTATCTCCAAAAATTGTTCTAATTGATACCGGTACTAAATATAGCATTATAAGAAACCTTTTAAGACTTGGATTCCAGGTAGTGAGGCTGCCTTGGGACTCCTCAATAGATCAGGTAATGGCTCATAACCCGGCCGGTGTGGTTTTGAGCAACGGTCCTGGGGATCCGATAGTTTGTAAAGAAACTATAGAGACTGCTTCTAAGCTAATCGAAAGATCCATTCCTACTTTAGGCATTTGTTTAGGCAATCAAATTCTCGCTTTGGCAGGGGGTGCGAAAACACATAAGCTAAAATTTGGACATAGAGGTCAAAATAAAAGCTGTCGGGACCTATTTTCTGAGCATACGCTAATAACAAGTCAGAACCATGGATATGGAATCGAGTCAGAGAGCCTAGACAAGACTGATTTTGAGATATGGTTCAAGAATATTGATGATCAGACAGTTGAAGGCTTAAAACACTTGGAAAAGCCAATTATAGCAGTACAGTTTCATCCCGAAGCCTCACCTGGTCCTGACGACTGTTTGTATGTCTTTGATAAGTTTAAAGATCTAGTAAAGGCACATAAAATCGTGACACCATAGAAAAGATATAAATTTAATTCTTAATGTTCATAGTTTTAGTCAAAATGTCACTTGTGATGAAAATTAATGCCTCGAAACCCGAATATAAATAAGGTCCTGGTACTAGGTAGCGGAGCAATAAAAATCGGAGAAGCAGGCGAAAGCTAGATCAAATATCTGGCCGCCATTTCGACTACTCTGGTTCTCAATGCTTAAAGGCCTTGAAAGAAGAAGGCACATCTAGTGTCCTTATTAATCCAAACATTGCAACCATTCAAACAGATAGTAAATTTGCAGACAAAGTCTATTTGTTGCCAATAAATAGGAACTATGTTGAGCGGGTTATTGAAATAGAAAGACCTGATTCTATTATGCTAAGTTATGGTGGACAAACTGCATTAAACTGCGGAGTAGACCTATATGAAAATGAAGTTCTTAAGAAATATGGTATAAGCGTTCTAAATACGTCTGTTGAGGGTATAAAGTTAACAGAAGATAGACAGGAATTTAAAGATGCAATGGTGAAAAGCAACGTTCCCGTTCTAGAAAGTGCTACTGCCTATTCATATGAGGAAGCCCTGAGAGTCTCAAAGGAAATTGGTTTCCCTGTGATAATAAGGGTTGCATATACTCTAGGTGGACGCGGAGGTGGTGTAGCATACAATGAATATGATTTGCAGGAAATAGTTCAACGAGGTTTGTCATTGAGTATGGTTCATCAGGTTCTGATTGAAAGATATGTTGGTGAATGGAAGCAGATCGAATATGAAGTAATGAGGGATTCTGTCGGAAACAACGTGATTATATGCAATATGGAAAATGTCTTGGGGATGAAAGTTCACACTGGGGATAATATTGTTGTTGCCCCATCACAAACACTGAATAATCACGAATATCATATGCTGCGAGATGCCGCACTAAGAGCTACAACGTATTGTAAAATCAATGGCGAATGTAATATCCAATTTGGATTGAATCCATTATCTGATGAATATTGCGCTATTGAAATTAACGCACGACTATCACGATCCTCGGCCCTAGCTAGCAAAGCCACAGGTTATCCCTTGGCATATATGGCAGCAAAAATAGGTTTAGGATATACGTTACCTGAGCTTGTAAACACGATCACAAAAGTGACTTCAGCATGTTTCGAACCTGCGTTGGACTATATGGTAGTTAAAATGCCCCGCTGGGATTTCAGGAAATTTGAGTTAGTAAAAAGAAAATTGGGAAGTGCTATGAAGTCTGTTGGTGAAGTAATGGCTATTGGGAAAAATTTCGAAGAAGTTATACAGAAAGCCATTAGGATGTGCGAAATCGGCAAGGACGGGTTAGTGGCAAATGAGGGGGATGAAAATGAATATAATTCCATAAATCGACAAATTGAAAACTCGAAAGCTAATCATGATACTTCCATTATAGAAAAAATAGAATACTCATTAATTCATCCAGACGATGAAATAATTTTCAACGTTGTAAAAGCAATAAAGGTTGGATTCAGTATTGATAGAATAAACAAACTCTCATCTATTGATCCTTGGTTTCTGATTAAAATTAAGAATGTTATTGACAAAGAGAATGAATTGAAAAATTCAAAATTTGACTTGCATCTAATTGAAGAATCTAAAAAACTTGGATTTTCTGATAAACAAGTTGGCCGATGTATGAATCTACAAGAAGATCAAGTTAGGGAGGTTAGAAAAAAATTCGGGATAACTCCGGTGGTAAAGCAAATTGATACATTGGCCGCTGAATGGCCCGCAAAAACAAATTATTTATACGTTACATACAACGGCAAGTCAGATGACTTGTCATTTGGTGATGTTAAAAAAGACAGATCCATAATTGTCCTTGGAGCTGGCCCATACAGGATTGGAAGTAGCGTTGAATTTGACTGGGCAACTGTTAACATGGTATTTGGCCTAAGAAAGAATGGGGTAAATAATATATCTATCATAAATTGCAATCCGGAAACGGTTTCCACAGATTATGACGTTCCAGATAGATTATACTTTGAAGAGTTGACTTTGGAAAGGGTTTTGGATATTTATGAAAAAGAGAATCCTAAAGGTTTAGTAGCTTGCGTTGGCGGACAAAGTGCAAACAATTTAGTTTCTAAACTGAGCAAACATGATGTCCAAATCCTAGGGACGTCCAGCAAAGACGTAGATAATGCAGAGGATCGTTCTAAATTTAGTCATTTACTGGATGTGTTAGGAATAAAACAGCCACCTTGGAAAATGTTTACCAATTTGGCAGAATCTAAAAGGTTTGCGAATATAGAAGGCTATCCTGTTTTAGTAAGACCATCATATGTTTTAAGTGGTGCGGCCATGAAGGTTATTTGGAGTGAAACTCAACTCGAGCAGTTCATTTTGGAAGCTTCTAGTGTAAGTCCTGATTATCCAATAGTAATAAGTAAATTTTTGGAAGAAGCATCTGAAGTCGAAGTTGATGCAATTGGGGGCACAAATGAAATTGTAATTGGTTCCATTATTGAGCACATTGATAACGCAGGAATCCACTCCGGAGATGCTATGATGTGCATTCCACCGTGGCGACTCAATCGGGAAACTATGGAAACCATAATTGAAAACACAGTTAAGATAGGTAAAGCATTGAACGTAAAAGGTCCACTAAACATCCAGTATCTGGTAAAGGATAATGAAGTTTATGTGATTGAAGCTAATGTCAGGGCATCTCGTTCAATGCCTTTTGTATCAAAGTTCTATGACTTGAATCTAATTGAATTGGCTGCAAGATCCATTCTCGGTTTTGATTTTCAAACAATCGATAATGAGCATTGGCTCAAGAAATCTGGCTTTGGAATCAAGGTACCGCAATTTTCTTTTATGCAATTGGAGGGAGCTGATATTGTATTGGGAGTTGAGATGCAGTCAACGGGTGAAGTTGCTTGTTTTGGGAATTCTTTCTATGATGCACTATCCAAATCATATTTGGCTGCAGGATACTCGTTACCCACTGCAGGAGCGGCATTAATTACAATAGGAGGAACCAGAAATAAGGAAAAACTACTTCCAATCGTTTCCCTAATATCTGCACTAGGTTTCAAAATATTGGCAACTGAACATACTGCAGAATACTTTAAGAAATCTGGACTCGAAAATGTGGAATTAGTCTATAAAATTAGCGAGCCCGAAAGAAATCCTAACATACTATCGCTACTTACAGAAAGGAAAATAAATTTTATTGTAAATATACCTTCTACATCCACAATTGAAAAATATGTTGGAATGCTTTATGATGAATATCAAATACGACGCAAAGCAGTAGAAATGGGAGTACCGGTTCTCACCACTGTGGAAAGTACAGTTTCATTCGTGAAAACTCTGGAGTGGACTAAGCACAATGAGCCGACAGTAAGACCAATGGATAGTTACTAATAAGGTGTGTTTTCTAATTAATATTGCTAGTAAAGTAGCTCTGCTAAATCCACTTCCGAACCAATGATCGATCCATCCATGGTAAATAAAAAAGCTTTTTCTACAGACCAGTTTAACCTATTTATCATGTTATCAAGCAAAGGTAATTTAGATTTTCCGCTTGTCCCAGATGTGTTCCTATTTCTCTTACCATAGTAGTCTAGAATGTTGTTGAAATGTGGCATGATAATGATTTCTAGCTTTCTAGTATTTTGTTTCTGGTTTTTTTCCAACAAATCTTTTTTGGTTAAATTGATTTTTACCCAAATTTTGTTACCCTGCAATATACTTCCTTCTTTTTGAATTATCGGATGCAAATGCCCTACGATAATCTTTTCTACATTCATTCCAATTCGAGGGAGAGTGTGACCATGTGTTAAAAGAATGTTGTCAAATTCAATACCCTTTGAACGCATTAGATTGACATTTTCTGGTAATAATTGCTTAATGTTGCCATCATGGTTGCCTGGAATGAGATAGACATTGAATAATTTGTTTAATGATTCCAAAAAATAAGGAACGTTATCCCATTCGGTTCTAGTTATGATTCTTATGGATGATTTTAAATCGCCAAGGATGATTAATTCATTGACACCAGTTTCCCAATGAATGTTGGTCAATAGCTTTATGGATTCATCTATATTTTGTCTTGGATCAATTAGTATACCATTTCTTCTTATTTTGTCTTCCAGACCAATATGAATATCTGAAATTACTAGAAAATTCTTGTAACCTGAGGTCTCTATCATTAAGATGGGGTGGGGATAAAGTGGAAAACACCTGCTTTTATTAAAATTTATATCTTCAATCATGGGTCTTAATTGGTTAATATCCAAAACCTGAAAAATGCAAGTTTCACTTATATGTATGTATGATGTACTATATAATGATATTTTTTTGACCCAAAATAGTTTTCCCATGAAGCAATGGCATTTGGAACATGTTGAAAAAACTATTAAAAAATTTATTACAGGATTGTCAGAGACTGCTAGTATATGGGAAAAACGCCAGCACAAAAGGTATGGAACTATAGCAAATTGCTGTAAGCAGGTAGATTATGATCTTAAACATGGAGTCACAATAGATGAGGTTATTCAAGTTTTGCAAAAAATCAAAAATGACGAGACATTTGCTCCGGTGATGCAAAGTGAAAATGCGATTCTAAGATTTAATGAGATAGAGAAATATGTGCTCTCATTAAAGAATCCTCGAGCAGAATAAACTGTTTTTTTACTATTCCCGTATTACGTTGTCGCGTTTCGTTTCAAAAAACAAATTCACGAATTATTTGAATACAATGTGTAATTGTAGATATTGAATCCCTGTGAGCGATCTGTTACTGGAATTGTAAAGGAAGCTGTCGACAATGGGGGTATATTGTATGGTTCTGACTGGGCTTTCCATATACCAATTAGATCATTATTTTTATCATACAAGGCTGCAATTACGGTTGTACTTGTGGAAATATTATTCATATTGTTGGTAATTCTGCCACTTATATAGTAAAATCCAGTTGCATCTAATTTGGAACTCGTAGAGTGTATTTCAAGAGCTTTTTTGGTGATTTTTGTCCCATTGTAAGTAAAGTCAACTGTATAATTTTTTACCTGATTGTTGTGATTCTTATCATATATGAGAACATCAAACGGAGTTTCTTCCGATGGACCTAACGGATGCACCGCAACTTGATTGCTATAATTACCTAATATGGTATCATTGTTATCCGAGATAATCACATGCACAAAAATGTTATCCAACGTCATATTCATATTATTTTGAGCTATGCCAATTATGTGATGGAATTTGTTTTGATCTTCAGTCAATTGGGTTTGTACTGCTTCTAAGGCAAACAATGATTCATTAGTTGCTAGAGCAAACGACATATTACATATCACCAAAACAGAAAGGAAAAGGCAAGATTTGGTTCCTAAGAAATTACTTGAGATGCGAAATACAAACTCACGTTTCATTAGTTTTATTTGCAAGAAATGATTAGATTAACCTTTGGTGGAATCTTAAAATAATATATATTTAGCCCTAAATAAATAAAAGAAATCCTTGATAATATCAGAAGGCTCTTTAGTCTTATTTTTTTTTAACAGTGATAAGAAATGGCTCATACGGATTGAAAATGAAAAGAAATTGCATACTCATCTGGGGATTATCGATGCGGGTTCAACGATTGGTTTAGAATATGGTTCACATATTCTGACGAATAAAGATAAAAAAATTTTCCTTTTGCCTCCAAACACATATGATTTCGTAATGAAATCTCAGAGAACCACCCAAATAGTATACCCAAAGGACTATGGATATATTGCGGCAAGAACGGGACTGAGAAATGGTTCTAAAGTCTTAGAAATAGGCACGGGAAGTGCTGCCCTTTCTACCTTTCTTGCAAGTATTGTCATGCCGGAGGGTCACGTTTATACGTTTGATGTTAATGAGGATTTTATGTCCATAGCAAAGAAGAATCTAGAAAAATCTAGCATGGATCCATACGTAACTCAGGGGATATATGACCCTGAGAAAATTGGTCAAATCCGAGATGTTGATTTGGTCGTTATCGACCTTGGTGATCCCTGGAATTATTTGGACATTATTTATCCGTCTATGAAGAGCGGAGCTTCGGTAGTTTGTATATGTCCTACAATGAATCAATTGGAAAACTTGGCAACTCATTTCTTTCATGGTGGTTTTATCGATTCCGATTGTGTAGAAACATTCATCCGTAAAATAGAGGCCAGAGAAGGGAAAACGCGTCCATCAATGAGAATGATCGGGCATACGACGTACCTAGGTTTTGCAAGAAAAGTTTTGAAATAGGTGACCTTTTTTAGAGGGGTGAATTTCTATTTTCTAGTCGACATCAAAATCTAGTTAATCTCGTATAATTCTAAAGACATTCTACTTTAGAACGAGGTCAAAGAATTTTTAGATATTTACTGCACGGCATTGAGAATGTCTCCTGGAGTTCAAGAGAATTATGTTAGGTTTGGTTTCTAACGTCTTTATTAATTAGTAACAAATTGTATGTCTAATGTTTACTGTAATCATTTAACTCTTTATATTGCCAGTTATTTGAATAGTTTTCGATAACGGGTTACTAATATTAGAGTCATAAGCTGTAGCAGGCTTCCTAAGAGAATGAACTAAGATTTGTCAGATCCTGAAGTATCTTTTTAGAGTGATGATTACATTCTATACCATCGAGTTCTTTTTTGGCGAGGCGGGAGTAATTGAGATATGTATTCTCCATTATTTCGATAAATATGTTATCCTCGTCATTTTGTTTGACAAGTATATTAAACAATCTTTCTTCATTGTTATAATCAACCAAATCATCATGGATCTGGTAAGCAATACCCAGAAGGCGTCCGAAATTAGCAAGAGCATTGATTTGATCTTCGTTCCCATTTGCCAAAATTGCACCGATTTTAGCAGAAGCCTCAAACAATGATGCAGTTTTATTTTCGATAACGGTGATGTATTCCTCTTGAGATATTTTATGGTTCTTTACGAGTCGTAACTCAAGCATCTCACCTTCGCTCATTTTAATTGATGCTGTAGATAACTCATGGGTAACGCGATTATTATTGGTTTTAGCACTAATATTTAATATGATGCCCAAAATGAAATCTGCTGTGAGAATACTTGCGTTATATCCATATTTTACATGGAACGAAGGTAAGCCTCTCCGAATGTTATCTGAATCAATTATGTCATCATGTATAACTGATTCTGTATGAAGTAATTCAATTGCCGAAGAAACGGCAAAAATGTTTTCCCTCGACTTTGAGTTTAGGGAGCTTATATTGTCATTGTTAATAGTTTCGGCTGCTAGAGTCAAGATCAGTGGTCTTATTCGTTTACCACCATGACAAGCATACTTAAGCGGAAGATAAAATTCTGACCAAGAATATGACTCTATCTCTCTTGATAAGGACTCATTAATCTTATTAATATATTCATTAAACCTTTCAACAAATGGATTTAACTGAAAGTCTCTTTCATTCAATAATAATTCCTAGCCTACATAAGTAATTTGCTCTGAACTTATTAATGCTTGTTTTCAATATAATTACGTTATTCGTAGGATCTTAAAAGAATTTGTAGTGCTTCTTTCATTAATTTTGAAATATTCGCTTTAGATAAATAGTTCAAAAAACATATACTACTGTGTTTTTTTAACACTTAACGTCTATGTGATATCAAATACTTCTTTTCAAATTAAAGGATACAACATCTAGGAGAAAAGCTGTTTACTTTGGTTAATAATAATTAGCAGCTTGAATCTTTTAATGAAATGTCTTTTATTTTTTAAGCCAATGTTACAATCCGATAGTCGATATTATTACACAATCAATACAAAGGGCTAGATGTCATAGAAGACGAATAATTTCGATAGTAGTATATATTACATTCTGCTTTTGAGGACTTAATTTCTTATATGAGTGGTTTCATTTCTTAAAAAAGCCCAAATAAATAATAATACATCGTCATACTATCTGCGACAAGTATTTTCCAATGCTACTAATAGATCCTCTTAGAGATTGATTAACACAAACGATCTAATTTTCTTGTCACTCCTAAAATTGTTCCAGCATATTTGAAGTTATCAGATTAGAAGATGGAAGAATGGGAAACATGACATTGTGTTTTTATGTTGTTTGTTAAGCCACTGCTATGATTAACGCTGTATTGAATTAGCATAGTAGTAATCCCAATATGATAGGAAGGTTTTATTTTCATCGACTCTTCACTTGGCGTAAGAGTTTGAAATTGAATTTACTTTTGTAGTAACGCCGAAATTTGATACCTATGCACTTTATCTCAATATTTTTAACATACCTGCTCTCTGAGTGTAACAATCTAATAGTTTGTTTCTTGTAGATAGGTGCAGAATTTGCAGATGGTTCTGCAATTATCTTATATCCAATTTAAACATAGAAAAAAAATTTAAATCATTAGGGTAATCCTTAGTGAATTAATGAGTTCATTTTATGTAATTGATTCGGATTCAGTGCTTATTAGGCCAACTACTGTAGCTGATATTCCAGAAATTGTAAAGTTGCAGGAAGAATCTTTTGCTGATTTAGCAAAAATTGGTAATATTTGGCATCCTCACGAACTAAAGAGCCACCTTGAAATATTCCCAGGGGGTCAACTTGTTGCTGAGCTTGATAAAAAGATTGTAGGATCAGCTACAAGTCTAATTGTTCAGTTAAATCCTACTTATGCAGACCATACTTGGGAGAGTATTACGGGGAATGGAATGCTTACAACCCATTTTCCGGCTGGTGATACTCTTTATGGAGCAGATATATCCACACATCCTCGAGTTAGACATAGAGGAATAGGTCACAAGTTGTATCAAGGGAGAAAGGATATTGCAATGGGCCTGAATTTGAAAAGAATGATCGGAGGTGGCAGACTATATAACTACTGTGAACACTCTGAGAAATTATCACCATTAGAATATGCTCATAATGTGCTAGACTGTAAATTGCACGACCTCGTGTTAAGTTTCGATCTTATTAATGGATTTGATTTTATCAAGATTCTTCCCGATTATCTTGAGGATGCCCGCTCCTTAAACTATGCCAGCTTTATTGAATGGGTAAATCCTCATTATAAACAGGACCCATAAAACCAAATCAATTGTTTGATCATTTGATATTATGTGAATACACTTTGGGCTTCTTTTTTTCCTTGCCCCCAGTGAAGCCAGGGAGAATATTTCAAGTTGATTTTTGTGATTGGTTTATTTCATTCCTCAACTAATATTCTAAAGGAATAGTCCTCTGATGAAAAGGACAAAATTAATGAATATTTTGACCTGCTAGGAAGTGTATCTAATATTTTTAGTCGTATGTAAATGTCATAACCAGATTTAGTTTTCGTGTTCTCTAAGGAAAACATGATTGTTTGCTGATAAATAGCGAAAATCTGCTTAAAGTCGATAAAAGCAGTCATATTCAAGAAAGCTAATTTTCAATTTCCTAGACAATTAGAACTTGATCCTAAGTTCAAATAAAATGTGGCCAAAATTATTTAATTTTCATTAATATTTTTTGAAAAACTTTGATTCATCCTCACATTAATAGAATGTAAATATTTCATAAATTTTGATTTATAGAATTATCTGAAATGATTAATATAATCAGTCATAAATGGTATAACATGGATGCTTATGACTGTATAGTAACCAAACTCGAGGTTAGAGAATTTAGTGATCAAAATAGCGTATCTTCAGAGATAAGGTTAAAAATTTTGGAAGCAGCGAGGCTGACTGGTAGTTCTTTAAATACTCAACCTTGGAGATTCATAGTAATACAGAATAAAGATAATCTGATGAAATTATCCAATGATAGCACTAGCGGAAAATGGATTTCTGGGGCTAATTTCGCAATAATTGTTTTGACTAATCCGTATTTTCGTTTTCACCTAATAGATGCTGGCAAAGTGGTACAGAATATGCAGCTTGCTGCATGGAACTATGGTGTCGGTTCTGCTCTATTTACGGGAATAGAAGAGGATCGTGTTAGGAAAGATTTCTCTATTCCAATTGATTATAAACCAGTGATCGTAGTGGGATTTGGATATCCAAGAAAGAAAATTGATGGAAAGACAAAGAAGAAGAATAGGTTGACAATGCACGAACTGGTTTCGTTCGAAGAATATGGAAAATCCTAATCCCTAAACTATTAACTAATTTATTATGAAAACGAAAATGATTGAAAAGCATTTACTGGCTTTTGATATTGGTATTAATTTAGAAGTAACAAAAAGGAAGAAATATGGCTAGGACGGCCTCGATTTTAATAATTTCTGAAGATTATGATTGTTATGTTGCCTGTCGATATTCTGCCTATTGATCTTTAATGGTTTAATAGCCCTTTTTGAGTTTGACTCGAGGGTCTAATTCCCCACAATAAATTTTTAAAGGATCAAGTGTCATCCATAATATGAAATTAAAGACCTTTTGTTCTTTGACTATGATTCCTACCTTGATACTTATACTATTGTTATTGACATCACTAGATAACTATTCTATACAAACTGATACCTACGGTCAGCCTATTTATAGTGCTCCTATATATCAGTCGAGTTCTTTTACAGTTTTGAGTAGTTACTCATATATTAACTCCACCACGGCAGATAATGGAACAGCTTCTGAATAAATACAATATTATTTCATTTTCATTTTCACTTTTGTCCAGAGGAAAGAAAATTATGGACAATAAGTTGAATGAAGCAATAAATTTTACTGTAACCATACTAAATCTTAAATTTTGCTGAGTGTAGGACTACTTTAAAAACGAGAGAAAATGAGACAATATCTCAAAGATTGTTTGCTATTCTTATTCCCAGATGATTGAATTTTTTATGCCTGAGGAGTTAATGAAATAATATTACCAACGTATGAGGATTCATTATTTTTTCATAATTGCGACAGAAGGGACATGACGACAAGACATAGTGACATCTGCTTGGTATGTGATAGTGCTGTAGAGCCCGGATTTCTAGATAGATACATACGGAGATTATCAGCCCTAACTCAGTAACAAATTATTGTAAAACAAATTCAGTTTAATGTAACATAATCGCGATATAGCACATAGAAATAATATATTTAATGAGTATTATTCAATCTAAGAACCCGATTTGCTTATTATTTTTGGCTACATTTCTGGTGATTTCATTTTCAATTATCCCGGCTAATTTAACCTATGCCTACGTGGAATTCGATGTTAGTGGCAGTGATACCGGTGAAGATCGATCGATAACTAGTTCACAAAGCTCTATGCAGGGTTCATATTGTTATGTACCACCAAATGCTACTATCATAAATTCTTGTAATTCTGGTGACCTGTCTTCCAGTGAGAACACTGGTCTTAATATATATGAATAATAGTATTCATACCTACTTACCAAGGGACAAATATGTAATTAAATATTTGTCTAAGAACATTCATCACATGAGTTACTACTCGGTAGCTTGAATCACCATAGATTTCTAAAGTTATCATGATTGGGAGGAGATAATACCCGAGATAGTAGACTTGTCAAATTTGTATCCAGAGAGACTAGTGGTTAAACAGTTTTGTTGATCGGTTTAGACTATCTTGTGAAAAGCAAAAAACCCCGTGTTAAAATTGATCATACGATTATCGCCGTCTAGATGTTGCGGTATAAATGAACAACTTTGTATAGATCTTTACAATGTTGGCCCTTGATATTATATTCATCAGATGCTCTGTTAACAAATTTCTTTTAATCAGAATGCTTATCGTGGAGTATAGATGCACTCATGATCTCATTCTTATTAAATACATCCTTGAAAAATCGCCGTTACCTGTAAACCAAACGCATCAAAAAATATATTTGAAACATTTTAAATCATGACTATACAATTTTTCTGCCTTTTCAAAGGTCGGTAAAGAGGCATTGGGGCTACAATTTAGAAATTATCCACATTCTCTTTGTCACTTACAAATTCTATTTAAGATTATTATGGAAGAGATATTTCAAACCAAATTATATTTAGACACTTAATAACTTTTGATATGATATCTGAATGGGAATCGAGGATCAGACTTGCAGAAGACTGTAAATACCTTACTTCAAAACTACCCTTCGGAAATTTCAACTTTGCACACTTGGGGATTCAATTATCCATCATAAAAAGGGTGGGTTCTGGCAGAAACAATAGGATTGCTAAAGAGATTCAGGTCAACAAGGAACCATTGGACAATCATGTTTTGCTATCTATGTTTACAACTCCAGAACTAATCGAATTTAAGGTTTCCTTAGCTAGACAGACGAGATTAGAGAAAGAAATGATTTAATTAATCCATATCGCTTTTTCGAAGCCGCCAATTTAAGGCAAATATAGAAGGGGATCCCTAGATTACAACTAGTGTAATTTTGGTGATGTCGCAATCAAGTAATAATCATATTCTATTTCTAGAGATTTGAATTTTTTTACTAATTATGTAATGCATTTGCATTCTGAAATTGTATTAGAATAAGCGAGAATATTTGATTCCTGTTCTGGTTTAGTGCCTTTGCATAATTCTTATCGTATAAATTGCTGAATAGGAATTTTTCATATCGGTAATCAAATTTGCAAATTTATCTTTGAGAATACATGAATTAATATTTGACTATCTTAAAAATCACTAATGCTCTAGTGGGGATTTGAACCCGGGATCTGCGACTCGAATTACCATCTTCCATATTGTTTTTGGTAAGGTTCGATTAGTTAGGAAATAATGATGAAATGAGTGATCCAACAAATCTGTTATAACTATTAGAACCAATAACAGGGATAATTTCATTTTGTACCAGATCTTGCACTTTCATCTCTGTAATAACCGTGCTAGATGTGGGTTTGAACAACCAAAGTCCCGAGGTACTATGAGGCGGGCTTGAGTGCTCCTTTGGCGAATATTCAAATTAACCTAAACCAATTCTATTCTATTAATTATCGATTTTTTGTAAAATGATAAAGTCCTTGTTAGGCTTACTTTCTATTATCTTAAAGTCAATTCTAGTTCTTATGCTAAGTATGTTAATATTATCACATATTTGACTGGTTTTATTAATTCAAATATGCATGCTTGTCAAATCCACCATTTGAGTTGAATTTCTAAGAAAAACAAAATAATTGACTAATTTACTCAAGGCCCAGAACATAACTTATATATTTACTTTGATCAAATAGGGGATTGGTCTTATGTCATTGATACCGATATGTTGATAATGGTCCAAGCATGGACACTCGATACTATTGACTAAAATTAACATTACGGTCAGCATGTATTTCCTTGTTACTGTTTTACTGATTATACATAATTTATGACCCGGCAATAACAGGACAAAGAACTTGAATTGTAACATGCACCTAGTATACTATTTTCTTTAAATTCATTGTTATACATAGAAGAAATCCAAATCAGTTCGATTATTGAGAAAATTAATAATGTTGTTAATATTAGTTGATTGTGGTTGAAAGTTTTTCTACCTTCTTGATCTATTTACATGAAACTTGACTTTGAATATAGGCTGCTCTGGTTGGAGTTACGAAGGCTGGAAAGGTAATTTTTATCCAAAGAAAATGGGAAATAAAGACTATTTATCCTATTACTCAAAATTTTTTAAATTTGTTGAAGTTGATTCTACATATTATCACATACCTTCAAGATCTACGGTTAGAGGATGGAAGGACAAAACCCCTGATGATTTCAAATTTTCATTTAAATTTCCCAAAGTAGTCACCCATGAAAAGAAATTAGAAGAAGTTGCTAAACCTCTCTCAATATTATTTTATTCGTTAGAACCTTTGATTGATAAGACTTTAACTTTGCTAATACAACTTCCGCCTTTTCTTTCAGAGAAGAAAGGGTTTAATCCTTTACAAGAAATGATTCGTCACCTCGATAAGAGGTATAAATATTCATTGGAAGTGCGACATTCCTCATGGTTTAATGATAATGTATACTCTTTTTTAAGGGAAAATAACATATCCTTAGTTTGGAGTGTAAGGGATAAACTACAATCTCCTTCAATTGTAACTTCGGATCAAGTTTATGTCAGATTCATAGGTGATAGAAGCATTTCAGAAACAGACTTTGGAAAGGTTGTAAAGGATAGAAGAAAAGAGATGCTTGAATATGTCAAGCAGGTAAGAGACACACAAGACAAAAATTCAAACATCTATGATGTATTAATATCATTTAACAACCATTTTGCTGGCTTTGGTCCTCAATCAGTTAATGATTTCTTGAAACTAATGAACATGTCCGAAGTAGATTGGAAAACCGAACTGGAAAATTATGAAAACAACTCTAGTCAAACCGATGATGGATTTCAATCCAATTTGTCCGATTTCACTAAGTAGCGCCTTCATCGTATGCACTCTAGATCCATGAGTAAGTTTTATTAGGTCCTGTGCAAGTTTTGTTTCAGGATGTGACAGAATTTTTTAGCTTTTCCCACCCTATTTCTAACGCTATGTTTTCTTTGGCCTTCATTGATTAGGTTTCCCGTAAAGTCATCCCATAATTGTACTTTATCTGTAGTGACTGAGGACAATGATGACAATCTTACTGAATTTGGTAAGTAATTTTGATTACTGTCATCTGGCCCTTTGTCAACATTCTCCAGTATATCCACATTAAAATTTACATAAATTCTTTCTGATTTTTCTATTTTTCACTAAAGTTACCCGAATTACCTGTATTTTTCTTATAATTCAAAATCACCGATGCTCCGGCCGGGATTTGAACCCGGGATCTGCGACTCGAAAGGCCGCAATGCTTGACCGGATTGTGCAGCTTTTATTGCTACTACACCACCGGAGCTTCAATTTGAGTAATTTATAGATATTATAAAATCCTTTTTATTTGTAGATTCGACGTTTGATTTTGTTTCCTCCCATATTTTTGTGAAGGATTGATATCATAGTAATTAATCAATAACAATGCCAGATTTTGTACTAATAAGGAAAATCTAAGTATATGTACTCTCATATCTAAATATTGAGCAAGAGACTAGAGCCTCCACAGATAGATTCTGATATCGTCGTGTCAAAATATGATGAAAATAGTATAAGGTTTTTGGAAGAAGCCTTGAATGATGATAAAAGATATCTTACTATAACCACTTTGAAAAAAAATAACCGGATCAAGGATAAGTTCGGATGTCGCGTGTTGTGTCAAGATTGTGAGTTAGCTAAATGTAATATACTACAACCTTTCGGCTATAACAAGCCCAAAAAAATTCAATGTGTTAAATGTGAATATTTGTATTTTAATTTATAGATTTTTTGCCATGAGGGCTGCAAGATAATTAGTACAGTCATTATTGTATAAATTATGTATTGCGTCATAATTTCATCATTGATGTTGGTTTGCACCTAAAAAAAATAAATGTTTGAATCAAAAATAGTATCTTAGTTATTTTAAGATTCGAAAAGTGTACCGACCGAGCTACAATTGCTATTAGACTTGCAATACAATACTCGCTTCTATTATATCTATAATCACATGCGACCTTTCTGATTATTAGAAGCCAAGGAAAAAAGGCCAATTCGGTAATTTAGCTCTCCACATAATTCTTGATTTGATGGAACTCTACTGGTCAAAGCCCTACAAACATCCGATTGTTAATTAAGACTTGCTTTTTATCATTCATACAATCGTCATGGGTTACTCTGAGTAACTCAAAAATAATTGATATGGGGATATTGATCATGGGATCTAAATCATACACCTGTGCTATGTGTAAGCGTAAATTTAGGAGAAAGTGGAATGCTTTTCGACACAATACAACAGTCCATAGTGATTTAGGCAAAATTGTATTCGACTCGACGAATTTGAGTGGCTTGCCTAATAGTTCAAAAGCAGCAAAACATTCTCGCCAGAATAAATTTCCCAAATTCAAAAATTTCCAACCAATTCGTGAATCTCTTGATTATGAAGACTATTTGGATAATATTATACTTGAAGAATTTAATAAGATTGATTCTAAAATTATGAAAATTATTGGACAAATGATAAAACCATACCTTGAACTCGAAGAGTCACTGAATTATATGAACAAAAATGATAAGGCCATTGCATTAACTAAGGCTTTCAGTTCATCAATGTTGTCGTACAATCCTGTTAAATCCCTGCATGAGATAGCCGAAAGGTATCGCGCAAACACAGGATTAAAGATAATTGCTCAATACTGGTCACAAGCTAATAATATTACTATTCAACAAGCCGCCGCATTAGTCGAGAATGCCATAATGAATTCTTCTTTAATCCATCGAATAAATAATTAGAAGGAAAAAATAATTGTCTTGCAATCCCCTTCGAAGCGAGTAAAAGATATGGCCTAGTGGGTTCCCTAATCCCTATTGCGGAGTTCATGCTTATACAAAGATGGTCATTCCCATTTTCCTCCTAACTTGATAAGAAAATTCCCATTCCTACACGTGTTTACTAGATACTGTATCAAACTACAAATACAGCTTTGATAAACGAATTACACATTATTTTATCCTTTTACCTATTTTGCTATTATGATTATAGTTCAATTTAGGATAATCACAAATAGTATGATCATGCCAAAACTTTGAATTCATCCATGGGATGATTGTGCAGGTAGGCGTGTTTGTATCCGCATGAGTAGAAATCAAAACAGACAGAGCATATAATAATTGCCTTATTTTTGCACCTGTATGAAGTACAGTATGCAAGTTTACTGTTCTTGTTATTCATGGTTCCTGCCAAAACAAGGGTGAGATCTACAATTTCACTTTGGATTACTGATGCTACTGTATCGTCCTTTGTATCCTTTAATAGTATTTCACATGCCTGAATTTGTGCGAGTATTATCTCCGTTTTTTCAAAATACGTGGTATTATCCGATTCTGCAAAATGATAAGAAATATTTTTATGTTTAGTATAACAACCGCAGATCTTGGCTTCTATCTGGATTTTAATTTCAGACCCGAGCAAGTTTAAATAATTACCTCTCCCTTTTTCTTCTTTTAAGACGTCGAGTCATACATAATTGTATCGATTTTTGTTTGACAATCACCAATTTCATATTTTGGGTTAAGATTTCCATTATACATAAAGAGTAGGAATCAATTGCAATAAATAGGTACAAAGTAATACATTGTACAACATTATTATACTGGTATAATCATATTTTGAATGCTGAAAATGACTAAGATCATCACAAATGATCAAAATACCCATCACAAGAAGGTGAGCGAAAGTATTACCTTACGATTTGACAAGGCGATACTTAACGAATTACGTGATGAATCGGAACAAAACATGGAAAGTGTCAATACACTATTGAATCAGATAGTGAAGTCATATATCAAATGGCATAAACCTTCCAAGATTGCAGGGTTAATTTACATCAACAGGTTTCTTTATAGAGATATTGTGGAACAACTTCCTGATGAAACAGTAAGGGAGATTGCAAATACCTATGCTCAACATTACTTTATGGAAACTATCGCAATGTTCGACGGAGATCCGTCTGTTTCCTTTTATATACACTATTTGTTAACATGGCTTAGAATATCAGGCTTCAATTACCGAATTGATAAAGAAAATAAAGAGCATGTGACTATCAAGATTCAGCTAGATCTAGGTCTCCAGTTTAGTAAATATATTTCCGTCAAGATAAAGAGTATACTTGAAACTTTAAAACAAACTGAAGTTAAAGTGGATTTTACAAATCATCTTGTGATAGTTCAAATTTCGAGATTTAGATTTTAATGGCTATTTACTAATGGTACGTTATTAGTAATCCGAAAATCGTTCTAAAAGTCGCAGTTTCACCAACTCATCCAACACCAGTCTTCTCCTAAATGTATTAATTTCATCTATGTCCGGTAAATGATAGGTCATGGACAAAGGAATATTTAATTATTATTGTATCTACCATTTGTGGATGTTTGACAAGGTAGCAGTAAAATATTCATTCCAATTCTATAAAAATTAAATATTAAGTGGATCAAACATAATGTATCATGATTTAATCAAAATTAACCGATTTAGCGGATATTAAAGAATTAGAAATTCTACTCTGAAAATCTCAAAAAACCTCGAAAATGATTTAAAGATTTCTTTTGATCTTTAGTTTACTTTGTCCTTGAACTTTAGTAAATACTACTAATCATATTAACATCTCTTGTTAGATTATAGATTTGTGAATAATCAAGGAACTATTAATACAGGTCGAGTAGATATCTCTGAAACATTCCTTGTTACGCTTCCTAGTGATTTTTTCTCATGGAAACCGCCTATTCCAACACATCCAATTGTAATCATGTCCACCTTCTGATCTTCAGCGAATTTGACAATATTATACGCAATGACGCGACTTGAATGAGTGCCTTCGATTATTTTCGTAATTACCTGAATTCCGGTTTTTTCATATTTTAATTTAAGATCTGAAAGCTTCTTAATCCAGCTATCTTTCATGGCTGAATTTATATCTTTCAAGTATTTACGTAAAACATTTTTCCTTTCCGAATCAATGGAGTTGAAATGTTGCACTACTTCTTCTGATAATTTAAGAGGTTGTAATATATTCAAAATTATCAGTCGATGATTAGACTGCACTCTATCCTTATATTGAATTGAATTTGCACTGTTCTGTCCTAGAAGAGATATACAAAAATTCCAAAGCTTTTAGAGAATGCTCGGATCCATCAACAAGTGTTAAAATTTTCATTGAAATAGATTAAATTGCTAATGTTTAAATCTTGTTCTTTTTATTAATTGGTGCGAAATCAAACTCATTGCAATCGAGCCAAAATCCATAGATTTATCTTTTTTTTAGATTTTGTTTTCGAATGCATGAATTAGTCGGATTAGTTAGTAATATCTTAAAAGAGAACAAATAGATTAAATATTACCACTATTAATCTCTGTTAATTAATATATGAATTAAGAATACCTATGATATCCTTGAAATAGATTATAGAAGATTTCGTTATAGAGCGACTTAGAGAGATGTTAATACATTTTCAATAAATGCAGGAGTAATTGGAGCATCTTTGTCTCCTTAAATCGTGATAATTGTAGGTTTTGCAAATCTTCTTGCTGATGGATTTGCCATGGCTGTAGGAGACAACCTTTTACGAGATCAGGGATAGAATGTGAAAGACGAGAAACAAAGAGATGATATAAATAAATCCAGAATTTTCCTAGGCTCAATATATCTGTATTCAGAGATATTCATGTAGAAGAAGGCTATAAAGAAAAATTGCTAGATAAAGTGGCAAACTTTATTATTTCAATCGAAAAGTTTGGACAGACTATTACTGAGATAAAGAACTGGTCTGATGGGCAAAAAATGAGAACTTTATCTTCAAATTACTTATTCCATTTGTTGCGATTAATTTGGTGGTTTAAATTCTCAATTATGTTGTATACTCCGCAGTTTTTATTGCTTTTTCTACATTTGGGATAGACCTTATCTTTGGGAATGTAATCAATAAATCCACTCAAAGTGTGGCATAACTACATTATAAATAGGAAGCATCTTTTGTTAGTTTCGTATATAGTAGGAACTTGCTTGAGTATTTACATTTATTGGTAAGCAGAATTCGTTAAATATAAGACCTAAGATGTTAGCAGCAGATGATGATGATAATAATACTGATCGATCTTCTTCAGGATTAAAAAGAACAATCAGCCTATTTCAGGCAACTGTTTTTGGGATTGGACTGATCTTAGGAGCAGGGATATATTCAATAATTGGTGAAGCAGCCGGAATAGCCGGCAATACCGTATGGATTTCTTTTATTATTGCAGGTTTACTTGCATTAGTAATTGGATTAAGTTATGCGGAACTTTCATCCCTCTTTTCTAGAAGTGCTGCAGAATACCTGTTTGTAAGAGCAGCATTTGAAAATGAGTTCTTATCGTTAACTGTAGGCTGCATTGTTATTTTTGTCATTGTATGTTCAGCTGCATCGGTTGCAGTAGGATTCTCAGGCTACATGAGTATATTCATCCCTTATATACCTGAAATTATCATCGCAATTATTTTGATTATATTGCTATCAATGATTAATTTTTATGGCATTTCTGAATCAATTAATCTCAATATACTTTTTACATTCATAGAATTAATTGGTCTTTTATTTATCATTATTGCTGCGTTTGTATATGGAAACGTATACAATACAAATTATTTTGAGGTTCCAATTTATTCATCATCAATCCTCCACCCTAATCTAATAATTGGACTAATATTTTCAGCAGTGGGATTGATATTCTTTGCTTTTTTTGGATTTGAAAATATAGTAAATATTGCTGATGAAACAAAGTCTCCAAACAAAACCATACCAAAGGCTCTAATGATATCAATAGTAGTTACTAGTGTAATTTACATTCTAGTAGCTATTTCAGCGATATCCTTGGTAGGCTGGCATGACTTATACCTATCAAAAGCTCCATTAGCGAAGGCAGCTGAAAAAGCAAGTGGAACCTTAGGAACTCTTATCCTTTCAATAATAGCTCTCTTTGCAACTTCTAATACTGTATTGATGATGTTAATTTCGGGATCTAGGTTAATTTATGGAATTTCAAATGATGTAAAATCCACTTTGCCAAGTATCTTATCTAAGATACACTCAAAACGAAGGACACCTTGGCTATCTATTTTAACGGTCATGTTTATCGCAATTTTGATTATCGTGTTATTTGAAGGTGCCTTACCAGTAATTGCCGGAGTAACAGTATTTTGTGTTCTTATAATATATATCATCATAAATTTGGCGTTAATACGGCTACGCTATAAAAAAATCAAAATTGATAGACAATTCTCCTCTCCACTTAGTATTAGAAGGTTTCCTTTACTGCCAGGAATAGGAATAGTATTGTCAGTCACAATTTTGCTTCAGTTTGAGGCTCAAGTAATGCTGGATGGAGTTGTTTGTATCATTGGTATTATCATCTTTGTTTATCTATCTGGAAGAATCAGACAACTTGTTGAGGTGAGGCGTAAGGATAAAAAAATAGATTAGTACTATAACGGTTGACTAACACTCCCAACGTTTTTTCAATATCATTATTTACCGTCTGGTTAACCGGGAGATGATGTTGGACCTGTTCTTTTTGAGGAGAAAATACAGATAATGTAATATAGAATTCCAAGTTAAGATGATTTTTCCACAAGACTCTGGCAGTTTAGCTAACTATTCCATTTGTTGTTGGTAATTTAATAGTGGGAATTTTTGCTTTGGTCGGTATAGTAAGAATTCCTCTTTATGATAATGTCAGTTCGGGCTCTTTTCTGTAGGATAATGTGAAGTTTGATACATTTTAAAATCAATCATATATTTTATTCCTATTAAAGTTGCATTTGGAGAAAAGCTGCCATATAGTTGACACAGCATGATTGTTTTATCATTCGGTTTGCAAATGTGGTAAACTCTATGAGCTGATCGTCAAACATATGTCTAACTGCCGTAAAGGGTCCTGCGGGTGGACCGCCATTCTCATCAAATGGTTTTGTATCATTAGTAGAGGTGACATTAATCTGAATAGCATCCATTTCATATCCTCAAATTTCTAAATGGCTTCTATAACAAATGAATACATTTATGCCTTTGACCTAAAAATTTACATCCAATATTGTCTAATAA
The DNA here is from genome assembly GCF_000802205.1 of Candidatus Nitrosocosmicus oleophilus. NCBI lineage: Archaea > Thermoproteati > Nitrososphaerota > Nitrososphaeria > Nitrososphaerales > Nitrososphaeraceae > Candidatus Nitrosocosmicus > Candidatus Nitrosocosmicus oleophilus. Next base: position 2,664,069 of record NZ_CP012850.1, on the reverse strand, counting down.
TAAAGTCTTAATAGCATATATCAGTCATTTGTATTTATGTCTCAGAACAGGAATAATAAGATTGTACTAAATGCTTTCCATGTTGCTAAACCTCTCGTATCTTTAGAGTCAAACAAAAATTTTCTTGATGCGAGGAACATAATGGAAAGATATTATATAAAAAGAATTGTGATCACGTCTCCCGAGGACAAAAAACCAATCGGAATAATTACTGAGAAAGATATCGGAAGATTTTTGTCCAGTCATTTGGATGACAAAAGGAATTTAGAAGAGGTATTATTAGAGGAATTTCTCCAAGATAAGAAGAATCTGTATGCTGTAAATAAGAATTCATCCCTAGGTGTATGTGTTCAAATAATGTTGGACAAAAACATAAGCTCTCTCTTAATTTTAGATGAGAAAAACCACTCAAATAAAATAATTACAAAGACTGATTTGATAGCGTTAATTGCTACACAAGGTTTTGGTAACTTTATTGTACGTGAATACATGACCAAGAATGTAATCAGTGTGAGTCCGGAAGAAGATTTATCCGTAATACCATCTCTGATGAGTCAATTTAAAATTTCACGAATAGTTGTGATAAAGGAAGATAAACCCATAGGAATAATTACTAGCCGTGACATCATACCCAAGGGAAAGTACCTAAATTTTGAAACTCAATCCAAAGGATTTAAAAACGCATTAAATGAGAAAAAAACGAACGATGCAAAGGTAAGAAAACCTATAATGATCAAGGACATGATGACAGCTGATCCACTAGTTATTGATGAGGAGGCAAACTTATTTGAAGCTGCCAAAATAATGATTGAGAATCGTATAAGTGGCATTCCTGTAATCAACAAATCACAGGAAATAGTAGGAATAATAACCAAAACAGACATTATAAAAGCAATAGCTGATATGGGTAAAAACGAATGATGCATAAAGTAGGTCTTCCTAAATCAATTTTAGTGATCCACGGTCAATTCAAAGGTATAGTGTGAAATAAATACTGCCAAACAAGGTTCTTCCCAAGAACCAAAACAATTTAACTTCCACGGCAATACTCTAATATTTTCAAGATTTTATTTGTCATATGTTTTCACATTGCATTATTAAAATTTAACACATGTTTCGAAACTGAATATAAAATTATTGTGGTTCAAATAGTTAATGATCATAACTATAGTGTACATCACATTACGAAAAACTATTCCCAATCGGAATAAAGGATACAATTGGACAATTCTTTTTTGAATAGTTGGAATCCATAATGGTTGTCCTATTCAAACTGACAATTGACATCCATAGTTTACATTTTGTCCTTTCTAATATTCGATAATGTTTGTCTACTACAAATCTCAAATATGTTTGTTCGCTGTCGAGTGCTCAATTATGTGCATGCTATAACTTTTGTGGATTAACTTAGCAAGATACTTAATCCATAGATTTTAAGATGTATTTTATAAGTTCCATCATTCTGAATGCGAACCCATATTCATTATCATACCAAGACAAAACTTTCACAGTGTTACCTTTTTTTCCTAATACCATAGTACTAAGGCCATCAACAATAGAGGAATGTGGGTCTCCAATAATATCCGATGAAACAATAGGGTCTTCAGTGTAAGAAAGTATATTCTTGAATTTTTTCTCAGACGATTGTTTAAAGGCGTTATTAAGTTCTGTATTGGTAACGTCCTTTTTTAGTGTTACCACCAGATCGATAATTGAACCATCACTGACAGGAACTCTTAAAGCCATTCCATCTAACTTTCCTTTTAGTTCCGGAATGACCTCTCCAATTGATCTGGCTGCTCCAGTAGTTGTTGGAATTATAGATTCTGGGGCCGATCTAGCTCTCCTTAGATCTCTATGTGACAGATCAAGTAAGTTCTGATCATTGGTAAAAGCATGAACTGTAGTCATATACCCTTTCTCTATTCCAAATTCATCATTTAATATCTTTGCAACAGGAGCAAGTGCGTTAGTTGTGCATGATGCCATTGATATGATATGGTGATCAAGAGGTTTGTACTTTTCATCATTTATCCCAAGAATCATTGTGATATCGGGGTTTTTGGCGGGAGCTGAAATTACAACTTTACTCGCTCCTGCATGAAGATGTTTTACTGCTTTTTCTCTATCATTAAATTTCCCACTAGATTCTAAAACCAGATCCACATTCAACGTTTTCCAAGGCAAATGTTCAGGATCCTTTTCGGAAAATACTTTTATCTTATTGTTATTTATCGTTAAGGTATTGTCTTTATTGTCGACGGTAACTTGACCGTCAAATTTTCCGTGAATACTGTCATATTTAAATAAATGTGCAAGAGTGTTTATATCTCCCAGATCATTAATTGCAACCACGTTGACCAATGCTGAAAATTCCTTATCTTTCAATGCTGTCCTCAAAAAAATTCGTCCAATTCTGCCAAACCCGTTGATTGCAATATGTCGCATATTTTATGATAGATGTTAAATATATATTAAAATTTTGTAGACTACTTACATTATACAGAGACTAATCATACTTACTGTCCTCGGCATTCATTTGTTTAATGGATATTGGCTTAGCATTTTGCAGTTTAAATATTTTTGACAATACATGGAGAATATGAAATATTAGATCAGGTATTAATAAATACTGAACTCAAATTGTTTTTTCGAGATGGTATGAATCTAATTAACAAATTCTAAGTTGATACTTCCTAATTATAGATTATAGAGTTTGTTTTACTCTAAGAAAACCTCGTAAACAAATATCCATCCGAACACCCTATAAGCATAAAAATTTACCAAATCCAAATCTCTACTTCTAAGTAAAAGTCATAAACCTCGAGTCCTTTAAATACAGATTAGTTTTAAAACCAACATCGGATAATTAATAATATAAGAAGAATATTTGCTGAAATAGAAATTGATTATATTAAATCGGAATTTCGAAAATAGCCACTTCTAGTTCATTTTCCACCTCCGATATGCAAGTGTCTTCTAGGTGATGTTCAGGTAGGTTTTGATTTTGGTATCAAGTATTTTTGTGTAGGTGGAATGAATAATCTTAAATCTACAAATTAGATAAATATTTGATAAATAACAGGGGGTGCTCTAACTAAAGAAGATTTAAAGAATACTGATCCTTGCAAATCCCGTGTATTAGTATATAAGGAATAGCGGACGCAGTTGATCATCAAAGCAGTTATACGGCGAATACAGGTAATCCTCAATCTAGATATATTAAGGTTGGGCCAAATAAGAAATGGGGTTGGGGGATCCATCTGCCTTTCTTTCTGAAAGTAAATTCAATGTAGAATATCCATTTCGTGTGCATAATTAACACAATCATTTTAGTTAATCCACTTATTTTTGTAGGGTTCATTTCTTAAATAAATAACAGATTCCGATTTAAGGGAATAAAAAAAGAAAATAGAGGTGGATGTTTTTATAATTTAGATAGATAAAACCGTTAGTCAAGTTTTTGGACCATTTCTTTTTCACCTTTCATTCATTCTATTCTACGATTAACACGTTTACTGAGGATTCTTTTGTTAGTAATAATTATCTGGCATACACTCATTTTTTAAAATTGAAATATGCAAAATTAATTACTCTTCTGTTTAAACATATTACGAAATCGAGTTACAAATGTAAATAACAATCTTTTTTTAGTGAACTATTAGGACTGGGCAGTTAGCCAACTCAGATACTTTCCTGGTAACGCTTCCCAGAGCCCCTATCTTTGAAAATCCTTTTAGGCGTTTGCCAGGACCCATGACAATCATATCTATCTTGTTTCTTTCTGCAAACTTTAAGATTTCTTCTGAAGCAACTCCCCATACACAATGACTTCGAACGTTTGGTATTTTCTCCTCCTTCTCCAATTTATCGATTATAGTTTTAGCTCTTTGTCTCCATCCTTTTTCTATGGCTTTCCCTATTGTTACTCTAGCTACTTCAATTGCAGGTTTGTCATTTCCTAAAACTAGTGTTCGGGGCATTCCAATATCATCAATGACATGTAGCAAGATTAGGAGGACATTCATTTGTTTTGCAAGTTCTGATGCCTTCTCTATTGCTTTGTCAGAAGATTCGGTTCCATCATCAGTCACCAATATGCTAGATATCATGTTATACGTAATTTAGTCGGATTTAATAACAATATTTGTTTAAATGTACAAATATTAAAATGGTGAATATTACCTCCAAGGCTGATCTTTAATGAGTACTATTTATATGTGAATGATGGATCCACTTTCGTTAAAAGATTAATACCAAATGATCGTTTGGCCCTCTATGGACCAATTTTAGTCTTTTATTGTTCCACATGTATTGTTCTGAACATGTTCTCCAACAAGAGTCTCAAATCGTTGGGAGTTTAGTTGAACTTTCTTGATAATGGAATTCTAGAAAATTCTATATCAATAGAAAGAGAAACTGCTCAAAATTTGATATTGCTTTTATAACTAAGATATACATTTATGAATTGTTCTTTAAGGGAATCAGGATCTGAATACCGAAGATTGGGGTATCTAAATATTCAAGAATTCAGTACGGAGGAAGCCGATTAGAAATATCAACTTTCTACTCAAAATTTAAAGGAATATCCATCCAGATGGGGAGCATTATCAAATATCAATATCCTTATGAACATACTGTGATAAGTATTTCATAATATGTTAGGTAAGGTGGATGACGTTTCTATCCTCGATAGTATTGGTGATGATTCTGTAGTAGCTATATCTGGTTTTAATATGGCAACCACTCCCGAATACTTGATAAACGAGCTTTTTAAAACGTATCAAAGAACAGGTCACCCAAAGAATATTTTCATAATTTCTGATGCACTACCAGCAGTCCCAGGGAGATCCTTAGATCAGGTTGCTCAAATATTGTTTCATGATGCCGATCAAGAATTTTTAGTGGGTATGTTAATGCCATTTTTAGGGTTTTCCCCATGGTTACAAAAAATGGTTATAGACAACAGAATAGAGTGTTATGGTTGGCCGATAGGAATCACTGCTTACTGGTTTAGAGAAATAGCATCTGGAAGGCCGGGTCTATTAACTAAAATAGGCTTGAATACATTTTTAGATCCAAGAAATGATGATGCTGCTCTCAACGAATTGGGGAGAAACAAAAAAACATGTAATATTGAACTATTAAGTATTGACAGCGAGGACTATCTTTTATATAGAGCGCCAAAACCAAGTTATGCACTAATAAGAACTTCTATTGCAGATGAAATGGGTAATTTGTCAACACAAGAGGAGGGAATCAGAGGAACCGTACTTAGTATTGCACAGGCTACCAAAGCAAGACCAAAACAGGGAAAAGTAATCTCACAAGTGCGCTGGATAACAAAGACTGGGGCCATAAATCCAAGACATGTTGATGTACCTTTTCCACTTGTTGATCACATTGTAATTTCTCCAATGGAATACCACTGGCAAACAGGATCAATTGCATACGACCCAAGATTATCTAGTCAAATTGTTTCTCCCATGTATAATAATTTGGATCGTGGTATTCTTCTAGATAAATCAAAAGAATATGAAATGGTGATTGCTAGGAGGGTGACTCTTGAGTTCCTCGAACTCTTTACACAGAAACAGGCCCCTGTATTAGTGAATTTAGGAATTGGAATTCCTGCGTTAATTTCATCAGTTGCTGCCGAAGAAAACATTATAAATATTATAATAACAGTTATTGAATCGGGACCGTGGGGAGGAGTGGCATTGTCAGGAAATGACTTTGGATTAGCGATGGGGGCGTTTGCACTCTCCACAATGCCAGACATGTTTTCTAACTTTGAGGGTGGAATCATCGATGCAGCATCTCTGGGCTTTTTACAAATTGATAGATTCGGAAATGTAAATCCCTCAATACTACCTAATAGATTATTTGGCACAGGTGGATTCCCAGTTATTGCAGGTGGAGTATCTAAAATTTACTTTGCAGGATCATTTAGGGGAGGAAATAATATTATAGATGTAAAAGAGAACGGAATCAAAATACTCGAGGATGGACCAATCGCAAAGTTTGTTAAAGATGTTTATAAAATTTCCTTCAGTTCGTATCAAGCATCTAAATATGGACAGGAGATTATGTATGTTACAGAAAGAGCCGTATTCAAGTTAAATGGAACCGAATTGGTTTTGGTAGAAACCGCACCAGGTATTGATATTGACAAAGATATTTTAGAGAAAATGGAATTTAAGCCCCAGATGGCTACAGAAATAAAGGAAATGGATAAAAGAATTTTCAGCAAATCAGCGATGAACTTAAAAAGAGATATAGAAATCTTGTAAAAATATGTGGGTGATTCTTAAAAGCCAAAGGAATTATTTCTATGTCAGGGTACAATTAGAACTGGACATGTAGAAATTTCAGCAATATTTCTAGTAACGCTACCAAGTGCCTTATTTTTTAAGACCCCTCCTAGGCCAACACTTCCTAGGACAATAAGATCTACCTTTTGGTCCTTTACAAATTTGATGATACTGTATGCAACATAACGACTGGAATGACTTCCTTTGAGAATCTTCGTACTTGTGCGTACTCCGGATTTCTCGTATTTTATTTTGAGCTCCTCAAGATTCTTAACCCATTCTGATTCTATAATTCTATTAACTTGGTTAGTATACTGATCCAATGAAATACTTTTACCATCCTTAGATGGTTTGATTGGAGTTAAAATTCCAGGTGAAGAATGTATAGTTGGTAACACATTTAAAATTATTAATTCGTGATTATTTTTAGCGCTTTTCTTAGGTCTATTTTCACTTATACCAATTCCGTTCAATAGGTTTATCGAATAATCTAGTGCCCTTAGTGAATGTTCAGAACCGTCAACCAATGCTAATAATCTCATATATTATGAAATAAGATGCATGTTTATATTGTTGTTCTTGAGTGTTTCTTACAATGCCACCTATCCAAATAATATCGAATTTAGGATTTCTTGACCCCATATCGAAATTAATATGCCATAATTGGGTTATCTTTAACTCTTTAGTACAATCTTTTTATCAAAAAGCTTTGTGAAAAGACTTAATTTGAATTTTAGGGACACTATCCAAATCGTATTATATAACCTAGAGAAGATATATTCATAATCTTGAAGTGGACGATAGAAGATTTTGTTTATGGTGCAACAGATGGAGCTGTTACCACATTTGCAATAGTTGCAGGTGTAGTGGGCGCATCATTAGCACCTGCCATTGTTATAATTTTAGGATTTGCAAACCTTTTTGCAGATGGGTTTTCAATGGCTATGGGTAATTATTTATCCACAAGATCAAGAATTGAGTACATCGAGAAAGAGCGAAATAGACAGAATAAAGAAGTTCAAGAGTTTCCTGAATTCAAGATATCTGAAATTAAAAATATTTATGCAGAAAAGGGCTTTAAAGATGAATTATTAGAAAACTTGATCAAGATTATAGTTTCTAATAGAAAGATTTGGGTCGATGTTCTAATGAAAGAGAAAATGGGGATATCGAATGTAGACGATGAGAATCCAATATTCAAAGCAGTTACAACATTTGTTGCTTTCAATGTGGTTGGCATTATCCCACTCCTTCCTTTTATCTTTCTATTTATCATAAACAATCCTGCAGGTTTTACCACTAATGATATTTTTATTTATTCGATTGTTTTTACACTATTAGCTTTTTTTTGCATAGGCTATATAACGGGAAGAGTTGTTAACAAATCCTCAATAAGGTCGGGCCTTATCACATTAATAATAGGAGGCGTTGCAGCACTAGTTTCCTATATGGTAGGAACCTTCTTAAGCTTTTATATATAATTTTATACAATGATAAGGCCTATTTCAGTAATAGTTTTTTTTGTCTAATTTTCAACTACAATCAATAACTGCTAGCTCGTTAAAGAAAAGTGATCCGAGTATCGACTTGCAGATTTGGAGGTACATAATTCATTGTCATCGTTAATGTATTATTAATACAGGATGTTTTGATATTTCTACTAAATTTCTTGAAACACTGCCAATGGCCTTTATTTTTGAAATACCTCCTCATCCAACTTCCCTACTATGACATGATCTACTTGTCTTTCTATTGAAAATTTTACAGTTCTTCCAGCAATGGCCCTCCTAGAATTACTTCCTTCCAACAAGTTTGTTCTTATAGAAATATCTGATTTGGGATATCGAGCTCTCTTCTCCGATAACTTATTTAGCCACTATTTCTCCATTATCCATTTATTTCTTCGATGAAATGAGACAAAGAAACATTTTGACCCATCTCAATAGACTACATGGATTTTTTTCAAACCCTAAAGGCAGATGAAATTGAGGAAGTATGGTTATCAGTATTCGTTAGATTTATTTCTTGAATCGCCGGTATTGGGATTCATAAGTTTGAGTAGATAAATTGCATATCCCAAAGCCTTTATGGATGGAGTAGAACCATCAATAGGAACTATGATTTTCATAAAGTCAAATTATTTACAGTATGGTATATCTTTGTTGATAGATATTAACATTTAGGTTAAATCCCCCAATTAGGTTCATCAACAACAATTCCGTATCATAAATATTTGAATATCATGGAATTAACACACCTCTTCCAATTATTTGACCCTCTTTCAACAATTTGATAGCTTCATTAACATCATCCAGTCTAAACTTGGTTATATGGTTCTTAATTCTACCTTCATTTAATAATTCTATTACTTCTCTTAGTTCATTATAATTGCCCCATAAGGATCCAAATATTTTATATTCATTTAGTACAGTCATTGCTATTGGGATCTTGGCAGCCGTTCCAAACAGACCTACTATTACTACACAGCCTCCTTTTGCGAGTATACTTATAGAGTCGTAAAACGTTTTGTCTGTTCCTACGCAATCAATGATGACGTCTAGCATCTTACCTCCTGTCTGGGCCCTAATTCTATCAACCAGATTATCAATAGAACGCAGATTGACCAAATGATCCGCGCCGCATTTGCTTGCTAATTCTAATTTGCTTTCAGATCTATCCATCGCAAATACTTTAGAACCGCCTCCCAAGATTTTTGCATATTGTACGGCATATGAGCCTAAACCACCTATTCCAAGTATTCCGATATTTCTACCTGGTCCAAGTATGCTCTTTATCTTCTTAATTGCTCTATAAGGCGTCAAACCTGCATCAGTTAATGGTGCCAAATTCTCAGGTACAACTTCCGAACTCCGTACATTCACCAAAAATCTGTATGAGGGGACTAGCAGGTATTCAGAAAATCCTCCATCAAAAGACGATAACCCGGGCCATTTAGCAAAAGCACAAAGTTGCTCATCTCCTGACTTACATTGTATGCACCAACCACAACCCCAGCCGCCAAAAACTGCTACCAAGTCACCTGGTTTCATGATATTTTCCGGTACCGATGTACCAACTTCTTCTATCCATCCTGCTATTTCGTGCCCTGGTGTCTTTGGTAGATTTAATGGGATAATATTTCTCCATTCGCCGCTAATAAGATGAAGGTCGCTATGGCATAATCCTGAAGCTCCAACCTTTACTAGGACTTCTTCATCACGACTTATGACAGGTTTGTAAATATTATCCAATTCCAATGGTTTGTTATACTCGTGAATTCTTGCTGACCTAATATATCCGTCCATTCATATCACTTATCTTTATACTAGAAAAATTTTTTTGATCAATTAAATTAGTATAATGCAAAGTGGCTTAGTGATAACCCTGACATTAACCTAGTTTTTAAATAATAATAAAATACAACCAAATCAGAAAGAAGGTATTTTTATATAAACGTATTATATCAAGACTATATGAGTATTGATTCCATTGGGATCACAAATTTAATGAACAAAAATATCATAGTCGCTGAACAGAATGTAAATTTAATTGGAGTATCGAGAATAATGTCTAATAATAATATTGGCTGCGTGGTAATTGTAGACAACCTTAATACCCGAAAACCCATTGGAATTATTACCGAAAGAGACGTCATTAGGACAATTGGTATGTTACAGCCACATCAGATGGTAGTCCCTGTAAGAGAACATATGAGCCATCCTTTAATCACACTTTCATCAAAAGCTACTATTGCAGATGCTATGAAATTGATGTATGAGAGAAAAATAAGAAGAGTTATCATTTTAGAGAATGATAAATTGGCAGGAATTTTGACAGATAAAGATATCTTTAGATATTTAGTTGAAAACAAAGATTTGCTCTCTACGGTTATAGCAAGTAACCTTCCAATTCCAGAAAATCAATTGAAACAGGATATTTCACATTTTTGGTTTATTAATACTTTCATTGAATAAATGGTGTTTATACAACCTGGAGGTTGTCCATTAAGGAACTATTAATACAGGACTAGTAGATATTTCTGCTATGTTCCTTGTTACACTTCCAAGAGACTTATTTTTGGAAATGCCTCCCGTTCCTACACTTCCTACAACAATTAAATCAATTCCTTTATCTTCAGCAAATTTAACAATGGTATAGGCAATAAACCGGCTCGAATGACTACCAGTGATTATTTTTGTACTTATGGCTAGACCTATTTTATTATACTTTGATTTGAGAGAAGAGAGTTTTTTGATCCACTCAGTCTGCATTACCGAATAAATATCTTTTAAATATTTATCTAATAGTTTCTTCCTTCCTTGACCCATGGACTCAAAATTTTTTATAACTTCTTTTGACAAAATGAATGGTTGTAATACGGTCAAAATTATCATTTCATGTTTAGGGAGTAATTCACTTTTTCCTGGGCCGGAATCCTCTGGAACTGATCCAAGAAGATTCGAGACATATTCTAAAGCTCTTAGTGAATGGTTAGATCCATCTACTAGCGTTAAAATCTTCATTAAGATCAAATAAATTATAGATGCTTATATGTTTGCTTTTTTATTATTTCACTGTCAGTTATAACTTGGATGATTTGTATGGACTTATTTAATGTGCATTTTTGATCTTATTTTACATTTAAATGTATTTTAATGGTAATATAATATAGTAAAGATGTTTTCTTTTGACAAACGATTCTCAAATTCTCATCAGACATAATTGTAAAATTAATTTTCTTTGAACCTGTAGCAAAACATAAGTCCGACAATATAAACATAAATCAAATCAAAGAGCTGTTGGATCTTCATACATCATTCTTGAAAAACTGATCCACATACATTCGAGTTTCATGATTTTTTCGATCCGATTATGAAATGGAGCAATTGTACTCATTTCGTTCAACACTATTACCTAGCCTTTGAGTACCTTACCTTACCTCACATTAACTCATCCGATAAAGGTAAGGTCTTTTTTTACAGTTGTTTTGTTAATACTGCTTTAATCTGTAAAATATTTAATACCGTTTTAAGGTCTCTTCTCTGTATTTCTTCCGCATTCCCCAACCGCGAAATGACCTTGTTCTCAATTTATAGTGACAACATGGACAATAAGTTTCGTCCCATTTGATAAAGATTTCACAAACACTACATCTTTTCTGGCCTTCGTGATATCTGGATGGGACATCATGATTTCTTTTTGCTTTGAACCTCATGCATATTCCATTACAGCTCATACCAATTACAACAAGAAAAGAATTCATTAATCGAGATAAATATGTACTCAATTAATTAATTGATTTATTAACTGAGTCCTACCTGATGTCATAATTTTTCCAATATTTGTTCAATATCGATCATTGGGATAGATAAATGCTATTCCTGATATGAAGGAAGATGACGATTTCTGGTTCAATTTTTTGATGATATGTATCAGTGCGAAAACCTTACCATATTTATAAATCTTCAATTTGATTTCAGATATTGGAAAAAGAATTTCTTCAATTATATTTATTATCGTATTCATTTCTAACCTTGTCCCGATCTTGATGCCGCAAGAATTAAATTCATACTTGATTCTAATTTGATAATAGATAAAAGGTAACAGTAAATTATAGCAAGTCAATCCGAAAAATAGGGAATAAGAATTGATAACAATAGTGAAATCCTGCGGTTCTAATTAATTCCCTGTATCCATCTTTGTGTCTAATATCGATCTCATCCATTTTATGACTGGAATTGGATCAGAAGTTAGTTACATTATTAATTCCCTTTTTGTCAGCATAACTAACAATATTTAGATAACTTGGATTAAACTACAAGAGGGACTAGCAAGAGGTGATGTAGTTATTCTAACAATAATTTTAAATGCAATGCTATCTAAAAATCATTCGGTATTATTTGTTTACTGATAAAGAGATCGAGTATATTAAATCACAAAGGCTCGCAAGAATTGCCACATCCTGTTCGTATTCCCCATCGGATCTTGCTAGTTGTCAACCAGACGTTGTTCCCGTAGGTTTTGATTTTGACGGTGAATATTTTTATGTTGGAGGAATTAATATTTTAAAATCTACCAAATACAAAAACGTTTTAAAAAATAATAAAGTTGCTCTAGTGATAGATGATTTAAAGAATACCTATCCTTGGGAACCCCGTGGTATCAGAATTTATGGGATGACAGACACCATTGATCGTCAAGGGGGTTACATGTCTAATACAAACCATCCTCAATCTACATATATAAGAATAAAACCTACTAAAAAATGGGGCTGGGGAATCGATGAACCCGTCTTTGTTGAAGGCAAATTTAATGTGAAAAAATCTAAACAGTTCCAAAAAAATAAAATGATGAGGCCATAATTTTTACTCCTTTTAACAATCTGGATCCCGATAATCCTAAACGTTTAGCGATCCAAGAATAACAGATTCTTTATAGTATAGCGACAAAGTTTGAGTCTTGGTGGTACTCGATAAAAAAGAATATGAATAAAAACCAGATCTTTTGATAAGCATCCTCTAAGACTAAATGGGGTAGTCTCATCTTTTACTACTGATACATATAAGTAACACGGAAACACCTTATTTAGAATTCATAATCTGTAGATAATGTATTTGCGATCTTGATTTCATCAAAACACCGATCAAGGATTCAGAAATAAGTGTATTCACCTTGGCCAGATTTCTTCTCATGCCATGGACTAACCTGCTACCGCGAGTGCCATGGTTCTATTGTTCGCACCGCGTTATACAAAAACGTATTTAAGTTATACTGCTACTGTCAATTCTAATAGAAATGTTTGCTAGTCAAATTCCAAATAGGAAAATCCTTTCTTTTTCTTTGTTTTCTCTAGTGCTTACTATCTTGATATTTAATATTTTTTTTTGGAATAACTCCTTTGCTCAATTAGGACTCTCACCATTGCCGGCAACGCAAAAAGTGTTACCCTCATATATAATCGATATACCCGCTGGTGCTGTGTCTTCTGAAGGGGCTCTCCATTACGTCCCACCAAAGATTTCTATACCTATAGATACAACAGTCGCATGGTTCAATGATGATCCGGGCCAAGTGCATACAGTAACAAGTGGAGTACCTAACGCTACCAACTCAGGACAAGTGTTTAACTCGGGATTTATGCCGTTTGGTGCCTTTTATCAGATGACCTTTAATACCAATGGAGATTATACCTATCACTGTACATTTCATCCATACATGACTGGATCCATCCATGTGGGTGGGGCCGCTGAAATGGGACATCACTTTACATTGACATCCGGAGCAGATCTTTTGCCCGTCTATAGGAATGGTAATTGGACTATAGTGGATTGGACAATAAACCAGACACAAAACGAAAGAACATTATTTAACTTTAGGCCTCTAAGTGTTGCAGTTGACCGCTCTACTCCGTTAGTCTATAATATTAAAGTAGACAACGACAACAATAATCAAACAATATTCAACGAAAATTTTCAAGTTATAGGCGAAAATAATCTTCATGTCGAGTTTATCTCTAACAGTAATATGAATAAAACAAACATATATGGTCCTGATGTATCGGATCCGAACACGGGTGCTTACCATGTTGAACGAAATTTTGAGGATAGCAACTATACAATCAGAGCCCAAATAGTTTCAATTGGGAATGATATGGTCGAGGATAACATAACAGACGAATTCGGATTGAAACTTGTTTCTTGAAATGTATTCTATCCAATTTTTTCAATTATTTGTTATTAGAACAGCTCAAATTTTTAATTTGAAAATAGCAATCTCAGCACAACACATCTATATGCTTTTTGTTTTGAATATTTTTGACATCTATTAAACAACCAAAATCGCGGTAAGTAAATTAGATGAAACCTGTTATCAGTTATATACGGAAAAACGAAAAAGATAACATTTAATATTTTTTAATACAAATGTGATCATGGGCGCCGTTTTCGGACCAAAGAAATTAGCAAGTAGACCTAGAAAGAAGATTTCTCGCGATTCGATAAAAGATATACTTCCGGACATTTCAGCAAACTCAGAGGAAAAATAAATTATAAAGTTGGTTCATGATTATTATCAAATTCCAGTATCTTTTATTTTTTTAAGAGCACAAGAAATTATTTTTTAATTCGAACTGAACTAAAAATATATTCCATATTATAATCAGCAGGCGTTGATTTGATGAAAAATCTGATGTGGATCGGCGGATTTTGAGCGATTAGACTAATGATTACTTGCGACACTATTTAACGTTTGATCATCGGTTCATATTGATTATTCAGATAGGTAGTCGTACATAAAAGCATACTAAGTTATGGTATTATTGAAAAAAATATTGCTCATAAGACAAGATAGAAACAGAAGTATTAAATGTTAACGAAAATCCGATAAACTATTCCAAAGCCCATATTTAGGAATTGATAATGTATTAAAGCACAAGGGAATAGTTGTTAATATATGCAAATTAAGATCTAAACATATGCAGAGACATCAACAAATAGATTCATACTTTTTAAAATACTATTTCTCTCGCATCTTATTAAAAGATTGACTTGTTATTATATCAGATTTAATATAATATTATATTAAATGTCATTACAGGTAGCAGAAATTTACCAGATTCCAATCAAATTACACTATTCACTTGTTTTGGTATTTTTTTTAATTACATGGACTCTTGCATATGGCTTTATGCCTCATTACTCACCGGGTTTAAATCCAATGCAATATTGGATAATGAGTATAATAGGAACCGTCATTTTGTTTCTGTCTGTCTTAATTCACGAGTTATCGCACTCTATAGTAGCGAGTAGGTATGGAATTAAAGTAAAACAAATAGTCCTATTTATTTTTGGAGGAGTGTCAGATATTGAGGAAGAACCCAAAGATTTTAATAAAGAGTTTAAAATGGCAATTGCAGGTCCTGCCGTAAGCCTTGTTTTGTCAGCTCTTTTTGCAATATTTTGGTGGATTACCACCGCCATAATAATGTCGTCGTTTGATGAATCTTTTAAAACGATACTAATCATTATAAATGGAATCCTTTTTTATGCTTCCTTTCTAAATCTAATTCTAGGGATTTTCAACCTGATTCCAGCTTTTCCGATGGATGGGGGAAGGATCTTAAGATCAGTCCTTTTTAGCAGGAATAAGAATTATGACAAATCTACAAGAATTGCTGTAAGAATTGGTGTCATTATGTCATATGTATTTTTTGGACTGGGAATATTGACAATACTGTCTGGATCTTTTGTTAGTGGAATTTGGATTATATTGATCGGGTGGTTTTTGCAGAACGGAGCGGAAACCTATTTGTATCAGTATGACATCATGAAGATTTTATCCAAGATAAGATTGCACGAGTTAATGAAAACTAATGTTATTTCCGTTTCCGATGGTTTAACAATTAATGAGATAATTAAAAACTACTTCAATATCTATATGAAAAGTTCTTTTCCAGTAACTAAATTAAACTATGAGGTAGTTGGTATAGTAACCCTCAAAAGATGTTCAAATGTTCCAGAACATGAAAGAGATACTATCAATGTAAAAGATATAATGTTCCCAAAGAATAAAATAAAGTTGTTAAAAGTCAACGATACTGCTGAAAAGGCATTATCAATAATGATTAAAGAAAATCAGGACAAGATTCTAGTTTGCGACGACAGGGATATATTGGAAGGGGTTGTCAGTAAAACAGATATAATCGAAGCAATGGATGAGCAAAAATCCTTTTTTCAACAGTCGCAATAAATTAATCTGAATCCCAGAACACTTTCTTGTTGCTTGTTTCGACGGATCATGATTAAACCTATTTCTTTTTGAAATAGCAGTATCATATCATTATATGTCTATTATTAGAGCCATATTACTTGCCGTAAAATGCAAAATAGTAATCTAGCAAGGTTTATGAATTATCAATAAATCCTAACAAAATTTGTTATAACCTGACATATCAATATACTAAGAATTGGAGTACTTCGATAGGGATCGACAGACGAAACTAGGATTCTTAGAAAATCCTAAGTTTTCCTTGCATGCTCAGTCGGATTGTTAAGAACAAAAATAAAAATAAATCTTGTATTTGTTAATACTATCAATGATGTACAATCAAAAACAGATGGAGTAGGTTCACTTCGATTAGAGCATATGATCTCGCAATTTGAGGTACATCCTGCTAAATTGATGAGAGAAAATCGATTAGATGAATATCTTCAAATGCTAATTGACGGGATAAAACCAATAGCTAGTATTTTTTATCCAATACCGGTTTGGGTCAGACATTTGATGCAAGAACAGACTAATTTAGGAATCTCATCGGAGGTGAAGATGACCCATAGAATCAAATCCAATGCTTGGATGGCATGGAATTCGCAGAAGCCTAGATGAACCTGCTTTAATAAGAACTGAATTAACGGCAACGACTGCATGATGAAGGGCTCACTTATCTGTATGTGATGCTTCCGTTTGTCATATCAGTAGAAAAGATATCAAGTCTAAACAAATTTGCAGACAAGATTTTTCAAAACTTGACGAAAAAATTGGTATAATGGTTGAAACTCCATCTGCAGTTATGATAATTGAAGACATATACAACGAGGTAATATCATTTGTTAGCTTCGGCACCAATGATCTTACTCACTTAGTCTTAGGCATCAATAGAAATAACGAGAGATGAGCCAAATTATCATCGGTATATCATCCTGCTGTTTTGCAATGCATAAAAATGGTAATCGATGTCTGTAATCGTTTTGAAGTGGAAACATCTATTTGTGGAGAAAGTGGCAGTCAATCTGAAATGGCTCAAATACTAGTTAGATATGGTATCAAGAGTATTTCATGCAATCGAGATGCAATTGAAACTATATCAACAACGGTCTTTGAAGAAGAACAAAGACTGGATAAAACTAAAGAAAAAGTGGGATAGAAAACTCTATTTTATTAGCAAAGAAAAATGTTTTATTCCACTTTTACTTCCTTACCTTTCGGTTTTGATTGTTGCTTCTTATTGAAGACAATTTCTAGTATTCCATTATTGTATTTAGAAGATACAGTTTCGATATCCGCGTCTGGAGGTAAATCAATAACCTCATGATACTTTCTTTGTGGATCGTCTGTACTTATTTCAACTGAGGAGTCATAAGCATTTACTTTTATATTTTCCTTGTTTACACACGGCATTTCTACTACTACTTTTATCTCTTTATCATTCGTACTTATATCAACAAGAGGTTCTCTTTCAGAACTCAGGATAGGAGATGTTCCTGATGCCGAAGGTCTTACATTTCCAAACTCTTTTACTTGGGGTTTGCCATCAGCACCTATTGTCATCGAATACCCAGACACAATGGGGCCTACCTCTCTCACTTTTGCTCCGTCCGGAGTAGTATATTCTCTTACAAGTTCTTTAGGCGCTTTAGTTTCTATATCTTTAAGCTCCTCCTGGAACATTTTTTCCATCTCGTTTCTCATATCGTCGTAGTCTCTTAGTATGTCATCAAAATAACTGTGTTTTAGCCATTTTATTCTCTATCTTTTCCAAAAAACCTTTTCATCCATTCGTCATGGTAAGAATCCCAGATGCTCATTTTATTAGATGACGTGATCTTCTATATAACAATGACTATTTTCATGTGCTTCAAAAAGGTGCAATGGATAAAATCGAAGAGTCATAGATTAATATTTGATATTTTTCTATTGTTTTGAATCTAATAAATTACAATAAATTCTCTATTTTTGATTTCTAGCCCTGAGGTTCAGAATTTAATATCGATTTGTTTGCTGATTGCTAGTAATTGGAAAATTAATTAATTATCACACTAGACGACCAAAAATACTTAATTAACTTGTTTTTCTAATTACTTATAACAAGTATTAGGGTATCATCTAATCTTTACTCGTTTGTAGGCTATACCAAATGAAGCCGGCATATACCTCTCCTGCCTGTAAAATTTGATTCTCCAGCCCGTACCAATTATATCATTTCAATTGTTTCGTATTTTGTATTCAGTATTCACACTAAACATTTCCTATCCTTCTATCCAGTATCGATTTGCTATAAATTTTTAAATGTTGACGTGCAATATTATTCCATATTAACTCTGGTTTAAACTCTTCAACTTTTTGAACATATTCCGAGTAACCTGCTTCCAATCTCTTAAGGGCACCCTCAAACTCACCTGGTTTTCTTTTTACTGTAATACCAAGGCCCTTTTTTTCAAACTCTTTAAAAAAACCCAAATCAGTTGCTATAAAAGGAAGACCATGGGCTAGAGCATCAAAAAGAACTCCTGAACCAGATGTCACGGTATACGGTAGAATGATAACATCAGAACTATAAAGCAAAGTGGAGAGATCCATGTCTGTTAAAAAACCTTGATTTAAATTGATGATTTTCTGGTCTCCGTTATTAGCATACCCTTTGATTTTGTGATCTAAATATTCAATTGTTGTGACTGTCGAATGATTTTTTGTTCCATAAAGGTTTTTTGATTGGTTAATCACTATAATCCAGTCATGGGGAATATTTAGGCATCCTAACAAGTCCCATCCCTTGGTGTCTGTTGCGAATCCAAAGAGTAATCCTATTTTCTTATCTACTGGTAAATTAAACTTTTTTCTAGCCAATTTCCTTTCTAGAGGCACAGGTAAAGTAGGTTCTGCACCATGGTAAACAACAAACAAGTTGTTCTTTTTTGAGATCGACTTAGTCATGACTATTCCAGTTGATATCAGATGACCTAAATAATCTGAAAATACAATATTGGAACTACTTTTTTCCATCTTGATTTTGTTGGATTTCTTAAACTCATAATAGGTTGACAGGGATACCATGAATTCATTGATTTTCTTGAAAGGATTAATTGAATTCGTATTTGCATAATTTTCTTGATTGTATAATAATTTTGATAGTTTTAACCACTGTCTAAAGGGGTATGCAGAGTGAAACGTGGTTATTATAGGAATGGGACATTTTTCATAGAAATATTCTATATTAGTAATAGAGTTGCCTGACTTATTTCTAAATCTTTGTTTCAACCCATATAAACCGTGCTCTAATTGGACGTGCACAACATCCGGATTCAATTTGTCAATAACGTTTAGTATTACCTGTGAATTATTTTGATTTGAAGGATCAAGGCCAAAATAATCACCATGACCTTTCTCATTACATAAAACATAAACTTCCACTCCCATTTTTTTTAAGCTATTGACTAAGTTACTTGTATATCGTCCCACACCACCAGGAATTGGAGGATATTCAGTAGAAATCATCAGCACATTAGGATCCAATTCAGCGCTCACAACCTTCTATTACATCTAAATATTGGATATACTGGTTAATAATTTCATCTTTGTACACAAATAAAATAAAACTTCAGTCTGCCTTCTGAATTTAATTGTTGTGGATTTGACTAAAATGAATTCCATTTATTACAATAGACAGTAAGGTGTACAAAGTGTTTTTTTGATAGAGATAGATACGGTCACAGGTGTATTTTAGAAATTCATGTTTTTAGCGCATTAAAACCACGGGACAGGATGCTACCTCTGAAATCCATCTAGAAATACTTCCTACCCCTCTTCTGTTATGCCTTTTCTTGAATGATCCACTGCAACCCATTACTATCAAGTGTATGTTTGGGTTCTTAGAAACTTCAAGGATTTCATCATCGGGGTGCCCCACTCGGATAATGTATTTGACAAATAACTCTTTTTCTTTAATTTTGCCTACTACTTCTGTCATGCATTTCTCTGCGCCTTCTTTAATTAGATTTACGAGATATTTTTTGGTTTTCTCAAGGTCAGTGATGTTTGAAATAAACTTTTCCATTCTTGATGGACAAAATCTAGTATCGTCTATAATATACAACAAAAGAATCTCATAACCCATCCTCGATGCTATTTCGATGGCCTTGTCTAACGCCTTTATAGAAAGTTCAGTGGCGTCATAGGGAACCAAGATGCTAGGCTTACCTGTAGCCATACTTTTAATATATCAAATTTTGTATTTATAGTTGTATATTTTTTTAATTAATCGATTAATATTGAATGTTCTAAAATATTTAGAGTATGAGATAAAAAATATTCTGTTACTACAAACAGGTTATGTAAAGTTAAGTTCCAGTGTTTTTGACATGATAATAGGGATGCACCTTAATCTATTATTTGACAATCTCTGATTTGCACTTTTCTTTTCGGCAAGAAAAAATCATCGAAAATCTTTGACTTGTTCTAGCATAGTTCTTCTATGATACCTTTCCCCAGAAAAAAAGAATAACATTTATTGATTTATTTTGAGAAACTCGCAGGCTTGAGGGTACCATGTTCCAGCAACCGTGGAAATCGGATGGTTTGCACGAATCCTTTCTAAGTATGAGGTGAACATTTATGGTATTAGCCTGTTTACTTCTTTTAATATAGTTAGTGCGAGAATTCGACTGTTTTCTGACTCTGTGTATATATATCCATACTTAATTCAAACCAACTTTGCTCAAAATTTCGACTACCTAATTGATTCTTTTTTATTCTATTCACTATATTAGGTTTATATTTTTTAAATCCATTAGTAAAATGGAACTGTGGTTCCGCTTGAATATGCATGCTAGTCTATTGGACTCTTCTTAAAGGTAATCCTGAAAAGGACAAATGTAATCCATAGTCAACATATCTGATAATGTTTTATTTCTGGATATTAAAAAAATAGATGGAGCACTAAGCTAAAAGGTTTGTTAAAGTAAGCAGAGCCCGAAAATGGAATGAGCCAAACAATTATATTAAAAAAAAGTTTAAACAAACAACCTGAAAATTACAAAAAATTTATTGTATTAAGTGAATAGTTTCTATAACGATAGCAGAAAAGAGTGGTCAAAATTGGTTCTTAATAAAGTGATAGTCTTTCGTAGCTTTTTTAATGTTACTATTGGCCTGCCTTCTATGCTTTTATCAAACACATCTCTAATGCATGGTCAACTGTTTTGAAAGATGTATTCTAAGAGATCGTTAAGCTCGACTGTAGCAAGACAACAGAACTTATCAGCGCCTCCGTAATAAATGAATAATTCTCCTTCAATATTACACAACCCGGTTGGAAATACTACATTATTCACATCACCATATTTTTCATATTCTGTAGTAGGTGTCAAAATCGGCTTATTGCATCTGCAAATTATTTTACCTGGATCATTTAAATCCAAAAGTGCAGCGCCAGCACTATAAACCCTATCTATACTCACACCATGGTATATCACTAACCAACCCTTTTTGGTCTTTATAGGAGGTGGTCCAGCGCCTATCTTTAAATTTTCCCATTTAAACTCTGGTTTCATAAGTAAAGTGTGGTGTTCTAGTTTAGTCAAAGTTGATAATTCACCAAGCCAAATACTAGGCCTATCAATGCCATATGCTTTGCCAATCCAAGAACTCGGTCTATGTAAACAGAAGTATGATTTACCATCTTTGTTTAAATTTGAAGAAAGTCTCTCGGGAAAAAGAACCACATCTTTGTTATCCATTTCTTCGCTTGTAATTATACCCAATCTTTCAAAATTCAAGTAATCCTTGGATACCGCTGCTAATGCAGTTGATACTCCTGGCCCTGCTTTGGGATGTTCTGATAATACAACATATGTGATATAAGTTTGGCCTTCAATTTGAGATAATCGCGGATCCTCTATACCAAATTGTTCATATTCTAAAATCGGATCGAAAGCTATTTCATTGCGTCTATTAAAGGTGTAGCCATCACTACTTGAAGCATATCCTATTCTTGATATATAATTCTCATATTCACCGATGGCTCTATACAACAAATGAATCCTATTTCCGTTATATAGAGCGGCACAGTTAAATACAGCTCGACTCTCCCACCAATTATTAATATTGGGAAGAAGTATGGGATTATTTGGATATCTTTTTAGGATTACGCCATCGTCCATAATGACATTATTGTGATGTCAGATATTATGTGTTTTGAGATAATGCTGTGCTAAGACTAAGGAGATTAATGAGAGAGAATACACCATTTAAAGTGATAGATGTCTAATTATATTAAGTTACGTTTCCTGATTATAGAAAGTATTATGGCATAGGCTCTAGAGCACATAAATGAACTGTTACTATCCTTGAATTCAGAATATTGAATCTCATTGCAAGGTGTTATCATAATAGAGGTAGGGGTTGAATTACAATTTTCCAAAATATACTTTAGATGATTTACGCCTTCTATTTCTCTATTTTAGATCCTGACCCGTCTGTTTGAAAAGTTTGATAATCTCGTTTATTTTTTTTATATCTGCGCCATACATTCTTTTAATGTATTCTAGTCCTGACAGATGTTCCTCTTCTGTAAATGCTTCTACACCATCTTCTGCTACTATTATCTTCAAGCCTCTTGTAAATGCGTCATATGATGAATGCCTGTCACAGATATTTGTATGCAATCCTGTAATTATCACCGTGTCAACACCTTTGCCTCCATATAATCCATTTAAAGCTCTATCAAGGCCGGTTCCGTCAAATGCACTATAAGTTCTTTTTGGAATAACATAATCTATATCCGTAGGGTTAAGTTCATCAATTATCTTCTGACCTTCTGTTCCTTTCATAGCATGAGGTCCCCACAGGTCAAGTTCATAGTTATCTATTGGTAGGTGTTCGTCTATACAATAGAATATTGGAATGTCATTTTTTCTGGCCTCTGTTAATAATGTTTGTATGTTGTGAATAATTTTTGATGCTCTTTCACACTTCAGTTTACCCTTGACAAAATCATTCTGCATATCTATTACTAAAATTGCATGACGTGACAACTTAATCTACTTGATATATATGTTATTAGATATTTTACCCTTTATATTTTCGCAAATACCGGGTAATCATTCTCAAACCTGTATTCCTCCTTTTTTATAAAACAAACAGGATAACACTTTATCCCTTTTGGCTATTTCTAAAAACTTATGGCCATCTATCTCTCATTTTGAGGTACAATTTGTAAGCCTGTTTGTTCTATAGCTGTTTAACGTTTGATGATCTTTTACTCCTAAATAAAAGGTTTAGGACATCATATCGCATTATCTTAAGCAATTGATTAGCCTATATATTTTAGGAATGCCTGGAACGATTATAGACAGATGAAATGTGAGTAACGATATTTGTTACTATGCAGTTAAAACTAGTGTTTGGATCTATGTCATGGAGAGCTAATTACAATCGACTTGGTACGTATTCTCTTTTATTCTCCTCTCGGAAAGGTATCTGGAAGATCCTTATCCTCCACCTGCTTAATATGTAATGGATATAGAGCATTAGTGTTATCAATAAATAATAACGCATCATATCTCAAAGATAATATAGTTGGAACATAATTTCCATATCTTTCATATTGAGGATTATAAACTACTCCTATGGCCCTTTGCCCTCGATTTTCATACTTTTCATCATAAATAGGATTATCATTTGTCTTTTTTAAGAGCCCGTTAATATAAGAATTTCTATCAAAAACGATTGTTCTATCTCTTTTTTTAATACTCAATTCCTCATTAAGATTATGTAAAATCTAATCCCAACTTCCTTCCCTTGCTTGAGGAACATTCATTATTTCCATTCTTGCTCCCCATTCTCTGGCTGCAATAACTGTGCCTTCATAGGTACTAAACCCGATTAAAACAGTATTTTGTATTCCCTTCTTTTCTCTGACAAGTTGTCCAATATTTATCATCCCTGAAGGCGACATGTCAGTAAACCTTGCATCTCCAATATGGGTATTATGAGCCCAAACTATAGCTTTGGGTTTCTTTTTACTGCTTCCGTTAGCATGATAAGCTACTAATCTTTTTAAAGTATCCATCATATGAGTGTCTCTTAAATTCCAGGAATTTACATCTCCTCTAATCATTGTTCTATAATAATTTTCGGCATCTTTTACAGTTATTGCATTTTGTTCCGCATTAAAGTATTCTTCCTTATTTGCTTGGTTCTTAGAGTGTAAAGTATGCTTGTTTCTTAATGCTACTAACATATCAATAACTTCCTTTTCACAGTTCTTAGGAACAAATGCTGTTGCTCGAGCATACGCTTCAACTTCTTTGTTATAAGGTTCAAAGCAATTATACGCTTTTATGGCATCTTGTAATAGTAAAGGGTCGACTCTTTTAAGGTACTGAATTATTTCTTCCATCGATTCCCATAAACTGTAAAGGTCCAATCCGTAGAACCCAGCCTTCTGATCCTCATCGTGGATGATCCCTTTATTATACGCCTTTAACCATTCGACTAACTCTACCATTTCTGTATTTGCCCACATCCACGTGGGCCATCTATTAAATGAATGGAGCAGGTCTTTTGCAGTTTTATAAATGTCTGAAATACCCTTTACATACTTGTTTACTTTATAACAGTCAGGCCAATCCCCTTCCACTGCAATAAATGAAAATCCTTTTTCTTTAATCAATCGTTTGGATATTTCACTACGCCATTGGTAAAATTCCGAAGTACCATGAGATGCTTCCCCCAATAAAACGTATTCAGAATCACCAATTCTACCCAATAAGAAATCTATATCTTTTGGTTTCTCCAAAGAATCATAACCAAATTGTATGCTCATCCATTATCCCTAATATTGTATTGGGAACTAACAAACTTATAAGGAAAACAAAGAGAACAAGAAAAAACCAATTAAGATATTTGATTTTACCTCTTTCGCTAAGTGAGAACTATTATGATACTATTTTAAGACTCGAGTAATTGTTATAAGTATTATCTAAATCAAACAATATCTTGTTTCCCGTATGTTCGCATTAAGATATGTTTAAACGTAATAGCGAAGTATTACTAGTCAATATTACTCCATGTTCTGTGCATGTTTTTTAATTCAACGTCAATTTTTCTTAAGTCACTCGAGAATAAATTAATAGGTTTGATTATCTTTTCATCGTTATTACAAGTAGTCAATCCTGTAATCCTTTTTTCTGAAGGTGAAGATGAATGGAGATATATATAAAATATCATAGTCTTCCATTTTTCAGGAGGGGAGGGACAAAAATGATGACAACTGTCGCCGATATCGTATTCCTCACCCATATTTATCAAGATGACGCTCTTTTAAATATACTTTTTAGTAAAAGTTATTCTGTGCGCTAAACAATGATTTGCATTTTGTTCTTTGACAATAAAAATTAATATTATCAAAAGATTTTCAAATCTAAATCATCAAGTGAATTACGCCTATAGATATTCAAAATGACTGATATTTTACAAAGGGTATAAAATTTAGCAAATCAACCTTGCTATTCAATTTATTGACAAATGCATCTTCTTTAAGAGTTCTTCTTTAGATCCCTCACTACACATAGTAAAATCATACGTCAAAAAGATACTTTCTCATAATCTCTTTTACCTCTTCGTCATCTACCTGATCAAATCTTTGATAGAATTGACCAACAGCTGAAAATTCTTCTGGAGTATACAAGATAATCATTTTATCTGCAATTCTGCTCAGAACATTAACAGTATCAGATGTAGCGGGTGCTACCGGAACTGCTATAATTAATTTCTTATAAGGATAGTTTTTTCTTAGCCACTGAGCTGATGCAATAATGGTCGCTCCCGTTGCTATTCCATCGTCTACTAAGATCACAATTTTGTCATTTAATTTTCCAGCATAAGAAGTGGTCCCTCTAAATTCAATTAGTCGTCGGGTAATTTCCTTCTTTTGAAACTCAATTTCCTGTTCTATATATTTTTGAGAAATTGGGGCAATTTTTATGATTCGTTCGTTTATAAATACCGTTCCATCCGGCATTACAGCTCCTATTGCCAATTCTTTGTTTAATTCGTGCCTAATTTTTCTTGAAACTATTATATCGAGGTCGCAATCAAAATAGGATGCAATTACATTTGCAAGAATGATACCTCCTCGTGGTATTGCCAAAACTACAAGTTCCTTATATGAAAAAGCAATATTTTTATGCTCATATTTTAGATAACTTTCTATTTTACTGGCGAGCATCTGTGCAGCATCTATTCGATCTCTAAACAGCGTATTCATAACTTTATTATGCGGATACAAATAATAAAGTTGCACTTTCAAACTAATAGACAAAGGTAATATTCAAAAAATTAGTTATTTGAACTTTTCACCAAGTCTTGCCATCCTTGCTTCATAGCCTTTGTTATATTCTAATTCCTCTGGAACAAGTGTCGCTGGATGTACAAAACCTTGAACTCTCATCATCTGTGCCCTTTCAGAGGCTAACATCCTCTGATAGTCCCAATCCACCGTTCCAAAGCCGTCATGGGGGCCTACTAATTTTCCATTATGCATACTAAATACAAGACAAGAAACAATAGGTATAGCGTAATTGATACTGGCCGCTGAATTTAACTTTACAGGCATTAAAGGCATGTGATGACTTCCCCTCGTATTCCCTGCGACTATATGAGGATTATTAAAAGCACTACCGACTTCCTCGGTTGCTGGAAAATTCTTTTGTGTTCTTACAATAGCAATCGGATCGTCTTTCCCAACATACGTTCCTGCAATATTATGCAATCGATCGGTAGAACAAGATACTATTTGTTCTCCATTGTGAGATAAGACTGAATCGACTACATATCTGCCGGGGTACATAAGAGCTGCTTCAACCTCTGCTTTATCATTCCATAGCTTTAGATCTGCAATCTTTCCTGTTATCACATCCATGATTTTCATATGCACTCCTTTTGCTAGTTCTTCATTGATTATTAGCCCAGTATTGCTTCTTGCGTCGACAAACATTCTCCAAAGAGGAAAGTTAAAAGCACCGGGTTCAGTTTTATCTGCTGCAAAAATACAAAAGACTTCACTTGGTCTTTCTTCTAATTCTATTTCTGCTACTCCAGGTCCCATTCCCTTAACATTCCCTGAAAAAGCGTCCTTGAGAAGATCCTGTCCTGCTCCATATAGCCCTTGTTCTTTTGCAACCTTTGTTCCTTCAGTAAATGAATCCCAAGCAATTTTATGTATATCTTTGCTACTTATTCCATGTCTATGAGTCATAAGAATGTGGATATCATCTCCCGTATATCCAATGTAATGATCTATTAACAGATTTTTTGATTCGGACTTTACAAGATCTTTTACCTTTTGAATTAGCGCCTCGCTGGGACATGTATGTCCTCCTATAGATCCCACATCTGCCTTGATCGCAGAAATTGTTATCTTTGCCATAAACAAGTAATAAAGCAGATAATGGTATTTTTATTTGTCGATCTCATAAATAGGCCAAATTGTTATTTTCAAGGTAAAATTAATTGGACATAAGATTTACTTGAATAAGGTGTGAGGGAAATTTATTGTTTATTTCTTTAGGATTCTACTTATCTTTATCATATTCTATGAAATTTTATATATAATAATGGCGATATCTGTTACCGATGGTTTTTTAATCGAAAATTTTTACAGATCTAATTGGTTCCCGCGTTGTCGATATTCTATTAATATAGAAAAATTAGAGTTGTGTGCTAAAAGATATTGAACGATAAAACTAACTAATTCTAAAATTAGGAATCTAATAAATCCATAATAATTTTATCTATTGAAGTGAACAATCAGGATGTGAAAGCCGTGGATTGAATGTCGGTAGATAATGAAGTTGCTAAAGAAAATACTACCGTCTTAGAATTTTGAACAAGAATTGTATTAAATTCAATTAATGCGATACCAGTCATAAATAACAAGCGGAAGATAATAAGTATGGTTACTATTAACATTGTACTTTATGCAATTAAAGAAATTAAGAATCTTGATATATTAAAGACAGTGGATATGACGGCAAGAAATCCCGCAGCCATAAATCAACAAATTGACTTGTGAACCATTCAAGATAATCACCAAGAAGGTTTTTGAAATAATTCCAGTAATCGACGAAAAAATAATGATTAGACTATTGGACTAGTAGATAGAAAGGATTTAATTAAAGAAAACTTTAATGAAAAGATTTGTAACTAGTTGTATGAAAAGGACTATTATCAAAACATTTAGTAAGTGAATTAAAATATTGGTTATATTGTAAAGTTTTTTTAAGTTAACTACTTCAATGTTGATGAATACATTTCAATTCTATTTTATCATATATGCAAATAAACTCATGACTAATGATATATATATAAATAATATCATAATCATCTATCTTTATTACCAAATCAAGGTTACTGAAAATAGTCCTGTGAGAACGTCCCCCTTCAGTAGATATGATATAAAAATTTAACTTACAGCAAATTCAAATTATTGCGTATTTCACAAAGATGGATGAGATTCATGAATTTTTCCGTATCATAAAGGCTAAGTCTATTGCAGAGCACATCGGAATTGTGAGGACTGCTCTAATTTATCTTTACATAGTAATTTAAGCCCCTAAATTTGATTTATCTATTAGAAGTTATACTTGGAAGATATTGAGGAAGCTAAAGCAGTCTGTTCATTTAATTGGTTGTATGCCCTTGTAATGAGGCCCAACAAAGAACAGCAGACAATTTCATTCATCTTAGTTTTTGGCTTTTTATTTTAGACGGGAAGAAATCAAGGTTCTCAATTCTATCCTTGATATACTAATAATTTTTCAGATTGTTCATTTCTTATAGGAGGAATGGATATGACGATCCTAATTTGAGTATCCCCGAACCATTGGGTATTAACTAATAAATTCAGTAATTATTTCTCGTTTCCTATGAATTCTTCAACAATAAACATCTTATTTTCTTATAATATAGTAAGTATGAGAATTTGCCACTCATCAGGCTCAATAACAACCTCGAGCCAAATATACTCTGCTCCTAATTTTAAATAATCTTATCTACAATATTCTTCGGAATTTTTCTTCAGACTAACTGCAACTTGTGAATCCGGTTCCAGATGGAGATATGATCTCGAGTAAATAACTGAAATAATCTTTTCAGATGGTTACCCACGCGAGAGCTGAATATTACAAATACAATGCAGAGCCAATTAAACTCTAAAGGCCTCTACTTCTGGTACTTAAAAAGAGACTATATTTTCAAAATATGAAGTGGAGTCGTAACATAGACAATAAGTATTTAAGTGAAAATAAGATAAATATGGAGGGCAATGACTAAGGATACCGAAAAGTCTGTACCTAATTCCAATGATTATAAATATAACGAATCAATCAAAAACGCTTTTCTTTTTAAAAAAGAAGAGGTTTCCAGAATAATGGTTGAACGATTAACCGATAAGACTTTTATCAAGGAAATAATCACAGAGGCTTGGGCTAAATTAGATACTGTATACGATAGTTTTGTATTAAGTTATAGTGATAATTATGTTCAAATTTATGAAAAGAACGTAGTAAAAGATATCTTAAATTCATATCTGATGGAATTAAAGGAAATTAGAGGGAAACTCGATTCAGTTATTCCATTCAATGAATTAAAGATCAACAAATTACAAGAAGAGATAGCTAGAGTAGAGAAAATCATTGAATGGAATAAAAACAAATTCTGAGCATTTGACCACTGTTAACAGGTTGTGTTCCTTAAATATTTAATAACACTGATAGAAAAAGCTCAGCAACAAAGATGTTTGTGACCTTATTTACATCTAGTGCAAGATTTATTCCATTTTCAGGGTCTTGTAGTTTATAACTCTACATATTCAAAACCAGGGACTATTATATAATAGGTACAGAAACTTATAACAATCCATTTACTCATCAAAGAATATGTCAAAGACCGAAGAAAAATCAAAACAAGAGATAAGTCCTAAAGATAGGTCGGTTAATCCCAAATTAGTAATAATTTTTTGTGCAAAGAACTCAGAGGCTACCATCGAAAATGCGATATCAAAGGTCAGACAAAGCAATTATGATCCAGATGTTATAGTCGTTGATGGTTTTTCCACCGATAATACGATCAAAATCGCAAAAAGGTTAGAAAGAACAACGGTTATACAGCAACCTATAAAAAAATATCCAGGCAAGGGAATCGCTATGAGGGCCGGTTTAGAGGAAGCATTGTATGGCAAATATTCAAACAAAAGTACAAGTCATACAAATGATTCCGAAGCCAATATTAAAAATCATAACACATATGATTTAGCCCTTTTTCTGGATTCTGATATCAAAAATCTTTCAAGAGATTGGGTCGATCTGCTAGTTGCTCCGATACTTAAAGAAGGGTATGATATGACAAGAGGATATTACGATAGACATCCCAGAGATGGAGCTGTGACTAAACTAATTGCACGACCAATGCTCGAAGTTTTTTTTCCAGAGGCTCCCCAATTTCAGCAACCATTAAGCGGAGAAGTGTGTGCAGCAATGAAAGTCTGGTCTACATTGATAGAACATAATAGTTCGGGTCAAACGCCTGACGGCTGGGGAATTGATGTGTGGTTGCTAATTGAAACTTTGATGAATGGATTTAAGATAAAAGAAGTGTTTATGGGATATAAAGATCATACTTCCCTTGATGCATATCGAGAAGAGGTTGGGAATCTACGTAGAATGGCCGAACAGGTCTCCTTCACTGTGTTGAATGAGGCTGTAAAGTATAACAGATTTGATAACTATAGAAACGTTGTACTCTAGAAATTACTGCATAAAAAGAGTAAATGCATTTATATAGTTCTCTACTACTTCTTTGCTTCCAATCCAGTTAAACATTTTCTTAAGGGATAGAGAATAAAATTTTGACACCACTTTCTATCTTATTGAGAATTGCTATGAATGAATCCATATTACTCGTACAAGATATTACTTATTATCTCACTACATTCGGAATGGATGTTTTAAGATCTGTTATTATACTCTTTGTTGTAAGAGATCCTATAGACACCATCCACTCTTTATTACTATTACCAAAAAGAAAACCAATATAGATCGAAATGGAATATCCAAGACCGTTGTAATAACTACTGGTGCATTACTGATTATATTTGCAATAGCAGGGACTCAGATTCTAACATTTTGGGATTACAATAGCGAGCGTTATGATTGCAGGCAGGATGTTGTTGTTCATAATATCAGCGGAATTACTTATTCATGGATCCTTGTAATTTGATAGGGATATGTCTAATGAACCCGGAGTAAATACCATTAGCTTTTCCACTTTGGGCATGCCCAGGAGCCATAACAACAGTTATACTCCTTTAACATCCCGTTTGAACATCACCTTTATATCGATTGTAATTATTATTGGTATTGTTATTGGTAATGGTATTGGTATTGCCTATGCAATTTGCTATCTTCGATCCTATATATCCATGATGAATTATATCCATACCTGCATTGCTATATAGATGTATAGCGGGAAAAGTTAACGAGAAAAAATTAGATTAGTACAAGCCATTACTGAAGATGTAGTTAGATTATTGAAGGATAGAAAAGAAATTGTAATACTTTTTACAGAAGCAACTCCTGAAATTCACTATTGTGCTAGGGTACGTTATAAGGAACATCCACGAGAGTATCCTAAACCTTAGTAATGACCCCAATATAACTATAACAATAATCACTCAAAGTCCACTTATTGCTAATCTTCACGAATAAAATTTTACACATTAAGGACCACTTAGAGGAAAGAGCAAATGTTCTCGTCCATTCATATCACTTATCTTTATACTAGAAAAATTTTTTTGATCAATTAAATTAGTATAATGCAAAGTGGCTTAGTGATAACCCTGACATTAACCTAGTTTTTAAATAATAATAAAATACAACCAAATCAGAAAGAAGGTATTTTTATATAAACGTATTATATCAAGACTATATGAGTATTGATTCCATTGGGATCACAAATTTAATGAACAAAAATATCATAGTCGCTGAACAGAATGTAAATTTAATTGGAGTATCGAGAATAATGTCTAATAATAATATTGGCTGCGTGGTAATTGTAGACAACCTTAATACCCGAAAACCCATTGGAATTATTACCGAAAGAGACGTCATTAGGACAATTGGTATGTTACAGCCACATCAGATGGTAGTCCCTGTAAGAGAACATATGAGCCATCCTTTAATCACACTTTCATCAAAAGCTACTATTGCAGATGCTATGAAATTGATGTATGAGAGAAAAATAAGAAGAGTTATCATTTTAGAGAATGATAAATTGGCAGGAATTTTGACAGATAAAGATATCTTTAGATATTTAGTTGAAAACAAAGATTTGCTCTCTACGGTTATAGCAAGTAACCTTCCAATTCCAGAAAATCAATTGAAACAGGATATTTCACATTTTTGGTTTATTAATACTTTCATTGAATAAATGGTGTTTATTAAGGAAAATGAATGAAAATACGCCATTGATATGTTTGGTAGAAGTCAACATAACGTACTTTATTAATCTTTAAATGGCCTTCAACGGAATATGACTTAGACGATGATTCCATTCTCTATGTACTTTGATATGCTAACAAACGCCTTTGAAGCACTTACCTGGGGTACCAAAATATTGTCAAAGTATAATCAGGCATATACGGAGAGTTATTTCGATGCAATACGAGAGTGCCAGAAACAGGCTGCAGAATATAAAAATTTTGAAGTTTTCGATAATCTACGATGTATGTTACCATCAGAAGAATTGTATGAAGAATGGTTAAAAAATACTGATACAAAATTGAATGATTTGTTAAAATCAGAAGAATTTTCATCTTTATTGTCGAACTATGTAGAGTCTAATTTAGAGTTCCGTAAGTTACTAAAAGCCCAAGGATATCCTATCCAATACTTTGAAGATATTTATGAATTCATTACAAACAATTGGAATTCTTATTATACTCGCAGAAAAGATAAAGTAGTCTCAGAGTTTAGAATATCTTATAAAAAAGATAATACAAGACTAATGCATTTTATAGGCGATGATAAGTCACCGGTTATTGAAGGCAAAAATCCTCTCTTAATAATATATGCCCCAATTAATCAGTTTCATATTATGTATATTAACCCCGTCAGAAGCGTTGTTAAATCGCTTTTATCCCATGGTATAGATGTTTACCTGCTTGATTGGGGTTATCCCACCTCAAAATATAATGAGCTTTCCCTGTTTGATTACATAGCGTATGTAAGAGATGCTGTTCAATCCATTCAAAATCAAACCTCGATATCTAAGTCGGTAAATATGCTAGGAGACAAAATGAACATGGATGAGAATCAAATGAACCTAGAAATAGCAAATACGAAAAATTTTCTGACCTATAAAACTAGCCCAGAAAATAGCAGCAGTGATAGAATTGATCAAAATTCTAAATATTCGAAGAAAATATCAATCCTTGGATATTGTTGGGGAGGTATCATAGCACTATGTTATGCTTCCTTGAATAATAATAGCATACGAAATTTAACTCTTCTAGCAGTACCTGTTGATTCCAGTAAAGATCAAACTATTCTTTCCACATGGGCTAAGAATCTTGATACTGACAAGATAATTGACGAGTTTGGTCACCTAAACGGACAAGTCCTAGATATAGGATTTATAATGCGCAATCCGGTAAGATATACTGTAGATAAATATCTTACAATGATTAAGAAGTATAACGACACAGAATTTATGGATAATTTTAGATCCGTTGAAGGTTGGCTTTACAATACACCGAATATTCCAGGTAAACTTTTTAAGGATATTGTAAATGAGTGCTACAAGAATAATTCCCTTGTGAAAAATAGCATCGGACTAAACCATGAGGTAATTAATCTACACAAAATAGATGTACCTATTCAAACAATTGTTGCTGAAAATGATGATCTCGTGTCTTCTGCTTCAACAATGGAAATAGAGAATTATGTATCTAGTAGCACGAAAAAAATGATTAAATTCAAAGGTGGCCATGTCGGACTATGCATAAGCGGCTCTGCACATAGTCAATTGTGGCCTGAGGTTGCTGATTGGATTTTAGCAAATTGAAAATATGGATTAACCAAAAACGATATTCAAAGGTAATCCAAAAAGACAAAAGATCAGAATAATAATACTTCATGTAATCCAAGAATTGCCTCTTACAAAGTCTGTTTTAGATAAGATGACTTCCTTACATAAGGATGAAAAAACCCAATCTTTAGACAAGTGTATTACAAGTGTTTACCAAGGAATCAGGAATTGGATAGAAGGGGATATTATTGAGAAAATTCAAACATACAAACACATCGAGGGAATCAAGATTGAATATTCTATTCTTTTTGGAGATCCATCTAATAAGATTATAGAATATGTCAATAACAATATGGTTGACATGATAATCATCGGAAGTAATGGATTACACGGGCTAGCAAAAATCAAAGCACTAGGCAGTGTATCTAGAAAGGTATCAGAATCTGTGCAATGTCCGATCGTAATAATAAGATGAAAGTTTCAGGTTTTTTTCAGATCTGCTTTGAAAATACATTAATTAGGACATTCCATTCGAAAAATTCATTCTTTGTTTTGATGCATAGAAACAATTAAGCACATAGATAATTCACTTAAGGGTTATTCCAAAACATGCATGAGGGTAGTATCTTTTACATTTGGAAAAAGCTCATCACATGACCAAGTCATTTAATGCCCTTAGTAGCAGATAAAGTATTATCAAAAATCATTTCTCTAGATATTTACCTAATTTCTTAAAATGTAAGATACAAAAACAGGAATATCACTTATCAAAGTCTTTAGACCTATTTCAATGATGATTTATTAACTATATAGCGTTGATCATCATAATTATAAAAAAGAAACGCTGATAAATATGATGTATCGATAAATATCTTATCCATCGGAAGGATCCAGAAAAATCCAAATGAACACAAAGATGATAGGAATAAGTAGATTTACTACAAACAAATTCAAGACAGGAAACGTTTTAATTGCTTCACAAATAGGTTTTCCCTTCTTAATATCTGTCGAGTCTGTTCTTTCCTTTATCAAATCATCTATTCAAACTTTTCTTTTTGGTGTGATAACATTTACTACATTCTCAAGTAATTCATCTGGAATCCTTTCCTAGTCTATGATCTTTGATTTCCTCTATCTTATGTTGTGTTAAAATATCGATCGCTTTTTCTACAACACTGGTTATTTTGATTGTACTCAAAGATGATTAGATAATTTCGATGTTGTATACATAGGTAAAACTTATGCCAAATATTGCTTTCGTTATTGAAAGGGCATAGGACTTATAATTTTAGTTGTCATTTTCAATCTAGATTTATGATTTTGCATAACATGTCAAAAAATCTTACCATTCCAAAATATTTTGGGTGATGATAGCCTCTACTTTCATATGAGTATCTTTAAATGTCCAGAATATGATAAGTTTTTACAACCGGCGTGATTTAGACAATAATAAGAAAAGTAGGTCATGGATAATCTATTTAGTCAGTAATGCTAAAAGTTGACCGAGGTTACACAGTTAAAATTGCTATTTGTGCAGATGGATAGCTCGCCTAATTGTATTTGAGACATATAATATTATTCTATCTTAGGGGTAAATGTTTGCTATAATTATTAACTGATCTGTAAAAAATTCTTTTTATTATTTCCGCAGAAATTGCATAGGCAGAAACAATCAACCCTATGGCTATCATAAACGATACAGGTATTTCAGTTAATCCAAAAGCCTTTCCTATAGCTGTATAAGGTAATATCATCACTATGCTGATTGTAATTAAAGTAGATAATATCAAGTATCTTTTTGGCCTGCTTTTAAAAATTGGTCTTGCAGTCCTAATAACAAGGACGATAATGCAAGCAGAAATAATTGATTCTAAGAACCATGTAGTTCTAAATTGCTCAATAGACCCGGGGTGTAAATAGTATAGTAAAATCCCAAAAGTGATTAGATCAAATAAAGTGCTAAGCAAGCCAAAGACAATCATAAACTTTCTAATAAATTTTATATCCCAGCGGCGTGGTTTGGCGATAGTCTCAGGATCAACGTTGTCAGTAGATATTGTCATTTCGGGAAGGTCTGTTAATAGATTCATTAGTAGTATCTGCTTAGGTAATAAGGGAAGAAACGGCAAGAATAGAGAGGCTCCAGCCATGCTAAACATATTACCAAAGTTGGCACTGGTAGCCATGAATACATATTTTAGAGTATTTGCAAAAGTTTTCCTTCCCTCGATCACTCCTTCTGCTAAAACACTTAAATCCTTTTCCAAAAGCACAAAATCTGAAGCTTCTTTGGTAACATTGGGAGCACTGTTTACAGATATTCCTACATCTGCCGCATGAATTGCTGTGGCATCATTAATACCGTCTCCCAAATACCCAACCACGTTTTTTTCAGAGATCCGTAACGCCAAAATTATTTGTTCTTTTTGGTTGGGTTCGATCTCCGCAAAAATATCAATTTCGTTAACCTTATTTACCAGTGCATCGAAGCTAATCCTGTGTATTTCCTGGCCGACAAGAATCGTTGAATTGAACATCCCTATTTGCTTAGCTAGATTAGCAACCACGTATTTGTTATCTCCGCTTATTATCTTAACCAAAATACCTAATCTTCGTAGCTTAGATATAGATTCGATGACATCATTTTTGAGCGGGTCAAAAAAGACAATATAACCCAAAAAAGTCATTTCAGTTTCATCTTTTTTATCTATCCGAATATTATCTTGCTGTAACCTCGCCTTAAAGTTCTTGTAGCACAATCCTAAGACACGTAGCCCTTGTTTTCCCAGTTCCTCATAGCGTTGAGTGATTTCTTGTCTCACTTCTGACAAGCCAACGATTTTTCCACATCTCTCTGCAGTGGAACAAACTTCAAGAATATTATTGAGTGCACCTTTAGTTACTATGAATGAATATTTGTTAATGTCAGTGTACTCGGTGGAGGATTTATTGTCATATGAAACGAGTACCGAAAGTCTTTTCCTTATGAAATCATATGGGATTTCATCAATCTTATCATAATCTTTCAGATCAAACTTGTTGTAACAATAGTCCTTAATCGCTTTGTCGATGGGATTTGTAAATGCAGTTTCATATGCTGAATTAAGATACGAGTATAATAAGACTTTGTCACTTGAATTACCGTCTATATCAATTGTTGATTCTAGCTGTACATTACCAATTGTTAGCGTTCCAGTTTTGTCTGAACAAAGGATATTCATGCTGCCGAGATTTTCTAAAGCCGCAAGTCTTTTCACTATTACTTTATTTCTCACCATCCTTCTTGCGCCATGAGATAGATTTACACTTATAATTGCAGGTAACAGTTGAGGTGTGAGTCCAATGGCTAATGCCAAAGAAAATAAGAAGGATTCTAAGATAGACCTGCCGAAATAAATATTGATTAAGACGATTGAAATAACCAACATCAATGTTACTTCTACAAGAAAATATCCAAATTTTCTAACACCGTGTTCAAAGTCAGTCTCTGGATTTTTATACTTTAGAATGTTTGATATTTCTCCAAATTCACTGTTAGTACCAGTCTTAATTACCAAAGCTCTTGCTTTGCCGCTTACCACAAAAGTACCAGTGAAAACGGAATTGACTCTGTCTCGTAATAAAGTATCGCTAGGAAGTACTTTAATAGATTTTTCTACAGGATAACTTTCGCCTGTTAAAGTTGCCTCATTCACAAAGAGGTCATTGGATTCAACTAAAATTGAATCAGCAGGAATACTATCCCCAGCAGATAGTGTGATTATATCGCCTGGAACAATATTTATGGAGGGTATTAATATATTGATACCATCCCGTAAAACCAGTGTTTTTGACTGAACAAATTCTAAAAGTTTATCTACGGCATTAATTGCACTTCTCTCTTGCCAGAATCCTAGAATTCCGCTAATGATGATAATTGTAATGATCAATGTAGCATCTTCTATCTCACCTAAAAATAACGATAGCAAAGAGGTGAAGATAAAAATTAATATAATCGGGCTTTTAAATTGGGATGCCAATAAGAATAACAAGTTAGACTTCTTTCTAGATTTAAGCGTATTTTTTCCATAGTAGGATAATCGACTTTCAGCGCTTTCGGAGGATAAACCATTTTCTATTGAAGTTTGAAATTTTTGTTCTAATTCGTTTAAAGGGTAACTCCAAAATTCCAATTGCTTGACTTTTTTATCGAAAGTCATAGTTAGTCTAATTACTCTCTATGTTATAACTAAATAGATGTATCGCATAAAGAAGGTAAATTCAGCATTTAATGTATCTAAATGATTTAAGGAATGTTAATTGATTTTTCATATGTTATAAATGCAGAGCTAAACTGGAGGATTCAATCTTGGAATTGTCAGCATTTAACATTCTAATAATGATTGATACCTAATACAGGTTTAACTTATGATAATCCTTCTTCGATTGAATGCCGCCTTTTTTTTGTCACATTTACCTATCTAATTTTTTGGATCTAAAGTAGATACTATACTATTTAATACATCTTTATAGTCTGTTCCCTGTATTTCTGTCTTATTTCCCAACCGCGGAAGGATCTTGTTCTTAGTTTATAGTTACAACAAGGAAAATAAGAGTCATTATCCCATTTAATAAATATCTCACAAGTACTGCATCTCTTTTGTCCTTCTTTATATCTAGAGGAGTTATCATGATTTCTTTTTGCTTTGAACCTTAAGCATTTTCCATTACAACTCATTTCGATTATATTAAGAAAAACAATTCCCAATAGAAACAAAAACGTAATTTTTTGTTTAGGTGCCCGGATGTTAATTCCATCAGATAGAGATATTCAATATTAAAAATCATCGGAATAAGATAAGGGCATTATAGATGGAAAAGAAAGAGAAAAACAACTGACAGTCAACATGATGCTGACTGCAAAGCCTAGTAGCATGTCAAAAAGCTTTTTGCTTATACTATTGATGAAAAAACACAACAAATGCACGGAGGACTATAACGAACCGGGTAAAAAGGTCCCCTACAAGGGTCTGGTTCAATGGATTCAGGACGTTATAGGAAGAAAAAACCATAGTCTTGCAGGATTTAATAGGTATTTGTGATTAAATGTTTTGATGAATAAATCTATTCAAGTGATGAACGTAAAATATTTTATTGGTTTTCTACTTTCATCCTGGTCTAAATAATGAGATTTTTAGAAACGTGTAAATCTTAATTCTAGCATTATTTGTATTAATGAAGATCGACTATTATTCAGTATTCGAAGCATACAAAGCTCACAGATTACTTGAGGAGTTAGACGGTGTACCTAGAATTAGGGACCATGTTTTTGGAAAATTGCAATTTAATATTACTCGAGATGAGTACGATTACCTGAAGCTTCATGATATTGGCTTTATGATTTTAGAACCATAATGAATAACTTCTCTGCATTTAGAACAATGAAAATCAATAGTTGGAAAAGCGCCAGACATAAAAGGCAAGCACTAAAATATTCTGTCTCCATTAATCTCTAAGGCTATATCTGGATGTGTTTCTGAATCTTTCAGATCTAGAGCCTATAATATCTTTTGAATTTTCTCGTTACACTTTTGGCCGAAGTGGATGGAGAAATATTTTGATTTTCATATGTTTTAGACAACATGAATTGATATTTTACAGGTTCTATAAAATATAAAAAAGTTAGAATTGTATCTAATCATATTGAATGGTAAATCGACGTAGGGTAGTTTTGGCAACGATTTGAGTATATTGGTAATATTTACTGCTTTAGTTCTACAAAAGCTGCTGTTGCACTCTTCTCACTTATAGTCGTACACGTAAAAAGAAAATAATGAAAAAACAGTACGATAAGTAATTTCTATTTTCTGTGACGATAAATAAAGGAACAGGAAATAGATAGTACGTAGGTTATTACAGAATTGACAGTATAATTTAGTTCTGGTTATCCCATTCGCGGGTTACTTGTATGGACAAAGTTGACATTAATTATTTTTTAACGTCATATTTGTGTAATTTATAATACGTATTGTAAGTATATTTTTATAATGTAAGATATATTACATTAAATATGAGTGAAGATTTAATTTCAAAGGATTGGGTCAATTGGTTCCTCATGGCAGGGTTCGGAAGAGGAAGATGGCTATTAGACACGCGAGATCTGTTGGGATTTCAATACGATTCATAAAGAGATGGATAAAACCTTCGATGTAAAACACCTAAAAGATGGAAAATATTAAAGGTTCTAAATTATGTCCTTTCAAACTAATCCATGATCATTAGTAAATTTTAAATTATTTAGTAAACATAAAATTAATTATTTGACAAACCATTACAAATAATGAAAGGCTGCAAAATGGCAATATTTATCATTCTCAACTCAATGTGTCAAGACTTATCATTTATACAGGCATATCTAAAACATTGTTTGATTCCAGTATAAAAGAAAATATCCAAAAGCTTTATAGCATATCCAAAAATATATCTGATAATAAATTTACCTTTGATCAGATAAAAAATCTGCCTGTACCCGTTCAACGATATTTCAAATATTCTTTAAAAGAAGGACAACACTATATTAGTTATGTAAAGTTAAAACATGAGGGGCAATTTCGACAGAATGAAAATCAAAAATGGATGCCCATTAAGGGGGAAGAATACTTTTCCATCGAAAAACCTGGATTGGTGTGGGTAGGCAAAATACAATTGTTGCCATTCATCTGGATAACAGGGTTGGATGAATATGTTGAAGGAAAAGGTAACTTTCAGATAAAGTTAATGTCATTTGTCACAATAGTTGATGCACCTAAGGGTAGAGAACTGGATAGCGGGGAGCTGATGAGATGGTTAGGCGAAGCACCGTTATTTCCCACGGCACTATTGCCAAGTGATTATCTCCATTGGCAAGAAATAGATTTGAATTCTGCAAGAGCTGTGGTTAAATTTGCAGGACTTACAGTCAGCCTGATATTCTATTTTAACGAAAAGGGGGAGATTACACGGATGGAAGGTAATCGATTTAGATCTATAAATAACTTATACGTAAATCAAAAATGGTTTGGTCAATATTCAGATTATACCGCAATAGAGAACACCATGGTTCCAATGGCTCTTGAGGTAGCATGGAATACTCAAGCTGGAAATTTTAGTTATGCAAAATTTATTATGACTGAAATACGTTATGATTGTCCTGTAAATAGTTGTGAAGGTGATTAACAATGAGTTACTTCGGGTTGAACAAACTAAATAGATTAAACGAAATTACGATGAAACAGCGATGATTGTTGGTATTGAGCTCTTCAAAACCTGTGTTTCTCTTCATTAAATGCTGAATTTGAATGGTTAACGACAAAATCTTTGTTAAGATATCTTTTGGATATTAAGGAATGAGATTGTCACAGTTAGAGTCCCATCATTTAAACTCAACCTGGAGTCACTACCAAAAAGGATATTGGAAACCGAAAAATGATTATATTTGATCAAATTACATCCATTATGGCCAAAAAGGATTTTGAAATTAGACATGGCATCTTGGAGGGAAGAAAAGATGTTGAATATTTTAACTTAACATGCATACCAGATAATATATCCGAACGTACCAACAATTGTTGTAATTATGAACAAATCATGAAAATGATAAATGAGACTCGTCCTGATTGCATCACGATTTATCCAGAGGATCTAAATGCCGTAACACTAGTTCGACTTTCACATGATACACATGCAAATTATTCATCAAACACAAGAGAAATACAGAGAGGTGGAGAATTTGTAGAAAAGTATGCATCTTATGAACTAATCTTGAATTTGATACCAGAAGTTAGAAGAAAATAGAAAGAGTATATGATGATGGCAACTACTTTCACCCTTAATTAATTCAACCAATAACTAGACTATTTGTTATCGATAGTCTATTTATTACCTAGTATTAGGTTTGACAAAAAAGTGGGTTGTTCAATGCACTATAAGAACTGGACAGTCTGCCAACTCCGATACCTTTCTAGTAACACTACCAAGTGCTTTTATTTTCGAAATACCTTTTAGTCTGTTACTACTACCCTTAACAATCATGTCTACCTTCTTAGTAGATGCATATTCAAGAATTTTTTCAGCAGCATTTCCAGTTAGGCAAATGCTTTCAGAAGTTATATTTTGTTGGTTTAACTTATTGATATTTTGTTGTACTTTTTTAATCCATTGGTTTTCCTTTGATGTCTTTAGATTCATCAATTTGGCCTTTTCAATAAGGTCCTTATTGTTGCCAAATATCATGGTATTTGGATCCTCGATAAGATCTACTACATAAAGCAATGTTACATGTGCGTCACAGGGTTTAGCAATTTCAGACGCAACTTCAAATGCCCTATTTGAAACCTCTGTCCCATCATCTGTTACTAATATGTTTTTAATCATTATTACGGTCCTGAATTTCCACTATACGATTTGTTAAATAAACGTATTAAATCATTACTTGTAAATGATATCTTATAGAACAGAAACTTTAACTGTTTTTGCCTTGTCGCTTGCTTTGTTTCATTGTTAATCAACCAAAGTAAAGTTGTTAAATGGAACATTATAATTACAGCTTAGCCCAATAGAATATGTATTATCATGGATTTTGAATTTTCTCCCAAATGGCTTGCAGTACTTTTTGTCATAGCCGGAGTAGTCGTAGTTTTTATGCTTATGGGGGGCTCATTAACTCAACTTTTTAGTTCAAGTATCCAAGAGAGTGTAACAGTACAAATTAAACAAGGTGAAACATGCATAGTCGAACCATCGGATGGCGTACCTAGGTCCATTGATAGTTGCCCTTACCAACAAGGGGAAAACATAACTATAAACTACAAAAAAGGATTACCTTCACTAGAAAGTCATAATACCCAGGCAATTACGAATTGATAGAGTCTTTACTGTTTTTAAAAATCTATTAGGTTTGGTCATTTCTAGTATAGACTTTGGATATAGATAAAGTAAATGAATAACAATTTATCTACATTTTTATGTTCACTAGGGCAATAATAATAGTAAGATTTTGCAAGGATGGATATCAAAGTAAGTTCATTAGGATTGAATGTAATTTGACTTTTCATTTCATAATTAAAAGCACAAGGAATTAATTTAAAATTGATCTGAAGAATCTTGTGGGAGATAAGTTAAGTTTTAATATGTTTTGGTTTTTTTCACTGACTTGATTACAGTTTATTGCCACAAAAGGGACAGTAATTGAATGTATATACATCTATACGCTTGGGATAACCAGCATCATCCATGCAGAATATCTCTACCTTGTTTTTTTCAATTATGTTGACTCCAAACCCTCTCTCCCAGGAATCATCTTCTAGTTGGTGTAATTCTCTACAGCAATACTTTTTCATATCGCTAACAATCTATACTATAGGTCATGCCTACGTAAAAGGCTAACTTTTGATATTTTCAAATCATATAAGCATAATTATCTACTAGTGGGATGGATTCAATTCTTCTAGCTGCTAGATTTCATTAGGTTGATTGAGATATCCTTACTATAATTAAGAAGAAACTATCTCGATCACAAGTTCATAATTTTCTAAGTTTTAAACTGACTTTATTTCAAAGATTGAAAAATTCAAACTGGGAAAATTTGCTACACCAAAGTCTGGAACTAAATAAAGATCATATTCTAATTATTAGCAGTAGATTCTATATTATTTCCGAATTTCCCTGTAGCTTCATTCACTTTTATTCGATAAACCACTATTTCAAAAATTTCATTATTCTTATTGTGTAAGAATGGGGATAAAAATGAGTGCTGAAATGCATAATTTTCAATACCATGATTTTCATGATCAGATGCTTCAGTCGGATAGGATTTTCTATCTAAATTAGACATGATTGATTTCATTAGAATTTCCAATCCGTTATTAGCATCTTCCCCTTTTAATTCCTCAAAAGTTCCATAAACAATCACACTTTTCCAATTGTTCATGTCTTTCATCCAATCAATTTCAAAACAGACATTTGGATTATTTCGCATCATATGAATTTTTAAGCCATCTTTTGTATGCCCATAAATATATCCATTATTATAAGCGTAAGTTATAGGTACAACATACATTTTGTTACCATCAAAACAACCTAATCTTCCTATTAATTCTGATTTTAGAAAACCGTCAATCTGATTTTTGTCCAAATCGCCCCACATAATTAGAGTATTGGATATTCAATGATTAAAAACATACTGTTAATAGATTCTAGCGCCTCCGAATTTAAGACTCAACAATAGATTTTGGTATTATATCTCAAGTAATTTTCTTGGAAATCATATGTATACTATACCTTCTAAATCCTTTTATAAGGACTACCATGTGAATCAGATTAAGCAGATCTACCAATTTGATTTGAATATACAATATTCTCGAGTTACCCTGAAGCAAAAGTTGTAT
This sequence comes from Candidatus Nitrosocosmicus oleophilus, assembly GCF_000802205.1. Lineage (NCBI taxonomy): Archaea > Thermoproteati > Nitrososphaerota > Nitrososphaeria > Nitrososphaerales > Nitrososphaeraceae > Candidatus Nitrosocosmicus > Candidatus Nitrosocosmicus oleophilus. The sequence continues at coordinate 2,619,494 of NZ_CP012850.1, read as the reverse complement.
TTTGAATGTCAGTTTTACTAATTAGACTCAGATATTAGGTTTCTTACCATGGCTGCCATATTGATTGTTACCATAATTTTTCATTAGTGTTCATATGTAATAATGTCAATTTACAAGTGCTACCAAAGACACAAAGGAATTGACTGAACAAAAACCTGTTAGGAACTAGAACTATTTTTTTGTCAAAAAAATAACAGAATTCCAACCAATATAGAAATTACTGCAGACAAAACCATCAAAACGTTAAAGTCGAATGTATTCTGCAGGAACATGAAATTATAATCAAAATCACCATTGTAATAATTAGTGCGAAGCCAATGTTTGTTAATAGACGCGGTTATAACCTGTGAAATACTAAGCCTGGAGGAATTTGAAAAAGGTATTACTAGTATCCCAACAGAAATTTGAGCCTACTCACTATTATTGTTCTACTTAATTTTTTTTATTAACTTTGTCAGAAATCTCTATTTCTTCCTTGTAGCAACAACCATGGTGAAATCCATACCCATTTTTGTAATGATCCATTGACCATTAGGACTGAGCAACTGATAGGAAACTGAAAATATGGCTTTTGCATCCAGACAAGCATGATTAACCTGTCTGGATGTAAGCATCAAGCCTAAATGATGCGCACATTTTGCCATATTGTCAGTCTTAAAGATTGTGTAAGACATGTCTCGGGTTATAATATATTCTTATCTTTACCTTTATCGTTTTGGTTTATCACGATATGTCTAAATTAAGATAGAGAACGGCTAGGGTATAAACGATGGAATTTTCACGGCAGAATGGTATTATATAGTTCTATCCACAATTCTTATTGAGTGAAAATAGTCCATTATCTTATTTGATGTTAAGACCATTTGAATCTTAATGTTTAGCAACAACAAATCAACTACTCACATATTCTGTTTGATTGGTGCATTTTTGGTTTGTTACTGATGTTATCGATCTTTGCAAATAATGTTTCTGCACAGCAAAATTCGTCAGGTAATAGTACAAATGCATTTGATATTATACAACCAAATATTAACGCTAATCGTATGTTCGATAAAAAACAATGACACTAGGTAACAATATTAACAATATTAAAACCCTAGTAATCCTTATCCCAAATGAAAGTCATCATCAAGAAGGTGAAGAAAATGAAACTTTTTTTAGATCAACATTTGGTTCCAGACAATGTGGCTATTAACGCAGGAACTACTGTGCTTTGGTCTAATGGCGATGTTGGTCATGAGCGTACGGTCGATGTTAAAGGCGCATAAAGTAATACGGTGTTTAATACAGGCGCAATAATTGATAGTCAACCCTCTATATCATTCACCTTCAACAATCCTGGATCATTTAATTATTAAGTAGAAGGCGATCCTGGTGTAACTATGACTGGTTCTATTACGTTTGAAAATATACATATGACTGTATTCACGTCTACTTCGTCAAATACTACCATAAACTCTACCAGCCTAGATACTATAGGGGTCATAATTGCCCCAACACAAGATATGGACACTTACGTTAAACAAAACAATGATGCAGGAATAATACTAGATCATATACGACTTTAAGGACCTAAGAGGAGGTCAAAAAGGCACAGGAGATACACAAACACTGATTGTATGGTCTACAGCAAACAAAGATTTGAATGAAACTCTTTCATCATTAAGTGACATCTCCACAGATTTGCCTTAGTTAAATTCCGCCATTTTTATTTTTGATAGAACTTCTTGTGAATTCTTACTAAAGAATAACTTTCTAGCAAGAATTTATCTGCTTTACATGCTGTGAACCTAATTATTTAAGGAGCTAAATCATCTGCTACCATTTATTTAGTAAAAACCAAACAGTCCATTCAACTTCTTTGTAGATTTTTATACGAGAATTAATAAGATATTTTTATGGACCAAAAACCAAGACAGATATTGTTTTCTATTATCGTCTTATCATCGATCATAGGTGTTATTTCCTATGCAACTGTTCAGGTTTATGCTCAAGGGAGCCATTCAGAAGCGGATTCAACACCCATATCTGCAGTAATAATGATAACTTCGGATGACCAAGGGAGCCCAATATTTAGTCCGATGAAAACCACCATAAAGCAAGGTGAAGAATTATTAGTTTTGAATAATTTGACAGAAACTCATACTTTCACCAACGGAAATGGTACAGGGGATCCCATGGATGGCAAAATATTTACAGTAGAAATAACTCCAGGAAGTTTTTCGGAATATCTAGCTACAAACATTTCTCCAGGTAATTACTCTTTCTATTCGAAAAATGACCCCAACCTGAAGGGAGAGCTAGTTATCCTACCATAAATTTTTGCTCTTTCAGATACTGAACTGGATTTACAAGTAAATCGTGTTAACTCCTAGTACATTAAAAATTCTTGTTTTTAAAGATTTAAACAAAGTCTGAAGAATTTTCCTTGAACAGGATATATGGAACTAATCATTCCAAACTCTCCTTTAATCATTAATTTTCCCAGAGAAAACAAATCCTATGTGATACCATAGGATAGATAGAAATGTTGTGTAATAATAGTTCTCTGATAAGATAACAAACTGAATCTTGTATTTACTAAGAAAATGATTGTTAACTAACTGAACTCATTCCCCTATCATTTGATTTTTCCATCTTCCTTGTTAGTACAAGTTAGACTGTCATCATCTGGAAATATTAAATCTATTGCTGTGACAATTCTAGTGGAATTATCATTTGTAGCTTTATCTACGTTGATATTGAATGATACGTTAACGCACCCTGAGTATATTTCAGTAGCAACCTTAGTTATTATTAGAAATACCTTTGTCCCAATACATGTTAATTTGACGATGAATTTTCTAAACCACCACGTGCACTATTCTGGTCTCTGATAAGGATTTAAACAAGAATAATAAACTTGACCATAGTGATTCGGATTTGATATCAGTTTATAAATGTATAGATTATGATTTCCATATCTTCACTTGAATAGAAGATTTTACTCTTAATTTGCGACCTGGGTAGAAAGTGGCAGGCTAATACTAATTTTAGCTCCGTTTCCACTCCTCATATTTGCAGCCCAAATCTTTCCTCCATGTGCCTCGATAATTTTCCTTGAAATATATAGGCCTAATCCGTTTCCATCCGAAGATTTTGTAAATTTTGTAAATAACTTGGGTAATAATGCTGGTTCTATACCATCACCATTATCTTCAATTATTATATGGACGATTTCTTGTCTCTTTGTTGGATTGATGCTTAAAACTGGTTTTTTTCTTTCCATCTTTATCAATATCTCTCCACCATCTATCCCCTGATATTTTCTTGTAATTGATTTTATTGAATTGTGAATCAGATTTGAAATTACTTGTTCCAGTCTGTTCCTGTCGCCAAGTACTACAAATGGGCTCTTGGAATCAAAAAAAGTAAACTTAATAACTTTTTCATTTCTTTTCAATATTTTTTTAAAAACTCTGATTATGCTTTGTAATAATTCATTTAGGTCCAAATTTTCTTCTTTCAGGCTGAAAAGATGATCTTCTATTCTAGATACATCTAAAATACTTTCAGTCAACATGTTTAGCTTCTGCCCGCTTGCAATTACAGAATCAAGTAATTCTATTTGTTTTTTATCTTTTAGCTTTTCTTTTACATATTCAGTAAGTCCTATGATAGGTTGAATTGGACTTCTTAGCTCATGTGCAATTATGTCTATGTACTCCTTTTGCATTTTTTCATGGGATTGAAGATGTTTGTTAATTCTCCTTAACTTATCTACTGTTTCAGATTGTTTCCACAGTGTATCAAAAATTGCAGTATGAGACCAAGCTGTTAATTCGCCTTCTATGTAAGTGGTGATGCCTTCTGTCTGCGGGATTTTTGTTTTGGAATCATCTTTAATTTTTTGTATAATAGTTTTAGTTCTATCCACAATAGTAATCCTGTTTTTTACAGGAAAGTGGAATTGAGGTGTCCTAAATTCAATTTGTGGATACTCAAACTTTATTTCCTTTAGATGATCTATTTTATGGCTCTGTATTATTAGCACCTTTACAGAAAGGCCTCTGGATCCCAATTCATTTAGTTTCTCCAAACTGCCTGAGTTAATTAGCTGCAATAATGAATTGACAGAGGTTAATATTATCAAAATTTCTTTTTTAGCAGAAGCGTAAAATTGATTTGTCATCTTAAATGAAATTTGAGGATCAGATATGACTTGTGTTTTAAATAGGTTAGCATCTTTTATTTCCTTTGTCCTATCTCTTAAATTCATTGAATTTTTCCAGGTATTATTAAAAATAGTAGAGAAATGCTCCAAGTATACGGGATCGTTGCTAAACAAAAGATTTGAAATCATTTCCCCGTTGATCATTTTCTCCGTAGTAGATGCAAAATATTTATCACTTATCACAAAATTGATTGATGGCCTATCTAAAGTATGTTTTATTTTCATACCGTATTTAGAAAATAAATTAACAAGATCGACGTCACTCTTATCATTGATAGATGTGACCCATTTGATACCATCATGTTTTCCTGCATTGTACGCTCGAAGGATTTTTATATTAATGTCGAGAAAGTGTTCATGACTGATTTGAATACCACCTATTGATGTGCATAGAAGTAGAAATTTGGATTTTCTTATTATTCTAAATATTGTATCTCTGATTTCTTTGTCGTCTTGAAGAATTTTGGTAAAAATTGGTTCGGTCCCTTTTTCAATCTCTCTTATTCTTTGAATTGCGGGGAAGGCATTACTCCACAGTGATTCAAAGGTATCTCGACCTTGGGCAACGACCTCATCAACATTGCTATAAATTATCTCTGTAATTGGTTTTGCAGTTTGAAGTCCAGTCGTAGTCATGTATTCGGATTCGTTGACTGCAATCCTTCCACTTAACCCATTCAGATGTCGCAATTCAGTAACCATATTCAATAATTCTTTACAAAATCGAGTATTTTCATAAGTAACTTCTGTTATACACCTTATTTTTGCTCCCCGTTTTATGACGTCCTTATATCCGTCACGGTAACCAGGGATTTGAACTACTATTGAAGGGGCATTCTTGTCGAATGCAATATCCATTCTAGTTTTAGTAGTCTTCATGAATGATATTCCCCTTCTCATAGCATTCTCAGAGCCGTATAGAATTTCTGATTTGGGAATTCGAGTAACGTTATCAGATTTCAATTATCAAACTGCTATAGTTATAGCATTATATAATAATGCATCTTTAAACTCCAAGATCTTCATTCTGGATCGAACAAAATAATCCGACATAGATCTTTTGATCAATATACCTATAAAGGCTATATGAAATATATCGACTACAATTTGCTTAAAAGTTCAGTTTCGAGGTATGCTTCGAGAAATAACGTTAAAAGTTTTTTCAAATTACAGTTTCAAATAGAAAATTGTTATGAATATCCTAGTATGATTTTAATCAAGATTGGAGCAAGTTAAATATGTTATTTTTTTAAGTTGGACTTGAATCCGATAATTAAGGAATGCTCTTTTAGCAAAGCTTTGTTTGATTTCATATTTAGATCACCAAATAGAGAACTAATGAGTGTCCCTATATAAAGAGAACCTTTATGTCCCAGGTTATGTTGTATTCTAAATTCGATGTTATCATCAGCCAGAATTATTTTATTAGTAAAATTGGATGCAGAAAACCATAATTTTAAGACATCAACGATACTCTCGATATCGTTTTTTCCATGAATAAAGGAAATCGCATCCCTCATGCCGGTGTAACAGGAAGTCTTGGCTGCTTTCACTATATCATCATCGGAAAGATGTTCAAATATATTTCGTACAAAGGGCTTTTGCAGAAATACAAATCCTATGTCACTTATGAATTGATCCCATGATACATACTTCCTAAGGATATTGTTAATTATTCCTGATACAGTTTTATCCTCAGCTAGGGCCTGAAATTCTATTTTCTCATAAATTTCCGTCGGGATCCGTATGGCTGTATTTGTGGTAGAATTTTTCGACATCTAATAGGTAGTTTACATTGCTAGGCATTATTATGCATTGTTATTTTTGTTCATCAATTTTAATAAAAACTTGGTTATCTGGATTCAGATGTTCTTTGCTTGATAAACAAATCTTATTCATTTCTATGCACAACGGTTTTTTCGAATTTCCAAGATTGGAAAGAGATCAAATAAACTCCGATAGGGACAGATGGGTGTCATAATCCTGGAACATTTATGATACGAAATATTTACACTAGTAAAGAAATCATTTCGGATGAGTGCTGGACATTTATTTGAATGCATCTAAATTATCTCGTACAAAGGTTTCAAATGTTATTGGTTTTCTTCCTAGGATCATTTCTACAGTATGAGAAATGCGTCTTAAACGACCATCTTCAATTAATTCATATAGATCAAACAAACTATCGGCAATGTTTTTTTGAATTCCTAATTTTTTCATGCGGATCCGGGCCTGTTCTTTTGTTATGTTAATATATTTTATGGGCTCGCCTAGTAATATTGTAAAAATCTTTGCGATTGTATTACAAGATAAAGATTGACCACCGGTAATAGTATAGGAAGTATTGTAGTGTTTATTGGAAGTATCCCGAAGTATTCTAGCTGCGATCTCAGATACATCTCTAACATCTACAAAACTTGCCTTTGAATTACTAAATGGAAGAAAAAACCTCTTATCCTTTTTTATTGAAAGTCCATTTAACTGTATAAAATTTTGCATGTAGTAATTTGGTCTAAGATAAGTATAATTTATTCCAGATTCTTCAATTATCTTTTCGGCTTGTCTGTGTAATGCATCTGTGGGAGTAGGTGGGTGCAAGGGGGCTGCCATTGAAGATAATTTAATAATGTGCTTAACCGAATTTGCTCTTTTTGCTTCTGTTATGATTTTCCTTATAGATTCTAGAGAGTATGTTATCGGGGTTAGTAAAAAGATCTTTTCTATGCCATCTAATTTCTGGTAGGTTATGGTATCGACATCAGCAAGATCCATCTCAATGAAATTTGATAATCCAAGATTTCGAAAAACCTCTATCTGTTTCTTTATAGTATTATTTGTACAATTAATAGATTTAACTGATATGTGGAAGTCACAATCATACAACGAAAGAATTCTTACCAGATGGAGTCCCATATCTCCAGTTGTACCAGTAACTAGGATCGAAGACAATTTATTCTTGAAGATCCAAAAGTGACGTGATCAGTTTTTTCATGGCGCCTTAAGAACCATTAGGTTTTTTTCTGATATTTTGATGTTTTACCTATCAACCGCCGATGAGGATTTTCTTTCTCGTCCTGATTTTGGTTAATTTCTCTTTTTATGTATTTAAGTATCGCTCTGTCCTCAAGAAGAGATAATGTCAGAAAATGAATTTTGTCATGATGATTAAACTCCCTCTCTTTATTTATAATCATGATGGATGCTATACGCTGTACAGTATAAATATTTTTGTTATACAATGTATAACATTATTAGGCAAAAATATATACTGGCTTCAATCATAAAATTTTAATGTCTACTACCAAAGCTACTAGATATACAGTAGATAAAACTTCAAGGAGATCTAACTGAATAATGTCGAAAATCTCAAATGTTTCACCCCATTCCTATGATAAAAATTTTCAAAAAGAAAAATCATATAGGAAAAAATCTTGCATAATTTTCCTGCTTTTGTTAATCTCTCTTTGTATTGTAAGTATAACAAGTCTATCATCTTCTTATGTGGTCAAGGTTTTTACCAATTTTGTATTTGCACAAGAGTATGACCAAACTAAGCTACCTAAATTCCATCTATCAGAGAATACGAACAACTTTGAAAATAATTCAACGGATCCCTTATCTGATTCTAAGAAAGATATTAATTCAGAAAATAGTACCTTAACCTCTGATAGAGCAAGCACATCCCATAGACAAATAACTCTTGTTACTGAAGAAGTATATCTTGACATAGCGCCCGGGAAGAGAGTTAAAGCATGGACGTATAATGGTACAGTTCCAGGTCCTACCATACGATTAACTGAAGGGGAGAATTTAACTATTAAATACATAAACAAATCTCCTATACCACATACTATCCACTTTCACGGAAATCATGCGGACATTAACGATGGTGTACTTCCTCAAGTAATGCCTGGCCAGACATATTTGTACAATATTACCGGCGAACCCGCAGGTGCACTAATGTATCATTGTCATGCTCCTCCAACTTCCTTACATATTAGAATGGGTATGTATGGAGCACTAATAGTAGATCCAAAGGATAAACCAGTCGCTCCTGCAAGAGAATTTGTTATGGTGATGGGTGAATATGACCTCAAAAATCAAGTAGGGTTTGATGCAGATTACTACTTCATAAACGGTTATGCTGATCAGTATGTGCATCATCCACTTGAGATTAATCATAATGATTTAATGCGAATCTATTTAATTAATCTGGGCACTACGATACCTGCATCTTTCCACCTTCATAGCACTACATTCGTAACATATCCCTCAGGTTTGTGGGATAACCTTCCTATTCATTCCCAAACAATTTCGGTAGCACCGGGGGATGCATCAATAGTGGAAGCAAAGTGGAAGTACCCGGGTAATTACTTCTTTCATACTCATGGAATTCCGGAAGAAAAGGGAAATATGGGACAAATAAAGGTAGTTGGGAAAGGTAGTGAAAGCGCAGAAGGAAAGTCGAAATTTCAAAATAGTAATGACACTTCTAGAGGAACTAATTCAAATCAATCTAGAAATTTCTCAGAACCATTAACCAGGAGTGTAAGCATGTTTGATTGGCAATATGAATTACAAAAGAAATTACAATCTCCAGAAGTTATTTCTACTAGTGGACACAAAGGAATAGACGAAGATCATATAGGATCAACTAAAGAAATAGGTGGAAATAATGGAACCTTACAAGAAAATGAAAGTTTTCATGTACAAGACAAAGAATCTAAAGCTGAACTAACTACTAGTGACGAGTCTGGCGTCAAGTTGTTGGATGATGCAAAGGCTCCATTTCTCAAAAATGAGACAGACCGTAACAGTAAATTTTCAATTTCAATAAGTCCAGGTTCATCAAGTCCAGAGAATAAGATATTCTATGACCCTTCATCTATCAAGATAGAAGAGGGAACGCAAGTCACTTGGATCAATACTGACCAAAATATGCCGCATACTGTAACATCTGGAAACCCAGACCAAGGTCCAAGTGGAATTTTTGACTCAGGAATAATTAATGGAGACGACAGTATGTACAAATTCACATTTGATACCAAGGGAGAATATAATTATTATTGTACACTGCATCCTTGGATGACGGCAAAGGTCATAGTGAATTGACACTTGTATACATCGATATTAAATTTGACCAAACAGGAGACTCATTAGACTTGAGAGCTAATTTAAGTAAACCACTAATAGCTATTTTAGTTGGCTTCCTTTCCACCTTTCTAGCCATAGTGCCAATATGTGATTACACATCGGCACAGCATCATGGAGCTCCACCTCCACTAGCTACGCTTGGAGATCGAAATATAGTCATGAATTTTACCATAGAACCAAAAAACCTTATTGCGGGCCAAGATGCGCAGCTAATTATGCATTTAACTGATCAAAATTCAGATGAAAAAATTCAGCATGTTACTTACAGAATAGCAATTACTAATCAGAACAATACAAAGATGTCTGAATTCTTTCATTCCCATGCGGGAGAATTAGTGATTTTGGCAAAAAGTAACGGTTATTCTCATATTGTGGTAGGGGGGACATTTGATGTCCTAACTAACGCCTTAGTTCCAGATCCATCAGGTAAAATCATTATTAATGGTCCATTGTTTTCAGAACCGGGGATTTATTATATAGATATTGAGATAACAACTGTGGATAACGACAAGACCGATCTACAAACGCCCTTGACGTATCACTTTGTTACAAACAATAGTAATATGTCGATTAGTTGATCCATTCAAAATTCGGCACAATATGAAAGTAGAAGAAATCTACAAAAAAACTACCATTCGGATTGACCGAGTTATAAGCATAAATGGAAAACCTATCCTTTTCCAGATTATTAAAGATAGTTGATGTCATTCTTATATTGCTAGGATTACCAAATTATATTCAGACATAATTTCTTGTTTTTATTTGAAATCCACATATAAAGAAACTTCATAGCAGGTTCTGGTCATAAAAATACAAAATTTCTGATGGCAAGTACTAATCAAATATTAGTATTATTTCTCCTGCTTTTACAGGTTGCTGTTTATTGAACAATATATCTATTATTTTTCCATCTCTGGGGGATTTGATTTCATTGTGCATTTTCATTGCTTCAAGAACTAAAAGAGGTTCACCCCTTTGAACATATGATCCAAGCTGCACATAAATATCGATTATGTTTCCACTCATGGGTGCACGCAATTCCTTGATGGTTTCTTGGTCCGTATCTATTTTAACTATCGTGTATGCCATGCCATTTATGAGTAAGAGAGATTGTTGTTTACCCTCCATTCCGATTCCCGTTCGCTCATAAAAATCAAGATAAAACTTCTTTGAATCTATAACAATTTCATTTTCTTTTATTTTGGTCAAATCTATAGTTTTTTCATTAATGAGAATCTTATCCCCGTGTATTTTTACTTCATAAGTTGTTCCGTTAACCTCTAGCTTCATTTGACCCATCTCATAGAATTTTCTAGATTATAATTACCTTGTAACTTAAGAAATTCTTCATATCTGCTTAAAATCCATTGTTGGCTCTGCTCATCATCCTGTTTTGATTCGTCTTCTTTAAAGTACTCATCTGACGATCCTCGTCTTTTCAACATATTTTCAAATACCAAAGCTGCAATTTCTCCATCCTTCTGTGAGTATGATTTCAATTTTTCAACAAAGGCAGTATCGTAATTTCCAGTTAGAAATCGATCATCATGTAAAGCAGATAAATGAAAAGGTATAGTTGATGGTATACCAGAAATTCTGAAAGATAATAGAGCATTTTTCATTTTTTCAATTGCTTCTTTTCTATTTTCTGCCCTGACTATTACTTTGGCAATTAATGAATCATAAAATGGAGGGATGCTATATCCTGCATATAACGAGCTATCTATCCTAATCGATCGTGAATCAATGGGAGGGGTATAATCCTTTACCAAACCTGGGTATGGTGTAAAGCTTATAGGATGTTCGGCATTTATTCTGCACTCAATAGCGTGCCCACGGGCTTTTATATCATTTTGTTCAAGTGTCATCCCATTTCTACATGATATGTTGAGTTGTTGTTCTACTATATCAATTCCAGTAACTACTTCTGTTATAGGATGTTCTACTTGTATTCTTGAATTTATCTCCATAAAATAAAATGAACCATTCTTTAATAGAAATTCGACCGTTCCGGCGTTATCATATCGAATTTTTTTCATGATTTCAACGGCAGTTTTTATTAAACTCTCCCTAGCGGCGTTATCTAATGCTGGCGAGGGAGTTTCTTCGATCAATTTTTGATGTCTCCTCTGAATAGTACATTCTCTTTCTCCTAGATGAATCACTTTAGAACGATCACCCAGTATCTGTACCTCTATATGTCTTGGATTTTGAACATATTTTTCAATATATACTCTGCCTGAACCAAAGCTTAATAACGCTTCTCTTATAGAGAACTTTAATAATTTTGTCAATTGGTGAGGAGTATTTATTATTTGAAGTCCCCTTCCTCCTCCTCCCCTTGCAGCTTTTATAATTACCGGATACCCTAATTCATTTGCAAATTCCAATGCCTCATTTATATCGGATACTTCTTTACCCTCTACAGTAGTAGCAACTTGTGATAATATCTCTTTAGCTAACACTTTGTCTCCCGAAATTTTTAACACATCAGCAGAAGGGCCAATAAACACCAATCCTTCTTTGTTACACAAATTAGCAAATTCTGATTTTTCAGCAAGAAAACCATATCCTGGATGTATGAATGTACAATCCATTTTTCTTGCCGCATCAATTATCTTCATCATATTCAAATAGCTCTCATTGGGCAAATTTCCCCCGATATTTTCTACTCTGTCACAGTGTTTTATATGCAGACTATCCTTGTCAGCATCAGAATATATTCCGCATGGAGAATAGCCTAGTTTACGGCATGTCTTGGCTACTCTTATCACAATTTCACCTCTATTGGCTAAAAGTATTCTCTCCATTTTGAAACTAAGTCACAAAGTAAAATTAAAATTATTCTATACAAAAAAATTTTGGTATATTACCTAATGACTCCGTTGCGACAGCATTTGTACCAATAGGTTGATCAATTATAGTAAACTATGATTTTATATGGGCATGTTTCCATGCTTTCTTTTTGGTAGGTCTTCTCTTTTTCTATTAATAGCATTTAGAGCAGAAATGAGTTTCTGTCGAGTCTCTCGAGGCATTATTACATTGTCAATATAACCTTTAGAAGCTGCAATGTATGGATTTGAAAATTTTTTTTCATAATCTGATACTAACTCTGATCTTCTTTTGTGTTTATTTTCAGAAATAGATAATTCTTTTCTAAATATAATATTACATGCACTTTCAGCACCCATAACAGCGATCTCAGCATTTGGCCAAGCGAAATTATAATCTCCTCCTATATGTTTACTATTCATTACGTCATATGCTCCACCATAAGCTTTTCTTGTGATTACTGAGAGTCTAGGTACAGTAGCTTCCGAGAATGCAAATAACAGCTTTGCACCATGTCTTATTATTCCCCTCCATTCCTGATCTGTACCAGGAAGAAAACCTGGAACATCTACGAAGGTAATTATAGGAATGTTAAAGCAGTCACAAAATCTTACAAATCTTGCTGCCTTGTTGCAAGAATCTATATCTAGAACTCCGGCTAAAATTTCTGGGTTATTGGCAACTATACCCACAACGTTACCATCCAACCTAGCAAAACCAATTATGATATTTCTAGCCCATAATTTTTGGACTTCGAAAAAGTCTTCTTTATCAACTACTTTTCTAATTACATTTTCCATACTATAAGACATATGTGAGTCGGAAGGAAGAATTGAATCAAGACTTTCATCCAGAAGCTTGGAACTATCTGTGGATTTGACTTTTGGTGATGATTCCAGATTGTTAGACGGAATAAATGAAAGCAATTTTTTCAATATTTCAAAGCAATCATATTCATCATCTGCAACAAAATGAGCCACACCGCTTTTTTCATTATGTATGGAAGCGCCACCTAGTTCTGTAGATGTAACATTTTCATTGGTGACCTGTCTCACAACATCTGGACCAGTGACAAACATATATGCTGATTTTGTCATTATAATGAAATCAGTCAAAGCAGGAGAATAAACTGCACCTCCTGCACAAGGGCCCATTATCAAAGATATTTGAGGAATTATGCCAGAAACTCTAACATTTCTGTGGAATATGTCTGCGTAACCTCCTAGGCTTTCGACCCCCTCTTGAATTCTTGCGCCTCCAGAATCATTTATACCTATTATTGGAACCCCTTGCTTTAATGCATGATCCATTATCTTACATATCTTTGACGCAAAACTAAGACCGAGTGAACCCCCTAGAACTGTAAAGTCATGACAAAAAGAGTACACTAAGCGAGAATCTATTCTTCCATAGCCTGTTATAACACCGTCACCTAGAATTTTTTTATTTTCCATTCCAAAATCATTACAATTGTGAATTACAAAAGGATCTATTTCCTCAAAACTGCCTGTATCAAATAATGCATTGATTCTTTCAGTTGCTGTCAATTGACCCTTTTTTCTTTGTTCTTCTAGTTTCTCTTTTCCACCACCTAGAAGATGCGTTATCCTCTTGGCTTCCAAATCAGAAAAATTCATGATCCAAATTATGCAATTTAATAAAAAGAGTTTTCGTTATCCTTTTGGTATCTTATAACTTAATTGCAAAAACATTATAGGATGAGCAAAATCAGATGAAATAAGATAATTTAACAATTATTTAAAAAAAAGAATTCTGATAGTCTTTATATAAGTTTTGTTGTTGTTTTGCATGAAACTTAACTTCCAGGTTTATACGTCGAATTTGAAACCCTGGTGATTCGGATTTCTTGTGTTATTCCCACATTATTGCATTTGGCGTCTAGGCTTAAAGTCAAAATGCTTGGGATGAGTGTAAAAAATAGGCTTGTACATATATCTATTGCCGTAATTGACTTCCTTTCACCAGCCAGAATGATCTTAATGAGATTAAATTTCTATAAAATCACTCCTTTTGAAATGATTAATACGTCCCGAATTCATTAAGGTTAATCATGTCAATTAAGGTTCACTTCCCGAGTATCTGGATTTAATCTGGATCCTATTAGAAGGATTATTGCACCTATTGAAATATTCAGGGCAAGCACCAGTGGGATAAGGATCGGTGAGAGTGATTTCGTGTTGGACAAAAGACTTATTGCAACAATAGGTGACCACGAACCGATTATTAAGCCGCCATTGTAAACAAGACCTGAGGCAGTATTTCTTATCTCAGTTGGAAATCTTTCTGATAGGAATGCAGGCATTGGACCAAATGCCGTAGCGGATAAGAAAATCAATAAGGATGCAAAAAATATTTTTTCATGAATATTTGTGGAAATAAACAGACCATAAAGTAATGGTACAGATAGTAGTATAGATGCAATAGCAAAAATAGTTATTATTTTCATCCTTCCTATAATCTGACTTACGAGGCCCGTAAATACCGTGCCCAATAGTGCTGCAACCGTTACCTCGATCATTATGATTGCAACATCATTTTTGTTAATTTCCACATAATTTTCTAAAAATACGGGCATGAAACCGATGGATGTATAATAAGAATACATGAGACCAGTCATAATTATTAACGCAAGAAAAATTCGTTTTCGTTGCACCCTATCTGATAATATATTTTTCAATGGTGTCTTGTGTATCTCTTTTCTTTGTTCTTTCGATTCCAGCCAAACTTCTGATTCAACCATCTTTACTCTGATTATTAGTGCTAATAATCCAGGAATTAATCCTGTAAAAAATAAAATTCGCCATCCGATTTCAACAAATTCATCGTTTGGAAAAATATTTAGCACTAAAAGGTACATGACTGACGCAAGTACAAATCCAAATGAATATCCACTTTGAACAAATCCTGAGAGCAACCCTCGCGTCTTTTTTGGAACCATTTCCATGGTAATTACAGATCCACTTGCCCATTCGCCACCGGCGAATAATCCTTGGACAAATCTCAAAAAAATAAGCAGAATCGGTGCCACTATCCCGACAGTTTGCCAAGTTGGAAGTAAACCGGTAGCAAATGTTACAATTGAGAATCCCACTATTGTTACCATCATGGTTTTTTTTCTACCGTATTTATCTCCAAAATTTCCAAATAGGGCGCCTCCGATAGGTCGCATGACTAGGGCTATAATATATGTAGCAAACGTCGCTAATAGACTCATCGCGGAATTGTCCGAAAAAAAAAGTTGATTGACTGAGGATATTACAAATAACATTAAGACTAGATCATAACCATCAAGGGCCCATCCAAACCAAGAAGCAAAAACTATTGTTTGTTGTTCCTTAGATAATCCCGTCTTTAGATGCATAAATTAATTACTGTATCCATTTGACGCATAAAATATTTCATAATAGTTAATCTTTCCAGAATATCTTATAAATGATAATATACATTAAAAAAGAAAGTTAGCATTCATTTTGATTCACATTAAAAATTTTAATTCTTCACAACATCTGGCTAACAGAACTCCTGATCGCACTTGCAATTACCTAAATACACCATAGATTGGATCTGGCCTAAATAGCACCAAGTGCACTTACATGTATTTGTAAAATAAAGTTACAACTAGAATATTATAAATTGTGGTAACACTAACTACTATGTTAAATGTCACCTCACAAGTAATTGAAGTCTTACCACTTGGGATTAATATAGTATAGATAATGAATAGAAAGAGTCTGACATGATCTTATTAACTTTGAATTTTCAACAAACAGGGTCCTGCAAATAATTCAATCATAAATCATTACAGTCATAGTGACTATCAAAGTGAAAAAAGTCTTGACGAGTATGTAACAACTATTGAAAAGATACGTATCCTCCTGATCTATTAGAACTGCAATTCAAATAATAGAATGAAGAACTCATGGAAAATAAATATTTGAAATTACTTGGTATGATTCCTCAGGAATGCCAAAACAATAGAGAAATGATCATCATTTTATTTATTGCTCTTGGATGCCACACAATAGCCCGTGATATCGTGATCTTATGAGTCAAACCCTAATTCATAATATTAGAGTAACGGTCACACAAAAAACTTGTCTTTTTCCGCAGTATGGTTCAAAATGGTTTTGATAAAGATATCTTGAATTCATTAATTATTCCATGTACTTTTATATTATTTTGCATATTCTTGATAATAAGTGAAATGGAGAGTTGATAAAATTTACAGGTTCCTTCACAAAACTTATTTGAAATATTACAATACCCTTTCCCTAAATAAGAACTTATTGATTTCAGGGATTTTGGGCTTCTTAATTAGTCTAGTCGTTGCACAAATTTCAGCTAAATATTCCGTCGATTTTGTGCTAAACTCAGCTTTGACAGTAATAACTGGTTATCTAACTTACAAGTCAGTCTTTGCAGTTCTCTTTCACCTTGATAACAAACAAAAATATACAGAAAGATTAACGGGAAAATTAAATCTTCAAAAATTAAAGCAAGTTTTGCTCAAAATGCTATTTGCTAGTTCTGTATTTGATATTGTAAATAACGTGACTAGTTTCATTCTCATGGTTAAGCTCCTAGAATTAGAATATTCACCAGTAGAAGCGACAACTATCTCTTCTATAGTCGCCTCAGTATTGTCATATGGCGTCATAAATTTCATTATTAAATATATTCATGTTTTTGGTCCAGAGAAACAATAGGTATTTGGCATTAGTGATCTTGATCCAATATGTTAGGGTCGGTAAGATATTTAGCAAGAAAGCACTATTTTCAGGAATTTCCTCACTTATCCCTTCGGATTATGGAATAACCCTCCTATTCATTCCCAAACCATTTCTGTAGCACCAGGGGATGCATCAATAGTTGAAGCAAAGTGGAAGTACCCGGGTAACTACTTCTTCCATATTTATGGAATTCAGGAAGAAAGGGGAAATATGGGACAAATAAAGTTAATTGGGAAAGGTAATGGAATCACTGAGTCAAAGTCAAAATTCATGAATTATCGATTGCCTCTTGCATATCTTTTTCAGTTAAACCTTGATACTTCATAATTTGCTCATAGACCGGGCCTTTAGTGACTAACTTCGGTCCTGGTTCCAGTACCGATATGGCATGGTTGATTAGGTCGTTCATATGTCTCATCCACTCTGTCAATTGTTCTTTTAGACTCTCATCCGAAGTCATTTTCGTGGTCCCTATAATGGAACCAAGTTGATGAAATGCCAGAATTATCATTAGTCTAATCCGTTGACATTCTAGCCTAAAATTATCATTATCTTTCATATTTGAAATTATCTTGCTCAGATGATATTGGCAATTATCAAGAGTTGTTGCAATTTCATTTGTTTTCACAAATTCAATAAATTTATTAGAGAAGTTAGCCAGGCCCATATTTAAGTCCGAAATTCCTATCTTTGCACCATTCAATGTGATTTCACTACCAGTCCTTTTTATCAACATCTCATGTTCTTTCTCTTTGATCAGCGTTACAATTTTGTTGAGCAATTCCATGGTATTTTTTCAGACGGATATCATATAAATTTTAGTTGCATCTCCAATTGATGTTTAATAAATACATAAAGAATCAAAAATCTATCGTCTGTGGAGTAACAATTGGAATCACGGATATAGACTCTTAATCAGATTCACTATGAGTGCCTTATTCATTATTTACAATCAATCTGAAAGTAATATCTACTCGCTCGCAATCTAGCTACGTTCAGTCTCAAGTAATAGTAATGGCAATGTAATAAATATACTTGTAGTGCGCTAACATTATTGTCTAGTATAAATAGAGCCTTGATATTTCAAGGAGGAGGTTCACTTGGGGCTTATGAAGCAGGCGCATACAAGGCTATGAACGAGGATGTTTCAGCATATTTAAAAAGAGAGGGGAGAGGCCAAGAGCCTTTATTTCATATAGTTTCTGGGACCTCGATAGGTTCGATAAACGCTGCTTTATTGGTAAGCTATGTGAAAGAAAACAAAACATGGGAAGGATCTGGTGAAAGGCTAATAGAATTTTGGGAATACCTGTCTACTAAGTCAACGGTTGATAATATGCCCCACTTTAAAGACTATTGGGATTTTTGGCATAGATTGGATAGACGAATTGCTTCAGGAGAGTCTGCAAGAAGATATTACAGCACTAAGGAATTTATTATGAAGGGAGTCCCTAACGTATTTGTACCCCAAACACCTTCGTTAGATAATAGGTTTTTTGATCCATCAAATACTTGGTATCTTTATGATAGTAAACCACTAAAAGACAGCTTGGAAAAGTTTGCCAAATTCCCTATCTCTACAAGCTTTGAAAATAATGAACCAAGGCTCTTGTTAGTTGCTGTTGACGTACAAGAGGCTACTCCGGTGGTTTTCGATAGTTACGAGAAGGAAGATGGAACAAGAAAATCAGAATACGGAAAATATGGTAGAGTGAGATCCGATGGTTCTTTATCAAAGAATTCAGATATTAGGGCATTTGAACACGTTATAAGATATGACGATGGTATCCAATCGGATTTCGTTTTGGCCAGCTGTTCCGTCCCAGTAAATTATGATTATACCAAACTGAATGTGGAAACTCGTATGTTAGTAAAAGAAGGCCCAGATGGCAGCCGAACCATGGAGGATAATAATCAACCGACTTCTAATGGCGCTACCAACTTGCGTTATTTCTGGGATGGTGGACTACTAGCTAATACTCCATTACGGCAAACCATCTTGGCTCACAGAGATTACTGGATCAGAGTTAGGAAATTAGAACATGAAATTCCCAGACTCAGATATGGTATAATAAATCTTCATCCAGCAAAACAAGAATATCTTCCTACTGACTATGATGGGGTTGTTGACAGAAAGAATGATATCATATATCATGACAGAACGCTGTTTGATGAAAATGTCGCAATTCTTTTATCCGATTTTGCTATGTTCGCAAAGTCTTTAATGAGTTTAGCAGAAGAAATGGGTGCAAGCAAAGAGGTATTAAAAAGAATGTTGGAGGAAAAAACTAGGGTTATATATCTTGGTACTGGCGAACAAGTAAGTTATAAGGATTTACTAAAGGGTAGGGTAGATGTTGATTTCGTTGTTCGTTTGGAACGGAAGAACGATACTCATACTATTTCAAATAAGACATTTGACTTTTCGGAAAGTACGATTCGACAGCTAATACAAGATGGATATAAAGAGACCAAGGAGCAGATGAAAGAAGTAATTGCTAGAGTAAGAAGAGAATTCTCTAATACATAGCAGTTCTTACTGAGAATACAGAATGTGTTTGGCAACAAATTGTGGATGATAAAATAAAGTATCTTCAAATGCTTGGATCCATCAATTTATGACAGGACCTTCACTCTTATGAATTATCATCATGATGTTTAAATGCCTATTTGGTAAAACTATACACCGGTCTCTTAATCTTGTACAGAGCTACAATGGATAGCGCAATCACCAAAACCTGCATGATTTTTGAAATCACGTCTAGTTTTCCAACATAGAGTTCTACACCTACAATTGGCACACCCACTGTTCTTGAAGCGGCATACGTTATTATCAAAGCAACTGAAACAACTATAGCTGCTATGTATGGCGATTTTTTCATAAACCTTGTTTTTATCAACCATAAAACAAGACCCAAATAGATTAAACCTGAAGTAATGAATAGCGTAATTTCAACCTGCTTTTCAGTAGTTTCATCATGGATACCAAAGTTTAGTAATTCCACCCAATCGGTATACTCACCATATGCAACAAGAAAATAAACTATTCCTGTGGCTACAAGAATGCCACATAAAGCATAAACTATCAATAAATTTCTATTCATTTTTATCACAAATTATTTTTTGCTAGTACCAAACAAAAAAATAAGATTAGGCTAAACCTTTCTTTGCATCTTCAGCATGAGTTAACGCTCCGTTTGTATCATTATCTTTTAAGGCTTTTAGTGAAGCCTCGATGTGTTTTTCTGCACCGCTTACATTTGGTTTGTCCTCTAAACCTGATTCAGCTTGCAACAATGATTTCTTTGCGCCCTCATTGTCACCACTCTTTATCATTAAGATACCAGAATCAATCAATTTTATTAGTCCGCTATTTGGACCACCAGAGGTACTTGTTTGATTTGTAGCATTTGTTGTGTTGGTTTGTCCATAAGATATAACGCTATTTGAAATTAAAAGCAGCGGTACAATGGCCAGAATTGAAAATAAGGCAACCCTCCTATAGTTTTGTAATATGTTAGTCATTTAGGGACATCTATTATTTTAGGAATAATAAACTACTTATCATTCCAATTTATTGAGAATGGTCAAGAAGAATATTTACAAGTAGATTGGGAGGCTTTAATTGTGTCTGAAGCCCTGCCATAACCGAACTATTTTATCTTGGTGCTCTTTATTTTTGATCTTGCAAGTAATTCTATTGTTTTTGAAGTTTATTTGGACTTCATCAATCCAAGATGTATAGAATGATTCATCAGTTCCATCCATTTTACGGATAATTTTTGTTTTTTTTATTATCTTTAGCTGTTCTAACTTGTTTACTTTTCTATAAGCTGAAGATAAGGGTATTTCTAAATTAGATGCAATTTGTTGAGTACTGTATTCTTTTCCATCAAGAAATTTCAAAATAGTTAAACTAGTGTTATCTGTCAAAAAGGATAAGATATCTTCTGGTGATGGAGCGCTCAACTCTTTAACACGGCAATTATTACTAATACAAACCCAAATATTTCTACTATTTCTTCTATCATCTCTTTACTTTTTTCATCCGCAAAAACTAGTGAGTCACCGATTATTGTATCTCCTATTGTTATTAGTAAGAAACCAGCTGCAAGATAGATCATTGGGACATACCTACTCCTCTTATAAGCCCGAATGGCAAAATAAACGAGAATGAATCCTAGTATAACATGGATTAATATAATGAGATTCATTACTTCCATAACTTTACCTGATAACTGGAAATGTAATTATGATTTAAATGTTATAATGAAAAAAATGAAGACACAGTTAATTTTTCGTGCTCCAAACTATCATAAATTTCTAATATATGATTAGTAATACATTAGTGATTAAGGACCTGGTTGCTCGTATAATTAATAGGTGTTTTTCTTTCCTTAGCCCTATATAATCCTAAATCAATTGCTGCAATTCCTATAACTTCTGTTTTGAAACTTCCTTCCCAATATGCTACAGCTTCATTAGAGCTGAATCTAGTTTGTTCATAAACATCAATTGCATTTGTTGGAATATTTCCAGCATCTTTTGAGCCTGTGGCATTATCAAAATTCTTTACGTAATTAGCCATCAAGACAAAAAGCTATAGAATCAAAATAGAGAACTAACTTTGTAAATAGCTAGATTCTTTGTTATTAAACATCAAGTAATTATTTGATGGTTCGTTTACGATAATGACAAAAAAGGGCTCTACTAACCTTTCCAAAACAAAGGTAAAAGAAAAATCGGATGAATTATTTATTAATTCTCCAAAGGGAACTAAACTCTTTCAATTTACTAAAAAAGTTAGAAGAATTGCGAAGAGACATCCTCATTTATATTCTCTATACCTCATGAAATTTGCGGTCTACTACAGATTAAAAATGCAAGAGTTTAAAATGCATGCTGAAATAGAGAGAAAGAAAATTATCCTGGAGATAATAGAACAAACTGAATAACTCTATAATTACACTAAGGCTATTATCTAGTTAGCGAATAGATTATACATATATGGATTTATGTATAATTCCGCACTAAAAATTATGCACACGATAGCAAAGGCACAATGTTTATTATTGGAAAATGTCAAAAATAGAATGTATGACTCTTTTAATGGATCAAATTAATGCTGAGATTGAAAAAGGTAGTTTGTTGAAGCATAAGTTTTACCAGATGTGGCAAGAAGGTAAGCTTACTTTAGATCATTTGGCTGGCTATTCAAAAGAATATTATCAACTTGTAAAAAATGTGCCACAACTTGTTGAGAACACACTCATCAATAACAAGAGTGAAAAGTATGATAATCTGATCAGGAGCAATTTACAAGAAGAAAGAGACCATATTGAACCGTGGATTGAGTTTGCATCGTC
Organism: Candidatus Nitrosocosmicus oleophilus; assembly: GCF_000802205.1. Classification (NCBI taxonomy): domain Archaea; kingdom Thermoproteati; phylum Nitrososphaerota; class Nitrososphaeria; order Nitrososphaerales; family Nitrososphaeraceae; genus Candidatus Nitrosocosmicus; species Candidatus Nitrosocosmicus oleophilus. The sequence goes on along the minus strand of NZ_CP012850.1, from coordinate 2,597,175 downwards.
ATTAAATGTAAGATCAGAGGAATTGAACGAGTATCCTGGAGAAACCTCGACGAGAAAAGCTGTAGATAGTCTACTAGAAATTTCTAAATCGTCTTTCGAAGAGGGAGTTGCAAGTCTTTATGCTTTTGAAAAAGAATTACCTAAGATCAGTGAAACTAAGAGCAAAGGGCTTATAGAATTTTACAATAAAGTTGACGATGATTCTCATCGCTACTTCACTATTCACAAGGAAGTTGATATTTATCATGCCAAAGTTTGGGAGAATATATTAAACGATTGCTCTGAAGACAAACACCAAACAATACTAAATGCTGTCAAAATTTCTTTGGCCGCCCAGAATAATCTATTAGATTCGGTTTATAGCAAATATGTAGGACAAGATCTTGAGGCATAATTAGTTATAAACAAAACCTTTATACACTCATTTCATTTTTAAACTAAAATGAATGGGCCCATAGCTTAGCCTGGTAGAGCGACCGGCTCATAACCGGTAGGTCAGGGGTTCAAACCCCCTTGGGCCCATTTGAGATCTCTTCTTTTTTAAGGCCCAGGCTATCGTAGATGCAAGGATGATTTCAACTTCGATATATTTCTATTCAAGTTTAACATTTAATTCGTATCAAAAATTTGTTTATGCTCTACGAGCCAAAGGATCGCAACGTCAATAGCCTAAAACTCTACAAGTATTTCTCAATTCCCTTGATATACAAGGTGATTCGATTGAATCCCAATCCATTACCCTTTATGAAATGAATCAAAAGAATAGGCGACATTGTGTTGAAAACGGATTATTAAGATTCTTTACAATCCAGAACCAAAGAGTCAAGGATGAAGAGATATCTGTGGAGATGATTAGGAATTATTTAAAACCTGTAAAATTTTATTGCGAAATGAATGGAGTGGTATTCAACTGGAAGATAATATAAAAAGGGGATACTTCGAGAAAGCGATGCTCAATTGACCGTCTACCTACACGAGAAGGAATTAGGAGATTATTAGAGTATCCAGATCGACGAATCGAGCCGATAGTTTTAACTATGATTTCTTCCAGAAGACGAGTCGGATCTTGGAGTTATCTTAAATGGGGCGACATAATACCTATTATTCTTAATGATTCTATCATTGCAGTAAGAATTAAAGTTCTCGATATCGAGACCAGTAAATATTATGCATCATTCATTACTAATGAAGCGTACCTTGCTATTAAAGACTGGATGGATTTTCGTCAATCATTTGGAGAAAATATAATATACGATTCTTGGATTATGCGTAATTTATGACAAATAAAAAGCAAAAGATACGGTAATTACTTGGGACTCGCAAAACATCCAACGAAGTCTGGGGTTGATAGAATTAGAATGTTGATAAACGATATCTGGAAGGTTCAAGGGGTAAGGGAAAATACAAAGTGCGGCAATAGATATTGTTTCAAAGAGTTAGATGGCTTCTGAAAGTTCTTTGAAACTGAAACTCAAAAGGTCATGAAATCCATAAATATTTCTATATTCGTGTCACACGATACAGGTATTGTGCAGCATTACTATAAACCAATGGTTCAAATCCCTCCACCGGCGCCTTACTCAAGAAGACAAGCTGTTACATTTAAAAAAACAATAACCCCTGTAATAGTAAGTCACAAATTAGTAAATCTTGATCATTATTACTTGAACCTTATTTTAAATCTAGACATTTTTAATGAACTAAATATTTGGTCCAAAATTGTATTACTTTCTTGTGGATCATCCTCCATCATCATAGTAACTATAGCCTCATCTTAAGCTAACACTTTGACCAAATCTCTAAAATGGGACTATCAAGATAGTCAAAATCAATTGAATTAATTACTTGATAAGGTATTGATAAGAAAACTCAAATTTTCATACATTTAGAATTTTATACTTTGGCCTTTTCATGTAACAATGGCTTTATATATAATGTCAAGGCAGTGGCAACAATGAATCAAATAAGTATTTCATTGATATTCTTAATCATGATTTCAATGGTTTTACCTACTTCAGCAATCATGTATGCTAGTGGGGCCAGGACTAACCCCGATGATAATAGTGACGCATCAGATAGCGGGTCTACTGATAATAGTGACGCATCAGATAGCGGGTCTACTGATAATAGTGACGCATCAGATAGCGGGTCTACTGATAATAGTGACGCATCAGATAGCGGGTCTACTGATAATAGTGACGCATCAGATAGCGGGTCTACTGATAATAATGCTGATTTATCAACGACAATTTCGGAAAATAATCCCTCTATCCCCACTGAATCTACGTTGAGTAACAATACCGGAAATGCAGCGGATATCGTCAACACTATCTTGGGGATCCATAACCGCGACCGTGCTGACGTTGGAGTTCCACCACTAACCTGGAGTGATAGCCTCGCCGCCAGCGCCCAGACTTGGGCCGAACATATGGCGACGATCGATCAAATGGTCCACTCGGACGACTTTTCATATGGCGAGAACATAGCTGGGCAGAGCCATGGGAATTCTCCAGGGAACCTAGATACTTTGACCAAAATGGTCGAGAGTTGGGCCGTCGAAAAGGAGAATTGGCATGGTGGCGTATTGACAGAGGAGAATGCACCTATGGTAGGTCATTACACGCAGATGGTATGGAAGGACACAAAACAGGTCGGTTGTGGTGTAGCGTCAGCCAGTGTCAATGACTATTTAGTATGCCATTACAGTCCCACTGGCAACTCCGTTGGGAAAGCACCGTATTAGGAGTGCCTCCTCCCAACGACTGTAAGTGCTCCACTATCAATATGTGACATTACCACTGACAGTGACTTTACAACAAACATCCTGGAAGAAGGATCCAGTCTTTGCACCAAATTTGTATTACGCAACTTTCGGCCCAATTCATACAGTCTCTGAGAACTTTGTATATTTTTCTAAATATCTATAATGCTGGATTCTATTTATTAGAACCGATATCGGAGGTAAGCCTCTTGGGCCAATTGATGACGATGGATAAACACTCATTATATTGTCGAATACAGGAAAGTCATTGGTAGGTCAAAAATATCTCTCGGAGATTTTAATTTGTCATTAAGGTACATTCCCCATAAAAAATTATAATCGACTCCTAAATATATTCAATTTTTATATCATCTCCAAAAGTTAAGAACTTGAATAATTGATTTACTAAACTTCATCATTATTGTTGAGAGTGTTTGCTATGTTTTTTTAGAATATCTCTAATATTTTGACGTGTGTCTTTATGAGGTTTATCTATTTCTTGTAGAGACCAATATTTTCCATTATTGTAGATTAATGATTCTTTTTCAGAATCATGTATTGCCTCTGATACCTCTCCTATTAACATTACATGATCGCCAAATTTGACCTCTTTGAATAATTTGCATTCAACACTTAATGAAGCCCCCCTCACCATCAATACATCTATAGTGTCTGCTTGATAGAACTGAAACCCTAAATCCTTTAAAGCATTAATTTTGTCATAGTCTCTTCCACTATATCCTCCAGCCACACTAGCAAGTATTGTTTGATCAGTCGCACATAAGTTAATTCCAAATTCTTTTAAGGTTCTGATGTTTTCGACTGTGGCCTTTGTGGGTCCTAAAGAAACCGCTATAAGCCCAGGTCTATAGGAAAGATGATGAGTCCATTCACAAGCCATGATATCATGACCATGAGGGCCATTCGATGTTATCAAACCTATTGATGTAGCGAATTTATTTGAACGGGGATCACCCCAAGGTAAATCCATAAATCAAATTACAAAGCAGATTTAATAAAGCCTAATCAACATTAGGCTCATTGCTCCATCACGTAAACCAACGTACTTGAGGTAAAATACTAGTTTTAGATATGGTGGACACAAAAAGGTCGACTTCAGGTCAAAATGTTCATTGAATTCATAGATTATTATCAAAAAATTACCATCTACATAAACATAATCCAAGATTTGCATCAAGTTTGTATTAATTAGCTTGGCACAATCCATATAGATTCCAAAAACTTGAGTATAAGGATCCATTGACTGAGTGGTATCAGATGTAGAGTAAGATGATCCAAATTCAGAATTTAGAGTGTTATTGGTAGGAGTAAATCCAGTAAAATTAAAGGAATCAACAATCTTATTGAACTCAAAGATTTTTTCTAAATGATCTAGGTTAAGCGGTATATAGACCTTGAATCCATTTCTATACCAGTTCTACATATAACTTGTTTTCCAATAACCAGTTGTCACGGAGAATTTCTGTAAATCCAAAAAGTCGGAAAATTCATTTTATGAATAAATTAAAAAGGTGCAAGGGTTCAAAATATTCAAGGTTGTAGCAAAAAACCCAACAGCTTAATTTTGTCTTTCAATTAACATTTTGATAAATCTAATATGTTCGCAGCCGTGTTCTACATTGCGAGTATCATGAAATGAACAATATAGAGCATGCTTACCAGTCATAACTTCAACATTACGCTTTAACTTATTATCTCCGATCACAAAACTATGATCATGTTGGTATTTGAGATAATACCAATCCATAATCTGCTCTCGAGTACTTGATACTAAATCTACTTTTTCTCCATTGGTACTGGTTTGTTCTACCATCCCTGTTTTTGTATGGCTTTGCAATCAATAGAAAATAGAGAACTCTTACTATATATTCTTATTGAACATTGTACTATTCGAAAGAGACTTAACACTACAGTACAGACCATTTTTTAAGTCCACACTTGGTTTATGCAGTATTTGTCACATATCTTAAGTGACTAGAAACATCAAATAGATTCCATCTTTAATTATACTTTACTCTAATAAGTTAAACAGGTCAAAATTCCTTGTTACTACAATCGATATCCAGGTTCAACCGGTTTATTATATGCTTTAACATATAGTTCTCGAATCCACAAGGAAAATATGTACCGAACCATTTTATTTTATCCTTTATGCACTACATCTATTTAGAATGCAGGCTTCGAACCAAGCTAAATATGTTGAGTTTGGCTACAAAGCATACTGGGTATACCAATCAAGAATAAAAGAGAAGAACTGGAAGATAATGAACTAAAACCAAAAATGAAATCAAATCGTAATAAAGACCATCCCGAGAAATGGGTTGTAGAACGTGTCAACTTCTGGCACTACAGGTCTAGAAAACTTTTCACAAGATATGAGAAAAAAATCAAAAAACTATCTTGGAATGATTCTGTTCTCATCTCACTTAATCTTACACAGAAAGATAATTTTGGGAGGGGCTCTAAACAGAACTACTCGTTTTGGTTTTTTGATTGTGAATACAGTCCACTCATCTTTGTTCCTACATCAGGTAATTAAGTTATTCCTCAGTTTTTCCAAACCACTAACGTTAGGTTGATTAATGTATATTTACGGTCGGAATTTATTCTTTAAAGGTTACTTCAATTATACCATCATGGATCTTCACTTCAAAAAGTTTCATGGTTATAGTAGCTACAGGTAATGGGATAACATTGACAATATAACCTGTGGCACCTAGAACTTTAATTGCAAGATTGTCGCCATATCGATTTATCTCAAAATTGTCTTTGTTTGTGAATGGGGCCTTTAACCTCAAGATTAAAGTCGAGCCACTTTTTACGAATTCAAAAACCTTATCGGAGTAAAAGACTCTTGATGGATCTTCATTATCAAAAATTGCTTCTGCATTTTCCCTTAACATCTCAATTCCTTTAAGTTCTTTTTCATAAAACCTTTCTTCTATGATATGCAATGGATAGAAACTGGTTTTTGCCTCTTGAATTTTTCTACTTTGATATTCTATCCACCTAGTAAAATAGCTATTAGGAACATCACTAGGAAATATCTTATTAATTATTACAACATCAACATTAATACCATACAGATTTGCAGACATAAGAGCCCTCTTTGCATTTTCGATACTAAATGTATCTGGGTTAACTATTAGTCTCAAGCTCGTAATTTTAGGATCAATTATTATTTTTGATAAAAGTTCAAGTCGTTTAAGTAAATTTATCTCCACTTGAATCACATCAGGAGGAATCTGCGCAAAAGAAGAGAAGGGTTGGAACATTTTTGCAAATCCACTAAAGACTCCAGTAAAGCCTAACAGTTTTTCTCCAATATTTCCAACAAGTTTAGGAAAATACAAATATCTCAAAGCTTCCCCAGAAGCAGGCATATCCAAAACTATACAATCAAATTTATCATGACGTATGAATTCTTCAATTCTTAGCAACGAAAATAGTTGTGTCATTCCAGGAAGCATTGCTATCTCATAGGATAAGGTTTCATCTAATCCTCTTCTAGAGAATATCGATGCAACATAGGATAAAATAGCACCATAATTTTCTGCCAATTCAAGGACTGGGTCTACTTGTAATGCGTACAGACCATCCAATACCTTAATGGGCTTATTTCCTACAGCACTTACCACAAATGCATCTTCTAAAGTATGCGCAGGATCTGAAGATATTATCAAAGTTTTATGGTTTAGATCTGCAAGTTTTATAGCAGTAGAGCATGAATTAACTGTCTTTCCTGTACCACCCTTTCCGGTATAAATTATTAATCTCACAATCAACTTATTGCAAAATGTTTTAAAAGTATGCTCAAGCAGAGGGACGAAGGAAATTGAAAACGTTTTACCTATAGGAAAAGGTGAACCAAAAATGGCCGAAGTTTGACAAATAATTTTCGAAATAATTAACTTTAAGACTTTATCAAAAATACTTCATAATTTTATATTAGCATGACTATAAGATTCCTCTATCAGGTAAATGATTATTTTGAACTAAAAAGAATACAATAAAAGTTAAAATCTGCGGTATTATTGACCCTCTTCATCTATCATGCTTAAACCCCTTGACTTTATTAGCCATCTAGACTCATATACCTGTAGCACCAACAATTACTTTGACTCGAAAAAGTAAGAAGGTTTAGACTAAGAAGGCTTCAAATTGTTTTTCAATGAAACTATAGATCGTGACAGATAAGATTAAAATATTAAGAATTCTGAAAACAGCAAAATAATGCTTGAATTTCGTGAAGATATGAACGTATGTAGTACACCAGATCACACCCACTCGGTAACTGGAAGTCGATTTTTGTCTAATCCTTTTTCAATTTCCCAACGTATTTGGAAGCCATTAACACCAAAGATGATAATTTAGAATTTTTATAATCTATATTCACACGTCCAGAAGAAGACCCTGATCAGAGACAGATAAAAACAGACAATTATATTTTCAAAGGATAAAGAACCAAAAGTGAACATAACCTGTGATTATACTTGCACAATATCGGTACTGTTTAAAAGTTGAATCGAGGCTAAATTTGACAAATACCTGTCTAATCAAACGTGATGAGTTCCCATTCTTAAAGGATAATTTGGTTTGTAAACATGAACAATAGATATTTTTTTATTGAATGAAGTCTCCAAGGTTGGCAATGCAGTACAAGTTTCCCAAAGGGGTAGCCGTGGATGTTTCAGGCTATGTGTATGTAGCCGACGATGCAAATCATCGCATTCAAAAATCTGATTGTATTGGAAATTTTAGAAAGGAATGGGGAGAAGAAGGCTCGGACAAGGGGGAGTTCAAGTTTCCCAAAGGGGTAGCCGTGGATGCTTCAGGCCACTTATATGTAGCTGATGATGGCAACTGCCGTATCCAAAAGTTTGACAGCAACGGCAACTTCATTAGTGAATGGGGAAACAAAGGCTCGGACAAGGGGGAGTTCAAGTTTCCCAAAGGGGTAGCCGTGGATGCTTCAGCCTTTGTGTATGTAACTGACGATGAAAATCATCGTGTCCAAAAGTTTGACAGCAACGGCAACTATATTACAGCGTGGGGTTCAGAAGGTTCGAGAGATGGTCAAATGAAGCACCCTTATGGTATTGCAGTGGACTCCAATGACCATGTATACGTAGCCGACGATGCAAATCATCGCATCCAAAAGTTTGACAGCAACGGCAACTTCATTAGTGAATGGGGAAACAAAGGCTCGGACAAGGGGGAGTTCAAGTTTCCCAAAGGGGTAGCCGTGGATGCTGCAGGCCACTTATATGTAGCTGATGATGGCAACTGCCGTATCCAAAAGTTTGACAGCAACGGCAACTTCATTAGTGAATGGGGAAACAAAGGCTCGGACAAGGGGGAGTTCAAGTTTCCCAAAGGGGTAGCCGTGGATGCTTCAGCCTTTGTGTATGTAACTGACGATGAAAATCATCGTGTCCAAAAGTTTGACAGCAACGGCAACTTCATTAGTGAATGGGGAAGTCACCATTGATATTTTGATTTAAGTCATGATAGCAAAATAAAAGCATAATTAAAAAAGACTTCATTTGTCTAAAAACCTAGAGTCGAAATTGTAATACTCAACCTCAAGATTCGTTACTTGTGATTAGCCATTTCATAATTTTTGCTTAAAGTTTTGATTTGGATTTTAATAGACACAGATGCTCTAACAAGGTTATTGAACTCTTACGTTTACATCCCAAATCCCATGGAATAACTACAAAAATGGCTTTTTAATGTAGTTCCTGCAGAAATTTGGATTAAAAGATGAAATTAATAGAATTTAGAATGAAGGTGAGGTCATAAATATCCCGGAACTTTATCCTTTTGTTCTTAATTAACTGGTATATAAAGGCAAATACAGGATTAGATTACACATTTTTTGAATGTTTGTCGAGCATACTTAAGCTACCTAGATTAAGAACTTATATAGTATATGATATAGATTTCTGGCATAAACTTTTTAGCTTGATATTAAGTATCAAAAACATCAGATTGAAGAACAAAGTTTTATACAACAAGGCATATAGACCTCGATCTAGGAACGCATTGTTCTGAACATAATCTAGTAGGTCTAACCAAGATACAGACATGAAGGGATTCATTAGTTAACATGTAGAATAAGCGGATACATTTCAAAGAGGCGAACATACAAAGGCTATTCTAAGTAATCTCAAGGCCACAGTTACTGCAAAATTTAGGTTTGTCATAAGAAATGTTACTACACCGGGAACATTTGAATAAGTTCTTGGACTCTTCGAGTAAGGTAAGACGCAGACTTTTCATCATGGTGATCAGGTTGTTAAAATCCTCCTCGGATAACTTTTCTATCCCGTCAATTTTGATTTTTATATCTGTCTTTGTATCTGTACCAAATAATCCTAGATGTCCATCAGTCTTTGGTTTTAACCTTGCCTCTAAATGCTTTAGTCTTCTTTCTGAAATAATAGTTACTATCATCACTGCAGTCCCGATTCCTGAGAGCATTACTAATACACCTATCACTCGGCCAACAAAGGTGAGAGGAAAATATTCGCCATATCCTACAGTTGTGATTGTAACTATGGCCCACCAAAAGGCGTCGCCTAAGTTAGTTATATTAGTGCCCGGATGATCGTGTTCGACTAGATATACCCCAATACCTCCAAAAAATATGATAAATGATGCTACAATGGTAGGTGCAACAACAGGGTACTTTTCTAGGATTCTATAAAGGCGGTCACTTCTCATAAGTAACACTTTTCTAAGGATGTTTAAATACGTACCGTCAATTTAGAGGCAGAAAAGAATATCATGGGAGAGTAAATCAAACAAGAGTTCAGAGTGCATTTTATCTCTTAGAGTTTTATCAGCGTTTTCTTTTTTTTCCCAAATGAGATCAAAACAGTAAACAGCATTTCTCACTATGGAGATATCCTTAGAATAAGACCAATTACCAAGGGAATAAATGGTATTGTAATCTTGATTAGTATGTCAATGCGATTGGCTTTGCACAAATAATGAAGAAGAAAAAAATATCCTGCTTGTCTTTAATGAGAGCCAAGGAATTTGATGAGGACTTGGGTAATGATTGTCTTATTGATCTGTATCCAATAAAAGGGACTCATAGCTTAGTAAACCGTGTGGCCTCCTCGTCGAACGGGCATAGCAATCTGATAATGATAAACTTGGTCAACTTTTTAGATATTACATGCTTTGTCGCCTAACTCAACATATTTAGCTGGAATGAACAGATTGATTATTTGTGATAGACTGGCCCTCTTACAATCGCTCATTAGTTCAACGCGGTGAGATCCTCTTCTCGTATGATTTCCTTGATGGTTGGGGTTCAGAGATAGAGAATATGAATATAAACAAAAAGGGTAAACCATTTGTATTTCCAGATTCTTTCATCTTGGCCATTGGTTACATTCGCTATTTATTTCACCTACCATACAGACAAACCCAAGGTATAATTAAGGCCACAGGAAAAAGGTTACCTGCTAATCCACCAAGTTATGGTCACATCTGTAAACGAATCAACAAGCTAAACATCGATATTAAAAGAGACAAGATGGATGACGATGATGACCTAATAATATCAATAGACAGTACAGGTATCAAGATTACTAACAGAGGTCAGTAGATGGATGAGAAATGGAATACACAAAATAGAAAAGGATATCTCAAGATCCACGTTGCTGTAGACATAAAGACCAGGAAAATCATTGCTTTGGAAGTGACAGATGAGAAGGTACATGATGGGAAAATGCTAAAGAAACTAGTCAATCATGTTTTGGATTCGAGAGAACCAAACACTGTAAAGATAAAATCGGTACTAGCTGATGGAGCCTATGATTCAAATCCAAACTTTGTGTATCTTGAGGACAAAAAGATCAATCCAGGTATAAAGGTAAGAAGGAACTCTATTGTTTCTCCTAAAAACAATAGGTTAAGGAACAACGAAGTAAAGTTACAAGCAAAGGATCTGTTGAAATGGAAGACAAAAAGAAAATACGGACAGAGATGGATATCTGAAACTGTGTTCTCAGCTATAAAGAGAATGTTTGGTGAATACACATCAGCAAACAGGTTTCAAAACATGGTAAAGGAGATCATGATAAAAGTATCATTGTATAACATTTTTAGAAGAATATAACATGATGATCATGATGATAACCGGAGAATAAGGAATTATGCAACAAAGCAGATATTACATAATCAATTACCTTGTAATATGACAAGAATTGCAAGGACGCAAGCCAAGTCAACATCATATCCAATTCGGATTACACTGATAGTATGAATTTGTATAATCTACTAAGAAATTTTTTATCCATTGTTGGTTGAAAATAGTCATTGTTATTGTTTGTATTTCTTGCACGTTTATTATTCTCATACATATTTTGATTTACCAACGGGTATTGCAAAGACATTCCAATATAGCGGGATCTAAAACTCTCAAACCTATAAAATTATCTACACTGATGTAATGACCAAAGACAGACTAAGTATTCAAGTCTAAGGATGAGTAAACCAATGGAAAATAAATAAAATCTCAAATGAGTTGGCAAACTTTTCTGCACAGTCTCCTTGGTCAAAAAAAATGACTTTTTCACACCGCAAATATAAAAAATATGATTTCGCTAATTAAGCAAGAGATTTACCGAATCCAATTTGCAATATTGTTTTATTAAATTAAGAACAATTAGTAAAAAGCTTTACAAGATCATATCACCTAAAGATAATTATGGAAAGCGATCAGGATGTAGAGGAACTAAAAGAAGAACATGAAAAAGAAGAGAAGGAAATAAGAGACAAATTAGAAGAGGAAGAATAATAACTACAGATTAGTATTCTTGACATTAGATGTGCAACAGCAAATTTTGGTAAATTAAGATACGCTGACTGTCTCTAAATATGTTCTTTGAATTATCCTCCTTTCAGGATATACTATATTCTTTATGTTTTTTTCGTGCCCTATACCAATAGAATCCTTTTAAAACATCAATATCGGTGGTAAACCTCTTTCACTCAAAATAGAAAGTTACTGTTTTCATCAATTTATCCGCTTATATGAGGGTTGATTATCCTCATACATCCATTAGTTTGAAATGACCATATTGAAATGAGTTACTAATGTATTAGTACTGTTCGAAATGTTCTTAAATTTTGCTACGTCAAAACAGCTGTTCTGACTAATGTACTACCATTCCATTTACATGATTTAAGCGATGGCCCACAAATTCAGATAACACATCAATCAAGAAAAACAAACATACATGATTATTTTATTTCTACATATTTCAGGCGAAGGGTGGATCTCCTAGATGAAGGGATAAAGGAGGTCTATATGAAGACTAGAATCAGAGTCTATGGAAATGAAGAGAATCAGGATTACATAAATGTGTTAAAGTACTATACTAGTAGAACATAAATATGTAAACCGAATCAATGTACCTTTCCCAATATTTGACGTCGTACCCAAAACATGGTTTTCATCTTTACTATCTATTATTAGGAATTAAGAGAAATAAAGTATTGAAGAAATGACTACGAATAGTTCTCACACACAAATTTCAACCTTCCTCCAATGGTTTTCTTGAATACATTATCTTAAGTGCTAGCATACAAATGTTTAGTATTAAACCAATGGTATTGCCAATAATGATGACATTATCTGCTCTTCCGAGTCCATATATGGCCCACAGAAAAAGGCCAACTATCAATACAGCAAGAAAACGAATAGAAACATCCTCAGTATCCCTTGTTTTTAATGCCTTTCTGATCTGAGGTAAAGTACTTGCAACCGAAAATGCAGTGGCCAAAAGTCCTATTAAAGTTAATAGCGTATCTACCATCCACCCTGCAATGTTTAACATATTTTTTATTGACTAGTACATTTGCAAAAAATTTCAAGCCTTCACTCATCGATTTGGCCCTCTATTGACAAATTTGCTCTAATATTTTGCCATACTAACCGTTGATTCTCAAAATCATTTCAGTAAGGATTATGTTTTCAAATAAAAAATACGAAATCTTTAGCATGGGAAAATCATAGTGAAAATCTTCCTACACAAAAATTGAATATAATTTTACAATACGAAAATAGAAGTTAGGATGATTACCTCTTAAATAAATCAAATTAGTGTCCGTTTGGGAAAATGCACTGCATTTCTATCTCTCCGACCATGTTTAGAAATATTTAATTTATATATTTTACTTTATATATGTTAATAACTAACATCCTGGTAAAAAGGTTAATGAATAAGCAATTGTTTATCCTATTTTGTACATTATCAATACTATCTTTTGGTATTGCTTTTACATCTTTCTCTAATCAGGTTTTTGCCCAGTTACTTCCTTCTTTGAGTAAAGATGGGGCCGGATTCGGGTTCACAGATGCACTCAAAAATCAAACTAGTCAGGCCAGTAACAACTCGATGAACATAATCGATCAAGCTAATAATGCACTCAAAAACTCTCCTTTGAACATAATCGATCAAGCTAATAATGCACTCAAAAACTCTCCTTTGAACATAATCGATCAAGCTAATAATGCACTCAAAAACTCTCCTTTGAACATAATCGATCAAGCTAATAATGCACTAAGGGATAAAACTGGGCAGGCCAGTAACAACTCAACGGGGGCAATCGATCAGGCTGCAATCAAAAAGTTGGAGAACATTTATTCTCTTACCAATACGGTAGGAATGAGTATGGTGAACGGGATTAAAGTAAATGATATAGTGGTAGGAGAAAATAATGTGACTGCTACATTAAATTATCAGGCTACTCAAAATGATACAGGAAAAAGTCCATTACCCGTAACTGTAATCGTAACCAAGCTGCCTGTTGAAAATCTTACTAAATTAGTCATTTTTGCTGCGGAATCTTCAAAGATGGCGTCAACATTATCAAGTGGTTCAGGATCCGTGGAATCTTTAATTGAAAAGACCAAATTAACACCTGATACTCTTAATCTTGCACTAAATTCATTAGATTTAATAAAGAATTTGCAATCAGGAGTTGCAAGTACGAGTCTAAGTAGTTTGGATAATTCTCAAAAGATAACCGTACAAACACCAGGCGGCTTAGCATCTTCATTCTCAACGGCACCAAATGAATTTGTTACGGTGATGGTTGTTCCTTCCATGGGAATGGAACCTCTTCCGCCAAATATTCTATCAATTTTTTCAAAATAAATATGGATATTTTCTTTGTGCAATTCAGGTTTCTGAACAGTAGCTAGTTCAGAAATTGTCACTTTTTGTCATAAATTGTACTCAAATCGTATTAATATTCGGACGGGGGTAGAGTCTAAAATTTATAAAAAACGATATAATACATGTGACCTGCCATAATCATGGAATTTAATCGCGCAAATCTAGACTGGGTGTTAGGTTGAAGTTTTATTAGTAATAGATTCAATACCATGGCTAAGTTATTGGAATTGCAGATATAACCGCAGTTGAAATCTTTTCGGCTATTCATATTTATACCATATTGGCAATCTAAAACATAGTAAACCCGTTTAGGATCCCATGATTTTAAGGAGACAAATCCTTTTACTTCTCTAATAAATAAAATAATTTGCTACATTGAGATCAATATTTTTGCTCAGAATTGAATAACCAAGACTTATACTTTCGTTAGAAGGGGGCATTAATAAATAGGTCATTAACAGAACTGTTATCGCAATAGCGATAACAAGTCTTATTGCATAAGGAATTAGTAGTATTTTTGTTAAAACATGAATTTGAGGAACTAATGTCTAGAGCAGAATAGAAATAACTGAAATGGTAACGCGTGCCATCTTGTACCGAGGTGGAGCTTTTAGCTGAATCCCAAGTGGAGGTTCTCTTAGATATGGTGTAAACCAAAACTCTAGCCCTGTCAGTTTTTGTACCTCAAAATCGAGTTCTGGGAATTTCCTACCTTTTTGTAACCACTCATTTCGAATTGAGGATTTTTTCCAATTTGCAAGAATATCATACTTGTTACGCCTAAATATTGTGACGTTTTCAGATTTAGATTTATTATTAGTTGGTCCAATTATGTCAATACCCATAATTCCATCTTATCTAGTTAACTCCTTAGAAATTCCTGAAAGCCATCCTCAAATTCTTCAAATTTATCTTTTTTTTGCAATACGTAGGACGATTACAGTAAATGGATCTAGATGCTTTTCAGCATTATTGTCATCGTCATCAATTTTGACCATTTCTGGAATTAGAGTATTGATAAATATATTGTTTGAATTAAGTTCTTCAAAAATCAAGTCTTTTCACAACGGAATGTTGAAGATTTTCCATTAGATGTATATTTTGTCATCTATCTTTGAAAAAAAAATAATCAAGGATCATTTCGTCCTTATGGGGATCATTCTCGATACCTTTATGGGATTCCTTTGACTGGTATCTATACTTCAGTAATCGGTTCCTATAAAACTGGGACTATATTATTTATTTTCAAGCGTTAGGTCTGAATAGTCTGGCAAGCAGAGCAACCACTCTCCTTGTTCCTTGAAACGACTTGATAACAAATAAGATTGACAGCAGCTTCTCTAATTTTACTAGAAAAACATCCTTAAATAGTCTTGATCAATGATCTAGACTTATCAATACGGTGAAAATCAAGGTAATTATTTCCCCTTTGGCAAATAGTTTATCATATTTTAGCGATATATGTGCTCATTCTGCATGAGGATATAGGCTTGTTACAGCCAATAAATGTCTTGAGATAGCATCACTAAACGATACCAAGATTTAACACCTACAATTGATAAATCGTAATCACATTCTTAGTTTACATTCTCATGTCTAGTATGATTGTATCTTTTTTCATTGAAATCCTCCATTAGTTCCACTCAATGTTCTTACTCAGGAATTTTACAACTCATTGTTTTTATATTAATAATTTTATATTGTCCTTAATTAAAATATGTAATTTTTTAATTAAATTAAGGAAAATATAAATTTAATTAAGTAATAATATAAACATATTAAAGAAAGACTAAACCTATATTATGTCTAATAATGAGCATTAAAGAAATAGCAGATGAAATAAACGATCACTTTGTGCTCTATGGTAAGGATGCTATTGATGTTGATTATGACAGTGTTGGAATATGTCCTTTTTGTAATTCTCGTATAGATGAATTTTATTTTTGTGCGTGTGGAGGAAATATGGGTGTTGACTAAACCTCTCAAATGTCGAGTTAGAACAGGTTATATGATTTTACTTTTGATATATCTTTGATTTTGTGAAATGCATTACAACTTTACTGCAACAGGCAACTTGATCATCATAGATGAGAGCTAGCACCTACTTTGAACATACTTAAATAGAGGATTTGGTTTTGGTTGGTCAAGCATGCAAATAGAAATGATTTTCAAACTTAGTACATTTTAGATTTTTGACATACGATTCCCAAAAATAATAAATTAAATGTGATAATAGAGAAGAAGAAAATCTAGAAATGGTTTCCTCAAGTTCAGAATCAATATTAATAAGGAATTGATGAGATATTCTTTAGATTGGTGGCTATAAAAGAGAAAGTCGAAAGGAGGAGAAGGGCTTTAAAGCGGTATGAGGTTAGAGTATATCGCACAAAAGTAATGATGGATTTAGTAAAAAGAGAGGTATACAAGTATTGTCTAAGTTAGATTGGGCAATATCGATAATAGGAACTGCATCATTAATTGCATTTATTGGATTCTTTGTTATGATAGGCTTGAACAGCGGATGAACCTGAGAGAATGGTCTTCTACCTTACAACTAATTTTTTTTTGGCAATGATTGTGTCTTTGAGAAATTGTTGATAAAGGTCCAATAAAAAATATCCTTGATCATTTGCCCTATACCAAAACACTAGCTCACATCCTTATTTTCTAGCAATCAAATCTACCAAATTTTTGTTGTTTTAACGTTTAACTATCTTTTCATTCTCAAAAGTCGTTTTTTGTAGATGGATCTCATTTCGATTCTACTATGACCAAAGAAAACAAAATGGGCAGCAGCTCTTACTTGTTTGTTAATAATGTTTCAGAGGGTTCGATTGTTTAGTTCTAAATAATCATATCTTGAACAACACTATCCTTCTTTCATAAGTTGGATTCTTCTATTATAATTTGCTATCATGATTCAATATTTTACTGCTGTTCAAAACTATAGCAACTGATGTATAAACCTGTCGCGATAGAATATAAACATGTCTGAATCCGATAGAACAGGAAATAGTCGAATAGTTAACAACGCCAAACGATCGGTTATGAAGAGGTTGGTCGTTTTAGGAGCAATTTTGGCAGTAACTTTGAGTCTAAGCATATGGTTGTTACCTGTAGAATACTTGATCTATTTTCAAAGTTTGCAGGTGGGTATTGCAGGATACCTTGTTATAGAAATAATAGCCAATACGGCGTTTCGACTAGTGATTACGGCTCAGCAATCTGACCAGACAGCCAATTCATTGAGGAGCCTCATAAGGATTCTCGGAGGAATCGTGGTTGCTGCCATCGTGTTATCATTTCTAAGTCAAAACGCTGCAGTAGCAGCATCTATCGGCACCTTATCTGCACTTGTAATCGGCTTTGCTTCGCAGAATCTTTTGGGAAATATGATAGCAGACATGTATCTATCATTGACGAGACCCTTTAAGATAGACGATGTTATTACCGTATTTGGAAATAGTGGAAAGGTCCTTGACATAGGTCTGTTAAACTGTGAGCTATTGATGTCAAACGGCGATATTATGAGAGCACCCAGTTCATCATTATTGACATCTCCAGTAATAATAAGGAGTAAGAACACTCACTAGGAACGTAGATAAAATTTGTTATGGTTTAGTAACATACGGCAATAGGTTCCACTTACATATTGACTACTCGAAAAATCAAAAAAACAAAAGCCATGCGTTTTCACTGTGCAAGCTACCAATATTAGGTTGATCGACACTAATGCCGCATCAATGAAATGGTTAATGAAGCCAAATCTAAAATTAGGTTCGGTTCAGAAGTACCATGGAAATTCTTCAGACTATATCTATTTATTGTCGCCTGATACATACAGTAACGCTATTTTTTTCTATTAGTTCATTTGAGCACTCCAAAATTATATCAAACCCATTTTAGGCAACGCAACAGGGTAAATAAGAGGAGTCATTTTGTGATCTGCAAGAATATGCCTATGATTTCAGTATATTGTTGTTAGAAAATATTAGTATGCTTGAATGTTCAGTAGCCTAAAAGGGTTTTACAGCATGGAGAAATTTCCAAGTTATGGATGATCTGTGCTCATAACCATTAACGTTAACTTATCTTGGGTGCTCCGAGTCCCATACCTGAAGTATATTGGCTTCCTGTTCGAGTGTTTCTTCATAGCCATCTTGTATTAGATTTTTTACTGTAGTGTTTGAGAAATCAAAAGTTTTATTTGATATTGTGTGCTTGTCATTTTTTCGTTCTATTCTAATTACCTGTTCTACCGATACCATATGTTCAATCAGATCGGCATATTTTAAGTGCTTCCCAGTGCTAAAGTTTCTCGTATCGGCTTGCTTCTTTAGGATGCCCTCTATTAGAGACCTTTTAACATTGTTATCTTCGGCAAGCTTGATGAGACTATTCGCGATTTTAACGTAATCAGTCATCATTAAAGCCATCCTTTCATCAAATAATGTCCTATCGTGATAAGTCAAGTCATTTTTCCTATCCACAAGTGCATCATGATCTGCAGGCAGAGAATCTTGTCTAATTGGATGTACGTTTACTATGAAAACGCGGAGTGGAGGCACTTCAGATTTTCTTACTAAATCCCAATACCTGCGGTGTTCTATTACGGCCTCCCTAAGAGGTGTATTTGCTATGATGCCACCATCCCAGAAATAGCGGACTTGCTTAGCAGTATTTATCTTATTTCCATCTTCTTCTTCTTCTTCTTGTTTTTCATTACCGCTTTTAGTTCGATTACTACCATTAGTATCTTCGACTTTTAACTTCGTATATTCGTAGTTAACAGGTACTGAACCACTTGCAAGAACAAAGTCAACTTCTATCCCATCATTATGATTAATAATGTACTCAAATCCTTCTTGATAATTAGGTCCTCTAGCGTATTCGGGACCGTACCGACCATATTCAGTTTTCCGAGTACCATCCTCCTTTTCGTAGCTGTCAAATACTACCGTGCTTCCCTCCTGGACGTCGACGCTCACCAGGAGTAGCCTGGGTTCATTATTCTGGTAACTTGTTGCTACTGGAAACTTTGCAAATTTCTCGAGGCTCCTTTTTAATGGTTCATTACTATAGAGGTACTGTGTATTAATAGGATCCAAAAACCTCCTATCTTCTAATGTTTTAGAAAGGCTAAATACATTTGGTACTCCTCTAAACATGAACTGCTTTGTGTCATAGTATCTTCTTGCTGATTCGCTTGACGCCAAGTCTTTATTAAAATAGTGCCAATAATTCCACCATGCATTAAAACTTGGAATTGAATCCATAAAAGATTCTGTTGACATATGCTCCCAGAACTCAATCAGTCTATCAGCAGATCCCTTCCAGCTCTTGTTTTCTTTCACATAACTGACTAAGACGGCCGCATTCATTGCGCCTATTGAAGTCCCAGCCACAATATGAAAAATCGGCATTCCTTGCCTACCCAGTTTTATATCCCTTTCAGATAGCAACTCATAAGTGGCCTTGTAAACGCCAGCCTCATAAGCTCCTAATGAACCTCCTCCTTGGAATATCAATGCCCTTTGAAAGTGAGTAGATGTATTCAATCTTTCAACATTGCAGTAGGGAAATGGCTACTTTTAAAAGTTTCATCATATATGCTATTCATGACCGATCTTGCTGATTGATTTAATTATGGGTTGTGAAGAATCAAACCGTCAAATTAAATGGGTTTATTCATTATATACTTGCAAAGTCTATCCATGAATGTATATTTAGATACTACGGCCTGCTCACGATAAGATTTTATTTTTTAGAGTCTCTCGTTCTTCTCCCCAGACCCATATTAGTTACTGTTTTCATGCCTTTTATCGATCCAATAAATCACGAATTCATTTTTGGAATTTTTCTTTAAATCCTGAAAACTAGTACTCATAATACCTTGATCAATACTTCAAATCGATCGAATTTACATATTTCATTAATCAGTATCAGTAATCGGCAAAGATGAAAAAAATATATTGTAAGCCCAAACAGTTTTAGGCTGATAGATTGGTTAAGGGATTAGTTAAGATATTAATTACTTTTTAAAGACCAATCGTATTCATGCCAGCAGTATCAAAGTGATCACACATGAAATAGAGTTGAATTCTGAATTATAACAATCTATCATACTAATCATTGTGATTCAGGCAATAGTTGTTGTCTTATTAAATTGATAAAATCTAGTTCTGACATTTTTCTTTTTGCTTGAATTATGGCTGACGCATCATTACCAACTGTAAATCTTAGTTGTGGATTTTCTGATGTTACTGCGTGTAGTATTACCTTGGCTACTTCTTCAGGGTTTGATGATTCTGGATTGTCCATCATCGATCTAAAATAACCTTGTATGCTTTGAGTATAGGGATAGTATGGAGATTTATGTCCTGAGGCCTTTTTGGCAAGAACACTGGAATTCATGATGTTGGTTTTTATAAAACCTGGTTCTATTATGATTACCCTTATTCCGAATGGTCTCAATTCATGTGATATTGATTCACTGAGGCCTTCCAAAGCGAACTTTGTGCTATTATACGCAGATAAAATAGGTGCACCTACTTGTCCTCCAACTGAACTTATGTTTACTATCGTACCGCCACCTTTCTGATTTCTCATTATTGGAAGAACTGCCTGTGTTACCCGTACAACCCCAAAAAAATTTGTTTCAAATTGTGCTTTTATCTCTTCAATGGACAATTCCTCCAGGGCCCCAAATTGGCCATATCCAGCATTGTTTACCAATACGTCGATTCTTTTAACGTCTTTAACTATTTTGTCTATTGCATTCTTAACATTGACATCATCATTGACATCAATCATAATAACTTGTAATGGTAGACTTTCTTTCTTTGCTATTTCCGTTATGATTTTGGATTTTTCAATATTTCGCATCGAAGCATATGTGGAATATCCATTTCTAGCAAGTGTGATTGCAGTTTGAAATCCTATTCCACTTGAACTTCCTGTCACAATTGCAACTCTCTTCTCGTTCAATTTCATGTTTAGATTATGAATGCATTCGTATAAATTGGTAGTCTACTAATTGGAGAAAATACCTAGGTGCAACTAAAATGGACGTCTACATATTGACTTTTGTTATTTTCATGATGTACTTGTTGGTCTGGTAGGTGTATGAATGGAGGCGATTTCAAACAATAATTATTGGGTTTTTCAACTGTATTTCCCACTCATGTTTATGTTTATTTATTGATCCATTCATATGCTCTTTTTCTTAAAGCGAAGTTAACTTATCATAGATAAAAATTGGCACCTGAATCAATCATAACTTAAGAAAAACACGTCCTTAATTTGTGTAGAATAAGAAGATGACTTATAAATAGCGTGAAAATCGAGGCAAATAATACCCGTTTAGCAAATAATTTATGTTCAATTCACGTATTATAGTATGCTTTTATAAAAGCCTGTAGGCTTTGGCGCAAGCCAATAAAGGTCTTGAGATAGCATAACAGATCTCAATACCAAGACCCAATACCTACGTGAAATTGATATTTGGTTTGATTTAAACATAATTTTTAAACCGGTTATTTCTTATTTTGATAATCTGATGATCAATTGATGACTTTTGACATGACTCAATTAAGTAGTTTCTTAGATGAAATAGATTAAGTGGTATTATTGACTCTTGTTGCCTAAATGCTAAACCGGGGAATCTCAAAATGTGGATAGTGGAGGTAAAGATATAGTTATTGTTATAGTTATTACTAATCTTATGAAATCATTAACTTTTTCTTGCGCCGACGATTAACTATTATTTCGTTGCTATTTTCATTTTGGTTTTCCTGATTTTGTTCTTCACCTACTATTGTGATACCTTCATTATTTTTTTGTCTCTTTTTTATCATAGGATTGGTAGCAATATCAATTGATTTTTCTGAATGTTGTTGTTCAGAAACTTCCTTTAAAGTATCATTTGAATAAACTGATGAAGGAGAATTGATCACATAGTGTCTATGTCTTTTTTCTACATATTTATTGTCCCCTTTAAGGACCTTTTCTATTTCTTTTGCCAAAATCTTTTTGACTAATTCTTTGAGTTTATCTGTATCAGGACCAGGTGGATATGTGGCCAGTAAATATTCAAATATTTTCATGTACTCGGCTACTTTGTTGCGATACTCCTCCTCAGATGGTTTGTGATTTCTTGTTATCTTAAACCATGTAGTTGCACATTGAGCAGGATAAGCTTTTGCAAGTTCTTCTATTACGCGCTCCATTTCAAAGAAGTCTAGCATAAAGATAATCTCCTATAGAAAAGAAAAATTGGAATATCTTCCTTTCTTCTCAATTTACATATTATGTGTTATTGTACTATTTATCCTCTCATGTTGGGCTTGGTATAGAAACAATACAATCCTGCTTAGTTCATGATACGCTTGACAAAGGATCATGGTCTCATTGTTATCAATATCAAACAGAATACATGATGCTTAATTTTATCGGATGCATTCACTAATAAACAAGTGATGTGCGTGGGGTGAATGACAAATTGATTTTGTGTGAGCTCATTGATTCTATTATTACAGTCTATTCTTCAACGAAACTATCAAAGGTACACACAAACTTACAAAAATGACAAATAATCAATACTTAAAGAAAGCTAATAGATATATTACCGGATGCATTGTTTTTGATGCCGGAGTCACTGGAGTCAAATTTTTTCTCTTAAATATTGAAGGATTTAATTCTACTATTTAACTTTTTATTAGCACCTGCGTCCAATAATGACAGTAGATTTTCAGACCTAGCCCATTATTGTCCAGATCAAATCAATAACCATTTTTCACTTCAATAGTAGTTGTTGCCAGTCTTATTTAATGATCTTATCATGCTTTTATTTGGTTGCTAAAATATTAATCCGATCTTAGGGAACGGCTGTCCAGATAAAGTACTTTGTGTCTATTACCAATAATGCGACATAATTGAGGATCTTTTATCAGACTGAATAGGAATCTAATAAAAAACAGTTGAATGTTTATCTACATTACGAAATCAGATTTTCTTGGATATAGAGGTATTACTAACTATGTCATGAAATGTTTTTTCCCTGGTTTAAAGCCATAATTTGCGATGAAATAAAAGACCATTACTATAGCTAAAGCCGTAATAATATTGCAAACTAAATTTGTACCTCTAGTTTGTTATGTTAAAAATATGTTGTTGAAACTGTAGAATAGGTTAAATTATTTCTGTACGATAAAACTGCATGAAAAATGAGTTGAAAAATTCGTTAATCTTTTCACTACTTTACGTAACTTTTAACATAATGCTGTCGACGACTTTTGTCCACGGAAATGTTTCATTTGGTCAGGCAGTAGATTTGATACCAATTCAAACAGGAAATGCTACTCTAGATAAGGGCCTTCCAGGATTTTATGATTGTATTGATGAAAAAATAGACGAGAGTAAAGGTGTTGAAGCAGATCCATATTTTGAAAAAGAACCAACTAAACATGAGGTAACTACATGCTACAACGAAGTGTTTATTCATAATTCTGATGCGCAATCCTCCACCGATAATTCTGATGCGCAATCCTCCACCGATAATTCTGATGCGCAATCCTCCACCGATAATTCTGATGCGCAATCCTCCACCGAGAATTCCGAACCTAGTGATATTGAAAGATTCAATTCGCTATTTGGATTTGCGAGTTAAGCAAAACGAGATGATAGTCGAATTGTAAGACGGGAAGTATCTATGATATTTTGTATGATAGTTACATTGAAGAGAATAATCCTAGTAACCAATGTTGAAGCCAAGGATGGGTGACTAAAAACTTCTATTGTTCCGCAAGAATGACAACCAAAAAGTTCAGCGATTCTAGAGATGTTACCTAACGCTGTTAGGACATATTTTTTAATGATGTTTCTATCAAAAACTGATAGGCTTGACCCATAAATTAACCACAAATAAAGTCTTAATAAATAGATTCAGGGACTTTTATAGAATCGGTCGTAGTGAGTATCTTTCTTCTTCTGTGGATGAAACCCCTAAAAAACTATGTCGACTTTGGAGTTTGCTTGAAATAAGCCCTGTTAACAGAGGATATGATCTTATCATAGATTAAAAATGACAATGTAATCCGGATCTTAAATGATTTATTGAGCTCGACCATGAAAGTATAAAAAAATTAGCCTGGGATGAAACGAAAC
Source organism: Candidatus Nitrosocosmicus oleophilus (assembly GCF_000802205.1). Taxonomy (NCBI): domain Archaea; kingdom Thermoproteati; phylum Nitrososphaerota; class Nitrososphaeria; order Nitrososphaerales; family Nitrososphaeraceae; genus Candidatus Nitrosocosmicus; species Candidatus Nitrosocosmicus oleophilus. Next base: position 2,573,025 of record NZ_CP012850.1, on the reverse strand, counting down.
TTGATGCATCTTTGATCCTCGAAGTAACATATGTTAAACGACTGACTAATCTTGTACCGGGCGTATTTTTGGACAAATACATAATAGGTGTTGAATCTAAAATTCTTAAATATATGCATTCATCTAAAATGATGATGAAAAATATCTCATTTTCGATATTTCTCTTATCTGTGGCCTCCATACTGTGCTTGTTTCCTCTCTCCATTAGTCCTGTACATTCTCAAACGGGAGGGGGACTAGAGATTACTCCTACGGTACAATGGACCGAAAACTTAGCAGGCACTTTCAGTTATTGTGTATATGAAGGGTCCGTCACGCTCGATTCAACTAATGATCCTCAAGCATTCTGTGTGATTCCAACTTCGGATTTACCTTTTCAAAATATGCAGGCTGCTGAAAATGATGATGTTGATACTTATGTGTTGAACCAAATAGTAACTCCACAGGGCTTATTCAAGGATGGTGCTCCCTATTCTGTTTGCGTTGTGTTTACTCCATCATCACAAAATGTTGATTTTACCACCGCAGAAACTTGTGAACAATTTACTAACCAAAAAGGACATAATCCTGAAGAACCATTTGTCAACCTCGATGACGGAGTATTGTTTACAAATAATTGATAGCCTTTTTCTTATTTTATTACTTGAAGATAACTCGATACGGGTCATATAATAATACTTTTATAGAATCAAATTTATCAAACACAGTAAATCTAAATGCCACTTTAATTGTTTCAGCTTAGATGAAGGTGGGTGGTATGTTATTTCTTACCAAGCATCTTGGAAAGTTGAGCAAAATGAACCATGATCTATTGGATGCTCTTCAATCACGGATATTTCTATCTCATAAAATCCTGGGGCTTTTAATCAACTTAAGAGCGTATTTTGGTTGATTCGATCAATTCTGCATTTATTAGCCATGATGAAATGTCTGGAATGTCATGATAACTTTGCATGCCCTCACAATGAAAATATTTGTTGAAGAGTATGAATGTAAGCATGTAAAATCCGATACAACATTCATTAATTCAATGTTATATTGTCCAACATTGTTATTTGATAAAAGACTAAAATAAGAAAATCAGACCGATTAGCTTTTTGAATGATGTTTGGGTACTAGATATCAAAATATGTTCTTGAACTCAAGCATTAAGATCAAACCGCTCTCAATCTGGAATATGAATTGTTATTCTGATATGTCTTTTGAATGTGTTTATTCATATTCTTATAAGTTTGGGTTTTAACAGGAATATTGAGTTGTAGATTGGAACTTATTATCCAAAAATTTGGAAGTATCATGAATAGAGCATCTATACAAAAATACAACAATAATAACAAATAATTTTCAATCTATTACTGACTGTTAGTTTTCATTGTCGTAGTAGTAGAATTGGAATTACCAGGACCGCTTGTAGTGGTAGTGGTAGTAGTAGATTGGGATCCTGTATCATTTCCAGAAGGAGAATTACTTGTACTATTGGAATTACTATCTATCGAGTCAAATGTGTTCTCTATGTCATTAGTTACTGCATTATTTATTGAATCAGAAAGACTCTGAGCATGAGCGACTTGCACGACAGATATGAAGAGTACGGGCAATAAGATTAGGCCGAAGTTCATAGCGTCAAATGTATATCAAACTATAAAAGGGTGTGGATCCAAAAATATTGGCGTATAATATTTTAATGAGTCTAATAATAATTACAGTTTCTTATCCCAGTTCGCCGAGTGTGTGAACTCTCGTAAATGTAAAGAGTGACAACTAGAACTCTCAAGAATGGACCCGATTGATATATCAAAGTTCAATCATCTCTATTTCTAAGATTGCTTCTCTCTCAATGGAATCCCTACCTAATGCCTCTAAGGATATAGCTTTCTTTTTCCTCTGACAAATGATCTGTTTGAACCTTATGACAATACAATTTTTGTTTTAAGAATGAGAATTTCCGTTTACTTACTGGTTTATCCATCGTCATTGTCTGAACCAAACTATTTTTTCAAAAGCGAACAGGACCGGCCCATAAGAGTTTGTAAGCAATAAGAAAGTGAATCGATAGTTCATTGAATTGAATATGTAATTCTGTGACTAAGAGTCCCTTAGGTAAGAGGACCTTAAAAATTTGGAATTCCTCATAGGAAAAAATGCATTTTTTAGAAAAGGAATTTGACATCTCATCAACATCTGATGTCTTCTCAAAGATTCTAATTTTCATGGTGACAATGAAGGATTTATCTTTGCTTCATTGCTTTTATGCGTATTAGGATACTTGTCTTGGGAATCAATGTTTTTTGATTCAAGACTTTGTCCATACTTGAATTCACTGTCTGCAATTACAGTAATTGTATTTCCTGTCCGCGAACGCTCATGAAATTTGATCACATTTGAAGAATCAATTTTCTTATGAACTCTTCGCTCACCAAATATCATGGTAGACAAGACCATATCAACTCAATAAGTTTTCAGTCTTGGTCAATTCAACAATACTATAGAAATGGTCATCAAGATCTTAATTCTGGGTTTTGTTTTGACCTACTGAAATATTATCCATCCCAAGTTGTCATCGATGTCAACAACTTGTCCAGCGCTGTACATCAAGTAAAGCAGAGTCCTGGCAGTAAATACTTAATGTCTAATGGCAAAATTCTGAGTTCATAAGATGTGGTATTTGTGGTTACCGAACTTACATTTTATCGATGTTAAATTAGCTGGTCACCATTTTCTAAGAAAATAAAACCCACTCTTCTAAAGATTATATGGGTAGTAGCATGCTGTAAGTCTCAGAATGAATGGTTTTGATATTCAACAATAGTGATATTTATCGTCGAAAATCTCAGAATTAGTACCTTTTTATGAAAATACTGTGCATGTCATTTACCCGAATAAAATATCTTCTATGCAATTCTCTGCGCCAGCGTTCTAAACTTTTCTTTAAACTAAGAACAGATACTAATATCAATATCGATAAATTTAAAAGCAATGGTTGTTTTATGGATCCCATTCACAATATTATGTTTGCTCGCTTGTTTACCCAAGGGTTTACATTATTTAAGCACTGCCACTTCAATCAGTTTATTAAATTGATTGAAAAATGATGGAAACCATGAAACATTTTATCTGGAATATATCTCAAAATCCGCAATTGAAATATATCATTCATTAAATAAAATACTAGTATTAAAAGAAATTATTCTATTTTGATGTAAGTTTAATAAGTTAATGTCATTTAACAAAGTAAATGCAAAACAATAGACCTTTAGGTGTTACAATAATTGCTATACTTGCTATTCTTGGAGGTATAGGTTCCTTAGTAGGCGGGATTGCTCTGGTTGCCATAATACCAATCCTTGGTGCAGTTCTCATTATAATCGGCTTAGCATATTTTGGTGTTGCTTATGGATTGTGGAAAGGACTAAAATGGGCTTGGATCATAACGTTAATAGTTACTGTAATAGCATTTATCTCAGGGCTTGGATCAATCATCGTGGGAAATGTTGGCGCAGTTATCCCCGTAATAATCAATGGTATTATCATATACTATCTATTCCAACCAAATGTAAAGGCGTATTTTGGAAAATAAATACACCTATACCTTTATTGAATCTATGACCTTTTTTGAAATCATCTTCATACAATTTCTTTTAAATACAAAACATAAATCATGAAGTAGAATATTTAATATTATAATATTAAAAGGTGTTCCTTTATTTAGCTTCGCTGCAACTAATATCATTTATCTTTTCATACGATAAAACATTCAAGATAACTTACATGAATGACTGAAACCTCTTGTCGAAGCTATCTATGAATTTTTTATGACAACTTCCAATTCTTAAGTTCCATATGTAGGTATATGTAATGGCTCCTGGTTAAATCGTTGGTAACCTTTCATACTGAAGAAATATAAACCTTTAATTTGTCCTGATTGTAAGATGGAATTCCAATAATGAGAAAATTACAATAAAATATCTTCTTGAAATTAGTTTCTGCCAGATTAACACTTGAAGCCGTTTCTTTTATGGAAGATTATAAGATTGTTCAAGCTGACAATGATCCTGAGATAGCATAGAATATCTTAATTCTATTACCCAATTCCTAGAAATGATGAATTTGGGTTCATTTAACACACAATATTAACTTGGTGGGTGTCAATTAAATCCAATTCATCGAATTAAGAATGCGTTAGTGTTTGATCGGATATAATTACTTACTACTGGTAATTAATATTACATAGCGTAATTATAGTATACACAGCGTAATAGATATAAACATGTTCTAACATTTATCAATATGGCGATAATCTCAACCATATCTTCTCATTTGTATAATCATCCTAATAGCAAAATAGAATTCTATTCCTATTTGGGTAAGATTATTTCGTTAAGTATGGATCAATACTTACATCACCAAATACAAACTAATTTGATTAAGTATATTCAAATTTTTCTATTAGCCTCATCGATTTATGGTTGACTTGCTGATAACCATGAATGGTTGGCTATTTGACATATATTATCAAAAGGATAGAATGATTTTATGGATAAAAGAAAGAAAGGGTAATGTAAAAAGACTAGAGTATTTATGGTCCCCTTCAATATATGTAACGTCAGATCTAAAATCTGAGTTAGTAGACTTGGTAGGGAATAGCAAAATTTCTTCCTCAATTAAGGAATATCAATTTGAATACAAATTTGAACATCCTTCTTCCGTTATTGTTGATAAGTGTAAAAGGAATGTAACTCTGAGACTAACTTTGTCCGATTCAATACATATATTAAATTTAGCAAAACGAATTGAAAGACTTTCTATTAGATTTGGACACTATCGACTATACAACGTAGATATATCACCTGAACAGTCTTTCTTGTACGAAAAGGATCTCTATCCACTGGGATTATACAACATAGAAGAAATAAGATCCACGGAATCAGTACAAACTAACATATATCAAGTAGTTAACGATAAGAACGACGATATTGACTCATTTGAATATATTGTTCCAAATTTTAAATTTCTATCATTTGAATTAATTTCGGAGAGAAAATCAATAAGAAATGATTTAGAAGACAGGATTCTAAAGATAAAGATTATCTCTTTTGAAAAGGATAATGTGATCAAGGAAGACTTTTCGATATCTGAAGAAAATGAACTTGAAACAATATTGGAATTCGCTTATGAAATTAATAGAATAGATCCTGATATTATTATAACTAAAGGTGGAGACCAATTTTTGTTTCCACATTTATTTCACAGAGCCAAAGCCAACAAGATTGAGAATCAGTTATTGATAAATTTGAATCGCGAATCGAACATAGAATATTTACTAAAGAAAAATAAATTGTTTTCAAATAAAAGTATCGGATCTAATGACCTGTCCTCAACATCGTACATCTCTTACGGAAAAGTGTATTTCAAACCACAACCGTTTTTTTTATACGGCCGAATTCACATCGACATTAACAATTCATTTATTTATAGGGACAATGGATTGGAAGGATTAGCAGAATTATCCCGAGTTTGCAGAATTCCATTGCAACTAGCATCAAGATCTACTATAGGAAAATGTCTAAGCAGTTTGTATTTTTATAATGCTCATAAAAAGGATATATTGATACCCTGGAAGCCTATAACTTCGGAAATCTTCAAGTCATTTTCTGATTTATTAAAGGTAGATAAAGGGGGCTTTGTCTTTGAGTCCAAACCTGGAGCATATGACAATGTAGCAGAATTTGATTTTATATCTCTTTATCCAAATATCATGCTAAGGAAAAATATTTCTTCAGACACAATCAATTGTGCATGCTGTAAATCGGCAACGGATAACAAAGTACCAGAGCTTGAACATCTTTATCACTTGTGCAAAAAAAGGATAGGAATAGTACCTTTATCTCTTAAAACAGTTCTAGATAGACGATTAGAATACAAAAAAAGAAAAAATCTGTGTATATCTAAGAATGATGAGTATTTAAAAAACTGTTATGACAACAGACAAACTGCTTTAAAATGGATCCTAGTTACTTCCTTTGGATATCTTGGATTCAGTAACTCAAAGTTTGGTAGGATAGATGCTCACATCACTGTATGTGCCTTTGCTAGAGATATACTGATGAAAACGTCTAAAATAGCAGAGAAACACGGATTTGATGTAATTCATGGTATTGTGGACTCCATCTGGATAAGCAAAATAGATAATATAGAATATTCATTATCGGTAGCCGATTCTGCTCACCGATATATTAATTTAAAAAAAGATATAGAGGAACAAACAGGTTTTTCCATATCTTTTGAAGGAGTGTACAAATGGATCGTTTTCGATTCATCTAAGATCAATCCTGACTTACCAGCCTTAAATAGATACTTTGGCGTTTTTGAAGATGGGACCATAAAGATGAGGGGAATTGAAACGAGAAGACATGATACTCCTGAACTCTTTGTCTATTTTCAAGAGGAGTTAATGAAAATAATGTCTGCCTACAGCAACATTCATGAAATCACTAAATGTTTGCCGATTTTAGAGAGTATATATAAAAAATATATAAATTTAATATGCACTAAAAAAATTTCATACACCGATCTGATATTTACCAAAAGGATGTCAAAAGCAAGTAATGAGTATGCAGATAGAGATACAATTGAAAACTGCGTTTTAAAACAACTAACTAACAATGGGAAATCCTTGAATGCTGGAGAAGAAATTAAATACATAATTACGAATTTTTATCATGAGAATTTTCTGGAAAGGGCTATACCAATTGAACTAATTGATGAAAACGATATCAAATACGATACGAAAAGATATTTAGAATTATTGAAAGAAACTTATGATTCCGTAACTAAATTTTTCTATTCTCAAATTCCTAAATTTGATTGATGGACTCACTGAATTCATTCATAAAATAGATGTGCAAAATCTTATCATCAACCTGTTACCAGGTTTGATTTTATCCACAATCTTTTTTAGAATACTTACAATTTTATTAAGAAATGGCTAATATATCACAAAAGTCATTTGTTTATATCAATTCGATTAGTTGGTAATATTAGCACCTAAATATTATTACAAAGTTTTCATCTATATCTAAAAAAGGATATTCCTCATTCATCCAGGTTTTTTATGGATACTTCAAATTGAAAAATAAAGGTTATAATGAATCAAAAACATAAGGCGTTTGCAAGACGACTAAACTTCCTTATTTAGAATTTCCAAATGGCTCTATAATCTTGGTTATAGAACTAGATGATGACATATTTATTAAGTTCCTCTATGAAATTAATCTTTATTTTATTTTTTTGATGACCAATAAGTTTGCCTAGACTGTTTCCATTCCTTGAAATCCATCAAAATTTTCTGATGATCAAACCCCAAGGTTTCTTCTTCTATAGATTCAAGATCTACCCACTTTGTTGTGGCTGCGTCATCTCCTGCGATCGGCTCTTTATTATCACTCTTATCAGATATTTTTCCAATAAATACCGTAGACATTATGTGACCCCTTGGGTCTCTGGAGGGATCAGAATATACTCCCAGTATATTTTCGAGTTCTATATCTAGAGAAGTCTCTTCTTTTACTTCACGTATTGCTGCCTCTTCTGCAAATTCGCCCTCATTTATAAAACCACCAGGCAATACCATCGTTTGTTTAAATGGATCCTTTTTTCTTTCGACCAAAAGGACTTTGGAACCTTTTTGAATTATGGTATCCACAGTAGGGGTTGGATTTTTATGCATTTGTTTTCCTACGTTCACACGGTTCAAATTACATTAATCAAATTAAAGTGCATGGTTGATAAGCAAAGTTAGGTATCTTTAAGATGAAATTTCAATCAGCAAAGTCTCCTGGTTAAACCCTTTGAAATGGTTAAATCTTTAGTCCTGATGCACATTTAATCAAGACAGGTAAAGAGACAAGAATGTGAAAAGATCATGTTATTAATAGTAATTGCTGGACAGATTGCTTTCTTACTTATATAAAATTTGGAAATGATCCAAAGTATACCGTTGCTAAATGTTATAAGTTATGCTATCATTCCAGGAATTGTAAATCATATGGTAAAACTAATTTTTTTTAGATTTGTCTACAAAGGTTTTCGTATTATCAGAATTTTTTCTAACTTATTTGGTTGTCTTTCCCCATATGCTGTTCAATTTATGAGATTGTACTCAAATACTTTTGGGTCTATTTGATTTTGGCCGATCGTATGGTATCTTCACCGATGCGGGAGACTCTTTATTTTGATTTTTTGTCATATTGTAAATAGTATCCAATAATTCACATTTTATACACATATTAACATTATCGTGATTCTAGTATAAAAGTTTTACTTTCGAATTATTAGTCGGAAATTTAGATTTAGGTATCAATGAATAAAAAAATAGACTAAAGGTAAAGTAAAATCTTTTGACTCCAAATTTTACTACTATCATAAATAGAACTATCTATAGAAAACGATTGAATACCAGCGCAGGTTGATCTAGAGGGGGCCTTTTATAGTGCATAAAAGAAGGTAATATCTCTACTCTAAAATATCTGATTATTATCTGTTGAATGAATTTATAATCCTTTTTCTTTTTTTGTTTGTGTTTGTTTATTTATCTTTAGACATGTTGATAAGTACAGGAATCTCTATTTTACAAATCCAATACGAGGGCCAGATAATCTCTTCCCATAAACATTTTAAATAATATATCTTATGTTTAATTCGACATTCATTGATACTGTATCTGTAATCCACTCTACATCCTACTACCTCACACTATTACCTTGATACTTTCAAAAAAGTGTAATTTTTGAATGTTTGAAAGTGTCATTGTAAATGAAAAATGAAAATCGTTTTGGTAGTTAAAAGCAATTATATGAATAGATAGGATATTTCCATTCATATGGATAAGGCGGAAAATCCTGTGAATAACGATTCATCTATTCCTAATTTTGAGGATAAAATATTAGAAAAATTATTTACGCAATCAAACCAACAAACTCCTGTGACAAATGATAGTGAATTGCGGGAAATATTGACAGACACAATGGGTTCTTCAAATTTTGAAATTGCCCTTGAAAATCTGATAGTAGGAGGGTTTGTTTCCCGAATAGGGGATACCGAATATAAAATTACAATGAATGGAATTGATGAACATATAAGACGAACTGGTGAAGGCGTACTCTATTAGATAAATATCCCTGACTTAAGGAGCGATAAGCGGGGTAATAAGATGCCTTGCCCAGACGTATTTGAGTAATATTCTATATGAATAGGATAAAATGAGAGCATCTCATCATATCAGGTTAACATTTTTAGTATGAACTAGATACGAGCTGAAAATTTGTTATTAGTCTAAAATAAGGTGCTAATTTAGAATCGTTTATTAAATGCAATATTAATATGAGTCTGCTGACTTCGGTTTGAGGCAATCATCATCTAGATGATCTGACACCTTTCGATTTCATTCCCCCATACCTCCAAGATACCAAGTTGTAAATAAAATATTTATCTAAAATATTTGCAACTTTCTTGATAAAATTCAAAACTCTAATTAGCTTTTGTCTAATTTGAAACCAAATTATTTCTATTATGAATCTCATGGTCTCATGTACTTACGATCTTTTTCGAAAAAATTGACATTCTACTATTTATGGTAGTTTTGTAGTGGTAATGTCTACATTTAAATGAGTTGAGAATATGATTTAGAGACATTCTCTTTATGACCCGATTTAACTAGTTTAATAGCAATGTAGACCAAAAAGGTTCTTAATCGTAATTGATTTTCACCCTAATAATTATTTGATAGAGTTGATTGATAAATACCATCAATTCTTTATTTGTATCTTGATGATTTCTTCTCATATAATGATAGAGTTCTTCAGTTGATGCGTGATAGTCTGTTCCAATATTCTTTGCTATTTCCAATGATATCAATGAAATTAATAATTTTCGGAGCGTAACATCTGGACCGTAATTTATCAAATCAGAATGTATTTCAGCGATAGTATTCTTAAAATTAGAATCTATGTATTTGTCCTTAGATTCTCTGGTCTTAATCGCAAATACATTTCCCATCATTCTTTTTTTCATATGTATGTTTTCTACCATTGCGATAAACTCATCGTCTAGATTTGATGATTTGCTCAAAACTTCTGAGAGCAAATCTGAAGCGTCTTGCTCGCTTACATTCATTTCTTCAGCAAGTACAAACAAAACATGGCAAGCCGCACATCCATTTTCTCTTACAACTTGAGGATTGCTTTGGACATGCTTTATAGCTTTAGAAATTATGTTAAGAGCTATCTCTTCCCTATTCATGAGAGTTACATTCTAATAAGATATAAAAACAAATAAGATCTTGAATCAAAATTGTCTAAAAACTAAATCTACTTTGATTATAGCCTTGCATTGATTTTGAGACGATAGTTTCATTGATATATTTGACCTTTATCTTCAGATTAACCTGGCCACCTACTTTGGAAATTGGGATCAGTAGATAACGAAAATTTTCTTGATGATACTACTCAAATACATCGCTTAGACTTTGAACCTTTAGCTTGGATATGTTGCTGAGAGCTACTAACCGATTATAAAACATAATAGTACTGTCTGCAAGCAGACTCTTTAAGTAATTATTATGTATTTCCCTCGTTCATGAGATGTTGGAAAGACATTGAAATTATTGAGCCATAATATTCTTTTTATTTTCGTACAATTTGCTTGATCAAAATGTTTCTAACAAATTCTTTAAGGAAAGCCCTTCGAGTCTCCTGAATTGAGCATGTAGCAAATATAGTAAAGTTTTCGCCTTAATTTACTGTCAATATCATCCTTGGATTATAAGTGGATATCATACCAACGAGTTTGGAAGTCAATGACATCTTATCAAGGGTTAGATAGATTACATCGATTATCAACACAAAAGGCGGAGCCGGAGTCAAATTGGATTTCACTGTCATGTAGTAACAAATTATTTGAGGTTGACAAACAAACAAACGTTATTGAATTTAAAATGATCAATATTTGGAGACACTAAAAAATTAAGTGGTTGTACCGAAAAACTAGTAGATACCCGCCTCTTTTATCTTTGGATATTGATACCAACTTGGACCTTCTTTGAGAGGCGTGATATTCAACTCCTTTCTAACTTCATCAAGTGGCTTTTCAAGCATCTCTTCAAATTTTACTGGAAACAGTGGTTTGCATTCTTGTGCCATTTAGATTCCTTTTGATAAATTCCCAAAAATTGTAGATGAATGAATTTTTTCAGAATTAGGAATGCTTGCTAATCCTGGAAAACATGCTGATCCTACCGCAACTAGGTCAATTAGCATAAAAGCAGGATAAGAATATTGAGTCACATTTAGTGGTATTACTCCAATTTCTCCTATGGCCATATTAAACCCGCTAACTATGTGATACATGTCATGCGTCTTTCTAACTCTCATTGTTACATGATCTGTATCGTTATCCAAAGACGGCCTGTCTCTTGATTGATAAAAATGAGGCTCAAAACCCATCGTTTTCATCAAAAATGCGTAAGTATAACCCAGAGAACCCTTTGGTGATTTCAACATTTCATCCAGTTCATATTCTGGCCCCATGTATCTTTCTTCAAACATCTTTGTAGATTCAGGATCTTCTCTTAATCTTTCTATACAATTCTTCATCCAAATCGTATCCCGGAACCCGTCCTTAAGATCAAAGACTGTATCCAATTTACCACGATTTGTAACCAAGTGTCTTATCATACCTCCAAGCAGTTCTATATTATCCACCTTACTCATTAAGTCCATATATCCCATATTGAACACTGGAAACATCTGCATCCTAAGATGCATTTAGTTTCAAACTGAATAAGCATTGTTTGTCCGAACTATCAGGCAGATTTTGATTGAATGATCTGTCAGATTTTAGCTTTTTTTCCATCGTGACTTTTTGGATATCAGCGGTTGATTCCCAAAATTTAAGAAAATTTGAATACTCTAGTTTAACAAGATCGTACTTTGTCTTTTCGTCAATTTTTTTTGATTTTGAGGTGGATCTAAATTTGTAAACTATTTGTTGGTGATCCATCCCCATCAAGATAAAAGGTCCAGTGTATAATTCTGTATATCGATTCTGTTTATTGGAATCATAAGAGACAATAAGAACTACTGAGTTGTAAATCGGTTCCTTACTTATTCGGAAATCTATGACTCCTGAATATTTTTGCCTGAATGTTTCATCCACATAGGAGAGCAACTTGGAGTAATGATTCGAAAAGGGATCACTTCTAGTAGATTTCTCCTCGGATTTCTTTAAAAGCGGTGTCAACGTTCCTTTGGCTTCTTGCTCTTTGGCTTCATTGGGCCATCGAAATGAGTTGTGAATTCAAAGTCTTGGCCTAAAATACAAAGCTTTTCAATAGCGATATCTCTTTAGATTTAGAGATGCATTCCATAATCGTAGTGATGAAATTAGTCGAAGGTCCACAAATTATTATTATTTCTTTTCTGAAGCCCTCTAGTAGTGATTCTATTTGTGAATCCTTCATAGTAACCATTTCAAAAAAATTAAGGCTTGAATTCTTATCATCAACTTTTATCTTGCCAGCGTATAAAAAAAAGAATCAATCCTACTATGACTGCGCTAACAATGGCGAGGATCCCAGTAATTCCTTCAAGTGCTTGACCGGGTGACCAAGTCCCAGTAGTTAAATGGACGATCGATTCTATAATATTTTCAATGTATTTTATTATTATCACGGATAGTAGGATTTCAATAAGCCAAAACCACCCTATTTTCAAACGTTTAAAACCAATTCTCTTTAAAGAAAGTTCTGCAATTATATGTGATAAAAATATTCCAACCAATTTCCTAAATATGAAGGAAAGTGGAAATATTTAATTGAATGCAAAATTCTAAATATATCTACCTTTATTTGTTCAAAAGGTTGATTCAACACACTAAACATCACTATTACGACTTTTAAATCCATCTCATGATCTTCCTAATGTGATTTCTGTACTTGATATTTCTGTTGAATCGATAACAGTTAGAACCCTCTTGTTGTTGAATCTAGATGATTGTCGTTATTATTATTAATTGAAATGGGATGGTAATCTACAAGTGACCAAATCCTTGAAAACAAATCAAATCTTTGATCCACTAGATATTAATAATTTGTGATACACTATTAAATCTACTTTGTGTGATCTTATGTAAATCAAGAGATTTTACATGGATTTATCGTTTGTCCCTGTTCTACAGATGAACGAAATCTTTAATGCGATAAATCAGATACCTCACCGTCTGATTGGTTCTCAAGAAATTAACTCAGTAGCACTTCCACAATATGTCGAGTTTGAATTTTCTGGCTCCATAAATGATTTTGAAGATGCTTTGCACTCGTCGTTGGAAAAGAACTCTATTCTAGATTATGTAGTAACACGAGACTCTCTAAAGGAAAACACATTCACCTTGTTAAAAACTGGGGATTTAGGACAATTGGGTATTTATTTTTGCGATTTTTGTGAAGCATTTTTCAACAGTGAAGAAGGGAAGTACATACACGAGAGGGCCCATTATTTTTATTAGCATGGATAAGTCGATCATAAATTGTCACTAGACGGTAGAGCAAAGTGGGTTTGGACTTTGAAGATGTTATTTAGTAGGTTCACGAATACACTATTATCTACTATGTTATTAACTATCCAACTAATACACGTATGCTGGGTAATTATATTTATTATGACACTATGATATTAGAATATGAACAAAATGAAAATTATGGTAAGGTTCTACTCAATAAATTAAATTCTTAATTTTAATTCCAAGAAAAAGGATCATTTTCCGTTTTGAATAATTTGTGGAAATATTTCGGAACCGAGATTGACGGATCTCATTTTTCCTTCTGTCATCATATGATTTAATATCTTAACTGTATTCAATATCAACAATATATTACATAGTTTGACATCATCTGTTATTACGTTTTTCTTTTTTTGATATTCCTTTTACGAAGTTTAATTGGAAGAAATAATCCTAAAAATAAAACTATACAGTATATCTAAGGCAGAAGTCTAGTAGTTACTAAAAATAAGGTTGCATGTTCATGGCCCGCTTGGGAAGAAAAATAACTATACATTCAGAGTTTATAAATGTAAATCACCCAGACGAATGAATGTAGGGTAGTGAAGGATTACAGACGTGGTAGATAGGCTGAGTTCCATGATAATTATGTTAATTGAACAGGATCAAGCAAGATATTAAAGAAAAATGATTTATTGCTGCCGGGTCAATTAAGGGCTTGTTTAGTGCTATGACCCACTGTTTGTCTAATGTGCCTCATGATTATGCTTATCTAGTTCTTCAACGGTATCAAAAGCAGCACCGCATCTGCAGTCGAATTTCTTTTTATTTTCTTCTGACATTAGAACTGAGTATATAACAAAGTATTTAATAATAATATGAACACTAAAAATTATTTCTTTCCAACGTTTTGATCCATCCCTTTCGAAATCTGGAGTATTGACCAAACCAATGACCTTGTGCTCTGATATGAGAAAAGAATGTAACTAGTTCCAAAAACTACTTCGTTAAATCCACACTGAGATTTCCTTCTTTAAGAACTGGAGGATATAGGCAAAAACTTTTGGATGGGTTTATTAAAATTCAATTATGATTAGATTTCCTGAGAAAAAATCTGAGGGTCCTTTCCTAAGCCCGTTAGTTTATACAATATTAGGAGTTTGTATAGGGAATTTCCTCTCAAATTACCTGTCTTAAGACCTATTAGGTTTATGAAATTTTTTTTATTTCCAACATCTGTGTAAACTGTAACATGAAATTCGATTTATTCACCTCCGACTTTCAACTATCACTACTGGTCGCTAGCAAAGGATTTAGAGTATTTTGAAGGTCAAAAGATCAAATGTTTTACGATATGATTCTTATATAGCAAAATCATGAATACTATTGCAAGATGGATTCTCGTAAATATCATATTTGCAGAGACTGCGGTCACCTGAGGATTTCTCACAAATACATTTCAAAACAATCAAAAGACCATCATTGTTACCTATGTTCATGTACAAAATTCCTCGGCTACGACAAAGATTAAGTATTTGTATTTCGTTCATTCTAATAAGAAAGATTTGCCGATCTGCATTTTGGACTAATCAAAGAAAATCATACATTCACAAAATTTCTGGGATAATCTAATTGAAGGGAAATATGATTCGGTAAGTACCAATAAAATCAACATATGGAAATAGACTAAACAGTTAAGAATGGTTATAACACTAAAACGGTTAGCCGATTAAATTCCAAGTTGAGGTACATTCAGAAACAACAGATAAAAAATAAAGAAAAATGATACTCATTTGCTTTACCAAATAACCGATAATTATCTAGTCAAAATCAAACATGTCACCGAAAAAACCTTTTTTCTTGTGCTTTCTTTTATTATAATAATCATCATCATCATCATGATCTTTCCCATAATGATATTTTTGATAATGGTCATCTTCATATTGATTCTGCATATTGGCAACTTTTTCCAACTCTCCTCTATCAAGCCAAACTCCGCGACATCGTGGACAGTAGTCAATCTCAACTCCATATTTGCTGCTTAACCTCATTTCCGATTCGCAATTAGGACATCTTAAGCTCATTAGCTTATTATTTAATTAAAACTATTTATAAATATAAGATCAAGGATTTTGGCAGGCTAAAAAGATTACTGAATATCTGAAAAATATGACCTCCCAAAGCCTCTCTTTCATATGATACAGTCAGCACTAAAGTAATTTTGTTGTTACTTAATTTAGGATATGTCTACATACACGTTAAAATGTTATCTATTTTCCTTCTTCTCTTGATTTTTATGTTCTAATCTGCTTTGTCGCCTAACTCAACATATTTAGCTGGAATGAACAGATTGATTATTTGTGATAGACTGGCCCTCTTACAATCGCTCATTAGTTCAACGCGGTGAGATCCTCTTCTCGTATGATTTCCTTGATGGTTGGGGTTCAGAGATAGAGAATATGAATATAAACAAAAAGGGTAAACCATTTGTATTTCCAGATTCTTTCATCTTGGCCATTGGTTACATTCGCTATTTATTTCACCTACCATACAGACAAACCCAAGGTATAATTAAGGCCACAGGAAAAAGGTTACCTGCTAATCCACCAAGTTATGGTCACATCTGTAAACGAATCAACAAGCTAAACATCGATATTAAAAGAGACAAGATGGATGACGATGATGACCTAATAATATCAATAGACAGTACAGGTATCAAGATTACTAACAGAGGTCAGTGGATGGATGAGAAATGGAATACACAAAATAGAAAAGGATATCTCAAGATCCACGTTGCTGTAGACATAAAGACCAGGAAAATCATTGCTTTGGAAGTGACAGATGAGAAGGTACATGATGGGAAAATGCTAAAGAAACTAGTCAATCATGTTTTGGATTCGAGAGAACCAAACACTGTAAAGATAAAATCGGTACTAGCTGATGGAGCCTATGATTCAAATCCAAACTTTGTGTATCTTGAGGACAAAAAGATCAATCCAGGTATAAAGGTAAGAAGGAACTCTATTGTTTCTCCTAAAAACAATAGGTTAAGGAACAACGAAGTAAAGTTACAAGCAAAGGATCTGTTGAAATGGAAGACAAAAAGAAAATACGGACAGAGATGGATATCTGAAACTGTGTTCTCAGCTATAAAGAGAATGTTTGGTGAATACACATCAGCAAACAGGTTTCAAAACATGGTAAAGGAGATCATGATAAAAGTATCATTGTATAACATTTTTAGAAGAATATAACATGATGATCATGATGATAACCGGAGAATAAGGAATTATGCAACAAAGCAGTTCTAATCTCCTGCGCGACTCCAATTCAGCGTTAAGGTCATATAGTCCATTTGTTGACGAACAATATTCTGTTACCGTTGTCGACTGAAGACTTTGATAGTCAATTTCACAATAGATCTATGCATTTATGTGATCAAATATAACAGTCTCAATGGCAAAGATCGCTGTAATCTTGGGATCAGTTAGAAGTGAAAGACTGGGAATAAGGGTGGCAAGATGGATAGAAAAAATTTTTAAGCTGAAATCACACCATATTTTTTATCGGTCCTTTAGAATTAAAATTGCCCTTGTCGGATCTAATGTAAAAGGAAATGTCTCATCCATCAGAAATGATCCAAGCTTTTAGAAATCAAATTAAAGATGCCGACGGTTATCTTCCAATCCCTCCGGAATATAATAGAAGTACGTCAAGTGCAATGAAAAATACACTGGACTATTTTTTAGAAGAATATTATTTCAAACCGTCAACAATTGTTTCATATCCACCAGGATCTTTTGGCGGGATCAATGCAACCCAACAACTTCGACTTGAGTTTGCCGAGTTAGGAGCGCCGTCCATTCCATCTTCCTTTACAATTCCTCGTGTGCACACAGTATATGGTAATGATCGGATTTTACTCGATGAATCTTATGATAGAAGAGTAGTCAGATTCTTTGAGGAATTTAAGTGGTTTATTGAAATTCTTGAGAACCAACGAAAAATAGGTGTACCATATTAGAAATGGTTCTGCTCAATTATCATTTGACATTTTAGTCCCAATTTTTCCGATACCTTTACTTTCATCCATGAAACTAAGCAATCTGGTAAGACCATTTTTTTTGATCTTAGGTAAAGAACAGCTAATAAAACAATTCCATACTCCTTGTTTCAATGACAATACTTTAATCGGCTACACTACACAGATTATCGTATAATATTCGATCATTGGTGATAGTGGTCTTCACAAGTCTCTTTAAAGCTCACAATGCTTGAAATGGAGAAGTATTCTTAAGGATAGCAGTAGAAAAATACCAAAAATTCTTACAGTATATAGATGAAAAATTCTAATATTATTTGCAGTAATATACTTCAATATGAGAACATTATTAAAGATAGTTGTTATATTTTCAGTTTTGAGCGTGACTGCATTATTTACGACGCTGAACAATAATGGAGCAGCATTCGCAATTTGTAGTGAAATAGATGATCCAAATATATCTTGTCATGAACAGTATAATACTCACTCCAATACCGCAACTTCCACTACCTCAACTACGAATGAGGATGAATCAGATTCTTTGCTTTGTTCAGACTTGAAATGTAATTTGGGAGAAGAATATTTATTAGATCCAGAAACTGATGTAATGGATGACCCGTTAGATCTATTGGATTAATAATACCTCACTAAAGCGGTCATAGATGGGCAAGGACGTTCAAGAAAAAATTATTGAAAATCCTATCTTTTCCTTTGATCTATTCAATGGTAGGGAAATAGTAACACAATCAAAGCACAATGAACTGATTTAGAAAGAGATCAAGAATAGTAATTTATCTTTGTGGTACTTAGATACTATGCGCTTTATGCAAGCCACCTTTTGTTTAGTTCTTATCTCCTTTAGTTTGACAAAAGTTCATCAAAACTGATCTCCAATTTTTTTGCTGATCCCAATAGGTTTGAAATATTTTGCATGACTTCTTGCTTAGCATCAATTGATTTTGGATCAATCGAGATTGTTTTCTCCAAGAAAGCTGATTTTTCCTTGATATTGATTGATTGGCGTTGTGGAAAAATCACGGCATTCATTTTATCATCGAAGATTAGCTTTTCCTTCGGCTCGAGGTTCTCATAATTTTCTAGTTGTTGTTCAGATACTGGTAATCTGATCCGCAGTGCGAACCGTGTCTCAATACCAGTGGCGGACATTATTTCAAGAATATATTCATGATCTGACTGGAGATACGCTTTGGCATAAAATTCTGACGTGACGACTGTTATCTTTTCCTCGCTCATCACAAAATTAGAGTCTCTTAACCATTTAGTAATATTGTTAAAGATAATCTCCTTATTATCGTCAGTCATTTTCATAAATATATTTCTGGAATTATTTAACCTAATTGTTTTAGTAAAATAATATTATTGTGACATGTTAAACTGATTCTAATATGCAAAGGAAATGGTATGCTTATACCTTAACATGTTACATAAGTATCGTGAAGTAATTTATGCTACAAAAATATTATTCTTACATTTTATTAATCACTATAACTAATTCATAAGGAAGCGATACCTCAAATTGTACGGTTTTATAGCGCTTAACAAACTCTTTCCGTGGATATCCTAGTAGTAGGAATTACTGGTTTTCCATCATCGGAAAACAGTGTATGGTACAATATTGGCGCTACGGGAACATAACGATCTTCATCTGGACATCTTCATCAAGACATCAAACGGAAATCAGATCAGTTATTGGTCCTCTAGTATAGCAAGACACTTGTCAATGTCAACTACCTGGGGTGAGCAACTTCTGTTAATAGCCTCATAGATCCACATTGAGGCATACAATTCTCATATCTCATAGGTGAATTTAATGAAGATAATGGGTAGAATACCCATATGATACGCTACCTTAACTGTGCATTTAGAAGATGTAGCATTAACTTAGAATTACCAATGCATATTGAAGACTATAATTAGATTTATTCATATTTCCTTATCAATTTCCTTGATAAGTACTCTGTTTCTTCCTTTCAAGATAAATCGTCGGGCATCATTTTTCTTGAATCCTATAGATTGGATGATAGAATTTTAGCCAACTTATTCAGGATAAGAGTTCGTTATGTTTTAATTTTTGATTTCATTTGAAATCATATCCAAACATGTGCTGATATAAATAAAAAATACCACAAAAAACCCCATGGTTATAGAAGCTATTATTTGAAATATTCGAAAATGGCATTTTGGTTTCAAATTTTGGCCTCAAACATCACTCAGGGGAATAATCCAATATATGGGAACGTGGCAGAATTAGGCTAAAATAATCTTTCGATTTTTGAATCTGTCGTGTTGTGGGATATCTTACCAGATCCAAAACCCTACGTTTGTGGGTGCATCGTAACAATCAAGTCAGGCAGGAACATATAACTGGTTTTATCATATAGAAAAATCTATTCAAACTTTAATATATATATAAATAGCAAAATCAATTATGGTAAAAAGACTTGGTATTATTTTTGCAGGACTATTGATAGTATTATTATTATCAAACATCAATCATAATGCAAACATCCAAGTATTAGCACAGCAAAATACTACTGCAAGTACTACAAACACATCTGTTCCTATTACTTCTGTTCCCATTGCTTCTGACACAGTATCAAATATTACAAAGCTTACTGGCGGAGTAAAGATAATTTCTCCAGATAAAGGAGATCTAGTCCCATTAAATTCAAACAATTCGCTAGTAATTAAAGGAGTCTCAAAGGATAATGTAACATCAGATTGTGATGTTTCTGTTATCATAAATAATGTAAAACCATATCAGAAAGTTAAACCTACAGGCAGTCAAGGAGATAGCGATTATTCTAACTGGCAATACACAGTATCAAGTAATTATACAAACATCAATGAAGGAAGCAACAAAATAACATCAAAGATTCTTTGTTTAGAAGGTCCTCAAACATTACAAGCCTATTACTCTGTAAATGTTACAGCTTCTAACTTTACACAAGCACAGTTATCTAGCTACAACACGATGTTAGAGTCTTCAAATTCAACAAATACTGGTAATATGAGTCAGGTATCAGGCGGATTACAGCCTTTTGCACAAATCCAACAATTCAATCAAGATACAGGAAATGGCCCAATCTGTTGTAAGACAACTGCAAGTAGTTCTCCAGGATCGGGAATTGGCAGCTCAAGCAGTAGCAGTAGCAATGACGACGACGGCGATTCAAGCAGTAGCAGTAGCAGTAGCAATGACGACGACGGCGATTCAAGCAGTAGCAGTAGCAATGACGACGACGGCGATTCAAGCAGTAGCAGTAGCAGTAGCAATGACGACGACGGCGATTCAAGCAGTAGCAGTAGCAGTAGCAGTAGCAATGACGACGACGGCGATTCAAGCAGTAGCAATGACGACGACGGCGATTCAAGCAGTAGCAATGACGACGACGGCGATTCAAGCAGTAGCAGTAGCAGTAGCAATGACGACGACGGCGATTCAAGCAGTAGCAGTAGCAGTAGCAGTAGCAGTAGCAATGACGACGACGGCGATTCAAGCAGTAGCAGTAGCAGTAGCAATGACGACGACGGCGATTCAAGCAGTAGCAGTAGCAATGACGACGACGGCGATTCAAGCAGTAGCAGTAGCAATGACGACGACGGCGATTCAAGCAGTAGCAGTAGCAGTAGCAATGACGACGACGGCGATTCAAGCAGTAGCAGTAGCAGTAGCAATGACGACGACGGCGATTCAAGCAGTAGCAGTAGCAGCAGCAATGACGACGACAGTTTTATGGATCGATTCAGCTTCTCAAACAGTATAGATGACTCTGACTTTGGATACGACAACGAAAACGGATACGACAACGAAAACGGATACGACAACGACAACGAAGGTTCAGGATCATCCAGCTCAGGTTTGGGCGGAATATTTGACGACGTCGAAGATACGATGAGATCTGTGGGAATTGATTTTAGTTTTAACTGATAATCATTTTTTATGAATTCAGACAAAACTATTCCTTCTTTTTATACTTTATGAGGTGGGAAGATCTTAGCCCTGCTTTTATATGGGATTAAATTAGAAAAAACGAAATCCCGGATAAGAGTGACTGGAATTGTCATCCTTTTATATTGAAATCAATTTTAGGGTCTCAAAGTTGATCCCTAGCTACGAAATCTTGATTTCTGCTTTCTTCCTAAACTAGAGTTCTCGAGTAAACAGCATCAATCCTTCATCCATTCTCTAGTCTCAAGATAATTTATTAACTTAATCATTTGTTCAATCCTTATTTTCCCGCCTACTTGATTCATGCATGATTCGTAATGCTTTAACAGCCATTCGTCTTCACTCTCGGATATAATCTTACCTTCTTCAACACTATCAAAGAAGTTATCTTCTTTTCCAGTATGGTCATCGATAAAAATGGCGTATGCTTTCAAGAATCTTGCAATAGGTTCTACGAGAAGTATCCTTTGTTCTTCATTATTATCGACCTCTTTGATTTTCGATTTCCATTCATTTACTGCTCTCCTGAGCATGATGGCTATTCTTCTTCCAAACTCATGCTCAATCAGAAATTTGCGTATTTCTTCTGAAAATTCACTATTTACTTTAGTTTCAGGAAAGTAGGCAGTTTCTTCTTTCCCATGGTGAAAATGATCAACAAATTCCTCAATTACTACTGAAATAATTTCTATATCTTCTATAGGAACATATTTAGCCTCGTATAGTTTCTTTGAGCATGTCAAAGCGACATCTTTAATTCTTCTTATGGTAATGTGATCATGCTTAAGATCTTGAGTTGATTTCAATTTTGACAATTAAGTATAGTAATTTGTTAATAAATAAATCCTCTAATTCAAGTGCCCGGATAGGATGGCAATTATTCACATATGATTGGTCGCTTCTTATTCTTGTAGTGTCCATTGGGTTATAGGTCAACCTATAAAAGTAAATCTTAATAATATTTTGAAAATTATTCAATCTCGTCATCGATCAATAAAGTACAACCAAAACCAATATTATTAGATGGATTTTCATAATAATCATCTCAGTTTTATCAAATATGGTTGAACCCATGTCGATTCAGTCGAATAATTTTGGAATAATCTGTGATTTGTCTTGTATGGCTAATCCGTACAGAGAATTATGAACCATAAGAGTTTCCGCGCGTTGGGAGTGCGACCCCATTAATTATTTTGGAATCTTCTGAAGCTAAAAAGCAAATTACCTTAGCCAAGTCCGCGGGTGCTATCCATGTTGAGAAATTGGACTTAGGCATGGCTTTTCTATTTGATTCCGTATCTATTATGGTTGGAAGAATGCAATTAATGGTTATATTTAGACCATTTGTCTCCTCAGCCATTGATTCAACAAGTCTTATTAATCCCGCCTTTGAAGCTGCGTACGCTGAATCATTACCACTGGCTTTTGCACCGGTTGCTGAAGATATATGAACAATCTTTCCAAACTTTTTCGTCTTCATAGAATTCATAACATGTTTACTTATGAGGAACGCAGATTTCAAATTAATCAACATCATCTTATCCCATTCTTCTTCACTTGTTTCACTTACACTTTTACCACCAATATACCCTCCAACTACATTTGCTAAAACGTGGACTTGTCCAAATTTTTCAAGTATACCTGAGATTAGTGTTTTGACTTCGTCTTCATGAGTAATATCAGCCTTCACGAATTCCACTTGTGTATGGTGATTCTCTTTTTGTTTCTTACTACTTCCATCAAGGATTTTTGTCTTCGATTCTTGCATTTCGGTTTCAGATCTATAAGTTATGATGATAGCTTTTGGAGAAAAGTTCATAAACGATTCTGATACTTTAGAACCTAATGCACCTGTGCCACCAGTAACCAATATCACTTGATCATAAAAATCACGATCCATTGGTTTACATTATACCTAGTTATGAATTTACTTTTCCATTCCTCTTTTAAAATGAATGCTCTGCCTATACACCAAATTTTGATAGAATCAATATAGTCTTCTCAGCCATAATATCTGAATCAACTAACTGGTCATGAACTACAAAATTGCAAATAATGTGAATGAATTTATTTAAATCTAGTATATTTCTTGATCAGATGGACCATACTATTAACGTGTCATTTTTGACCAATTATGATAAACTGATAGTTGAACTGGGCTGTGGCGATGGGAAATTTCTATATCAATTATCGAACAAGGATGAGAACCGGAATACCTTTCATCTTGGAATAGAGATAGATCCTTCTCAGCATAGGAAATCTTGCCTACTATTCTCGAATAGGAAGGATAATTTGTTATTTGTAAATAGTCCGTTTGAAAAGGTAATTGACGAATTACCAGATTATTCAGTAGATGAAATCTTGTCTGTGCTACCGCATCCAAAATATATTGATCGTGAAAATGAGATATTCTGGAAACCATTATACAAAACTTTATTACATAAAATTAAGAAAAATGGTCATCTGCTATTAATAACTGAGTACACCGATGAGCTCTTTTCACCGGTCATATGTGATGAATACATGAATTGGAAAGAGTGGATTATTGCCACTTTTACCGATTTAGGGTTTTGTGTAAATAACATAGTTGAAGGAGTACCTCCCAATTATACTTCTACGTATATAGATTTATTTAGTAACGATCAAGAGAGAATCAAAATTCTTACATTATTTTTGACCAACAATTGAAATTAGCCCGAAGAGCTTTTTACTAGTTGTAAGAAGTAGAATTCGAGCCAGAATGATATTTACGATATTCAAGAATTTTAAAGTTTTTTATACCTTACTGTCTTTACATAGATTCCGATTACTAGGACAATGATTCCAGTCCCTATAATTATATAGCCATTAAGTGTCCAGTCATGATTCGAGTACATAAATGAGGAAGAGGGGCCAATCAATGAAATGCTCTGTAACTGAAATATGATTCCCATAATAATCAATATAGATCCGAAAACAAACCACCATCTACCTGATTTGCGACTAAATTTTGTCATATCTAGTATGAATGGTAAATTCTAAGGTAAGTATAAACTAAGATCGCTGTATCAAACAACAAAATTGTCTACCAATGAGTGTGATTCTGATCGAATCTAGAAGCAGTGGTCTAGAATTTCAATGCTTGTTTTTTGGATTTGGAATAAGCTGTACCTCATTTTGTTTTCATTTAGGAATCTTACAGAATATAGTGGTAGTATTTTTTTTATTAACCCGTATATTCTATTATCCTATAATAAAATGTAATTCAGATATTGTCTGCTAGAAGGAACAGAATGAATGTCCTCGTACCATCATGATGTATAGTACTGAATCATGCAATATTTGTTATTCATTCATTCTTTTTTATTTTAAAAGTCCCGTTTATGGATATTTGATTTGTTGGTTCTCACATGTGCCTAATTTTGTAATTTGTATACTGCAAGATCAATATTAGTTTTAATGTAGATGGGAAAAGGATAACCTAAAAATTAGAGTAACTGCCGGCGAGCTCTGGATGAAATCTGCATACTGTGTTATTTCATTATGGTTACTACGCGAATGAATAAACGTTCATATGCGCATTCCTACTACGGAAATTCAAGTTTCGTCACCCGAACATCTAATCTAGGCCGGATACTCTGCCTAAATTATATTGTTCTAATTAGCATCATTTACCGGATAATCAAAAGGTGATCTGATCCAAAATATGTAGTAAAAAAAATATCTAACAAAATTATATTCAAGTCTAATAGGTCCTTCGTTTTATTTACGAATTGGAAAAATGAAATGAACATAATCAATGTGGTAAAACATTCGTCACAATTGAAACTAGTTGCTAACTATTGATAACAATAATTCAAATAGAGACCGGGGCAATCAACCATTGACTTTTCATATACATGTGAGGATGTGAATTTTCTTTATTGCAGATTTTCTTAAATCCCGGAATCTTGATAGCCAGTATGATAATCTAAAGAAAAAGTGACGAAGGGTAGATATCGTATGGTTAATACCAAACAGGGAATAGTAAAACAATCATCCCGGGTATTTGAATTCGTTTCAATTATTGATTCATTTCAGAAATTTTACTTTTAAACTTTAATATAGGATTATCATATGATTCCAGTACTTTAATGGGCCTACTAACAGATTGGGATTCTTTGATCATTGATCATTGATCAATGACTCTTGATTGCAATTCGTAAATGAGGGTTCTATATAGGGTTAATACCGATTTTGGATTCATGTCTTGTTTTCTTTCTTAAAACAATTACTCCTAATACTCTGTTATTTACTCAAAATGGAATTTAGCTGGTATGATCATATTACTGGGTGGCAATATAGATTCAATCTCTTTAAATATTTGATCTAGCAACACAACATATTGACTGATAGTAACAAGGATCTAGTTTATAACACGATTCTTCAATGGTTGAGGGATTATAGTTATACCATAAAGGACGAGAACATGAGAACTAGTTCTTCAGAGTACTATGCCAAGGTATTTCCACCAAACCAGGATATTAAATTTTTTGAAATTGTCTCAGACGCTGATCTTAAGGATGGGTTTCTACTGCGAATGAGCGTAGCATTTAACCCAAAAGATAGAAGCGACTTTGAACATCTGAAGGAAGAGGTTCAAAACAATCTTTTTATCCGGATACACAAGATACTATCGCCAATAAGATTGCTTTGCAAGATTGAAAATTCAGTGATTAGTGTAGAGAAGTATTTATTTGTAGATGTAAATTCCATAGAATGTAAACAATATCTATGGGATAGCGTAATTGAAATGTCAAATGCGATGTATTTAATTGAACTTACATTTTATGAATTCATAGGAGATCTATTTCCAAAAAGGGATAAGTAATACCAAAATTAATTAAATTTACGGTATTAAGAATTATACTACTATTTAGGAAGGTTTGTTCGTTGAGCCTTTCTATGTCTTCGTTACTATATGTAATTCTTTGATTGGCACTAAAGATTAGTGGGTTTGTATTACAATTTTTCAATCTGGATGGTCACGGTTTATCTCGGTTTATTTCAGTGACTCTTGCGATTTAACAAATCAAGCAAAACAATCTTTTTGGTCACAACCCTGGTGAACTGCCAATGGGAAACTAATTTTGTATTTGATTTGGGATCAAATTGCACAATTCTCAATTTTTTGATTTCGTTATTATAACAATATCTTACAGAATATAGTGGTAGTATTTTTTTTATTAACCCGTATATTCTATTATCCTATAATAAAATGTAATTCAGATATTGTCTGCTAGAAGGAACAGAATGAATGTCCTCGTACCATCATGATGTATAGTACTGAATCATGCAATATTTGTTATTCATTCATTCTTTTTTATTGATATCAAGATCGTACAAAGTTTATGAACAATTATCTCAAGTTTTCTCTAAAGGCCTCTTATTTCCGAAATAGAGAGTCACTGTTCGTGTCACTTTATGATGTAATAAGTTGATTTAGGATATTAAATGAGATAGTGCATGCGCAGATGACTACTGAGCTGGATTTCGTCATCAAATTCCATGGCACAATGCCTACAATGAAAGATCCCTATAGATTCTCCACTAGTTCGTTTCATTACGAGTATCGTATTGGTAGATTGCCTATCTCTAGTTGCGACATATTCAGTAATTGAATTTCTTAGCATTATATCTCTAATTTTATGTTTGATATCATTTATGTGGTCTAGATTCTCGGCTAGCTCTACCCCTTTAACAGTGGCTGGGTCATAGCTAACCCTACCTCCAATTTCTCCATTATTAGTGTCTTCTAAATTTATGATACTGTAATAATGTGTAAGATTATTGTCGTTTGGGAAAAACTCTAATTCCATGTCTCTCAATAAGACGGACCTCGTATCGGCATCAATATTTTCCAAGTCTATATACACAGCCAATAGAAGTTAATTGGATGTGTTCTTTTTAACTATTCTTTCTTACCTTTAGACGAACCATTATTCTAACAGAAATATGATAATGATTTAACAGCATGATTTGATGCATACGATTGCAAAATGGATTGAAATATACCTTCATGAATTTTGATATTTATTCGATCTTCAATTTCTACTCTAATTAACCCTAATAACAAATCTAACTCTAATTGAACACTAAGAAATCCTACTTGTCTTGATAATTTATTGTTGATGTATTATTCTTTCAAATCTGTAATTTCTTGCTAGATCAACTTGAATTTTCTTACCATTAATAGGAACCCCAATGTATATAACGTTTATGGAATATCACAAAATTGTCCACCTCTTTGTTAAAAGTGTCAAATTATTCCATAGAGATAAGAAGGTGGAATAAATTGGATGAAGGTGATAAGAACTGGTTTGTCTAGATGGGATAGTGTCTTATCTCAGTATGAAAAAACAAGAGACAAGGTAATAGTAATTTATTATAGGTGTATAAAATTTGACTCACACTAAGTGGGTCGACTAAATTTAACCCCAGCGTAATACTTTCAAAACAGAGGATCTTTGATATCCTTGTCAACTAGACTCGATCTGTTTTGATTTGCTTGGTGCCTTCTTTTTTGTCACCATCAATGCGACTCCTGCCAGAATTATAACCATAGCTATTACGGTAATTAGAGTTATGTTTTCATGCAATACTACCACCCCTAGAAGCACTGCTATCACCGGACTAACGTAGGCAAATGTATTTGCGAGGGAGGCAGATGTCACCCTTAGGAGCCAGTAAAAATCAGTAAACCCTACAACCGTAATTATTCCTATCAAGTATATTTGCGCTACTATAGACTGGATTGAGATCTGCGTCAGATCCAAATCTCTATACTCCCCAAATATGAAACTCACACCAGTAAGCATCAAGCCTCCAGTGATCATTATCATACCTGCAGAAGCCAATATGCTCACTGGGAGTTGGGCTCTGGTTGAATAAATAGATCCAATGGCCCATGAGATTGAACTAATTATTAACGCTACTGTTCCAATAGGATCAAGGTCTCCTGAACCAATTGAAGGGCCCACTAGGAGCATCAATCCCCCAAAACCAGCGACTAAACCTAACATAGTTCCTTTATTCATTTTGTTGCCAAGGGTGTCTTTCTTAAACCATCTATACAACAAATAGCCTATAATCGCTACCCATAAAGGAATAGTAGAGTTCAGCAATCCTGTCATGCCTGAAGATAAGTATTGGGCTCCCCAGGTTAACAATCCTTGTCCCCCTAAAAATAAGGTAACACCTAAAATAAGACTGTCCTTCCATTGTTGGAGTGTAATCTTCTCTCTAGGCACCTTTACCTGAGCTCGTATATTTTGTCCTACTTCAGGTATTTTCTGTGAATGATCTAGGTCGTGGTGTTCCCACAATCTACGTCTATTTACTTGAAGGAAATAAATTGTGAATAATATTGCGCCAGCTATACTAAAACGCAAACCGGCACTCAAAAGAGGAGGGATCGTATCGATGGCCACTTTAATTGCAAGGAAGCTGGAACCATTAATTACCCAAAGGGAAATCAAAATTAACCATATTTTGGTTTGGTGATTCAAATTCATTTTCTTTTGATATTTACTGAAAGCTAGAGGTGAGGAAATAAATGTTTATTTAAATAATTGTATAATAATTATAAACCGAAACAGATATTCAATCAGCCTCGTACCTAAAGATCTGCGAATCATGCTTGATTTTATGGAAGAAATAATGAGCGCAAGTGCCTCGATTAGTCCGAGAATCCCTAAATCAAAATAATCTGAACATTGTGAGTGAATGTTACGAAAATGCACTTGACTCAAATATGATTTAATATGAAATATTAAGGATCAATTTACTTATATCCACTGATGAAAATAATCCCACTTACTTTTATGGTTGTGTTAACCCTGGCTGCAGTTCTAGTTTCCCTTCAAGTACATTTTCAATATGTAAATGCTCAAAAAGTAGGTGATATGATATCCCCGGTGCCCAGGAATGTCACAATACCCAATACAGATAAAACATTAGTATCAATTGTACCTGGAGCGACATTTCTAACAGACACTGCTTATAATCCAAATCCTATAATGGTAAACGTTGGCCAGACTGTTCTGTGGACAAATGACGATTTTTCATTTCATACTGTTACTTCAGGGGGCTTGGGAAACGCTGATGCATCTCAGATATTCGATTCCGGGTTGGCAGGTCCAACAGCACTATCTAGTACCGGTAAAAGTTACGAATACAAATTTGAAATAGCAGGTGAATATCCATATTATTGTATATTACATCCGGGCATGGTGGGAAAAGTGATTGTTATTTAAACATAATCACCCCTTTAGATCCTGTATTTCATAAAATTTCATTACCTGAGGGGTGTCATTGGTTAAAATCTATTGTATTTGTTAGAACCAAATAGCGGAGTAATCAAGTCAGTAAGAGTCGATACTATACAACCATTGCTTGCTGACTTGGGGGAATGATAAACAGTTATCAAAATATAGGAATTATGTCTGATTCTATGCATATTATTAGGAATAAAAGATTGCGGCTTAATCGTAGAATTTAAGTGAATATCCTTTCAGTAGATCACATTTCAATAATTCTGTTGATTTTATTGATCAATACTTCATTCTCAACTGGCTTTTGAATGAAAAGATCTGGGTCGAAATCTTGAAATTCATTGCTACGATATTGCTGGTGAAACTGCTCACTAGAAGTCAAAAAGCATATTTTGGTCTTATTATCAATCATCCTGATTTGATTATATAACTCAAAACCCGTCATTCCAGGTAACTTTAGATCAACCATTACTAAATCATAATAGTATGGCTTATACGTCGATAAAGCAATGGTTGGGTCATTGTAAATATCAGTAGCAAAGCCTCTTTCTTCGAGTATAATTTTAAAGACAAAAGTGATGTCAAATTCGTCATCAACTATTAATATTTTTCTTTTGGTCAATACGCAAACCCAACTACGCTTATTTGCTGTTACCCTGTTCAGAATTGTCAAATGGTAATACAAATGAAAATGTTGCCCCTTGTCCTTTCTGATTATTCTCGGCCCATATCTTCCCGCCATGCGCCTCTATTATGCTCTTTGAAATAAACAATCCAAGGCCAATTCCGTGAAATGATTTAGTTGCAAATTTTGTGAACAGCTTTGGTAACATTTCATTATCTATACCACTTCCGTTGTCAGTTATGCTTATTTGCACCATATCAAGGGATTTGTCATCATTTTGGAACTTTATCAGTTTAACCGTGATTAAGATAATACCTCCCGTGCTGGGCAAGAACTTTGTTGAATTGTTAATCAAATTAGAGATAACTCGACTAATGCCCTCCTTGTCTGCAAAAATCTGTAAGTCGTCTATTTCATCATACTTGATTTCTATCTTACTTTTTTCAAAATTTGCTTCACAATTGTGAATATCTTCGAGTATGATATCTCTAATTCTAAATTTTTCCATATTTAGGTTTAAGGCGTATCCTTCCATTTTGGTTACATCAAGTATGTCCTCAGCGAGTTTTTTCAATCTTCTAGCATTACGACTTACGATTTCTACAAGCTCTTTTTCCCTGGAACTAGGTGTGTTATTTTTAAGAATATCTGCCGCCCCAAGGATTGGCTGAATTGGTGTCCTCAGTTCATGTGCAGCTGTGTTGATAAATTCCTTATGCATTCTCTCGTTTAATTTCAACTGTTTGTATAGTTCTGTTTGTTTCCACAAGCTTTCAAAGATCGAATAATAAGATAACACCGTTGATTTACTATTAGAATATGTTACTAATCCAATAGCCTCAGCTACGGTATCCTTAGAGTCATCTTTTAGTTCTACTGCAAGTGAGTATTTCTTATCAATTACCACTATTGACACTTTGGTTTGCATGCTTGGTTCCATTAGTCTAATTTTAATTCTGTCTGAAATACCTTGATCTTCAAATTCGTTTATGGTCTGATAAATCAATTTGTCCTCAGGGACCAGAATTCTTACATTTAAGGATTTTGTTTCTAGTCTTTCTCTTATCAAATCAAGGGTCCCAGCATGCTTTTGACGTCTAAATGCATTTGGTGTTGAAAATATTCCAACAATATCTTCCTTTGCGGATATGATTAGACTGTAGAATAAATTTTCAAACGTTTCGGGATTTTGAATTATTTCTATCCCTTCATTGTCTACTCCCGTCTCGATATCATTAATCCTATTTTTAATATCAATTCCATTTTCCCATAATTCATCAAAAATTGAATTAAAATGCTCAATATATGCTGGTTCATTAGTTGTAAGCAGATTTTGAAGGATTTGTCCCCCTTCTGTTTTTTGTATCGTTGCAATCATTTCATTTTCTGATGCAGCAAAGTTGATAGGGGGTAGATTTTTTACATGTTTCATACTTATTCCTAAATCCAAAAACTTGTTTACTATTTCGATATCGTTACTATTTGTAATTGATGTTATGATCTTGATTCCATTGTGTGGGTGGTTTTTTCTATTTCCACTGATCTGCTGATAAATTTCAAAATAGTTATTAAATGCTAATCTTAAACCAGAAGGTCTAGTGCACAGAATAAATTCCTTAGAATCAGATAGGATATTTTTGCTTTTTGAAATAATATCGTCAATATTTTGAATTATTTTTATCTCTTTGAGTACTGTATCCAAATACTCTCTAGTGTCTAGGTCAGTAAACGACGGTTGTAATCCCGTATGTCTTGTAAATTCTGCTTTTTCCTTTTCTACGACTGCAAAAACTTTTTTTTCTATTTCTTGTAGCATTTGTGCAGATCCTATACTAGATAAAAGTTTTGATTCTTCAATGGCCGAGTCTCTTATTGATTGTCGTAACTTCATTTCCTGGGAAACCGTAATAGCTGAAGCATACAAACCAAGTGTAAATAGATATGTGGATAGAAGAACTAATGAATGTGCAGCAACGCCGAAAGTTGGTTCTATTGCTGAAGTAGATAGAGCAATCCCAACTATTGTATCACCAAGACCAGCTAAGATAAGATAATCTCTAACCTTTGACGATTTCAATTTCTTCGCAACGATGAAGAACGCTAAACCAAATAATATGTTCCCAGCTATCGTTCCCACTCTAAATAATATTCGAAAATAGTATCGATATGCCTCGTCAATCCCGGCAAGACTTTCACCTGAAAAGAAGCCTGGCATCTTACCAATCAAATAGAGCACAAGGGGTAGAGATATTATAATCCAAAGATATACTGGAAATGGGCCAATTTTCTTATAAACATTCCGTAATAGCATTGTAGAGGCTATCCATCTGAAAATAAATCCCACTGGCAGAATTATAGAGTTAAGATAATTGTATAAATCTAAATATGATTGAGGGATTATGAATAGGGCCGTTTCATCCGTCTTTGTTTCGACAAATACGACTTGTCCATCATATTTCTCTGACCCCTTGTATTGAAATGATGATCCTATTATCTGATTATCTGGTATAGATTCATCATAAATGATTTGGACCATTAGTAATTTTGTACTGGCGTCTTCAAAAATAGAACAAGCAAGGGTTAATGCAGCAAGAGCATAGAACAAAACTATGGGATTCTTGTACTTACTGGCCCTGTACCATGAAAAAAATTTAAAAGTTATTACCAACATGATCACCGTGGCAAGTATTGAAGTGGCTGCAAATATCGACTTTGATAAAACATATTCTGGATTACCGAAAACTAACATGAATACCAAAGTTATCAAAATTCCGAATTGTACAATAATCACTGTCCAGTGCATAATGTTGCTTAGACGTGATTTACTCCTCAATTCTTTGCTTACCCTGTGAGCGAAGCTCAGGAGAACAAAAGAGCCGATTCCATAACATACGACAATAGTCGTAATGAACATGATATTCCCAGTTATGTGATTGTAGTCCAATAATTGGCGAGTCATCAACAGCGAAATAATTACAATCACTATTATCGATATTCCCATTGCAATGGGAATCTTGCTATTAGCTAGTGGTTCACTAATAACATTGGCTATCCTGAGGTTCAATATTCGTGCTAAGAAGAAGATCGTATTAGGCCTTTATCTTTTGACTTTCTAATTATTTGGTATATGCCGAAATGTTGTAAAAAATGCTAATAAACGTAACGATTTTTCCAATTTTTACCATGCAACAGCATTATTATTCTATAGGAAAAAGCATCAATTTACTGTAATCTGGTTAATTGAGGTAAGAATATTGATATGTTCAAATTATTGGTAATATGGTTCTAGTCGATATACTAAAATATTTGGTCAATTTAATGACAATACCATGAGAGAATTAGACCCATTCCCTCCGGGTTACCATACGATAAATCCATATCTAGTAATTGGAGATATATCGGAATTTATCAAATTTTCAGAATTGGTCTTTAATGCAGTTGTTGTTAAACGAATTGAAGAAGAAAAAGGATTTTATGCGGAAGTTAAAATCGGTGATACTTGTATTATGTTGGAGGAAAATCGGAAGAGTAGTCACCCTAGTTTACTTTCCTTGTGGATCTATGTTAAAGATGTTGACGTTACTTATGATAAAGCATTGAAAGCAGGTTGCAAATCAATTCAAACACCAACACACAAATACGAGGTGGATAAAGTGGCTAAAATATTGGACCCGTTTGGAATTACTTGGCTAGTTGCAACATTTAATTCCAATATTTAAAAAATTTTGTGATTATAGATTATTGGAGCTAAGATCCCTCCGCCTTGTCTGATTATTCAAGATCTTTACTGATATTAAGGATAGGTAAATATCTAAGCTGTTCTTGTTGGGTGTTTTGATTGGGAGAAAACATAATATAAGAATAAGCATAGCACACGAAGGTGAATCCTTTAGGCGAAAATCCCGGATTTGATTACTTTACATACATATAATTTACTTTCTCGTATTATTGATCATCTTCTCAACAAATCCGCTATGATTGATTGGTCGTAGGGAAGAATATTCTGATAATAAAGCTACCAGTCAAATCGAGTTTATTTTTCTGTTATATCGATACACCTAAGACTCTATATCTCCGGTGATAAAATACTTGGGGGTGGCCATATGATAGATATTAATTTTTGCGCTTACGAATAAAATATTTCATACTTTGAGCCTAAAACCATGATTTATTTGATTAATTATAAAGATCAGTACTCATAAAAGCAAATTTTATATCGCGGATTTCTAATTCTAGAAATGTGGTTAGATCATCGAAATATACGTCTGATAGTGAAAAGGATGATCTAAACAATAATAATGGGTTGACGACAGATAGGTTGCCTGGTAGGTTAACCCTAATTGGGTTTGAATTCTATAATAGAATAAAATTATTTCCTTGGTGGCTACAATTTCACAAAGGACAAACGGCCGAATCAAACCTCAAGAATAATATTATAGACTTGGGCAAATCCTTGGGCTTTGAGGATAGATGGATAAAAGATATCCTGCGTCACACCATTTCTGAATTTTCAAAAAAGGGCTTGGGCACCGATTATTATGGTTATCATAATATTCAACACGAACTAGAAGCTGTTTACTTTACGCTATTATCGATTTCTGGGATTAACAAAATAGAAAATTTCAAAATATCTCAGGAAGAAACTACTTATTTATTTGTAGCTGCGTTATTTCATGACTATGATCCACTTAAGGAATTTGATAAACCTAATGAGGATTCAGTTGAATTTTTCATTAGACATGATCCTAAAATTAGAGAATTTATCGCAAAGGCAAATCTAAATATAGACTTAGTAATGATCCTGATTCATAGGACGGCTTATCCATTCAAAGGAGAAATTGAGCAATATGCGAATCAGAAGATTGATGAATTATTCGTTGAAGCTGGAATTTCCACTAGTGATCTCAAGACAAGAGAACGTTTTCGAAGTTTAGGATGGTTTCTTTCAGTGTCGGAGCGAATAGCTGGATACGCGTTGGGAAATTATGAACACGCTAGAGATATCGCTAGACGTAACGCCCATGCGTTGGGATGGCATCCTTCCGTGATTAATAAAAATTCTGTGAAATTTTTTGATAACCTTATGGTAGAAGAAAAGGAGATGTTTGATTATATTATGTCAAATGTACCTACTGAATTTAGGAAAAATTTTTATGATAACGTAGCGTACTTCAAGGAATCATGGAATAAAGAATTAGGATTAAAAGATTCCAAAAGAGGTACCAGATTAATTTTTGTTACAGAAGGCCAAAATGGGAAAGTTGATGAGAATACGGTAAAGATCCTTCTAGATATTAATAGTCGAGTTTCCACATTGATGCGGCAAAGTGAAGATTACTTCAGAAAAACAATCGCAGATAAATCTTCTATCTTGGTAACACTTAGGATGAACAACAGAACCGGTGATATTATAGGTTATGCAAAAGGTGGTCCTTTAGAAAATTATGAATTGCGCCCGGGTACGGTAGATGTGAACAAGGGATCGATGAACACTGTGTATTTGGAAGGTGTCAGCATCCTGGAGGGTTATTGGGGAGGCACCGGTGGTCACTACTTAAGGATAAAATTTTTGGGCGAAGCTATTAAAAATGATTATAGTTATGTCACCGGTTATGCTCATCGGGATGTGATATCTCAGAGAAAAAAGAAAAGCGAAATCATTGAAATCGTACAAAAGTACGATCCTGATAAATTAGATTATTACAGGATTGATCTGAACAATTCAATCTATCAAAGGATAGTTACTGATGCTTATGACATTGTTTGCTAATAAAAAGACAATGACTCTTCTTAATTCATTCATAAATTTCAAGACCATTGACTTTGTTACAGTATTCTGGAGTTTCTAAAGAATTAGTGACTGTACCAAAATGAATTTTTTTGAAAAATCGATAGACAAAAAATACACAGCGTATTAGTGAGTTACCGTCTCAGTAACTTTAGTATATATATTTTGTTTGTATGGTTCAATGCAAGCTAATTGGGTGCTATTGTCATGAGTGACAAAAATCTAAAAGAATACCATCACTTATTATATTATATAGCATTACAAACAAATTTTGAAACTCATTTAGCGCAGCAATTGTATTAATCCTATCATGTTGTCATTCTCTTGATATTAGTTTTATCAAACATTGACAATTATTAATTCATCCTAAAGGTATTATAAGTAAAAATAACAAGTTTTTGCCATCTCCATGCAAGAATGGCAAATATTAATCAAATAACAACAAAAGCTTTATTAGAAACTATCTTAAATATATTATTGGTTATGTCGGGAAGTTTAGGTTTAGTAGATCATTGGTATTTAGAAGGATTATTATTGTATAGGAGGAAGCTGTATGAGGAAGCGGTCAAATGCTTTGATAGGTCTCTGGAACTATCTTCATCGAAGGGCTTCAATACTTGGTATATGAAAGGAAATTCCTTATATCAGCTGAACGAATTCAAGGAAGCGGTCAAATGCTTTGATAAATCAATCTCATAATTATATATTGTTGACACATGTATTAGATCTTAGTAAAATAGCGAAGCTATTTGTAAGAATGCTATTTCCACTATAGACTAGATAGATCGAAAAAATACAGAGAATTTATGGACAACCCCAATGGTGAATTGGATTCGCCTTGGTATGTCTAATAACAACTTAAATCTTATACTAATATTTCGGGTTAGTAATTGGTTCTAGATACCAACTAGAACAACTTATTTGTTCTCAAAGTTTGGTGATTGGATTCTATTTAGAGCGACCAGGTGGAAGTTCAAATACAAAGATATTGTCTTGGGATGACATGTTACATATCGCCAGACGAATGTGGTCATATAATCATCATACTGCTTTTTTTGAGTGAAACATTAACCTCTTCAAACCATGTTGAACTCAAAGCAATTACTCATGCTTATGAGCCTGTATGACCTTATTGGCTTTGTCCTCTCCCGATTTTATTAATTCCTTGATAGTATCCGGAGAGAAATCTGCATTTTCAAAGATATGAGGGTACATTTCATCGCGTGAAATATAGTATATTTCTTTTATCTCTGCTCCATGATCCTCATGATATTTCTTATATTTTCGACGAATTTTACTTAAGGTATTCTTGTCTAATTGTAATTTGTCAGCATTATTCTCAAAAATTTGATAAAGTTCTTCAATAAAGTCTAAATAACGTGTAATTACCCTGGACATTTTGATATTGTGCTCAGTTTTGTCTGAAAAAATAATGTCTCTGGCCCTATGATGCACTTCAGCTATATTACCGGGCAACGCGTCAACCGCCTTCGGATAATTTTCTACTAGAAATATATTCTTATCAATGACTGGCGATGCGTCTAACACTTCTCTAAGTGGAGTGTTACTTAAAAGGCCACCATCCCAGGCAAAAACACCTTTTTCAACTTCTATCCATGGAAAATTGTAAAGTGGGTAAGCAGAGGTAGCTAATATGTGCTTTGACTCTATTTGCTGCTTGAAACTATCAAATATTAAAGCTTTAGAATCCAGCACATTCACCGCGGTCAAAATAAGACGTGGGTTACTATTTACACCCGGTCTTAACTTGTCATAATCAATGTATCTATCCAATGTCTTAATCAAAGGTTTATGGTCATAAAGGTAAGTCCATTTCATTGGTGTAAAGTATTCGGGATCAGAAGCCGCATATTCAGAAAACCACCTAGGTTTGAAAAACTTTTCATTTCCAAATGCGGCAGAGCTGAAGAATGATTCTAGCTGTTTGATTTTGATCTGTTGACCCTTCTTCATTTCTACATAATTTGCGATCATATCATTATTATGAAGTGGATAGACAAAATTTTCATAGAATTGTTTCATTAGGTTTGGTCTAGAAAAATCGAAAAATTTATCATTATTAACAAAATTTTCAGAAAGCTCGAGCCAGAACTCCTCTAATAATTCATCAGGCCTATCTTTATTTCGGCTGCCTACGATAATGGCAGCATTAATCCCACCAATTGAAGTCCCAGCAATTAAATCCAAATCCAGATGATGTTTTACCAATGCCTTGTACACTCCACACCCAAAAGCACCAAGTGACCCACCACCTTGAAGTACCAGCACGTTCTCAATATTTGCTATTTTTTCTCCGGACAAATCTAAGTACAATAGAATTATAATTCTAAAAAGGTTTGATATTTGCTTATAAGAAATTTTAAATTGTTGTTTGTGTGTAATTTGAACTTTTATCTATATCGGACGTGCTTTGCGACAAAATGGCTTGACACAATAAAGTCAAGAAAAACAGAGAAAGAGTTTGGTCGTTAAAGATGCAGGTTAGTTAACCTGGCGGGTTTGCCGTTCAGGTCTGATTCAAGCTAATTCGGGGTGAAAATATTCTCCAATTCCGTAGGTAACCGAAAAATTAATCTAAATACTAAGCATTGTTTATGGGGTGATATCTATACAATAATCAAAGAAGAAACAAACCCACCTCTTCATTCTCAGTCCGGAGAATTGAATAATAATATAAATATATTATAAGGAAGGTTCTCATTGTGCATATACATAAAAGCAATAATTTGATCACTGGATTAATGACTGCAGTAGTTACACTCGCGATATTTGGTTTTGCCTTACCAAATCAGGTAATGGGTCAGAACAATGGTACTGAACAACAAAACCAGACAGATTATACCGGGTTTCATTCAAATATTGAACAGATCATAGGCCACATTGAAAAGGCTGAGTACAATAAATTCCACAATAATACTGAATTAACCTTAGGTCACACACTTCATCCAATCGACGAAGTACTTTCACTCGTCACTATCCCATTATCTACAGCCGATAGTAATCTAAATGATACCTATTTCAATGATTTGAATCAATTGGCCGGCTTAGCCGCTAATAATAATACTACATTAGAAGAATTTGAAGACAAAGGAAAGTCCTCGATAGATTTGTCCAATAATGTAATAACAACAGTCATACCATCAGCTGTCCTAAATACTGCTGAACACAATATTAGTGTCATAAAAGATCTACTAAAAACTGCCGCTTCTGAGTACAAAGAGGGAGTTGCAGGGGGTAATATTACATTGGACTTGGAGTATCAGGATGGCTCTGCATTCTTAGATAGAGCAAATACAATGTTCAATAATACCAAAAACATTTCAAATGATACCAGTGTAATTACGACATTGTTGTCGAATTTTGCAAATCTGACAGACTCCTTCCAGAATCTAAGAGACCAGGCTGTTGTTGAACAAATAATTCAGAAGATAACCAATGGTTTGAGCACAAATGGTTCCTCCACTGCCTCAGATGCCAGTACCAATCCAACATCCCAAGACTATATTGCCAAAATTAGAGGATTACTAAATGATGTTGTCTCTGCATACGAATCAAACGATAAAATTAAAGCCAAAGAATTAGCCACAGCTGCTTACTTGGACAACTTTGAGTACATTGAAGCTCCAATTGGTAAAGCCCTATCTGATAAAGGTGAGGCTCTACTGAGGGAAAAACTCCGTGAACAGATCGATGGAAATGCATCTATAGATGAGATCAAGCAAAATATCGCTGATATCAACAAGGTGTTAGACGAGTCAACTACCTATTTAGAGTCAAATCCACAATAATTTTTTTTCTTGGTTAAAATCCGTTTCCATCTTTACTAAAATTCTCGTTTCATTTGTAACTAACCCTGAAGAAAAAAGAAAAAACTACAGATTTAGTTTTATTATGTCAGTGTTTAGTTAGAATTATTTGACAAACCCAGGAATCATCCGAAAAGGTCTCAGTCACACTTTGATGAAAGATCATAAGAACTTAGTCACATAGATATAAGTTACTTAAGTTTAAACACAAGACAAATATTATCAACTTTGCAAGTGTCCTCAGTGATTACATGATATGACCAAACAAATTCTTCTTCAAACTCTAACTATTCGAAAACTAATTCTTATCATTACGATGTCTGCAGTTGCCTTGTGCCTTTACCCCATAATGACCAAAGATAGTACCGCCCTGGATTTTGATAACAGAAGCCAAACATCAGATTATCTTAATAAACTACCATTAAACAGTACTGATAAGTTTACCATACTTAACCTCTTTGCAAACTTGTTAGACAGCAAAATATCTAGAGCAGTAGATGACCTTGAAATATCAAGCAGAGACGAAACCCTTAAGGAGGTACAATTTCTAAAGAATGTTAGCAGTAATTATAACGGCATCCATTCTACCTTAGATTTGGACAAAAGAAATCTAGCAAAAGATATCCTCCAACGAAATACTGATATTGCAAGTATTTTCTTTGTATTACCAAATGGAGATATCTATTTGGGAGAACCATATATGGATCAAGAACAACTTCCAAGAATTAATTTTGCAGATAGAGAATGGTATAAAGGAGTTGTTAAAAATAATCAAACCTATATTAGTTCGATTTTCATGTCTGCTTCTATAAATGCCCCTGCAATAGCTATAGCTGTCCCAGTCTACTCTCCTACTGGTGATTTGGAAAGTCAAGTTGGTTCAAGCTCTCTAAGTGGGTACTGGGTGGGAATAATAAATTTAAAATCCTTAGAAGACTTGTTCAAGAGTCTATCTCTAATTAATCAAGATCAATTTATTTTGATCGATCATAACGGTACAGAGTTTTTAGATAACAAGAAATTAAAAATTGGACCAGCTTATTCTAGTAGTCATGAAAATGATTCATCTTTGAGCTCATCTGGTAATTTGACCAAGCAAAAAATGCTTGAGACTTTTGATTATTTTGATCTAGTAAAAGACACAGGAAATGAAACTGGAACTACTTATGACAAATTTAATGTAAAAGATCAGGTGTGGATGTTTTGGAAGTCTATTAATGTCAAAGATTCTAACTGGTATGTAGTTTTAGTAACTAGAAATGATTCATAAAACCTCTTTTTCTCC
Organism: Candidatus Nitrosocosmicus oleophilus; assembly: GCF_000802205.1. NCBI lineage: Archaea > Thermoproteati > Nitrososphaerota > Nitrososphaeria > Nitrososphaerales > Nitrososphaeraceae > Candidatus Nitrosocosmicus > Candidatus Nitrosocosmicus oleophilus. The sequence continues at coordinate 2,531,643 of NZ_CP012850.1, read as the reverse complement.
ATCTTTGAATGAATTCAAGATTTGTTGCATCAAATTTTTTATGAATAAATAAAGTGGTCAAATAGATCTCTTGTAGAATCTGACTATTGGGCTTTTAAGCAGACAACATTTTCACATTAGATAAAAAAATTAAGAGTTCAGCATCTGGATTTCCATGAAGGTGACAGATCCAGTATTCACATCTGCCCTACCGAATTGGACTGAGTTTGACTTTTCTTATGACTAAAGTAATAAACGTAACCATTTACATTTTGGAGTTCATCAATCATTATATATGATTGTGCTCCTGCATTCTGTTGCCTTTACTCCGTTTTTTTCACCTATGATTTTCTTTAGCCCGCTGATCATGAATTGATCAATATTATCACTAATTTTTGCACTCTCTGACGCTGAAATGCCACTATTAGGTAAGATGCCAATCTTAGGAATCGGATTCGTAGTGTTATCAGCACCACTATCAGAAATGTTATTCAATATTTGTTCAAGAATTGTACTGCTGGCAACACCTCTTACTATCTTCTTATCGACTTGTGTTTTCTGGTCGCCTATTGTCTGTATTTCTGTGACGTTGACGTCAAATTTTTCTATTATGTTATCTACTTCATCACTAGACCCACTAAATGTAATAGGGACAAATGTATTTGACTCCCCTAGGGAGTCTATCTGCAACTTTAATAATTCCTTTTCTCTTAGGGATACTAAATATTGGTATTTTTGGTAGGCTTCATCTAAAAACTCATAGCATTTGCCGTTTAAATTGATATTCACATTCTTTTGAGGGTAATAATTATATGCTGCAAAAAAAAGCAGAATACCACCAATTATGCCTATTACTATTCCAGGCACAATGATAAATTGTAAATTTCTCAGACTCTTCCCTACTCCTAAAGGTGATAACCAGAATACCAAAATAATCTTACCTTAACCTCGTATCCAGATCTCCATGTATCGTTATGGAGATAATTAATTTCAAAGTAAATGAAGTAAAGAAAAAGTCATTGGTCAGAGTTAGAGATATATAGCTTTAACTAAAATCATTTTGAACCTAAGTGTAACGTTGTGTAACCCCATTATTCTTAATAAAAATGAACCAATCAGAATTTCTAACTAGTCAAAAAATCAAACTATAACTCATGAGTTATCAATAACTCATACAGATATTTTATCTTAATTTTGCTCATATTCCAGGAGGCGATGCCAGTACATGCAGAAAGCAATCCTTGAGGGAACAATTTTTTTTAAAATGAAGAGTCTACTAGTCTTTTCTCAATGTAAATACATGATCAATGTACCCATTAAATTACGCAATGGTTAGCATATGTTACACTAGATTCGATAGTCACACTAACTAGCTTTTAGTCTTTTTTAACAAAAATATTAAATTAAGAAATTTTACCATCGAATCATTTGGCTTTCTTGATATGAACGAGGCAGCAATATGTGATCTAAAATTCACTCCTAAATCTTGTGGAACGTTTTTACATTCTTTTTTACCAATTCACCAAATTTATCAATAGGAATTGTTTTTATTGGATCCATGATGAAATACTTTTTCGATTCTATTTTTCCGCTCTTATCTTTTTTATATAAAGTTTCTAATCTGAGTAAGTGTTCTTTTATTTCTTTTGCGAGTTCCATGTTGCAAACTTTACTATTGCTAATTGCTAGTAGCGATGCTTGAAGCATTTCTGTCAGGTGATCCTTTCCTTTCTCTTCATGAAAATGAGGATTCCTAGTTTCGATCTGAAATATCTCTACTCCTTTTTCAACGATATCTGGTGAATCTGTAGGGAGCAATCCACCGAACTTTTCTAAAATATTAATAAATTCATATGGTTCGATAGAGTACCCACTTGAGTAATTCAAATTTTCTGCTAGTGACATCGAAAGGGCATGCTCCCCAGAATTCCCGGTCTTTATAATATCTGTTTCAAATCCGGTAATGTATGAAAGCAATGCGTTCAAATACTTGTTAGTTACCTCTGATGTTCGCCCCCATTTAGGGAATTTCAAGATGTTATTCCTTATTTTTGGTTTATAAAGCCAGGAAATCCTGATATTGCTGTAAGGTGTAGATGCCATGCCAAATCCGACTGCATATATCTTACAGTATTCGTTTACTGCTCCTGGGAAATAATTATCACTATCTATGAACCCAATATACTTTTTATTATGCATTTTAGCCATTAGAATGCCTATTATCATGCCTTCAGCTTTTCCATCGCGGATCTGTTTTTTTGAGTCTAAAATCGATGTATATTTTACTTCTTCAAATATCTTTGCAAGATCCGGGTCGCCTTGATGAATGATTATAATTTTCTTATCTGCAAATTGGGAGTATTGCTTGATCATTTCAACTTCCATTGAGAATCGATTTACAGGGGAAATCTGGCTATTGGAAACAATAACAACCATACACTCGTTAGGAATTCCACTTAAAACCCCTTCTATTAACCTTAATCTTTCATTTTTTATAGGTATGACAATTGCGAGATCCCTAAAGATGCTTGAAAGCTCATCATGATCAAACGCTCGGATCGTCCTATGTCCACCGTGAAACTCGGGAGACTTTCCTGAATCCAATTCATAAATCTTCTGGACGGCATGGAGACTAATGGCTCCTATCCTCTCCGAAAATCTAGGGGGGAAATCAAGTTTCATACCTCATTATAATTTAGCTCATAATAATACCTATTCCACAAAACTTATGGGTGAGCACATAATAATACCCATCCCGATATATTATTTAATATCGACTATGACTGTGAAAACAAAACTTGTAGCATTCGACATGGATGGCACTTTGATCCAGGGAAGATTAATAGAAGTGATTTCTAGAAAGTTCAACTTAACCGATAAAGTAAGTTTGATTCAATCTGACCCATCTCTTCTTGGATATCAGAAAACCCGATTAATAGCTTCCGTTCTTAAGGGTATCAAAGAGAAGGAGATAGTCGATTCTATTGATTCTATCCCAATAATGCATAATGCAGATAAAATTGTGTCATGGTTTAGGAAAAATGGGTACAAAACTGGTATTATAACCGATAGCTACAGCATAGCAGCTCAAGTGGTTGCAAAAAAACTTGATTTAGACTTTTGTTCAGCCAATGAGCTAATTATTAAAGACGGATCGGTCACTGGTGAAATCGAAATGCCGCTAGGATGGGAGAAAATTGGATGTCTCTGTAACATTTCCATTTGTAAAAGATTTCACTTGACTCATTATGCGAAAAAGTATGGTGTTCATATTAAAGACACAATTGCCATAGGGGATACGAGAGGAGATATTTGCATGATAAAGCAAGCGGGTCTGGGTATTGCATTTATGCCAAAAGATCAAGACATCATTAGACAAAGCAAAAACATAATTCACAATCCAGATCTTATTGAAGTGCTAAATTATATGTAGTATATAAAGTGTAATACTTAAATTTGAGTAATGAGGTTATTATTATATCTTGTTATACAATAGTAATTGTTTAGGAATTTTTTAAAATGTGTGGAATTGTAGGAATATTAAGTAAGAAAGGAGAGAACGTAGCACCGTTAATTGAAAAAATGTTAACATGCATGAAAAACAGAGGACCTGACGGAGTTGGATTGGCTACAGAAGATGAAATAGTATACTCAAAAACATTTGATAAATTATTTTTTGCACAGGCTAATGCATACAACGTACTAGGGCACTCTCGATTAGCCATAGTCGGTGGATCATGTGGTTCACAGCCTTTTATTAGCTGTGACAACAAACTGGTTTTGGAGCACAACGGAGAGATTTATAATCATAGAGAATTGAGGAAAAGTTTAGAAGCCCGTCATAAATTTACGACATCTACTGATAGTGAAGTTATCATACACTTGATAGAAGATCATTATGAAAAAACAAAGGGTAATTTGTTAGAGGCTGTAAAAAGGACAGTTTTTCAACTTGACGGAATCTATGTTTTGGCTATCCGAGAACAATCAACTGGCAATATCATACTCGTGAGAGATGGTATTGGGGTAAGGCAAATTTATTATGGTGAAAATGACCGATTTATTGCGTTCGGGTCAGAAAAGAAAGCATTATGGAATATCAAAATGTTTAACAAGATCGAGAGGCTATTACCCGGATATGCTTTGACTATCTCTAGAACAGGAAACGAACATGCTTACAATACAACGTTGTATCCTATAACGGTCAATACAAGTAAGTCAATTCGTACGAAATATCCCATAACCTATAAAGATATTGATTCTGCTTTGGATGCCTACAACGATGCTTTGATCCAGTCTGTTGAAAAACGGGTAAGGGATTTCAGTCGAATTGGTATTGTCTTTTCTGGCGGGATTGATAGTGTCATTGTTGCATACTTAGCCAAACAGATGGTTCCTGATGTCATTTGCTATACATCTGGAATTAAGGATTCAAACGATATTACAAATTCTATAGAGATAGCAGAAAAACTGGATCTTCATTTGGAGATTAATCAGTTGTCCGAAAATGAAGTTGAAAAAATGATACCAGAGATCATAAATGTGATTGAAGATGATAATATGGGTCAAGTTGAGGTTGCAATACCAATTTATGCGGCAGTAAAACTGGCACGGGAACAAGGGATTAGGGTCATGCTTACAGGTCAGGGCGCCGATGAAATATTTGGTGGCTATTCATGGTATTCTAAAATTGTACAGAAATATGGGTACGACAAGATACTGGAGTACATGATTAAGGATGTAAAGTTATTATACAAGGAAACACTTGAAAGGGAAGATAAGATAACCATGTCGCAGAGCGTAGAATTGCGAGAACCATTTCTCGATCCACACTTAATTGATACTGTATTGAGAATCGATCCGCGATTAAATATCCAAAATGGGGGTACTGATATATATGACAATTTAGGAAAAAGAGTTCATCGTAGATTAGCTGAAAAATTGGGTATTCCCAAGGAAATTGCTTATAGGATTAAGGAGGCAGCCCAGCATGGCTCAGGGATCCATAATCTTTTAGATTCTCTAGCTAGAAAGAATGGATTCAGCGAAACCAGTGTCAAGAGTAGCTATCTAGATAAATTAGGTAAAAGGGAGCTCATGGGGAGTTCTCAACGCTACGGGCATTTATTTGAAAGTGAGAAAATCTGGAATATAGAGCCTCATATACAAATGTACTTGGAGGATATTGCAACCAATATTTTACCCACAATAACTAAACAATAGACCATTTTTTTATTGATTTACAAACAACACTTGGGATTGGAAAAAAGGAATAAAAATAAATAAAGACGCGCATTTTATTTTTTTAAAATCTAAATATAATTTTCTATTAAATGAATTTGATTTACATTACGATTCTAACCTTGAAATAGCGATACTTTATACCGACCAATGAGATAGTGTTCAAAACTGGTATGTATCAGGTGTTCATAGATACATACTTGTCGAGATCTTGTCAGTAAATGGGTTCGACAACTAGCATGGATTCACATTAATACATAGGAAGATTGCAAACTATATTATTAACAAGTCAGAACCATAATTATTTTAAAATCTAATTATGTAATCATGCTCAAATATACCAATTCTCAACTATCTTATCATAGGCCCAAGCTTCAACTTCTGATATAATGTCATAAACTATAGAATAGTCGTCGTATCAATTTTCTAATTTCTAGTATTACAAATTTTAGGGTTAACAGGACGATAAGCACATATTTGACGTAATTCCTTCCAACCGAGCTACTCTGCTCCCTTTTTCCCTTCTTAGCAGCTGTTTCGTTGAAAATATCCTTTTTATCTTTAGTATCGTACTTTGAGTATTGAATTTCGGTTTTATTTCTAGATGCATCGTATTCCCTTCTTTTATTTGGGTCGGAAAGTATGTTATATGAAGTGTTAATCCTTAACATCATATCATTTGCGAGTGGAGTTTTATTCCGATCTGGATGGTATTGCAATGCTAACTTTCTATAAGCAAATGTTATTTCTCTCGACGAAGCGTTACTAGCAATCCCTAATATTTCATAATGATCCATCTCTTCAAATCAGCTTATTAGAATTATTTCTGTATCATTATTTATTAAACTTGTTATTTAATTTCATGATAGTTTGTAAATAAATTCTAACTAATTCTCCTAATGCTAATAGATGGGTTATATAGAGAAATAGATATCTACGCGATGCCCGGATTTTCAGGGATAGTGAACTATCGATTCTGTCTAATTATTTCTTGGAGAGAACCACATAGGAAAACTACTTGGCAAAATATGACCTCTAAATTTGGATTTATCTGAATGAAGTGGTGATTGAACTTGTTAACTTCTTAACCATTAAGTATTTCCTCTAATTCTAAGTCATCAATTTTTTTCCCCTGTTTCCCTTTAGTTTCCTTAGGGGTTTCCTTAGGGGTTTCCTTAGGGGTTTCCTTAGGGGGAACACTGTAATACTTTTCATCCCACTTACCAATTATTAACGACATTGAATTCATCAAATCAGTTATACAATCCAAAAAATATTGTTTGTTTAGCCCATTGGTAAAAACCACTTTGTATAGTTTAATAAATGGGTGGTCCCTTATGATAGAAATTCTTAACGGTAGTATCATTTGATTTATTTGGATATAGGTTAGTTCAATTTCTCTTGCCCTTGATTGGGTGTTCAAATGTATTTCTATATTTTTGTCTAATTCAAATGTTGTTCTTAATACGAATCCATCGCTTAAATCATCTTGAAATTCCAAGTAAAAAGGCGTGCTTAATCCTGAGGAATATGGGACCTGTGGTGTTATCTCTGCTTGTAATTCTATGCCTGTGATGTTAACATCATTAGATTTGTCTACCACTTTATACCCCCAACTTTGAAGCCAACTTGTTAATTCTGTAAATTTAGATTGTTTTAAATTCGTTAGTTGTATTTGCTCATTTGCGTTTTCAGAAGTTACGAAATCTTTCGATGACTCATTCGGTGTTGATGTAGACATATTCTAAATTAAAATTAGACATTATTTAAATAATGATTTTGCTCTCAATTATGAAATTCAATCCATATATTAGGGAATATGTTACACATAATTTATTTTACAAACCATTTATCCACCCTCTAAAAGAATCTGTTTATTTTTCTTATAAAGATAATTACAGCTATCTTGTCTAGAACTTTGAGGTTATTTGTGGCTTTTGGTGCTAGAAAACATAAAAATCTTCAAACATCAAGGCTTGCCAAAGAGAATAAAACTGTGAATTGTCGAAAACATTTCGGAAATCTACCCGGTTTTTTAATCATGACTTAAGATTATAAATGAATCACCCAGGTTTATGGATAATGATTACTGAAATACTTGTCTTGACCTATAGGAACTTGATCGCATCTATCGATAAAGTCTTCCTAATCTGGCAAATTATTTTTCCAATTTTTTATATTTTCATATCGGGATATGCTTATTCTGCGTTATTGGGAAATCAGGGAATACGATTGGGAGAAATATTAGTAAGCTATCCATCATTTTTAGCCGTCGGGATGATTGGATTCAATGTCATGAATAGCAGTACAGTGGCCGGTAGTATTATTTGGACCGATAAGCGGAATGGCATGTTTCAACAAATATTGGTAATGCCCTTTACCAAGGAACAATACATATTTAGTAATTTGGTAACGATCATGCTGATGGGGTTGACAAGTGCCTTGTTAATCTTGATAATTGGACTTCCTACAATACTAGGGAGTGCCCAACCCACTCTATGGAGCATCCCTTACACTCTGTATGCCATTATCATTGGGTCAATTTTCTTTGGATCATTTACTGTCATAATTTCAACAAGGTTGAAGAGTAGTGAAGGATTCAATGTAATTAGCAACGGAATTTTCTTATTTTTCGCTTTCGCGAGTACTACCTTTTACCCGGCTGAAGGCATTCCCGAACCTCTGAAAACAGCTTTTTACATGAATCCACTGACCTACATAGTCGACATAACACGTGCCGGAGTCTACGCTCAAGTTTCAGACTTTGTTAACCTTGAAGTAATCATAATTACTATTCTAGCATTAGTTGCGTTCTCTATTGCTGCAGTTTCCATGTTGAGAATCAAGGTCTAGCCAAAATCTTTTAATTTATTTCACCATAGTCAAAAACACATCTTCCAAAGAGGGTGAACTAATTGATACATTAATTATTTTTATTCCTTTTAGTGTAAAGTTTTCAATTAATTTTGTCAAGGTGTTTTGGGGATCTATTGAAGTTATTTTCAAGCTGTTTTCCCCATCCTTAATAATTTGAGAATCGGGTGAAACATTTGACGCCAATTTCAAAATCAATTCAGAAATCTTTTCCTTTATCTGGATTTGGATTATGTTTTCTTTCCCATATTTTTTTTTCAAACCTAGGGGGGTATCAAAGGCGATTATTTTGCCTCTATTAATGATAGCAATATCGTCGCACAAATATTCTGCCTCCTCCATAATGTGAGTTGTAAAAAATACAGTAAGTCCTGATTTCACTTGGCTTTTTATGTAATCTAGTAACACTCGACGAGCCGTAGGGTCCAGCCCAACCGTAGGTTCGTCGAGAAACAAGAGGTCCATTTCATGAATGAATTCTCTAGCAACTTGTACTCTTCTTTTTTGGCCGATAGATAATTCGTCATTTTTAACATTTCTAATTTCTTGTAAATCAAATGAATTTATTATTTCAGTGATTTTTTCTTTCCTCTTGGTCCTTTCTATCCCCCACATTAATCCATACAAGTCCATTGCCCTCTCCACGGTTAGGTTTGCCTCTGAGCTTGGCTGTTGGGATACAACTCCTATTCTCTTCCTGATTGCTGAGGAAGCTTTGTTAACATCTAGACCGAAAATCTTTACATTTCCAGATGAGGGTAATAGCAGGGTTGTGAGGATGTTTATGGTTGTACTTTTACCTGCACCATTAGGGCCCAGGAATCCAAAGACCTTCCCGTAATTAACCTCAAAAGATACCTCATCTAGCGCTGTCTTTTCACCGTATTTTTTTTTTAACTGTGTAACAGAGATACATGAATCAGATCGTAAATGAGTCAAAATTAACTTCTATTTGATAGTACTTTCAAGTTTATTTGTAGTTATACTTTTTAAGAATTTAGAATAAACGTCTGTTTTATTATTACTACCTATTAGGGTCGGAAAGTGATATCAATTTGATATTTTAGGTTTGTCCTAGCTAGTCTTCCCTTTGTCTAGCGCTTGTGTTTCATGGGTATTTGCAAGCTACTGGCTTTTATGATCAATTCTAGAAAGATAATTTTGTATTTTCAATGCAATTTTGCCCTAATCAAATGTTAATTATGCTAATTACAATAGTATCATTTTGAAATTCTTTATTTCTTTGTGGCCTTTATTAAAACATAATTAATAAAATTTCTATCAGACTCTATCTTCATCTTTATCATGGATTTATAAAGAATTATTTCAAGAAATTTGGGGTATTCCTTGGTTATTTCAGACTTTAATCTATCACGATTTTGAATATAATAATCGGCCAAAGGTCCATAGATTTTTCCTCCAATATATTCTACTTCTGATAATTCAAAGTCATCCTTACGCAACAAAGATTCCAACAAGCTAACGTTATAATGTTCAGAGGCCCAAGTTACTGCAAGTATTCCGAGGTTATAACTTTTGGAAAATGGTATTAGATCCGAATTATTGGTTATGATCGGCATGGCCATTATAAGCTGCCCTGAATTCTTCAGGATGCGTTTTGATTCATGTATAAATTGGGCGATGGGTTTAAAATGCTGCGCTGATTCAAAAGCAGCTATCCTATCTACACTCTCATTTCTAATCGGCATCGATGTTGAAGTTGAATTAATGTGAAATATTCTATTGTCAATATTTTTAGTCGGTGATAGATTTAACTTGTCATCTTCTGGATGTTGAATTTCTCCTATATCAGAATTTGCACTTTTTAATTGTTTCAAACTAATGTTTAAGCAATAAATTTTGAGATTAGAATAACTATGAATCCAATGTAGCGCTGGAATGGAGAAACCACTTCCTACATCTAATATTGTTTGAGCCTTCTCAAAGGATCCGTAAGTTCCAAATAATTTTGTAAGTTGTATCTGTGCCTGGAGGGGGTTCATAATATCCTTCGTCCAGTATCCAAAATTTAGTAGCTTCCCTCCAGTAGCTATTCTCATCAGATTTGAGAACGTATCATATACATTTACAACGTCATGTTCATTCCGTCTAAGAATTGATAGGATGATTAGCCCTAGGATACTTCGTAACAAGATCGTTCTATGGACTATAAATTCAAGTTCTTTAATAAAAGATTATTTTGTATAATTTAATTTATTTATTAATATTTAGTCTGAGTCTAAAACCCAGGGATGATTTGTTTCAAGCCAAGATTAGTTATTTTTGACTACGTCTGGCTTAAATAGAGACGACTTATTGTAACCTTTATTTTAATACCTGATAATCTCGATATGCACTTTTTCAAATTAATAGATTTGAGACCTACGGCGCAAATATACTAGTGGGATTACCATTCTAATTACAAGCTGATATTCATGTCAGGATTTACTCTGTTAAAACACTTTCATAAGAATATTGGTATTTTCTGGCAATTGAGATCAATTTAATCTAATTATGCTTTTCCTTTCATTCTGATCTCAACCCTTGCCAAATGTTAGGACCATTAAATTCATAAATTTCAGAAATTTTGTATGTATAATTACATAATCTAACAAAACTCAGAGAATTTTGGATTATTTTAAAAAAACCTATTAATATGCCACCGCAGGTCTTTAATTATTAATGAAACAATCTCGTTATTCAAAGTTGTTTATGATACCTGTAATTGCAGGCGCTGCATTGTTGGCTTTTACGCTCTTGACACCTCAAGCTTTTGCACAAGAAAACACGACTGGAGATGCCGGTTTAAATAAGTCCTTAGTGGCCATCGCTGCTGCAATAGCTATAGCAGGAGGATTAATAGGAACTGGAAATGCCCAACAAGGTATCGGAGCAGCAGGTATGGGCATAATTGCAGAAAAACCTGAAAAATTTGGCCAGGTTCTATTCTTCTTCGTAATCCCTGAAACTCTATGGATCATTGGTTTCGTCCTTGGTATTATCCTGTTACTAGGAATACTATAGGTTAAGAAAAATCAAATGTCTGCCCTTAATACATTTGAAGAAGAAATACAGGATAGAAAAAGGAAAGAATTAGCTATCCTTAATTCTTTATTGGATGAAAAAAAAGATAGAGTAGCCCAAATAAAAAACGAAAGACTAACAGAAATAAAAGAAAAATATGATAGTGAATCTGATAACAAAGCTAAGAGAGAATTTGCGAGAATCACAGAAAGTGCACGATTGGATGCGAAAAAAATTCTATTTGATGCGATTAATTCGACAATGAGTACTGCATTGGACTCCATCAAAGTGGAGTTAAAGAATAATACCAAAAAGGCCGATTACAAAAAAACATTGGAGGACATGGTACTCTATGCAAAAAAATACCTTGGTGATGACATTATTGTAAGTTGTAAGGAATCTGACGTTCCTTATTTGAAGGAGAAGAAGGTTACTATAGGATCTAGCATATCTACTATGGGAGGGTTTATAGCGGTAGACAAATCACAGAGTAGGGAAATAGATCTTACTTTTGAAGAGCTACTGGAAAATCATGAAGACGAAATTAAGAACTTTCTTTATGAAAAAATGATTTGATAAAATGACTACATCACCGTACTCTTCTTCTTTTGGAAGGTTGCAGGCAATTTCAACCAATTTCCTGTCATCCGATTTTATTCAGAGTCTAGTAAAGGCAGAGGATGTTGCAGAGGTTGCAAGGATGCTAGAATCAACATGGTATGGACCTGAAATTGATAGGGCTGCTGCTCTTTACTCCCCACCAGAATTGTTAGAAGTCGCAATTAATCGACATTTAGTGGAAGTAAATAAAATCGCGCTTGAATCTACTCCTTTTAGTGGGAAGCAAGCTATTCGGGCCTATTTCTCAAAGTGGGATATACATAACATTGAACTCATTTTGTCATCCAAAGTCATTGGGCGCACAATCACAGAAACAGAACCATTCTTAGTATCCAGTCGTAATTTTCCAGCCGGAATCACTGCAGGTAATATCCCACATGACGAGATGAAAATCATATTATCACAGCCAACGGTAGAAGGCGTTGTTAATCAACTGGTAAAGTACAAGTATGGGACTATATTGATTCAAAATCTGGATACATACCAAAAGACATCTGATATAAGCCCTATGATGACTGAACTTTTGTCATTTTATTACATAAACCTGCTGGAAAGTATCAAATTTTTCCAAGGTGATGAGGGATTAACAAGAGATCTGTTTCGTACTCAAATAGATAAGAAAAATATATTGACCCTCCTAAAGGGGAAAGATTCGAATTTAGATAGAGATATTGTTAAAAAACACCTTATCGAAGCGGGAAAAGTTCCGATTGAAAAATTATTGGAAATTTTTTCATCGAATAGCATTGAAGATTTTGCAAACAGGATTAATGAACATATAAAATTTGATGAACTTTTGGATAATTATTTGAAATCACATAACCTTATTGATTTTGAAGTTGCAATGGATAAATACATAAACAAACATTATGTAAGAAAATTAAAGAATATTGCATTGTCGATTGGCACAATTTTTTACTTTATCATAACTGCTGAATTTGAATGGGACAATATTAAAAGGATAGCATATGGTAAGCGGTATAATTTGACACCCGAGCGCATCAATACTTTATTGGTTTTGGAGTAAAACAAAAGATGTCAAGCAAGAAAAAAGAAAATATTAAATCTATTGCAGTAATAGGCGAAAGAGAAATCGTTATGGGGTATAGGTTGTTGGGTGTTGAAGATACAATTACAGTTAATGACAAAAATGAGGCCGCAAAAAAAATGGAAAATCTTTTTGCCTCTCACAAATACAATCTAATAATAGCAAGCCAATTCGTACAGGAATCACTTTCCCAATTGACTAGATCAAAAATTGAATCATCGATAGATCCACTGGTTATTTTTATGCCTGCTTTGCAGGGTACTATTCATGAGGAATCTATTGCGGCTCTGGCAAAACGAGTACTTGGGATAAGTATTAAAACGGGAAAATAAAAGGGAAAGTAGGGAAACATGTCAAATTCAATTGTGTCACGTATTTCAGGGTCAGTAGTTGTGGCTACTGATGTAGAGGATGCAGAGATGTATCATGTTGTACGCATTGGAGAGTTAGGATTATTAGGGGAGATTATTCGTCTGGAAGGAAATAAGGCTACTATCCAGGTTTATGAAGATACTACAGGAATTAGGCCAGGTGAAAAAGTAATCAATACTAAAAGAGCTTTGTCTATGCAGTTAGGACCAGGATTGCTAAAATCTATTTATGATGGGATTCAACGTCCTCTAGATATTTTGAGGGAAAAGAGTGGAGATTTCATAGGGAGGGGTGTCACAATCCCAGCATTAGATCAACATATTAAATGGGAATTTATTCCAAAGAAAAACAAAAATGATGAAGTCCAAGAGGGAGAAATAATAGGTGAGGTCCAGGAAACACCATTAATTAATCATAAAATAATGGTGCCGTTTGGAGTTAATGGTAAAATATCTGAAATAAGTGAGGGTAAATATACTGTAAATGAGAATGTAGCTGAAATAAAAACAACGAACGGGAAATCAGTTGTGGGCTTATCTAGCTGGTGGATGGTTAGAACTCCAAGACCGGTTTTTAGAAAGTTGCCCCCCGAATCACCGTTACTTACAGGACAAAGAGTATTAGATACATTCTTCCCTGTTGCTAAGGGTGGAACTGCTGCAATACCAGGTCCATTCGGTAGTGGAAAAACAGTCACCCAGCAGCAACTAGCCAAATGGGCTGATAGCAGCGTTATTGTTTACATTGGTTGCGGAGAAAGAGGAAATGAAATGACGGAAATTCTTACTACTTTCCCTGAACTCGAAGATCCAAAATCAAAAAGGCCTTTAATGGAGAGGACGATTTTGGTTGCTAATACTTCGAACATGCCAGTGGCTGCACGAGAGGCTAGTATCTACACGGGTATAACCATGGGGGAATATTACCGAGATATGGGGTACGATGTTGCTCTAATGGCCGACAGTACATCAAGATGGGCTGAAGCATTGAGAGAGATTTCAGGTAGACTTGAGGAAATGCCCGGCGAGGAGGGATATCCAGCTTATCTCGGTAGGCGTCTGGCTGAATTTTATGAGAGAGGTGGAAAGGCCGTTGTTATTTCCCCAGAAAAAAGAGTGGGATCTTTGACCTTAGTTGGTGCAGTTTCCCCACCTGGTGGAGATTTTTCTGAACCTGTTTCCCAAAATACTCTAAGAGTTACACGTGTGTTTTGGGGATTAGACGCTAATTTGGCTTCAAGAAGACACTTTCCGTCCATAAATTGGTTAACAAGTTACTCTTTATACGCCGACGATATGGATGAATGGTACAAACATAATATTTCACCGCTATGGACTACGTTGAGGAAAGAGGCGCTAGGTATTTTGCAGCGAGAATCCGAGTTACAGGAAATCGTTCAATTAATAGGATATGATGCACTGCCCGAACCTGAAAAAGGTATTTTAGATACAGCCCGTTCTATTAGAGAAGATTATTTGCAACAAAGTGCATACGACGAGGTCGACACATATACATCGATAAAGAAACAGTTCTTGATGTTATCAACCATATTGGAGTTTGGCCGATTGGAGGCAGATGCTATAAAGAAAGGTGTAACGTCCACGAAAATAAGTTCAATCGGGACACGAAAAGACCTGTCTATGATAAAATGGACAAAAGAAGACGGAGTTGAACAACAGGTTGAGGAAATCAAGATAAATATGAAGAACCAGTTTAAAGAATTGGTGATGGAGGTCTCTCATTAAAATGTCTAAAATAGCCTATAAGAATCTTTCAAAAATAGCTGGTCCTTTAATCTTCATTGAGGGGGTCAAAGATGCTGCTTATGGTGAAATGGTTGATATAAAATTAGCCAATGGAGAGAGACGTTTGGGACAAGTGTTGGATACGAGGGAAGGACTTGCCGTAGTCCAAGTATTTGGCCAAACTTATGGACTAGGAACTGATAATACGTCGACTAGATTTACAGGCGAAACTGCTATGATTTCTGTTTCTGATGAGATGCTAGGAAGGACGTTTGATGGGTTAGGTAATCCTAGAGATAGTGGTCCAAAAATTATTTCTAAAGAAAGATATGATCTTGTGGGATCAGGAATCAATCCTTATTCCAGAGAAGAACCATCTGAATTCATCCAAACCGGCATGTCTAATATTGATGGTATGAATACTCTAGTACGAGGTCAAAAACTTCCAATTTTCTCAGGTGCTGGCTTGCCTCATAATTTACTGGCCTCTCAAATAGCTAGACAAGCCAAAGTCCTTGGTTCTTCAGAATCCTTCTCTGTTGTATTTGCTGCAATAGGAATCACAAGTGAAGAATCTAATTTCTTTATAAAGCAATTTGAGGAAAGTGGTGCTTTGGGAAGGAGTGTATTATTCCTTAATTTGTCTTCTGATCCATCTATGGAGCGTATTCTCACACCTCGATTAGCATTGACTACCGCTGAATTTCTCGCATACGAAAGGGAAATGCATGTACTTGTAATTTTGACTGATATGACTAACTATTGCGAAGCATTAAGAGAAATATCTGCAGCCAGGGAAGAAGTTCCCGGTAGAAGAGGATACCCAGGGTACATGTATACAGATCTTGCTTCAATCTATGAAAGGGCTGGAAAAATTAAGGGGAGAAAAGGTTCAGTAACCCAAATTCCAATTTTGGCTATGCCTGCTGATGATATTACTCATCCGATCCCTGACCTGACCGGATACATCACGGAGGGCCAAATAGTCATGAGCAGGGAATTGCATAGATTAAATATACAGCCTCCAGTGGATGTTCTTACCAGCTTATCCAGGTTAATGAATCAAGGGATTGGAAGCGGGAGAACTCGAGAAGATCATAGGAACCTGGCCGACCAATTGTATGCAGCTTATGCACAAGGTAAAGATGCTCGTGCCCTCACTGCAATCGTTGGAGAGGAGGCGTTAAGCGAGATAGATAGAAAGTTCCTGGCAATTGCAAATAATTTTGAGAGAAAGTTCGTTAATCAGGGTATCGATGAAAATAGATCTATTGAACAAACCCTTTCTATCGGTTGGGAACTTTTGTCGGAACTTCCAGAATCAGAAATGAAACGTATTAAGCCAGAATTTATCGCAAAATATAGGAAAAAATCCATAACCCTAGAAGATAAAGAAATAGAGGAGCAATAGAAAGAAATGCCCTCTATTTCCGATATTAGGCCCACAAGATTAGAGTACATACGCACAAAAAAGAGGATTTTAATAGCAAGAAAAGGATTGAAATTGTTAAAACTAAAACGTCAGGCGCTTATATTGGAATTTTTTAATACAAGCAAAACTGCTGCGGCTTTGAGGGAGAATTTACAAACCGAGCTTATAAAGGGATACGAGTCAATCAGGATGGCAGAAATATTAGCTGGGTCAATGAGATTAGAAAATGAATCAATGAAGTTACCTATGATGGGCAAGCTTAATGTGAAATCCAAAAGCATAATGGGTGTGCATATTCCTAAACTTGAAGGTGGCCAAAATAAGGTATATGAGGAATATCTGTTGGAGTTGCCCGCTTCCATCAACGAAGCTATTAGTTCTTTCAATAGAATTCATAAGATTGTATTGGATGTTGCAGAAAAAGAAACTGCATTAAGGAAACTCCTGCATGAAATTGAGAGGACAAAACGTAAATCAAATGCTATAGAGAACGTTTTTATTCCAAGATTGGTGGATGCTGTTAGATTTATTACATTTAGATTAGAAGAAATAGAGCGTGACACATTTATAATGTTAAAAACAGTAAAAAGAAAGATGGGTGAAAGAGAGATGCAAGAATTAAGAGAGGTCGAACCAGAGTTAAATGTATAAAGATATGAATGGGAATGATTTTAGAGGCTTTTCAAATGACAAGCAAAGAAAATTTTATCGAATTACTAGGGCAATAAAAATTGGAAATATTATTGCAACAGTTATTTTGTTGATATTTATTATACAATATTTAATTGGAGTGAACTAGAAAGTGTCTGATATTCAAGATCAGGAACAATATATTAAGTCATTAGAACAAATCAAGCAAATTGAAGAAGCCGTCCAAAAGGAAATCAATGAGCGTAAAGAAGAAGTGCAAAATCAAATCAAGGCCATTGAAGCAGATCTAGAAGATACTATTGCAAATGCTGAAAATGAAGGAGTATTACTGGTTGAATCTAGCATCGAAAAGGCCAGAATGAAAGCAAACGAAGAAGCACAAAAAACTATTTCTGAGGCCGAAACTAAGGCAAAGAACATTTCTTTTCATTACTATCAAACAATGATGAAAGAAATAATGGAAATTTTACTTTCAGGAATTAAGTAATATGGAGCCCTTGCCTTGACTTTATTAAGACCAGAAGCTATGTCAAAGATAGCTGTCTTAGGTTTGAAAAAATATAGACAGCAAGTTGTATCAATTTTGCAAGAAATGAGCGTTATTCAAATTGAACAAATTTCTAAAGAAATATCGGCGTACTTGAGACCTGAGAAAGAGAGTGAATCTCATAGACATATTGCTGATCAATTAATTAGAATAAGAGGATTGCTTAGTACTCTTCCTCCCACTTCCTTGGGAGAAAAAATCAGATTTTTATCTATAGATGAAATGGAAAATACGTTACTACGTCTTGATATTGATAATAGTGTAGCTACGCTTGAAAGAGATAAAGAAAATATACTAACTGAGATAAGAAATGCACAAAACAATATAAAGCTAGTAGGAGAATTTTCATTTTTTCCAGCCGATTTAGATGTCTTGCATCTCAAATCTGCCCGTTCGTTTTTTGGACGTATTGCTAGTGAAAAATATTCTGAATTTAAGAAAAAACTTGAATCTAATAATCAAGATATAATACTCTATTCAAAAGGGGGTGAAAAAATTACTGAATTTGTTTTGGTTGTTTTACCCCATTACCCATCAAATGCATTGGCATCAATTATTAATCTTTATAACGTTCACATGGAGGCTGTTCCACCATTAAAGGGTAAACCCAATGAAGTAATAGAAAAGCTAAAGCATGATCTTGAGGCACTTGAAAAGAAATTAGGAGAAATAGACAATCAATTATTGGCAATTTCGCAGACAAATTACTCTTTGTTAAAAGGATTAGAGGAACAACTGGATATTGAACATAAAAAACTAGAAGTAATCGATAATATTGGGGTCACCCATGACACTTTTACTTTAGAAGGTTGGATTCCCCAATCCCTGATTGACGAGACGAAGGCTACGATTGAGAAGCACAGCAAAGGAACCGTTATGTTTGTATTAAAAACAAATGAAGTTCCGCCTACTCTGCAGAAAAACCCAAAGCGCACAAGGGTGTACGAATCATTCATAAGATTTTACTCCCTGCCATCGGGCAATGAATTTGATCCTACACTTGTGTTTGCTCTTGTCTTTCCAGTATTTTACGGGATGATGTTTGCTGATGTAGGTTACGCAATTGTGATTCTATTCGTTTCAAGATGGGTAATCTGGCGAATTGAGGGAGGACATAGAGGCTTTACTATTATGCCTAAACCTATTAGGAAATTCGGTTTGACAATACTGAAACCTGTTCAAATGGTCAAGATTGCCAAGGCTATTACTCCCGGGTGTATAGTAGCAATTGTGCTAGGCTTCTGCTTTAACCTTTATTTTGGTTTCCATTTGAATCAATATTTATTTGATTTCCTTAATAGTATTGGCGGTTTTCACCTGCCAGAAGATGGCACTATATTTGATCCTATATCAACATGGGGACTACGCAAATTATTGCTTTTAAGTGGATACATAGGACTGGGTATGGTCTCTTTTGGATTCATTCTTGGTATCATAAATAACATTAATCACGGAAATAAGAGACATGCAATTGGGAAAGTCGGTTGGCTCATGTTTGGATGGGGTGTTGCGTTAATTGGTTTAGCGTTAATAGGCCATGAAAATATCAATCCTACTGCCAGTGTACAAGGAGCAGTGTATTTTGCACTGATATTTGGTGGTATTGGGCTAATGTTTTATGGCGAAGGAAGCAGAGCTATGATGGAATTACCATCAATAATAAGTCATATACTGTCTTTTACTAGGCTTATAGGCATAATGATGGCTTCAATCATCTTGGCTGACGTAATAGATCATGTATTCATCAGGGTCTCTGATAATGGAATAATGTGGTTGATAATAGGAATCGTAATCCTGATGGTAGGACATCTGTTCAATATTATTTTAGGTGTATTTGAACCGGGCATTCAGGGAGCTAGGTTGCTGTATGTGGAATTTTTCTCAAAATTCTATCACGGAAATGGAAAGCCGTTTAAGCCTTTTGGATTTAGACGTAGATATACCCATAATCAATATTCCACCCAAATACAGAAATAATTTTTTTTATAACCAGACCTAATTGTTCATAGATAACTATTAATTAGTTTGAGAACCGAATTCTGTTATGGAAGGAATTCAAAAAATGAAATGTTCTTCATGTGGAACTACGTTTATGTCAGAAACTCAACAATCTAAATGCCCTACTTGTGTAGAGCAACAACAACAGAATACCAGCGGTGGTGGCCATGCAGGCTGTGGATGTGGTCATAGCCATTAAATAATTTTTTTAGATATATTACTAATAAAAATACATTAGTTTAAAGGTCTAATAGTCAAACATTTTCTATTTCAAAGTGAAAACCTATAAGGAAATTCTAATTTCCAATATTGTTTAGTACGTTGCTTGAAACGTTATTCAGAATCTTTTTCAACTCAACATGGGCAGTATCAGTTATGTTTTTAACCACTGGAATTTCTGTTACTTTATCTGTGCCTTTCAACAATGCAGAAAAAAAATTTGTCCATCCTATACCCAAAATTACAAGCCCTATTATTGCTATCAGGATTAGAGTTAAAATAATCCCCAATTATATCTTAATTATGTAATTCAGAATTATAAAGTTTTTATGTAAATTTATACATTTCTCGTGCCCGGTTTAATCTCATTGTTATTTAATTTCCTTCTCATTACTATAAATAGTATATTTGGTCCGAACTCTTAATTGCAAAAGTTATATTTTTATCTGTTAGATAGAAACTATGATTAGTCATCAAGTGTTAAACCTCTTGAATGGAAAAAACTTTGCATCTTTTGCCACTATAATGCCTAATGGTTATCCTCAAGTCACTCCAATTTGGATAGATTATGATGATAATCATGATTTATTGGTAAACACAGCCTTGGGAAGGACAAAGGATAAGAATACAGTTATTAACGATAAGGTAAGTTTGTCGGTATTTAGCATGGCAAACCCTTACGAAAGTGCTTCAATTATGGGGAACGTGATCGATAAGACGACCGAAGGGGCGGACCATCATTTCAATAAATTATCAAAAAAATATTTGAATCTAGATAAGTATCCGATAAGTAAACCAGACGAAACAAGAGTAATATTAAAGATTAGACCAAAAAAAATCATTTACTTTTCAATACCTTTGTCTACATACGTATGAATTGATCCTAACTAAACTATTCCTGAAGTTAATATAGACGCCATTAGGCAACCTAACACACCAGAGATCTCACATCCTACGATAGTACCGGAGAGAATACCATTAATCCATTCTTTTTGCTCATTAATGTCATACGGAAGGTCAGGATATCCTTGAATTCTGTGTACGATACTATCTGAATTTACTAACAAATCGACACTTTTTGAAGTTAGATTTACGATGGAAATAGCGATCGGACTAGAATCTTTTATTGCTGCCAATTCTTTAATTTTATCATGAAGAGTTTTTCCTAGTGTTGTAGTCGAATTTGTCTGATTAATACTATTGAATATGTCAGTAATTAGAGTTAATTCGGAGGGTTTGATATTGTTTTTTAGTAAAAGACTTTGCAAGTAAATGATAGCGGTTTTTGTGTGATTGGTATTAATGTCTGCTGACTTAATAATTGATATTTGTCTTAATGATTTTTCAAAAATATTGTCCACATTGGAAGCCAAATCTTTGTTATCAATGATAAAATTACTAGTCTTATATGTAATACAGTTAGGTGGACAATCACTACACTGTTTCGTTGTATATTCTATCAGACAGTTGATGTATCCTGGAAGAATCGTTGAATTTGCCAGAAAAGGTTTAGAGATGTTACCTAAGGAGTGACTAGTCTGAGCTACAGACAAGGTCATTAAAATTGAAGCAAAAAACGTAAATACAAGGAAATGCATCGCTCCGCTGTTCATATCACTAGCTACTCTTCATTATTAGATAAATTTGTTTTTTCCCAAAACGGATGTTGTGGATAGCTAGTTGGTTGTTTAAAGCAACAGTTCTCTCTTTTCCCATGTCTAATCTAGATTTTTTTTGTTATCCAAAATGTAAATTGAATTTACACCATGCTTGTAACTTCCAGACTATCTTTTGTCCGATAATCTGAAACGCTAGAAGCCCAAAGAATACTTAAATGGAATTTTTATTATCAAATTCATTAGGTTTTACTATGAATTAATTCAAAAAATTGCAATTATTCCATTTTTATAATTACAAAACACGCTGTCTTTGCTCTGCCCATTTGGATTTTTTATTTAATAATATTGATTACTTTTTCTTAATCCACAGTTTCAAAAGTAAAATGCGATTAATCCAGAATAGTCTTTAAATTGGAATCTTCAAACTAAATTTCTTCAAAGTAAGGCAAAGTGGCCTAATCGAATAAAAGCCACTATTTGTTATTTCTAAACCGCATTTTCAAGCAATTAACCATTCTGGATGATCAATTAATAAAATATACTGGTTATAATATATACTACTTTTTTTATTATGTCTTCATATGCGTGTGGATCACATTGCTATAGCTGTTAATGATGCAAATAAAGCTCTTGAGAATTACAAAAAAATCTTGAAAATTGATAATATTGATGTAGAAGAAGTTCCAAATGAGAAGGTAAAAGTAGTAATGTTGAATTTAGAAGACACTCGGCTCGAATTGATTGAACCTTTAGAAGATTCCAGCCCGATCAGTAAATTCCTAAAGGAAAGAGGTGAGGGTATTCATCATATAGCGATTACTGCTGATGAGATAGAGAATGATGTTAATCATGCCAAAGAGAATGGTATGCGATTCTTGGGCGAATTGAGAACTGGATCGTATGGACGCAAAATTACTTTCATCCATCCGAAATCTCTTAATGGCGTCCTTGTAGAATTTTGTCAAGCCCCTCCTCGTTAGGTAAAGACAGATTCTATATCATCCTTGTTCTATCTAGGTATCAACTTTGAAATTCCCTTATAATTAAGATTAAATAAAAAGGTGAATTATTGATCTTAAATGGAAATTCGTGAGAATGTTTATAAAATTAAGAATTTGAGTGATAATGGAGTTTCTGTTACTCTCACACTAGTGGAGGATATCGAACTTGAGCCGGTTTCACAGCAACAGATGATGCTAGAAGCCATAAATAGAGCAATCCCAGATAAAGAGATGAAAGATCAACTGCAACCAATAATGGAAGCCATGTTGAGAGCACAACCACAGACCTTGATACAATCTTACCCTCAAACCAGCATCATAATTACGATGCCCAAACGAAATTACGAGACATATGGAAGGCCTCAAGTGGGTGAGTCATTAATAATTAATATACTCAAAAGGTAGGATATTGTCATCTGGATTGATATGAAAACATGAAAGGTTGCAGATACGGAATGATTTGATTTTGCAACAAAATTTTAATATCAGGGTGATTAACAATAAAATAAATGGATAACGAAAGGCGTTCGATGCCAATATGCTTTACACCTGGACAAATAAAATTACTTGAAGATTACGCCAAGAAAAATGGAATGTTAAACTCAAGTCAGGCCGTTGAGCATATTATCTTATCATTGAATAAGAACTGAATTAACATTTGGAATTATCAGCTATAACCAATAAATCCAATTTTTTATAATACAATATTTCTATTAGTATGCAGAAAGATTTGTAGTCATTGAACTCATTAGAATTAGAGACCTAACTGAACCTGTTTGTTCTCGCACAAACAAAAAACATATTCATTATTTTTTGTCTTCCCACTGAAAAATGCAGATAATACTCAGAAATATATATCTTAAAAGCAAAGGTAAAATAATTATTACATAATTAGCTAGTTGGATACTAGATAACATGGATTTTTCGGCTTTGTTTAAAAAGCACAGGTGTGATATCTGTGGAAGGAGATTTCGAAAAGTCGAAGATGCAATGCATCACCAACTTTTGTTTCATTCTAACAATCAATCTTATGACTGTTCTAACTGCGGAGACAAATTTTCCGATATGGATAAACTTAAGGATCACATACGAAAAAATCACTCTTATAAAAAATAAATATACCCATTTGGTATTCTCTTTTTTTAAAAGTTTAATGCCAAAATATATCTGGCTATATACTAATCATATAATTAATAAATTCTATAACGTTGTAATAACGGTTGCAGCTGTAGATAAATCTGTTTAACTCTTGGCTTTTTCCCACATATATTCATCTTGAGACAGTTGTTTCCAGGCACCTACAGTCCCACATCTTGGACATCTCTTGCTTAGCATGAAATGTTCCACCGATTCATTGTTTTTTGCTTTTATAATGTCTCTTGTACCGCATTTACATTTCATAATATTTGACATCATAACTGGATATATACAAGATTCAGATATATAAGAACACTGGGGCATCGACCCTGTTCGGGGAAACCTACTTCTATAATTACGTGACTTAAGCCAAATTGAATTCTAGTGGTCTGTTTAGTGATGAGGTTCAAGGGTTTTGGATGCTGTCTCCCACTTGAACCCACCAGTAGAATTGTCTTTGACAACGTACCAAAAGTCATAGTTTTCGCTTATTCGATCCCCAGCCAAGTTTAAATCTATTTTACCAGTAGTCCCATCATATGATTCGGCAGTTTCTGCTAAAATATCATTAAAGTCGTTCCTGTTCATTTCTTTATTATTTATCTCCATGGTAAAATTTTTTTCCAAACTTTTTGAAGCAATCCAGAATGAGTCGTATGCAGTAGCTGCATAGGTCATGGAACTATCATGTGCTCCGACACCATCGCCGCCTGAATCATTCTCTATCTCATGTGCTGTTTGGTTATCGTTTTCAACAGAAAATAATGGGTTTATGAATCCAGTCTGGATAGCAAAGTCCGCTGAATCGATATTTTTGGTGAGATGGTGGTTCTCAGCTACACTATCACTACCATACCACCTTACCTTGCCAAGATTATCAAACAATTGGGCTTGGATCAATATCGGTGTGATCTCATCGTAAGAGATCACGTAAACACCTACTGATTCCTTACCGTACTTTGTTATGGCATCAGATACCATAGTGTTCATCTTTTTGAGTTCTTGATTCCACATGATAAAATTAATCCTGTGAAGACTGGTAGCAAATTTTCCAGTATGTGGCTTGTAACTTACTCCTTCCTCTACCCTGCCTCCCAGTTTTTCAAAATAATGTTTGGTAGCGTTGGCCAACTCGTTGCCATAGATATCGGATCTCCAAAAAGGAACTACAACTTTAATTCCATCTTCCATCATCTTTTTAGCAATAACTTTACCTTGGCTTTTATCGTCTGGTACCAATCTGAAAAGATTATCACCAGCTATAGACAGCTTTGGGGAAGTGCTAGCATAGCTTAATAAGGTAATATTATTTTCATTTGCGAAATCAAGGACAGCAGAAACAGCCGTGCTCGTAGCAGGACCCACAACCACCCTAGCTCCAGACGAATATAACTTCTTAATTGCCGCAAGTGATTCCTCTGGACTAGTTTTTGAGTCTGATACTAATAATTTGACTCTAGATGATATATTATGTGATTCAAAATATCCATTAACGTCGTTTTCGGCCTTTTCTAGTGAAGCAAGAACAGGTTTTCCTATTGAGGACAACGAACCAGATTGCGGGACGATTGCACCAACTATGTACTCTTGATAGATACTATTTGATTGAAGTGGTTCATGATATGCTGGATAAATCCATGGTACTCCTACTTGATTTGCTAACGTTGCAAAATTTATTGGCAGATACAAAATAATAATAACAACAAAAGCTGTTGGAATGATGAATAAAAATACTACTTTAGTAGAAAATATTTTTCTAACGTTTTTTGTTATTGAGTTGTCTGATATCCTAAGTTCCCAATTACTATAGTGGCGTAGATACCATACCAAGCCTCCTGCAATCAGTAAATAGTGGGCCGAGAGCAATATCGCTGAAATCCAAATTTGTTCCACAAAAGCCGTTAATACTATAATGGCAAACCAGCTATCTCCAATAACAATAGCCAATAGGCCAATTAGCTCGCATATCCATGGAATAAAATGGTGTTTTTCATTTTTGATATTGAGAAGAATAGTTAGTGCTAGAACTGTAAGGATAGAGTTCAAAATTGGGTAAGCTATCGTAACTAAAAACAACATCAGCCCTCTGAAGTTAGAAATTTCCGTAAGGCTAAGCATCAAATTTAGAATGTAAATAAGGAAAAAGCCTGTTCCAATTGATACGATATATATTATTTTTTTGTTCGTTATTTCTCCGAGTTTCTTGTAAGTTACCAGTAACCTGTATATTAAAAAACCATAAGCAGACAACAAGAACAAATCAGCTAATGAGGGTACCGGAGATACTATATCAAGGACTATTTCATAGTACCCCCAAATTATGTTTGCGATAAACCAGAATACAAGACCGACGGTAAGATGTATCGCCGTCCTGTCCCTTTTTATGTTGGATCTATCCTTTACTAGGGCTATCAAGGATAATCCTGCAGCGATAGATGAATTAATAATCAACATCCAACTCGAATAAATCATTCTGCTGTCTGAATCTGCAAGGATGATTACAAGGTTTGCAATTGCTATTGCAGATAACAAAGCCACAAAAAAATACAAAGGCCGCAATGATTCTCTTTTTCTTTGGATGGTTAAAAGGCCTATTAAACTTTTAAATGAATTTTCATTTCATCGCAGAGAGATCACCTAATTTAGCAATCAAATCTTAAATTCTTATCCATCTAATGCTTGATTTAGATTGGGATCATTTATCGACTATAGTTTTTTAAAACCTTCAAACCTTCATATTCCTAGTGGACTATTAAACAAGTATTAATATTCGGAAAAATTATTTAACCGGAAATTGTATAGATGAGAACATGCCTTTTTGTTACAAAAGTTAAAATTCCAGGCTGTTTCCCCAAATAAAAAATAATGGAATTATTTTATCTTCACAGCCGGACTATTTATTATTACATTTGATTTTTCTATAGATAGTTCACCCTTTGCTTGTGCATCCATTATGTCAGCTGCAGATTTTAAGATTCTTGCTTGAGATTCATTATTCCATTTCACATAATTAATTTCGAATAAAGGACTATACCCTTCATCTCCGGAAGTTGCTGATGCGACTGGAAGTTGATGGTCAAATGTACCGTTCCCTAATATTCCATTTGTAAATACAAAACCCTGTTGACGAGCAATTTCCGATGTATTACTGAGAGTCGGAGCATAGTTAACGTCAAATTTGGTCGTATTGGTAACTGAGGATACAATCCTTTCCTCAGATGCATCCGTACTTATGAAATATGATAAATTTCCATTGACATAGCCTTTTTCAACAGGAATACTAATGAAAGTGATATCGTTCCCTCCGTTTGTAGAATTATCGGTTGATTTTAATGGTTCATTCTGAGATAAATTACTATCTTGACCCTGAGCTACTCCGGACGACAACAGAGTAACAATAGCGCTCAGTGCAACTACTATAGCAAAAATCGACTTATTATAGGTGAAAGTTTGTTTCATCGTCAATTAGTGTTTATTGTCCTATAAAAGAATTTCTTGGAGATGAATTAAGTTATTTTTGGTAAAAACAACAATCAGATTTAATTTCCCACCTATATCATATATTTTGGATCTGCTGCTACCATCCATGAACCATTAAAAAATTAATCGGATTTGAGATATT
The DNA here is from genome assembly GCF_000802205.1 of Candidatus Nitrosocosmicus oleophilus. NCBI lineage: Archaea > Thermoproteati > Nitrososphaerota > Nitrososphaeria > Nitrososphaerales > Nitrososphaeraceae > Candidatus Nitrosocosmicus > Candidatus Nitrosocosmicus oleophilus. The sequence goes on along the minus strand of NZ_CP012850.1, from coordinate 2,504,513 downwards.
GCATGTCCTTTTTGATATTTCTGAATTATGATCGAATGAAGCAGATAGTGATACTAGTGAAACAATCTGAAATTTGCAGAGGACTCACCGAAGCCTATCATCTAGATGTATTACCCCTTAATAGTATCAATTATACAATCATTTTTCAGCTTGATGGCTTGGCTCCAGTCTTCTGAATCGTTCCTATCTTTCCAAACTAAGGTTAAACATGAGTCTTGATAGGTATTGGTGAAATAATTCAGACAAGGAGTCAAACGTAGCAATGGATAAACGAAAATCTTGACATAGGAGGGGGAGTGTTCAATGACTTTTGCGATTGCCTTACTTGTTTATCTTGGGGGCGGTATATTTCTAGTATTAGATTGTAGACCCCATGTAATTATCTAACATGCAATTTATCTAGTGGGAACTAACTTGGAAATACAAAAGATCAAATCTTGGCTCAATTCTTCTGAATTGATTAAACTTGACCGTACACAGTTTGTGTTAGTTAAACACTAAAATGAATTGTATGATAATTATTCGCCAAAAGTTTAGCTGGAGAAATATCATAGCTCGATCTATAATTACCGTGACATTGCTAGACTATGATTGCAATTACCTTCCACAATTTTTAATATTTTACTCGTTATCATATGTCATCCTCTGTTTCTTAAATTGTCCACCCTTTCTTACACTGAATTATGACTATCATGAATCGAATCTTAAAATTCTAAAATTGCTTACTTGGTTCATTTTTCTGTTCAAATTTCAGAATGAATTTAATAGTTAACTAGGCAGAAACATTTTTTTATTTTTGTATGGTTTTATTATAGTGTGCCATTAGCCTATGTACTGATAAACTGCGAGCTAGGATCGGAGAATGAAGTGATCGAGAAAATTAGGAAAATTCCAGAAGTTGTTGAAGTATATAGAGTATTTGGAGTTTATGATATTATCGTAAAATTTTCTACCAACGATAAGGAAACTATAAAGGAAATTATTGCTTGGAAAATCAAAAATTTGGATAAAATTCGCTCTGTTTTGTCTATGATCGTGACAGAAAACGTAGAAAACGAATGAATTTAACGGCAAGATTCTTTCGAAAACCTTAAATCTGCTGTGGCAAATTAAAAGAAATGCTTCAGACAAGGATTACTTATCAATATCTAAAAGTGTAGACAACCCATTACGTTAATAGTCCATGATATTGACTGTATGGCCTAACTAGCAATTTCGTCATTTTATCAGAAACTCGGATGAGCCGGTAGATTAAAGAAACAATGGAAATAGTTACTATCTTGTCATATTAGATACTAAATCTAGAAATAAATTTCAAGTACAGAAATATTTGGAAATGAGCAAATAGTTAAAATCCAAATTTTGACAAAAACATGATGTAATAACAGCAAAAGTTAAAATAAAGTTTCTAGTAAGGCCTTAGAAATCAAATTGCCTGATTGCTATTTTCAACAGTTACTTCTCGTTGATTCGAGAAGTTAAAATCACATACAACTTTCTCTTTTTATGGCCTGTTTCAGACCCATACAATCTGAATATCATTAGAAACTATTGAAAGATATTTGATTGTCGACTAACAAGTCTAATTTTAGTTTCAATCCTAAACGATGACTGCGTTTGGAAGTGAATTGAAATTTTTTTTACTTTGACTCAATAGTTATCGAAAGCTTTGAATTATTTAAGTTAGTTTCAAAGTTAAATCAGTAGCTAACTGCCCTTAGAGCAAAAATGATAAATGACTATTATGCTCTTAAACTCTCTGAATGGAATAACGCGGATTGTTAAATAATTAACCATGAGAGCCTCCTAAACATACTTTAAAATCACCTGTCCTTTTACTGTATTATTGTCTACATCGACAATAAATCCCGGGGTTATTCCTTCTTCATTCAGGCCAATAATGAAGTAGCCTAATGAATATTAGCATGATCCTAGCCAACTGGGCCAATGCATATTGTGGGTATGGATATTAGGCTATTTTGTGCCCATAGTTGAGCTTAATATATATTTGAAGCATCATTGGGTTAACGTTTCTTTATGCATTTGCCATAATTTTGTTTCAAATTTATATATGGTGTTACTCATATGCAAAGAGAATATCCAATAAAAATGAACATTGACGATGAAATTGACAAGGTTATTGATAGTTATGTCGCTTCAACTAGAGAAAACCAAGATTCAGATGACCCATCTAGAGAAAATCTTGATGAATTTACTGAAGGATTTTCCAAAAAAGTTCATACAGTTATCTTTCCCGTCTTTAAGGAAATTAAGAATAAGCTCATTTTGCACGATATCAGGTGTGACATAATAGACAAAATACAAGGAAGATTCGTGACCGAAATGAAACTAGATATATATCCTTATAAGGATATTTCGTCAGCTCAAGACAGACATCCTTCTTTAACATTCTTTATTGAAGAGCCAAATAAGGTAACTCTCTACATGCAAAAGATGATGCAAGAAGAGGGTACAGCAGGTCGTGAAGGAACATTCACTTTAGATGAAATTACTACAGAACTTGTTAAGGAAAAAATTTTAGATCTGTTGAAATTTTGTTTTGTCAAAAAATAGGAAATAGCAATAATTATCTAACAATCAACTAGACTGTTTATCATCATTTTTTAGATCCATTTTTTTCTTACTCGAGTGATTCATTTATGGTTATATCATTTGGAAAAGGTTGAATGCTCAAATGTTGTCATACGTACGGTTTAATTCGAGACCAGCTAGAGAATTTCATGTCTTATTAAATCTCACTACAGATTTATTATCTCACCATACTAACCCGATTCATAGACTAACGGTGATTTGATTATGTACAGGTTGGATTTGTGAATGTTCATCCATAGCGGCCCTTGGAAAGAACTTTATCCATGGATATGAAGGGTGTATCAGTCTATGACAATTTGATTTCAAGAATATCTCTACGTAGAGTCAGAGTATTTGTAAAGCCATCAAGTTTGATTCTCTTAACTTTGAATTTTGATTTCGGGTAAATTTGGACATTTAGATATTCTGTATTGGTATTTTCATCTTAAAAAGAGACCCCTTCCTTTGGTATCCAGTGATGCCCGATACCATGAACAAAAAATACATCTGGGCCCTTGAGACGAGTACTAGCAACAGAAGAGCCCTTACATTGGTTGATTGAAGTTGGATCCAGTGCCCAGTTCTATTGAATACTTCATCAAACCCCAGGTTAAAATATATCCACATGTCAATCTAATTTTTGGGTTAATACCTAACGACAAACTTTCATCACCAACACATGTATAGGCGAGTTAGGTCTAGTAGTTGACCTGTTTATTATAAAATAACATCTTAATTTTCATGGTGCTTTTGGGAGTGATGTCTTTATTCTCATATATTTTTACCATTATATGATTATATAGAGGCAATTTTAAATTAATTAAGATGTCATTGTCTCAACACGAAATATCGCTGAGAATAAAGCGATGGCTTGTAGAAGAAAGTGATATTTGGAGATTTGATGAAATCGAAGACCCTTCGGTTGTTATGAATCTAGTGGCTAAATCTAATAATAGGAATGTCAATATTATTGTAGATGATCTACATGATAAGGTAACATTAATTACGTCAATGAATTTCTCAAAACAACAGAAAAATTCTTTATCTCTTTTACCATCAAAGGAAAAGAATCGATTTATACCCGACTTACTAATGGCATTATACCAATTAGGCTTGTTGGCTCGTCACAGCAATTCATCAAAGGACAAAATAGAAAAATTTATCATGGAGAAACTTATTTATTTTGATGGATTAACTAAAGATAAATTTTTTGATTCATTGTTCACAATGTTGTTAGGCATAGATACACTTCAACAATATTTTAATAGATTATCATTAATTTCCAACGATGGAGCATTAAGCTGATCTTATTAATACCATACATACTACTTTAACCAGCAGCGATAGATGATGGCCATCTTAAACAAAATTGCAAGAGAATATGGTCAAATAACTTTAGAATGTGAATTTGGACAACCCAATTGAATCATCTTAAATTTACTTTTCCAGTCATAAGTGGATGTAATTTGCAATGATATTCATATGTACCTCTTAAATAAATTGTAAATTCAAATGAATTGTCTGGTCTCCAATCTTTTGAGCTATATAATTCCTGGTTCTCTACTAAGGCATGAATTCCAAAGTACCTACTTAACCAGGTCACAATATACCCTTGGTTTATTTACACGGGGTTTGGGTAGAAGGGTCCATCAGCTAATTCTCATGAATTTGAGGCTATTGATACCTTGTTATTGGTTTCTGTATGAGTAGATGGACATACCGATAGATCAAACATGAATTTTCAAGATTAGATGAGTGTCGACATATGTTACTAGACCTTATATTGTTTAAAAACTCACTTTTCATAGCTTGTTCCGATTTGAAAACTTGAGAAGAGGGAATATGAGATGGGATCTGTATATGTTATAACCTCTCAAGCCCTGTGTTTTTGATAACACCGTTCTCGAATCCTTGTAGTAACGTAATATTTCATTGGTTTAGCTACACCAACTTTGTCCTTTTGATTGGAGCATTAAGAATTTCTTTACGTTAATTTGCAATACATGCTATTTTAACTATAGAAATACTAAAAATCATTTCCCTGAGAAACTAAAGTCCGAGTATCATGAGTAACAATCAAAAAAAATTTATGATTATTATTCACAAGAAAAGTCCTCTTGCATATCTTGATATTTGGTTACCAAGATGGTTCAACTACGAACTGTATTGTGTGCCTCTCCACCTCTGCCTCCGTTCATACTATGATCGCCGCTTCCACTTCTGGGTTCACTACTGCCGGTGCTTCCACCACACTCATCTCCTATAGTTACATGATTCTTTGCAAAACAAGACCCACCAGGACCTATATCTCCGCCTATGGCATCGCCAGTATTCCCACCGTGACCACCACTCCCGCCTACAGCGCTGCATGCTAGCGGTCCTAAACAAAGATTGTCTGCAAACACGCTACTTATCAAACTGGTCCCTTGAATTGCGCTAACAGGGATCAAACCTGCGATCACGACCATTCTCAGTATTTGAAACCTTGAAAAATTTACTATCATTTTGATCAGAACTATATTGCCTGATTATTTATATGAGGTTTTTAATCTATTATTCTATAATAAGAATCTATAATCTAATTCTATAATAAGAATCGAGCATGATTTAGAAGAACCTTGGAGGGTATAATTATTTCAAGGAATTTATCAGCTTTGTGAAAACATTATTGCAAAAATCTTATACTCCATTTTTTGAACTTGCTTGCAATTAGAGTCAATTGCCTTTAATAATTATCAAATTTTTGGTGTCTTCCAAAAGGTTCCTGCTTAAAAGTCTAATAGCAGTTCTTCTTGTGAGCGCGGGTGTTTAGACAGTTACTATATATAAATAATAGTCGTTATTGACATTACATCCAGTCCCCTCAGTTTCTCGTATATTATTTCTCTTAGTTAGGGAAAAATTTGTTTCCTTAATTAAGGGAACTATATTTTTAAACCATGAGTTGCAAATAGATATATTAATGATTAAAGCCAAAAAGAAATCATACTTTACCATGTAGAGATAAATAAGTATTGAAATGATCTGATTATAGTGAAATTTTCATAGAAGGGGTAGCATTTTATTGTTTTGATTGTAACTATAGATAAGGAAAAGGATCGCCTGAAGGCTTTGGTATGAGAAGATCCAAAAGAAAACAATCGATCAAAAGATATTAGAACGCCTGACCAGAAATATAGTAAACCCGTAATCAGGTTAATCCTGTATTTTGAAATTAGGATTACTATAGGAACCATTCGATTCTCATTCTTGATCAGAGCGATTAAAAAGCATCTTATCATCAGTCTTTTTATCAAATCGATGTGTGTATTTGCTTGAATAGCAAGGGGAGGCATCTGATTGTCGTTGGATTGTTGTGGGGTATATTTGACTGCACGTAATATTGATCGGACACCTAAACAAGATAAGCTACTTTCATAACAAGAAAAATTTTTTAGAGAATGGTTTAAAACATGACTTTGAATTTGGAAATTTCCATCTTATTTAATCACATGTTTCATATATTGTAATGGGGAGCGTTTACAATCTATTACAGTTATTCAAATGCTTTGTATATTAGTGCAGATCGTAATATCATTCTGAAACCTAAGGTACATAACAATTCTGAGAGAGTAGTGTTACTGGAGGGATGGTGGTAGGGAGGGAAGGGTAGAAGTTAAGAATTTTTTCAAAAAGAATAAGTCTTGTCATTTGCTCGAGATTCTATATATCTTACCATCGCCATTACTCGATTCATCGAATGACAAAACATAAAGGTCTCCATCAGGACCTGTTTCTAAATCAGTGATTCCGTCAAACCCCGTACCCCATACCAGTAAATCCTTTTCGTCTTCATTTGCTATCCGATCCACTTCAATTTCAGGACTTTCAAATTCAAAGCCCGTCCTACTGTCGTTTACTTTGAAATAATATAAATTCCCATTATTAATATCACCTACAAAAACATTGTTTTCATAGTCGTCTCCTAGATTTTTGGAATTAAAAAATTCTATGTCGGTAACTCCCAAGGATGGTTCCCAGCTAAAAATTGGATCACCATAATATGAGCCTGGTAATTTCACCAAGTCGTTTTCTGTAACACCATTATTAGAAATGGGTCCCATTAATTGTTTCCAACCGCTGTTAAAACCAGGATATATCAAATTTATTTCGTCAAAATCTTTATCTCCATTTTCTGTATCCCATAAAGTTCCAGTTACAGGATCTATTGCCAATCCAAAACTATTTCTTATTCCATAACCATAGTATTTTTCCACCTGACCTGTGGAAAATTCTTTTTTAATACTAGAAAAAGGATTATCAAATGGTGCCGACCCATCAATCTTTTTGACTTTCAGAATAACAGAGCTGTCTGTTAACTCTTTATTATCTTCAATATTTTGAAGGATGCCCTCATTATTGAGGTCTCCAATTACTGAATATAAATTACCTTTATTATCAAGGGTCAATTTACCACCCGGGTGATTTGGTCCAGGTGTGGCAGGCAATTCCAAAATACTTTGAGGGTTTACGAGGGTTCTTCCATCCCAGGTATACTTGACTATCTTATTTACTACCAGGGTGTTGGCCTCACCTGCTGCAGTAAAATAAAGAAATACATCTTTACTTCTAGTAGCATTAAGATAATCAACATCAATTCCAAGTAGCCCTCTACAACAGGTAAGAGTGGTGGAATCCACATCTAGTTTCAAAATTGGCTCATCCTTTAACTCACCATTTGAGACCAATCTGACTAGCCCACTATTTTTTTCCAATACTAGTATGTTTTGAGCATCAACAAAAGCCATACTGGTTGGAGATGATAAACCTTCTACTACCTGTTGTACTTTTATTAATGGGTCCTCAACTGTAGGTGCCGCGTTTATGAACTGTGTAATAAAAGTTGATAAACCGCAAAATAAAATGATCAACCCGAAACTATTTAGCATTTTATGACAATTTGGTTTTTTCCTCAATATAACCATCACAAACGTCTATGGAGATATTTATTTTACTTTTTAAGGTATTCACATCAGCTATTGTAATGTTTCAGCCGTGGTCAAAATGTCGTTGTAGGAAATCTTAACCCACCAGCTACAGGAAAAGATATGAAAGAATATATAATTTATGATATATAAAATAACATGGTTTTGAATAACAACTACTCTATTTTTCTGATCATTAGTTGCTTTACGCTCTTATTTCTGTCAACTTCAGCTCCGAACTCAATTGCATCTACGTCCCAATCTCCACTTCAAACACAATGCTTGAGTTTTCCTAACGTCTCTGTAACCGGTAATTCAAACAATGAGAATGATAATTCTAATGGGGGAGATGGCCCTAAGGGTCTAAAGATCAACGTCCATTTGTCTAATCAAAATACAGATAACGTTGGTCCACTTACAATTTTCATTATCACATCGAATGGAGAATGTGCCATAGCAAAGATTAATTCAGATCCGGTTGAATCGGTCGGACAAGAAAATGAATTGACATTTGAGTTTGATTCTGGCATTATTGATGTAAACGAAAACTTCAATGCATGTGTTGAAACTTCAAACAATTTTGATTTCAAGTGCGTATTAGGTACCAATAGCCCTTCAAAAGTACCCGAAGAGATCTTTTTGGAAGTGCCTATAGAAAATGTAAATTCATTCACTAATTAACTGTTTATAGAAAGAATAGATATGGAAGGAGGTTTAGCCTATATTTTTTACCTTTTATACTGAGGTGGAGGATACGATCGCAATCAAAAAAAGGTTTGGAACTCGCTGATCATTTGTTTATCTAACTACGTCTATCTATATCATACTTACCTGAACCCAGACAGGAACTGTATTGGAAGTCCTCTTGTGATAAGTTCTGTACCAGCAATAAACGACCCAGGTAGGTTAACATCAACTAGCATTTTAAGAATAGTAAAATGGTTTGTTCATCAAACTTTTATTCATGAAATATTATTTGCTCAATACATAAAACAACCAATAAAGAATAACTGGCTAGAATCACCTTCTTTCCTAACATTGTTTTTAAACCATAGCGTATATCTTTCGATTTGATAGTATCATAGCTGTTATTAAATATTAGTAAACAGTGGATTTCCTATTTCATCATTAAATTTCATGATGTTTGATTAACTGAATTCATAGTGGAAAACTGGATCATATTATACGTCATCAGCAAACTGTGATTAGCATGGTTGTTTACAATCGACTAGCGCATCAGTAGCCTTAGGACCCGTTTTATGAACCAATCCCAAACCAGCACGTACAGTTATTCAACCTGTCATTCTACACGGTTAATATTTTACCATTGTCTAGTCAGCATTTTTACCACTTCTTGAAAATCTAAAATGAATTCACCAGTTACCAGTGCTCGGACTAGTATGTTATCGATTAAAAGATATATCTGTAATCAGGATATCATATCATTTGAAACTTCATGAACATAATATTTCTTAATAATACCTAATCTAGGTATTGTGCCTAAATCCGCTTATCCCAGGGTTATGAAAATGTTGTATACATCCCTGGGCCACCTTAGGAATCTATAAACAACCACTAACCAATCTTTCCTAGGAAAATTCTGTTAACCAACCAAGATATTATCCTTTTTAAACAATATATACAGGTTTTAAGAATATTTTTGTACCATTATCTTCATAAGAGGGATACTAATTTACAGAAATCAATCAATTACCATTGATTTTAATTTTACTTGTTGTTAAAAGGAATATAAGATGTTTACAATGTTATATTAAATGAATGTTGATGAATCTTATGTGTAAATGCTCTTATAAACCTCTAGAAGATTGTTTATCATCAAGATATTTTGTTCTTGTCTTAATATTTATGATAATGGTTTATGTTAGTAGGGATGATTTTTATGCTTTTTCGCAAGGTTTACCATCGATCAGTGATCAATCATTAAAGGTGGATCTTGTGATTGATGGATTACAATCTCCAACAAGCATGGTATTTCTAACAGACGATACAATAATAATAGCACAAAAGGAGGGGATTGTATCAAAATTGAATCTCAATAACCCAACCACTTTAGAACCCTTATTGGAACTAAGCAATGTTAACAGCAAGAATGAAAGGGGGCTTTTGGGTTTGACGATTGACAACCATATTCTTGATGACTCTAGGAGAGGAAATAATGGTACTGCAGGGAATAGTGTATTCCTTTATGTTACTGAATCTGGTACCCAAATAGACCAAAATATTCAAGAGTCAGTGGACACTAATGAGTTAAGAAATAGAGTTTATAAGTATACATTTGATGGGCAATCTCTTTCAAATCCAAGTATTATTTTGGACTTGCCAGCAGGACCGGGAACAAACCACCAAGGAGGAAAAATTAAGATGGGTCCTGATAACCAACTTTATGCAATTATCGGTGAACTTCAGAGAGAGGGACAATTACAGAATATTAAAGGGGGACCTGAACCTGATGATAGCGGAGTTATCTTCCGAATAAATCCGAATGATGGCTCACCCTCAGTTAATAATCCTTTCATAGGTCTAAATGACAGCGGTAGTAATCCTTTGGCAAAGTATTATGCATATGGAATAAGAAACAGTTTTGGGTTTGATTTTGATCCAATCACTGCAAAGTTGTGGGATGCAGAAAATGGTCAAGATCTCTATGATGAATTAAACTTGGTCGTAGCAGGATTTAACAGCGGTTGGAAACAATTAATGGGACCAATCTCAAATTCAGCAGGGGTAACAGAAAATGATCTGGTTAACTATCAGGGATCACATTATAATGATCCCCTTTTGAGTTGGGAACAATCAAGAGGAGTTACCGACATAGAATTTTTTAAGTCAGATAATTTGGGCAAAAAATATGAAAACAACATATTCGTGGGTGATATAACTGAAGGCAGTTTGTTTTTCTTTAAAGTAAATGAGAATAGAACTGGCTTACACTTTGATAATCCAAATATCGCAAATGACTTAATTGCATCAGATGAAGATGAGATTTCTTCCATAACTTTGGGCAGTGGATTCAAAGGAATAACAGATATCGAAACAGGGCCCGATGGCAATTTGTATATACTAACTTATAGTAGGGCAGATGGAGGCCAAGGAGCTCTATATAGCGTATCAGAGAATATTGCTTCAGGTGCATGATAGGAATACTGATATGAAATGGTTGAATCTTAAATTGTTTTTATGTGAAATTATAAGATGTTACATGGACAATAATGAAGAATTGCTTTCCGTACCTAGTGGAAAAAACAAAAGAATATGACTCTCATCTGCAATTGTCTTTTAGTTGACTCCTGGTTATTCTTTTCTGATAAACTTAAAACCAACTATTACAAAAAAAACTTGATGTCTAAAAAAATGACACCCAGAGATGTATTAAATTCGGTGGTTGAAGGCATAACCTCGGGAGACTTGGATTCCCTCATGACACTCTATGAGGCTGATGCATGTTTTGCGCCACAGCCTGGCCAACTCGTAAATAATTCTGAATCCATACGTCAATGCCTGCGTAATTTTATCGACCTAAAGGGTAAGCTGGATTTAAAAGTAAAGAGGGTACTTCAAGCAAGCGATCTTGCATTGGTTACTACCGAATGGTCTTGTAGTGGAACTGGACCTGATGGGAACCCTGTCGATATGTATTCCAAATCCACAGATGTGTTACGTCAACAATCCGATGGATCCTGGAAGTTTGTCATAGATAATCCTTGGGGAACAGACTAACTAGGCGAATACACTTGAGAATGGCTAATTCAGATGTCTATCCTTTTATGGTGATGTAATTAGTATTGATTTTTTACTGTTCAACCTGGAAACCTCTGCTTATAATATCAGTATATTCTCTATAACCAATTTTATTTTTTGAGAACTAGAAGGACATAACCCATGTAATTTGGTCGATGATGACTGACAATCCTAGATATAAGAAATATTCATACAAATATCAAACCATAACATCAGATTCTCTGCGAAATTACGTGAGAGTGGAATTTAATCCAATGTCGGAAATACAGAAGTTACGATTCGAAATGCAATTATCAAACATAAGGTGGTAAGGGATTTCGCAGGTATTTTGTGAATACAGGTCTACAAATCATCCTATTTTTACCCATTTTTTTAGGAGCTACAAAACGAGAGAGATGATCAAAGGGTTTCCTCATCTATATCAATTCTATCATGGAGATTCTATTGGTAAAGGCTGAGAAAAATACGGTTAATGAGAGATTAGACAAATAGTATACAAAAAGCAACCATTAGAAATAGTGGAATCCTGTAAAGTTTGGATCTGATGGTTTGGTAATTTGGATAGAGGTTTATCTCACTATCAGTCCTTCAAAGCTGGTAAAATCTTCTTAGTGACCTACTTTCTAAGGTACACCTAAGGGTTACATCCTAAACCTAACTTAATTTAGGGTCCAATAGTCCTTCACTATGTAACTCAGAAATTATCTTCATTAAAGTGTCATAATCGATATTGACTTCATTTAGAATAAATGAATGGTCCACTTTTCTATGTTTTTTGATAAATCTCAGAATTGTCTGTTTTTTCTTTTCATATATTCTATCTTGCATCAAGATCTGGATCCAAATAACGCATATTACTTTTTACACATAAAACATTTGGTTTACAGCTCTATGTGATGAGATTACTTTTGGCTTCAACTTCAATTGGATTGTATTGTTTCTATACCAAGCCCAACATGAGAGGATAAATAGTACAATAACACATAATATGTAAATTGAGAAGAAAGGAAGATATTCCAATTTTTCTTTTCTATAGGAGATTATCTTTATGCTAGACTTCTTTGAAATGGAGCGCGTAATAGAAGAACTTGCAAAAGCTTATCCTGCTCAATGTGCAACTACATGGTTTAAGATAACAAGAAATCACAAACCATCTGAGGAGGAGTATCGCAACAAAGTAGCCGAGTACATGAAAATATTTGAATATTTACTGGCCACATATCCACCTGGTCCTGATACAGATAAACTCAAAGAATTAGTCAAAAAGATTTTGGCAAAAGAAATAGAAAAGGTCCTTAAAGGGGACAATAAAGATGTAGAAAAAAGACATAGACACTATGTGATCAATTCTCCTTCATCAGTTTATTCAAATGATACTTTAAAGGAAGTTTCTGAACAACAACATTCAGAAAAATCAATTGATATTGCTACCAATCCTATGATAAAAAAGAGACAAAAAAATAATGAAGGTATCACAATAGTAGGTGAAGAACAAAATCAGGAAAACCAAAATGAAAATAGCAACGAAATAATAGTTAATCGTCGGCGCAAGAAAAAGTTAATGATTTCATAAGATTAGTAATAACTATAACAATAACTATATCTTTACCTCCACTATCCACATTTTGAGATTCCCCGGTTTAGCATTTAGGCAACAAGAGTCAATAATACCACTTAATCTATTTCATCTAAGAAACTACTTAATTGAGTCATGTCAAAAGTCATCAATTGATCATCAGATTATCAAAATAAGAAATAACCTTCGAATAAGTCTAGTCAATATGGTAGATGTTGATAAATGCTTTGAATAGAATTCCAGTAACCATGAAAATGTTTTCGAGTAAATATTATTTCAAGGAGAAATTTAAAGGAGGACTAGAACAAAGAGAGACCTAATACAATAATTATATCTCACTATAATATCATTATCAAGCAATATTTCTTACCCAAGACAAATTTCAAACATATTGGTCATGCTATTCAAAAAATTTCTTAAAACCCAATGCTGTGAGAAATCGGCTTCAAACCTCTTGCCAAGGACAATTATTTGAAAAATGAAATTCTACTAAGGTCTTACACCCGAGAAAGTGTAAGACCCTAATGGAAGTGTTTCGGCTATGGTAATCAAATATACTTTGAACATGTTAAAAAACATTTTGATATTCTATTTCAGGTTTAATCATCTTGAATATCTGAATTATTTACCCGACCTTACATTGAGGATATAGAAGAATGGATGGTCATATAGGTCAATACCTGACATCCAGAATACTCGATTAATAGTATTTTGTGGATTTCTTCTGGCTTTTAGTTCCTGTTAACAACATACTAATCTTACTACATTCTATTCTCCTAATCAATTCATTAAGTCTGAAATGATAAAAAAGCCACACCAAAGATTGATCCCATGTATTAAATGGAACTATACTTCAATAATACTTGCCAGTGCTTTAAAATTTATTTCTGCGATCTTCTTGTTTTCGGTGTGTGGTAGTCATTTGTTTTGGGATGTTAGTTAATTCTCTGGATAATAATTTATTATCCTTCTTTTAACTGGTTATAGCTGTCCAATTAAACTGATAAGTTTCAATAAAATAACCCATGCACAAAATAATGATATTTTCGATCAGTTAAATGATAAATAGAATATTATGATTATTATAAGCGCGGTTGTTGTTACTGTCACGGGAGCGATTAGAACAATTACTATTATTGATATGTTTGCGCAAAACAAATGTTATCTATTTGATCAACCTAATAGGGATTGTATGATCAACAAGGTTACTGCATGTAAAGCTAAGGGATAGTACCGTACCTCTACGGCACAAGGCCAAACGGAGTAAAATCAAACTTCAGCTCTCGGGCATATATCAGCAAATCGGTAAATCGACCTGTTCTTTTTCGTAGACCATGAAATAGTTGGTCTTAACGATGGTAAGGGTCGTGATACTTTACAATTTGACCCCTACTCTAATAAGTTTTTAAATACCAAATAAGGTAATTTGCAACATTCTGGACATGTATTTATATTTAGTAACATATTAATAATAAGAATATGCGGATATTACGAAGTATCTATTGATCATGTATTAAGATAAAAATTTTTAAAAAATATTAGGTATCTTCAGATAACTAAAAAATCTTTTAGCAGGGTTTATCTGATTCAAAGCATTCTAAATGGATGCTAATCAAATTTGTTATTCTCTACGTCCTATATTATTATCACAGATGACCATTTTTCACAACAAGATTTGAAATAAAGGATATGCACTAGCGGGTTTATTCTAATTTTAGATGAGCAGGTATAACATCCTCTCCTAAGCGAATTGATTTATCTTTTAGTCTTTATTTTTGTGAATCACGGAAATGGACGAACATTTTTTTATATTATATCCGGATGTTATGGAAAAGTTTAATACATGATATGAAATATTTTATGCAAATGCACTCAAACACCGAGAGTTCTCAAATAAGAGTAATAGTATTGATTAATGCAAAGGAAGGGAAGAAGCAAGAGTTATTAGACCTTTTTATTCCCCTTGTTGATCCACCAAGAAAAAGAGAAGGCAATGTAGTCTATACATTTAATTCATCAATGGAAAATCCAAATGAATTGTTGTTTGATGAAGTTTGGGATAGCAAAGAATCTTATGATAAACATTACAACAGTCAGGAATCAATAGCTTTGAGAGCTAAGATACAAGATTTGGTGTCTAGACCAATAGAATTTAAATTATACAAAGGAATTACTGGTCCCTAGATTGGATGTGAACACCTACCCCTTTTTAAAACCTATGGAGATTGCTTATCCTAACGAATAAATCAACTACTCCATTTTCATTTTTTTTGAAATCATATAATATCAATAGTCATTCTGAAGATCTCTCGAATGAATTCTGCTAGACACACAACATGGTTCTTTGATCCATCAATTTGTCTAAATGCATAATCAAACGGAATCGGAACAAAATTCACACTTCACAATTCAAAAGCCATTTCACTCACATAAGCATTAATATACACAATAAGTGCTATCTGGCATAAAAATAGATTCCTATAGGGATCATGATTTGATATTGGATGCATTATACATGAGTGCAAATATGGTTCAAGATCAACTTTGTGTATTTTTTTCCTTCATGAAAAAATCACAAGTACTCTGAAAATTAATAAAATCGCTATTATTAAAATACAACTGCAAACACAATTTGCATTTGTAGGTATTGGGTCTTGGTATTGAGATCTGTTATGCTATCTGAAGACCTTTATTGGCTTGCGCCAAAGCCTACACGCTTTTATAAAAGTATATTATTATATGTGAACCAACATTAAATTAATTACTATATAGGAATTATTTGCCTTGATTTTCTCTTTATAGAAGATTGTCTTTCATAATTAAGACAAATTAAGGACGTGATTTTCTTGGATGTTCATAAAATCTGTCATTAAGTTTATGTATTCTAATTTAGTCCATCAAATCTATCGCGGTATCAACCGATTCTGTTTTCGTCAATAATTAAAAAGGATCTATATTCTCAGAAAAATCTTATCCGTAGATTTGGTTTACTCATTTGAGAATCCGAAATATCTTGATTGAAGTATTTAGGTGTCAATCTTCTTGCCTGTTTTTTCAATATTCTAACACTGTCAAAGTCAGTATAATAAGCACTGACAATAAATTATAAATAATAGGTGGTATTCTCATAGAATGTATCTTGTATGGTTACTACTAACCTTCCTCAGTTTGAATTAAATTAATATCTATTTGAAGGCAATATTCATGAATAATCAAAGACTTAATTGACATATTACGAGCAAGAATACTATGTTCAAATGCTAAAACTAATTTTGAAGTACCAAGCCCAAGATTACTGAAGTTTTGATAATAATCTCACTACCGTAATTTAGTTACTATTTAATTTATATACTTTCTTTAAACAACTAATGTCCTAGTTAATGAAAATTTTCGACAACCAGGACAATTCAGATCTGAATACTTTTTCTCCTACACTCATAACAACATATTCACAAAAAGCTGTATATTCAATTCACTCCATAGAACGTATTCTTTATGTACTATTGTCAGTGTTAGTGGCCTTTGCATTATTAGTTTTTATAGATACCGCAGCTGTTAAAGGATATATCAAGTTTTTACCTGAAGATGAATATGATATTGTTCTCTCTTTAATAGCGTTTATAGCCATAGGAATTATCGTATTCCTGTTAAGAATAATTCTAAATACTCGAAAGAAATTAGATAATTGGGCCTATGTTTTTGAAAAAAACTCTATTGGATCATTAATTAGTATCGGTCTCTCAAATCTAGATAAAAAAACTCTCTTCTTTTCCATTATTGAGAATATTGGTGAAATTGGAGAACCCATTAAAAAGTATATCTCCAAAAATAAAGATAATATTGACTCTTTCTTTGACCAGGGGATTTCTAAAGATATCATGTTTGATGTTTTAATCGATGGTGATAAGATTATGTCCAAAGATGGCGGTGACGATAACGACTTTGTCGTTAATAAACTCAATGAATATGGTACGGTTGTCGGAAAGATAGTTACCAACCCCGATACAATTGATACTAATGAGATCAAGTTATTCGTAAGATCAGTATTGGAATATTCTAAGGCTACAAGTAAATATGTTGGACTGGCATTATTAGTCGGAAATGATATTACAAGTGAAGCAATGGATTATGCTAAAAATTATTCAAACAAATCGATAGGCTACCTAATCATAATCGAGAAACCTGGTATCATGAATTCAGTATGATGATATTCTGTTAGCACATGAACTAAACTTAATCAAGATCCGAATTCAATTTATTTACTGACCTGGAAAAATCTAGAAATGATTTTATCCATTTATCATAGGCTTCTACACCCTTTTCCGTTATCTTGTAGAATGTTGAATTGGGTGTTTTAATAGATTGAATGAATCCATTATTTTCTAACTCTTCCATTAGATCGTTAATTCTATCTGATCTCTGCTGCTTAATTCCGGGTAATTTATTAATAATGTGGTACTTTGATATGGGTGTATCCCTTGAGGATATACAAAGGTATTCTAGAATGGATAATATAGTATACTCTGGAGATAATCTTTTCTTTCTTTTTATACCCATTCTCTATCCCATTAAAGTCCTTGTTGATTAAGTAGTATAGTTGATTTGGTATTAATATTACTGTTTTTACATATCCTATATAATTACTCAGTTTAGTAATCCTTAATTACTAGTATCAAAATTGACTCAAAAGCCAAACATAGTTGGCTATGTTATTTCTTTTGTAATTAATAACGATTAGTCATTATTTGGATAACTCCGAATGACTACTGACTGAATTGATGTCAGACCACTAACTCATTTAGATGGTATCCGCGATTTGAGTTCAAAATTGCAATTTGTTGGGGGGTCATCGTTTCTAAGTCTTTATTTTTGTAAACATACATTGAAGTTATGGGAAAATCAAACAGATCCTCTAGTATTTTGTCATAGTTAATTAAGGCGTTATCAAGTCTTTCCCTCAAAAATTTATTTGTTTCTACGAAGATCCTAATGCCTTCTTTACCATTCTTTATAGCATTAGCAATCAGAATCTCCCATTTTTTAAGGAATATCTCCGCATTAAGGCACTTATCTGGATGATACCATTCTTCCGTTGGTTTGAAAATTATACTACCTTTCTTCTTAAGAATCTCATCATTTAGGAATTTTGCTGACCGTTTCACCGTATCATAGGTTTTATCTTTTGAGCAGTCTTCCAAAAAAACAATTACCAATTCATTATGGTCTATACCTTTCTTAATGAAGGATTGAAAATCACACAATTCAATTTCCCTAGAGTAACATATTACAAACACGTGACTTCCCCGTTTTAATGAATCAAAAGATTTCAATTATTTTTTACAAATATTATTTCGTTAGTTATGTATAAAAGTAATAAGGCAATATAGTTCTAATATCAATTAACTCAGTTATCGATATCTCCTGTCGAGGTAACTATTCTTCATATCCCATTCATAATCTCAACCTGTAGCTAATTAATGGTTTGAATAACATATGAAAAAATAAATCTCTGCACTTTCATAATATTGGTTGGTACAAAAAAAGTCTTTACTGCTTACTTTGTGAGTTTTGGTAATAAAGTCAAAGTGATAGTTAATATCTTTGTCCTCGATTACAACAGTTACGAGTACGATTAGAGATTTCATGAGTTTAGTTATTAGAAGCAGTAATAATGTTACATGGTCTCTCAACTACATTCCTTTACCTTTTTTATATCTTTGCTATAAATTTTATCCATGGACAAAATAATAACAAGAATTCCAAAACTAAAAACTCGACAAAATAAAGCATATAATTATGAATTGACTAAAAATTCGAACGAGGACCTCTTATCGTTACAAAATGATCTAAATCATGATAGATTAAATACGTTAGATAGTAGTAACGAACGTAAAAGATCAACGGAATCAGATGAATTGAGTTCTGAGGATGCGAAACAGGATAAGTCAGTGCAAAAAGATGCAATTAATATTAGTAAGCCATTGCTTATAGAGAATTATGCTGAAGTACTAATACAAAAATTACTTGAGCAAAAATTGAAACTTTTGAATAGTAATGATTCTAATCTACCATACTATTACCACGGTGGTACATAGAACTAACCCAATCAGGTGCATCGATAGGTGGAGTGATGAATATGAATATTTCTATTACTGATTATCAATTAATATGCGAGGCAAAAATTTGTGGTTGTATTGATAATAAAAGGGTGGTATATGTCTTTTCTGAACCAGTCCATAGCTTGTGTATTGATAGGAAACAGTTGCTATTATCACAAATTCAAGCATGCAGGAATTTACTAAAATATACAACGGATAAAATTGAATTGCTTATAGTTGAGAAAGAGATCGATATATTAAGTACCCTCTGCTGATCTCATTATTTGAAAGTGCCAAATCATATATTCATGAAACTCTTGATTTGAGTACTTGATTTATTGCTATGAGATCCTGCACGAACCAACAACTAGGTAATATTACGATATAGATAACCGTTTTTTATTAGGAATGAAATCCAAAAAATCATTCATTGTTCTGCATAATGATAATCTAATGTAGCAAAGGATTTGCTTTTGCGAAGAAAAATCAATCATACTTGTAACTTTTCATAAACCAAACCATTATTCATGCGATCCTCCTCATATAGTGGAGAGCAAAAATAATAATCAAAATTCAAACTTAGACCCTTATCGAGCCCCGGAAACCCCTTACGCTATAGTAGGAAGGTGCACTGTTGTGATACACAAAGACTTTGTCGTAGCGACGATCAGCAAAGAGGGCGCCGCCGAGTTTTCTAATATCAGAAGGTGTTTTTACCCAACTTGATGTCTTAGTATCAAAATTTCCAAGCTTCTGTAATTCTCGATACTGTTCTTCAGTTAATAGTTCAATTCCCAAGGCAGCTGCCATGTCAATGGCGTTATTTTTTGACTTGAATGCTTTCCTTGCCTCCTGACCTCCACGGTCGTAACAAACATTCCTACGGCCAACTGGACTCTCGGGTGAACAATCATAAAAAATGTATTCAATAGTCTTCTTGTCATAACCAACAACATCCGGTTCACCGCCGGTACTCTCCATTTTCTTGAGTGACGATAGTTTTTCATTATTCCCTTCCAACTTTCCTTGTACTTTTGGCCACTCCATACCCAAATGACGTTCCATGTTTTTATCAAATCGAGCCTTTAATGTGTCGAGTAGTTCACGAAACTCTCGTGACAACCCTTTATTCATATCTACGTCTGAAATAGATCCTTTTTGATCTATCTTGTTAATATTCATATTGTCCAATCAGAGGGTATAAAATCATGTATCAAGGTTGTATTATTGCTATCAGCAAACAGCTGTCCTTCAGTATCGTCTTTTTGGCTACCTCCCTCTGAGCAAAATAAGTCCCGCAGGGCTTTGTTGGAAAATTTACTTATGAAGATATAGTTTTTCCATTCTTTCAGTAAACTTTCACTTGACCCAAAATGATCGCTATTACAAGAAGTAATGCATACGTCGTTCATATGTGAGCGATATTTGATAATTTATGAAGCTACATATTCAGTCCTGCCTACTTCAAAAACGATTTTTATAGTTTGTTGTGATATTTTTTAAAAAAATCAGAGTTTACGAAATCCCATACCAATCTTTTCTCAAAATTTATGCAATAAAAATCTAAAATGATAAAAATCAGAAGAGATATTTGGCATTGAAAAATAGTCCACGTCAAAAGTCTTGATAATTCAACCAATCTTAATTGAAAATAACTTTATAAAGCCCCTAGAATGGAAACATGTTTCTTAGAGATTGATCTAAAATAGCTACATAATGTTATATCGATGAGAGCATTTATGTTAGTATCCCTGTCCATCAAAATATTAATCTGTAGGCTTGATCCGGCATTTTGCCAGGTGTAGACTAGTGAGCCAATATTTAGGTAGGAAGAAGTTTTTTTTTGTGAAAAATAAACCATAAAATTAATGATAACCTTTAAGGGTAGGCTATTGACCTCGCCCAAAATTGGTACAATTTGCTTAATTTAAGTTAAAAGAAGTTTAGTAAATTCAAATTCAATTAGAAAGAATACGAACATTTTTTAACAGAGTGAGTTTTATTAGAAAACATAGAATGAAGACCCTACAGATTGCTACCTTTGGCGACGAGGATAAGGATGGGATAGCATTGGGGATTCAAAATTTTCCGATTCACCGACTGATACTATTATGTTATTCAATTGATGAATCCAAAGCCATCAAATATTCCAAAAAGATTGAATCAATAATAGGGATTGGCTCAGAAATAATTCTTGTTGAGAAGGAAAATGTTGTAAAGGATACCATTGAAAAAGTTAATGAGATATTATCAAGGAAAAGTACGGAATATCATGATATACTAATGAATGCAAGTTCCGGCGATAAATTAATTATTTGTGCAGCACTCTCATCAGCATTTATTAATGGAATAAAGGCTTTTACTATGGATCATGGTAACACCATGCTTCTAATGTGGCCAGTTCTCAATTTCAGCTACAGCGAAATCATATCAGACACCAAATTAAACATATTAAAAAGTATTGATCGCATAGGCGGGATGGTAAGTAGCTTGGAAGAGTTGGAACAAATTTCAGGCTACGGAAAACCACTTTTAAGCTATCATGTGCAGGGTGGAAAAGAAAATAAAGGATTAGCAGATTTAGGTTTAGTCGACGTAGATAAAGGTGAAAGAGGTAAAACAATAATTAACATTACTACTTTAGGTAAATTAATGGTTACTTCTAATAGTTTCAACCATGATGATTAATGCATTGGTTTGTAACTTTCTAGTGGTACTTCATCTTCTACCCAGATTTTCGAAGGATGTTCTTGTTTCTCCTCCTATAGTAATCTATAATCTAAGTGATTTTTGGGTGGTCGCAATTCAGAGGACACCATTTTCTAGCCGATTCGTATACCTGCTACTTCACTATATATCTTTATACTTTTAAAATAATTTGTATTATGGTCTCTGTTATCTCTTTTCTATTAATCTTTAGGCGGACTTTATTGAATTTTAATATGCGATTAAAGGCCTGTGTACTTCCTCTACTTTTGGCTTATCAACAACTATTTTGTATTTTACACTCTTCTTCTATCGTCTTACCATATACCCATGTCATGTCACAAAACTCTATCGTTATTGGCAAGAAAATAGCAATTTAATTGCAATAAACTCAACGACTGGGGGGGATTTCATTCTTATTGTTACTATTTATTCAAATTTGATTTCTACCATTTTTTTACACGCATTTCATGAACTCAATTAAGAGCTCATTTGTCTCAAGTGGCACGATATCGTCCATTGAGGTAATTCGGTTATTAGAATCTAGCATTTATCAATCATCCTCTGTCCTTACCTAGTAGTGTATTTCAAAATATGTTATGATTAGTAGTATAATTTCGGTGCATTTCTTATAATTGATGAAACAATTATATCAAATTTCTATAGAATTTTGACAATGAATTGATTAATACCTTAAGAAATAACAATATTTATATAATTATTTTCAAAACCAAAATCAGGCTAAATATAATGACTGACAATGAGAAAATTAAAAATATGATTGAAAATGCATACCTTCAGCAGAAACAAATGATCGAACTAAATTATACTCAATTTAAAAATATAATTGAAAATGCATACCTTCAGCAGAAACAAATGATCGAAACAAATGCATCTATAATGAAAAACTATTCTAACATGTTTGGTAATAGCGAGATAGTAAGCAATATTGAAAAAGTGGAATCACATTTTTTAGCTCTGAATGAGGAATCAAAGAAATCAATGATGCATCAGTTAGACCTCATTAGAGATAATTTTCTATCGAATGCCTCTAGAATAAAAGAAGAATATACTAACATGCCTAACTTTGATAAGTTTGTTCCCAATTTTAATTGTTCAGAAAGACCAAAATAAAAAGAAATATAGATAATGTTAGGAGAATAACTTATTTAGATAATTAATCTGTTCCCCTTAACAGGATTATTACTAAAGAGAAAGAAACTTTCTTACATATATTGTACTCCACTTTTCAACAATCAGATTATATACTAAATTCACTCTAATATCTGATTATAACCAAATTTGAGTTACTAGTTTGGATCTAATCAGTTACATTGTGCAATTGCTTTGATTAGATCCGCACTAAGTAAGATATTGTCTCCTACTTAACCGTCTGATTAAAATCTTCAATTACATTAATCCTCAGAAATCCCTTTTATTTCCGAACTGGTTTTAAACTATTTGTTGTTAGAAAGTCATTCAGACCTTCGAGGTATGATCTGGACATTCAAAAATGATGAGGGAATTAACTTTCTACCTGTGTTTGTATTAACCAGATGGAAAGAAAAAACTGATACTAGCGCCTTTAGTATTTCTATTAGTCATTATCTTATGATGTTAAAGACAGTCTTGTTAAAGATGAAATTATTCTTGAAATTGATTATTTTTCTGAAGGCAACAAGAGTTGGATTCTAATCTATGCAATTCAGGTGTGGGTTTCAATCTAAAAATGATCATGTTCTTGTCAATGCTTTAATAATCCATAGCCTTGGTCTATGAAGGTCTGATACAATATTGAACCTGCTCCATTGTCAAAGGATTAGTATCTTTCTTAAGTATTCACTCATATGGATCCAAAGGTTACTATTGTCCTATTTCATCAATTTTGATATAGTCTATTTTTCAATAAACCATGAGTAATCAGATCTACATTGTTGGATACAGATAACGGTTCATCAGTATACGTCTTGATTAACGACATGGCCGAAAAATTTAGTGAGATAGATCCCACTATAATACTTCTAAAGGAAAAATAGGGAATAGGTGTCAATTGATGATCGAAAATGGTATATTTTTACTATATATCTTATGTCTAAATATTCTTGTTTCTAGATGACTTTGCCGCAAAGCAATAGGTACTTGCGATAGCGAGGTCCCAATGCATTTAGACAAATCCATAATTTCTCTATATGAAGAAGGTTCATAAGAAATTACGAGATTATGAATTTTTATATGTATCCAAGGAAATGGTAAATATATTTGCCTTACAGAAAACTATTTGTATATTCATTCATGATGGCTATGGTCTTCATATCATTTCTTATTTTCTCATATGTTTTTCAAAATCATTTCCAGTTGGCGTATAGTCAGCATGGGCAAGACGTACTATCGAATAATTCTCAATATTCTCAAAGAAATGACGTATCAAATGCACTTTTGGAACAGTTTAAAGAAATAGTATTTGATCACAGCTTATCTGGAGATACTTCTAATATTTCAGTACCAATTATTGTTGGTGTTGTAACTCCAAATGGAACACAAGTTTCCGGATATGGTAACATATCAAATTTCAACCCATCAACAGTTGATGGAAATACTGTATTTGATATAGCATCCATATCAAAAACATCTGTGGCTATCATTTTGGCAGATATGGTAAATCAGGGATTGGTCAAGCTAGACGATCCTGTTGAAAAATATCTTCCGGCTGACAGGGTGACAGTCCCATCGTTTAATGGTCACAAGATAACACTGGAGGATCTTGCAACACATACATCGGGCATGCCCGATTTTCCAATTGGCTGTCAGAAACCATAGTTACACTCCTCAGCAAGTCTATGACTTTGTGTCAAATTCGACGTTATCAACACAGCCAGGAACCAAAGCAAGCTACTCGGACATAGGGATGGGTCTATTAGGCCATGTATTGTCTCAAGGGGCCGGCGTTTCGTTTGACCAACTTGTAAAGGACAGAATCCTGAACGTTCTCGGGATGGACAGCACTGGCATGCGCATAAATGCTTCAGAAATATCGATTCCTGAGGATATCAAATCTAGATTTGCACAAGGTCATATAGCCGGAAAAGAGGTTAATTTGGAGTTTATTCCAGAGACAATTCACTCAGCCGGCGCAATGTATTCTACAGCCAATGATTTACTGAAATATTTGTCAGCAAATCTCGGATTAATACAAACTAAAGTTAATGATTCCATTCAGGAAACCCATTTGATAAGAAATTCATTTGGCCAATCTTCTGAAAATAAATCACTAAAGGACTACATAGGTTTAGGCTGGACAGTAACAACGGATTTTGGAAAAGTAGTTATTTGGCATACTGGCTCGATAGACGGTTACACAAGTATTATAGGATTTAATCCTGGCAAGCAGATTGGATTAGTGATACTTTGTGGTTGTAATTATGATGATTTTTCATCACAAGAAATGATAAATCTTGTAATTCCATTCCTTCTTTATCATAAATAACTTGACCAGTATACTTTATTAGAATATTGAAAATTCCTAGTCGTGACGGAAATGATTATACACTCCATGAGATTCACGATTTGATGAATTTATCTCATCAGTAGTCAAAATTACACTGAACAATGATTGCTGTTTTTGTAACTTAATGATTTTGAAAAACAAGATTTAATTATGAAATTTGAATCATTCTGCAAACTTAACTTTAACGAAATTGAATTAACATCTCCTAATGAAATACATGTTTAAATATTGCAATTCATTTGAACCGACTATGAGTCAGGTTTTAGCTTTCATCCTTGTCGGACTTGTATTGCTGGTAGTAATTGGTAGCTCAACAACGAATATGGTACTCGATTTGTACGCAACCAAAGGCTTACAAAAGCAAACAAAAGAGATATCCAATGAGCCCACCGTTCAACCCGAAAGAGACTCTCAGCAGTCACCAGAAGCATCTGGGTCTACTACCATTCAACCTGAACGACAATCGCAATTTAACTCTCAGCAACAAGAAAATGAAAATGACAATGACAATGAAGCTGCAATACAGGAAAAAGATGAGCAATTTAGGGACGTATTCCAAGTAGATGATAATTCGAATATTAATAATAATGATAATGATGAAGAATTAGATGCACAAATTGAAATTGATAAAAAAGCACCAATTGCTGTTTCAGGTAAGAATGTATATATTGTGTGGTTTAATGATCAGAATATACTAAACAACAGCTCAGAAGTATTGTTTAGATATTCAAATGACACTGGAGTAACATTTTCAGACAAGATTAATTTAAGCAATACTACAAATGCAGATTCTGTTAATGCTGAGATAGCCGCAAGTGGCAATAATGTAATAATTACGTGGTGGGAACGAAACCAAACAAGCAATGATCCTGTGGTTAGAGTGAGTAGTGACAATGGCACAACATTTGGACCTTATTAAAGTTAGCAAATAATGGACCTATCCGGTGATCTTTAAACAATAGACCCTAGAACGGCAACATTTTTTTAAATACTGTCCGATAGAAAATATTTCTCCATAATCCGAGTAACCAATATAACGCGGAGTCTGACAGATCTACGAGAATGTGAATTTCGGAACTGACTATAAACTGTGGTCATTCTTTGAATAATTTCAATAACAATGCGACAAGCGGTCTTCATAAGAGATTGTAATGAGCACCAACCCATCTCAGTTAGATAATTTGTAAAATGTTCCTAATTTTTATGTCTATAGGTTCTACTCTCAATAGGTAACAAAAATCTATTGACAAAAAAATAGAAGAAAATGGTTTGTCGATCCTACATTGATATAGTTAAATGACCGGTCAAGGTTTTGCTTCAAAGACCAAATTAAATGGTGTTTGGGTTGCCCGACGGAATTTTGAAAACCCTGCCGATTTTATTATTTCTGATATTCTCTTTTCACCTGCTTGTGCACCCAAGGCTGGTCCATTCTCACTTAACGAAGCAGGAACACAAACAATAGATGATACCGAATAGAAGACCCTTCCAAGCGGATTCAAATTATCTTCAAGTTTATCATTTGCAAAAGGTTCTACGAGCATCCATATCCCTTTTTTTTTCCTTAATGTTTGTAGAACATGTCTTGCAGCTCCGCTTGGATCACCCATATCGTGGAAGCAATCAAAGAAAGCTACCAGATCATAATCATCTCCTGGATAATCTGTAGACCGTGCTACTTCAAACGTTAGATTTTGTAGATTCTCCTTTTCAGCTTGCTCTCTGGCCCTTTCAATAGAGGGTTTGTGCGAGTCAAATCCTATAAATTGTGAATTTGGATATGCTTTTGCCATTAGAATTGTTGAGGCACCATGCCCACAGCCAACATCTGCTACTTTAGCTCCTCCATTCTTAAGCTTATGTTCGATGGAATCTAATGCTGGAATCCAATTCCTTGTGAGGTTTGCTACATAGTTTGGTTTGAAGAACCGCTCTGTACCTTCATACAAATAATGATGATGATCTCCCCAACCAAGGCCTTTTCCAGTTTTAAAGGTCTCAATAATTTTTTCCTCGTCTTTGAAAAGGCTAACTAATGATTGGTAAAAACCTGCTATGTATGCTGGACTATTTTCATCAGTGAGGGCCATAGCATGTTCTTCAGGAAGGGTATAAGTGTCTTTGATATGATCGTAGATAACATAGCCTCCGGCAGCTTGAGCAGCAAGCCATTCTTTTATTATTCGTGGATGTGTTCCAGTCTTTTTTGCTAATTCGTCTGATGTCACCCCATCTGTTCCAATCATGGCCTTGAATAACCCAAGTCTATCGCCGATAAAAGTGATTAATGCGCCTTCTGCAGCGCCCCATTCATTAACAACTTTTCCAATAAATTCATGTAACTTTGTTTCATCTACTACCATTTTTATCCCGAACCTCCTTTTACATAGGTAAAAATCAAAGATTGTTCCTTTCTTTTCGTTTTCGGTCCTCTATCCCACCTTTGAATGATTTTTGATAGTATGCTTTCTCTTCGCATGATAATGGTAAGATGTAAGTACGATAAATGAATGACGGAAAAGTAATATTTATTTTTAAGACATGGCCTTTAATTTTGTTACATACGTCTACATGAATAGCGTGATATGAAGTTGATGGGGTTGGAATTCTCTTGCAAAAAAAGAGGGAGAATATTTGAGGTTATGACTGGTTTGATCGGATCGTGTTCATCCTGTTTTGTAGTGCATGGGCATAGCGATGCCAAAAACGGCAAGGTAAAATAAAAAGGATAATTCTTTAAGGATAAGATTTTCAGCCATCAAAACCATCTGACGTAATGGAGAGGATTGCTATACAGTATATCTTTTCCTGAATAGAAAATATGAAAATATATAGAAAACTGATCTATGCTTACTAGGATGCAGGGAAAAGCAGATCATTCATTCAAGCTAATTGAGTCAACATAGACCATGATACCTTGATGATGTTGATTTCTAAATTATCTAAAAAATGATACTAAAATAAAGAATGAGAGATTCGATTCAGTATTTGAATTATTAGAATTTGACTTTTACTATTTGATTTCTCAATTTTTGTATTTGCCTATTTTGTGTATTCAGGTCAATCTTCATCAGGATGGTGGTCAAAGCCCTTAACTACAGTAACCATTGCATTTTTTTTGGTGATTAATGCCATGGTCCGTCACCGAATCTACCATCGTGATCATGGAATCCCCACGGGCTCTTCCAGTGTCCAAATCCGAGTGTTTCATGTCCCTGTCCCTGTCCTTGGCTATTTCCATGTTCGCCTGAAAATCCATAAATTCCATGTCCCATGCCTTGATCGCTTAGAATGTGAAGGAAATTCAGCAGCTGTAGACTCTCAGATTTATATAGGACGGCACCATTCCCCGGATCAACGATAGTCAAAATTCCTGTTTGGGTGGTTGGATTTATTGTGAAGAATTTGTATACTAAATATCCTTGGTCTATCCCTAAATGACCCGCTACTAAAATCGTGTCATTGTTTAATTCTCTTGAGGCTATGTCTGCTGCTTGTACAAAAGTTGTTTTTAGATTTTTTTCAATGGCTGCATGTGCTTTTTCAAAGATATTTATTGACCCATTTATCTTTGGCGATTGATCTTTAAATATTCCACTCTCTTTTATGGTCGTATTTGACGACTGAATTGCAGTAACAAAAGATATTACTGGACTTGCCAAAAAAACTCCTGTGACAACAACTGCAGTTATAAGAATCGCGGATAGTATCACCTTATTTTTTACTCTGTTTGAATTCGTGCTTGTCATTGTAGTAAATAATGTGGTTGTTATTATAACCATTGTTTACCTTTGACACGTAACTTAGTCACCTGAAGTCTCCATTGGAACTTAGAAATATCACAGACTACAACAAATATTGGAAAAATGTATTTTGGAGAATGAACGCCTGTTATACGAAAGATTTGAGAACTAGTATACTATTTTGGTAGCTGGCTATTAGAAATACGTGATCAATAACATAGTGGATAATTCACTTTCGAATGGAAAATGATTTCCTTACCAGTCCTCTAGTTGTATTCGATCAATCTGAACCCTAGTCCTTTTGATAAAAAATATTTTTTCAAAACATCAATAAAAATATTTTGACTAGAATTCATAAGTCTTTAAGTAGGTATGGAATTCTAATCCCTATTCTGCATTCACAGTTATGTCAATTTATGAATTTATGTTTATAACTTGATATATTTTACACAGGTAATTTTGTTTTAGATCCGATTTTAGACTCTAAAAATTATTATTGACTGAATAGGCCCGGAGAACACCAATAGTCCTTATTTTTCAATCATCAAATAACTGATCTATTTTGGAATTTTTGGAGAAATTCTACCTAGCAATAACTATCTGATTTTGATTGCTAGTACTAGTTGGGATGATTTCATAAATATTGAACCGGAAAAGTCCGAATACTTCCAATCTCACTAATCAGACTTCTGAATGGATCTTTCTTTGCACATAATATTGTGAATCTGGGTCACGAATTTGTTGCTTTCAGGACCTATTTTTTTCTGGTTGTCTTTCGCAATTTATAAGTTTTTAAGTAACTTTGGATGATTTAATCAATGATTTGCAAGAATCAGAAAAAATGGATATTATTAAACCAAATAGTCAATTACAAAAAGCATTCTTTTTTATGGTTCCAAATAAACAGTTAGATTAAGATGAATATTACTTTAATTCCCCTTGGCATTGTTTTACTGTTTTTATTAAACTGCATTTATCTTCACTTCGAATTTGCCTATTCCTTATTTGCATTTGAACCACCAACAACAAATTATAACAATGGTGACACATCCCTTGGTTTTAATTCTAATCTAGGGACCAACATTTCCAATCATTGGGGAAATGGAATAAATGAGTCTCAAAATGATTATCTGATTAATATCAGTTCAAATCAAGGGCATTCCGAATTTCCAAAGTTCGAGGTAGTTGGAAAAAATATCTCTATGATATGGTTAGACGATTCGTCCGGATACAGGGATGTTTACTTCAAAAGAAGTAGCGATGGTGGAAAAACATTTGAAAAAATTATAAACTTAGGTAATATTCCCGGAGGAGCATTTGACCATCAAATTGCTGTAATAGATAATTTTGTATTTGTGATATGGGAACAATCGCCAGATAATAATGGTCAAATTTTTTTTAAGAGAAGTACTGATTGGGGAAAGACATTTGAAAAAGCTATTAACTTGGGCAACAATACCGGATTATCTGGGACTCCCCAACTATCGGTTTCAAAAGACAACTCAAGTGATATAGATAGTAATTCCATTAATGTACATGTGATATGGCATGACTCTTCTGAAGGCATAGTATTAAGAAAGAGTGATGATGGAGGTAATACATTTAAAAAAGCCATCAGTTTAAGTGAAAATTATCCTATATCATTTTTTCCAAAAATTACTACGCAAGGAGATAACGTATATGCAATTTGGGTAACCATTAATAACAAAGGTATGGAAAATGAGACAAGAGAAGTTACATTTGCAAAGAGTATGGACAGAGGAACTACATTTGGCAAAGCAATCTATTTAACAAATTTTGCAAAGATATCTTTTAATGCACAAATAGCATCGTCAGGAAACAACGTATTTGTTTTATGGACCAATGGGACTTTTGTAAAAGACGAATTTCCTATACTTACAGATACTATGTTTAAATATAGTGATAATTCAGGACAAACATTTCATGATACTATAAGTCTAAACAATTATACAGGGTGGTCAGTTAATCCATCGATAAAAACTAACGACGATAAATTATACATAGTATGGGAAGAAATAAACCAAAATAGATATAGCGACATTTATTTTTGTGTAATAAACATAAAAGATACAAAGGAATGTAATTTCAAGATAAACTTAAGCAATGATAGTAACAGTTCCTTTGACCCCTCACTTGACATATTAAATAATACTGCTCTAGTTGCTTGGACAAATGAAAATTCAAATTTTTCATCATCCATCGGTATCAAAGAGATTCATAACCAAATAAATGATTATGTGGAAAGTACAACAACATTATTTAATATAGATGCAAATGCTTCAAATCCTCAAGTGGCAATCTCAGATGTAGATAATAAAGCATTTATCCTCTGGAATGGGTATTCTGACTTTGATGACGAGATTTTTTTAGCAAGTATTGACTATCCATATACCGATAATGGTAAATATGGAATAAACAATAATGAGAAGGAAACCAATAAAATAAATACTACTCTCGACTACAACCTCGATAATTATTTTCCAATGGAAAATATAAATAACAGATCCTCGGATAACTCTTTTTTTTCAAATAATTTCGATAATATCAGTATTGCACTTGTTGATCCAACATATACAAATACCGCTTATGATAATTCATTTTATATATTATACAATCTCTACAACAATGATTCGTTCCATCAAAACACAACAAAACATGTTAACCTATTGACAAGCAAAATTGATACGGAATCAATGCCCGGTTTTAGGACACTTTATCTTCATGACCATATAGCTAGGTTAATGCCAAAGGCAAATGTTACTATTATATCCGATACCGATGTACACAAAGGATATATTTTTAATGACAATATAATTACAAACAACAAATACGATGCAATAATTTTAGAGCATCAAGAATATGTAACACAGGAAGAGTATAATTACCTAAGACAGTTCGTAGCAAATGGAGGTATTTTGATCCTTCCATATAGTAATATGTTCTACGCAGAGATAAAGTATAATCCTGATGATAACACTATAACTCTAGTTAAGGGCCATAATTGGGAATTTGATGGAAAAGCCGTAAAAAACAGTGTTGCTGAGAGATGGCTAAATGAAACATCAAAGTGGGTAGGTAGCAATTATGCTCAGGTCCCTGGGATTATATTTGGAAATAACCCCTTTGGCTATTTAAAACACGAGGAACAATTTATCACTAATCCCAATGTCACAATCTTACTTGACTACAATGTAACTATACCGACTATTTATCAAGATAAATTCCCTGACTATAGAATTGCAACATATGAGCACAACTATAAGAAAGGTAAGGTCATAGATTTTGGGATTTATCTTTCTGAAGACGTATTAGGAAATGAAAGATTTATCAGATTTTTCGATAGTATTTTGTTTAAATATATTCATTAAACAAATCCCTTTCATAAGGAAGTTATTTGATTGGCGTAATCTAGACCCTTAATTGTAAAATTTTGGGTGCTAAATAATACACTCAGAATTAAGTCGGGATTTGAATCTAAGTCTTTTAAACACTCTTTAAAGAAAAGACATGATAATTTGTAAATATTTATTTAACCTAAGTCTCGGGATAGTGTGTTCATAATTCAAGATCGAATACAATCCATCTCTTCAACTATCATCCTATCGACATAGAAATATCCAACCATTTTTAGACACTTTAATAGATATAGACAATAGATCATTACCAACAGAACTTGATCGTAAATCCAAATTTTTTGAACAAGATACTTTTGGACATGCGTTCCCAATATTAAGCGTGATGTTTTTTATGGACTTTCTAATTTAAGTCTGTGCTTGATAACTTAATGAATGCAAATTTAAGTGCAGTTTGGATCGTGGATTTAAAAGGTTTAAACAAATACAATGATAAATTTAGGTCTTAAAGTTGGTAAATACCTATATAAATGATCGGTATATTCTATTTTTCCGTCTCTGTAATTTTATTCATAAGTATATTATAGTGGAGCTCCGTTAATTTGCCTTTTGAAAACGCATCCCTAATCTCTCTTACAAGTCTTAACTTTATTGCAGGATCCATACCTTTATCATCGTCCATGGAATCAACTTTTTTCATGAAAATTTCCTGATAAAGTACGGATAATTCATCCTTTAAATTTGAATAACGAATTTGGCTTATATTGCCCTTTGAAAATGAATCAGTGATTTCATTTTTGAGTTTATCCAGTGATTCCAAATCATGTTCATCCCGCTTACCTTCGTCATATATGGATTTTATCCTATTATGGTGAAGATTTGATTTTTTTACTTCTCCTTTTGTTTTAGCCCATAATATAATACTTGGAATAGATGCACCAATAACGGTTGAAACAACTAAACCGTATAGAGGAATCCAGTACTCGGTAGGAAGGGGGGCAGGCAATGCTTTAAAACTTGCAGTAAATGTACCATATTGAGTAATACAAAAGGATGTCGTAGCAGTATCATTGTATATTTGCAAAGATTTTTGAATTGGTTCTATGATTGGATCAAAAAAACTATGGGATTCTTCTATGCACGGTTTCAGCGGTCTTGTAGTGTTTGAATCAATGTTTTCGTTCCAGGATATAAACTCATAGCCGCTATTTGCCTTCGCTGTACAGGTTATTCCGGGTACTTCGTACAAGTATTGATTTATTGGATATTCGGTTTTCTCATCGCCACATATGATCTTGCCTGAGTTTAATGGAGATATATTGAAAGTAATTCCAACCGCAACTTTGTTCTTAGGACCATGGATTGCAAACAGGCTATCAGAATTCTTTGAAGTCAAATAAACGATGTTACTATTCTCGTTTACCTCGATATTCGAGAGTGGTTCAGATATGCTGATATTAGAAAGTCTGTTAGTTTTTTCATTTAATGAATAAAGGCCATGTTCAGCTAGTACATATACAATATCGGAGTCCTCATTGACTTCTAATTCCAAGAGCGGTCCTAATAAAGGAATTATCTTGTCAATTTTAGTATTTGTAGTTCCATTAATAATTGAAACATCATGATCTGAAATTACATATACTATATCGGAGTCCTCATTGACTTCTAAAGTACTGGGTTTATTCTTTAATTCAACACCCATCATCCCGGTATCATTATATTGTTTGTAGAAATTTTTCTCTGTGATCAGATAGACAGAATGATCGTTTTCATCGACTTCCACATCAAGCGGTTCTTTTTTATCTGGAATCGATAAGTTGTCTAAAAGGTTCAAATCATTGTTAAAAATGAGAAGTTGGGGAGGATATTCATTAATTACGTAAACTTTTTCTGCTTCTTCATCTACTGCTATTTTGGAATAGTTCCCTTCTACCTCATATTTCTTAACTGGGTCGATGCTGAGTGACATAGAGCCATTATCATCAATAAGTCTTATACCGTCTTTACCTGCTAAATATAACTTGCTTTCTTTTTCATTAACTTCGATATCACGTGGTTCTTGATCCAATTGGATATTTTGGAGTAACTCTTCGGTCCTTCCGTCAATTATGGAGATGGTTTCAGAAGGAGATTTACCTGAAACATAGACATGATGTATTTTGTCATTTACTTCTGCATCGTGAGGTATTGTATTAATAAAAATTTCTTTTAACGTTCCCGAATTACTGTCTAAAATTGATATAGAATTTGAACGTTCATTTGCTACGTATACTTTGTTTAAAAATTTATCGACTTTTACCTCTTTTGGCTCTAATCCTACTTGGATCTGAGGATTGGTTAAATGATACTTTTCATTTAAACTTTCCAAGGTCTGTCCAATTGCATTATTACTGAAAAACAGGTTAGGCAAAATAATTAATAAAAAGAGATAGATAACAAACAACATAACGCCGCCCCCATCATATCCCTAATCAGATTACTGTATGACAGAAAATTTCATAAACCATTCAATTTGCCTTCTAGTAAATACAGTATTTATAGGTTTTGTTAATCTTAATCAGAAGTCACGTTAATCGACGATAGAATAAATGAAATTTTCAATGACTGAAATAATATGAAAATTGAAGAAAAAACTAACAAACCTTATTTTAGAAAAATGGATGGAAAATCTAGGTAAGAACCACTACCATCTTAAAAAAATTGGAAGAAGTTATTCAAAATATAGCATCAATAGCCAGGAATGTATGATCTAAGCCTATATCATTACTAACAAGTCTTGTTAAATATTTACATAGCATGGTGAGTAGCTTTATTATGGTCAACTTGTTTGAGTATACATCTATCATTACACTCCTTTAGATGATAGATTGATTTTTGCAAGTTAACTTAATATGTTCTTAATATATAGCTTAAGATCATCTAACAAGTGTTTTTTTAATATCTAAAAATTTTTATTATGAATTCCAATAGAACATTATTATACAGTTTTAAGAGAAAATTTAGGAACATCGTTCCTAGTTGCAAGATCGATTGACAATTCTTTTTAGGAATCCATAATAATTAATATTCTTTCGGAAAAAAGCACAAACAAAGGCCAATAGGAAGAATTTACACGGGAGATAAAGGGATCATTACAGAAAAAAAGAGGCTAGTAGAGCTGCAACAAAAAAAGCCTATGAAAAGCCAAAAATATTTTGTTGACAAAATAATACGTAGTTTCGGACGGTAAAATCAATACTCTGAATCAAGTATTAAATAATGTATAGGTTAACTATTATTTTGTTCATAATCAACGCAATATAATTGAAGGGCTCTGGGGCCATTCCAGAAAAAGAAGACTATGAAAACGGCAAGAGGAAGATCCCATTCTCCTTCGTTTTGAAAAACACATTACTATACTCATAACTATCAGCACATCATAAACAAGAACACCCACTGAATGATCCAAAGTACGATACAATTGACTGGCAATATGATAATTCAGGAAAAACCTTATAGCTGAAGGAATTGGTGAGATGTCGGTATAACAGAAAGTACAAGAGAAAAAAATGGCTATTGAATCTGGGAGAATGATGATAGAATGAATGACAGATAAAGTTGAGGATATTACAACAGCGGCGAAAGTATTACAACAGCGGCGAAAGTATTACAACAGCGGGGAGATAATGTTTAGATAATGTTTTTCATCCGTTGGTTAACCTATTCGAAGGTTACATAGAATTTTTTGCATTGTGACGTACTCATTGTAAGTAGGTGGTAACCCGATTTTGTGTTTATCGAATGTGGTGTTCCAGCAAAAAGGTTAACTTCCAAAAAAAAAAAATTTCAAAATTTCAGTTGGAAAATATATCGACAATCCTTCAAATTTATCCAATAAGGGTCATTACCTCTCATATGCCCGTCACCAACACAAATTTTTTTTTACTGTTAATTTACATCCAAATCTATTGCAAGACGGTTTTGAAACAATATCGGCTGCTGATTGGGAAGCTCAATTAAACATCAAATCACTCATGTTTGAATAAAATGACCAGTATGGGGATGTTTTGACGAGATGGAAAATCAAATCAACTGGAAGGGTGACTCTGAAGGGTTGTTACATGGACAGTATATTAATCCACTAATGGTAATAAATCATCAAATGTGAATAGTATTTTATATTAATTCATTGCATATATTGCCATAACTGAAGGAGAGTTTTTGACGATTGGGGGTTGTGATCACCATCTAGATCGTTATCTAAACTTTGAAAAACTCTGGGCTAATGTCTTTGGGTGGTAATGAGATTACTTGATATAAATATCATAGAGATATCAAAACCGTAAATCCTATTAGTATTCCTTTCTACTCTCTAATCTTCAACCTTTTCAGAATGGGTTAAAATTCAGACCGAGACAAACCCTCTTTTCTTACTAATATTATTGGTGGATGAATGTCCAAGTGCCTGGAGTGAGATTCTAAGCCTTGTAATAAAAAGAGGTATCTATTTCTTTGTGTATTTATCACACAAAATGTGTCAATGTGTTTTGTGTTTTTAATATTTGAGGATAAAAGGTAATTTCTATAATTGTCCAAACAGTTTAGAATCTTGAGTTTTTGACTTTGAGGGATAGGCGTAACAAAGACAGAAACTGAATCTTGTAAATCCTTGATTAACACAATGTTCGGGCCCTAGGTGTTTTGCATCAACTATAGATATAATCCTAAATATCTAACCTGA
Organism: Candidatus Nitrosocosmicus oleophilus; assembly: GCF_000802205.1. Classification (NCBI taxonomy): domain Archaea; kingdom Thermoproteati; phylum Nitrososphaerota; class Nitrososphaeria; order Nitrososphaerales; family Nitrososphaeraceae; genus Candidatus Nitrosocosmicus; species Candidatus Nitrosocosmicus oleophilus. Next base: position 2,467,476 of record NZ_CP012850.1, on the reverse strand, counting down.
CACAAAAAATAGTTCAATGATCTACTATTATTTTGATAATAGGTCATTAATATGCCACATTGCAAAGATCCCTTTTCCGTGACTTTCATCTATATATGATTCATAGACCCCAACAATACTCCTAAGTGATTCTAGATTTCCAGTTGCATTTGCATCAAAGAAGGCAGCTCCTAGACTGGTTCTAATCCCTTCTCCAGTAGTATTAGTTATGGCCTCAAAGGAATAACTTGCAGTACCGTTTTGTGAAGAGGTAAAAAGAGCTCTACCAGTTAGAAAATTGGTTCCATCCTCTCTTGAAATTTCATTCCCATTTCCAGAAGCAGTTATCTGCAAATCGTCTAAAGTTCCATTCCCCTCAAATGAGTACCCAGAACTTGCAGAAGTACCATTATTCTTGGAGTCTCCGGAATTTTGATTTATCGGAAATTCAAATTTTTCAGTGTAGAAGGGTTTACCAAGAGTCAGATTAGAATTTTTCACATTTATAGAATCCAGAATACTGCTTTCACCTTGTTGCTGTGAATAGCCTATATTTCCTAATGAAAGTGCATAAATAGTTGTTACCATCATCATAATTGCAAATATAATTGCTGATTGTTTTTTCATCAACTAAATGTATTAAAAAGGATGTATAAAAGTGACTTGTATTTTTCCTTCTACTAATTACTTCATTCATATTTATTTTAAGATCTTGGATTTATAAGCAAAAATAGAATGACAAGCAGTTAACTTCTGATATAAGTAATACCGCAGAGTTTAAAAAATACTAGTGGAAATGTCCACATCAATTATTACTGAGATATTCATACCATAATTTTCGTTATAGATGTGTAGTAAGAATGGTTAGATCTAAAAGAACTTTAGCCTTGTAATCTTTTATGGTTGGGTCCCTTAGATTTACTAAATTTTGTTCTGCAGTGATTCATTTATAATAATCTCATTGTCTACAATTGATTTATCAAACAGTCTATCCTAAGATTTTTTAGAAAAAGGTTTTTTATAATCGGAACTCTAAGTAATTGATTCTTTTGGCGTCTTCTCTCGAATTAGGAGAAGAATATTGCGGCTTACCTGGATATTCAAATTATCAACATTGTTTTGTTTCTTTGAGGTAATACTATTTTCATATGAATCCGCAACTAAGGCGCGGGGAGTGGGATTCGAATCCATTAGGTTATCTTGGGGAGTGTATTACTTAAAAAATGTTTTAGTCACCGAGAGTGGTATTTGAACTATGTAGCAATACTCGAGGAGACAAGTCAATTTTCTGGCCTCCTTTTCTGAATAAAGGGTTATTTGATTATGGTAACACAGGAATTAACTTCAAAATGTTTACAAGTTCGGAATGGATAGGATTAATATCATAATATGACAACTAGCAACAAGCCAAGCCAAAATACTAGGGCTTTTCACATATCGAAAATTCTATAATCAAATTAAGACTTTCAATACATTTTACTTGTTGATAAATATAAAAAACAATTAGGTGTTGGATCTAGATCATGGTATTCACTTCCAATAGTTATTGTTATACAATTCCACCCATGGCCCTTATCCGATCCTCCAATTGTAACTTTAGTAGGTTTAAGCGGCCTATTTCTTTACACTCCTCTTCAACCTTGTAAGCCAAATCTTTTAAATCGCTTTCGACGCTCACAATACGTAATATTTCTTTCTTGCTCCACAAACCTTCTGCTTTCATCCTCTTGTAAAGCAATATGAATAATGGCCGATCATCCCCGAGGTCTCTATACAACTGAATAAAATCATTTAATTCTTGAAGCCTCTGGTAGTCCATGTAGTTAGCCATTACCTCATCAGCTGGCATGTCTAGAGTTATTGCAACGTCCACATTGGAGTGGCCTTCCTGAAACATCTGAAGACACTTTGAATCTAACGACAGTTTCTTTGTCGGGATTTCATCATGTTGTTTTTTATTGTCGTCTCCTGTATACTTTCTTATAATTGAGCCTATATCCTTTAGCGAAACATGTGCTACTTGAGCAATTTCCCTTGTAGTTTTACCTTCATTTGCTAATTTAATAACCAAAACCTCTTTTTGTTTACGATTTAGAATCATATTCTACATACAAAACATAATAGAAAATACAAATAAAGACCTGATTTTCTTGATTCCTTGATATAATTGGGATGTATGTTGTGTCGTCTGTTAATCTTATTCATGAGTATATTCTATCTACAAATTATTGTTGATTTACTATGATTTTATCAATTATTAAGTTGACTTTCTTACATACTAATTCATGCAAGGTACCCGTTATGCATACTATGTTTAGATTATAGTCTAGTTCCACAATCCTTGCAAAACGATGAATCAGATGAGTTGCTGGAATTATAGTTGGAATTAGAACATAGTTTGGAGTTGTTTTCATCATACTTTGAATTCTGATTTAAATCGGCAGCTGGGCTTGGTGACTTAGCAATATTCCCTTCTACACGGGATATCCTCTCTAAAATGTTATTCCTGAGTAATTGAAATTCCTCTTCACTTAAAGCACCCTTTTGTTTCAATCCACGATAGTTGGAACTTTGTACTTTAATAGTTATATATAGGAATTGACCTCGAATGTTAGAATGGGAATGATTTCAAATCCCTTTACGTTAATAAATCAGTGCCAGTAGTTTTAGTATGTTAAATTAAGCTAGGGTTGCATGTTCAAATAATTTATTCAGAAAAGTGCTTCACATAAGATAAAAATGGTATTGTTAACGATTGCCACGCCATAACAATAAGTTTAAGTGTATTATATAAAATAAATAATCATGGCCGTAGACGACTTTGATCACAGATATGAACAATTTAAGGACAAGTCGAAAAGTTTTAACCGCACATTTGCCGTTTTTATAGGTATCATTGTTTTTTTCTTTTTTTTTATTTTTTTGCCTTATTTGTCAATCCTAGATAAACATAAGGATCTGAACGATCAAATTCGGTTTCTCGAACTTGTTCAAAACAGTCTATTGCAATTTCAAACCAATGCAGTTGCCTTTAATACTACTTTACACAATGATAATGCTACCATTGTTCAATACTACAAAAGCATTACAGAAACAGTGGCAAATAATATTCAGAAATGTAATAATAACCAATATGCTCACCGGTTAATTCAAACTTCCGAAGAAGACATTGACGAAGTTAAAGGTTATGTTAAGAATAAAGCCTTTTGGTTATTGGACATATGCTATGTGATTGCGGACTCACGGGGAAACTCCTTCCCTGCACTTAACAATTCCACATTATTGTCTTTCTATAATAATAATGAATCTGAAAAGAAATACCATGCGTATAGTAATTTTGTCCCAGACAGTTACAATGAGGAATATGAAAGTCCCATGCTAGATAAAAGCGAGGTTGAGAACTTAGAATACTACAAATCTGCTTATTATGCAGGAAGTCCTTTTTGGTTGAATTACAATCTCATAAATCGATTGGATTCGCTTAATATTAAGCATTTGAACCAAGTGCAGGTATTAATGAATGACATTGCGAAAGTTAAACAAGACATTAATTCAAATTCACAGCTTTTCAACACAAGCGTGTCGGAAAAAATAGTTACGATAAAACACAATTTGCAAAAGCTGGAAAAAAATATTCCAAATCTAAGGGATGATTATGTAAAAAAATTCAATGCAGCTTCAGCTCTTAATCATTTTAATTTTATGAATTCTTCCCAGACGCTTAGTGCAACACAATTTAACGAGCTCCTATCCACTATTTCATCGCAGATAAACGAATACAATCCCATATTCAGTGAAATTGATGATATATTAAGGTATCAACTTGTATACTATAACAATACCATAGATAATGTCAATAAAAAAATGACTCAATTAGAAATAAAGAAAAATGAAACGACTGAAATGCTTAAGGAGATCGAATTTCCAATTGGAAAAATACCACTTAACATAATTGATACGGTTTCATTTTTTCCGATAGGAATCGGCTTGGGCTTTTTGATTTCTGCATCACTCCTAAGTGATACCATTTTACTTAGGAGAGGCCTTGAACGATTCTCTACACTACTACCTATAGATTTGCACAAGTATAGAATTTCATTACTAGCTTCTCTATGGGTTGATCCATATGGATCTAGGACACTTTTATTTATCAAATTACTAACTCTGGTGTTTCCGCTTTTATTGTTCCTCTTTTCAGTTTATTATCTATCCATCTATTCATCTGAATTAATAAAGGAGGAAGAATTCTCAGGAGTATTTGTTGGAAATAATAAAAATAATGCCTTATTATATCCAGTATCTTATTTTGTCAGTGCCGTCTTCTTTGCATATGGATATTACCGTTTGTACGATGCATTACACAATTATAAGAAACCCGGTGCTTAGATCAATTTGGTGAATCCGTACAATACAGAAGAAAAATTTCTTACTTGTAAATTGGGTGTAACTGCCCTCGTAGTTCCCCTTCTGGGAATTTCGCTGTATGAACGTCAATATAAGTTCGATTAAAAAGTAGTTCCCGTTCTAGTGCCTCATATGTAAAAGGGTTAGATCCAGAAAAAAGTAAAGAGGGATCAGCCTTACCTCCTAAGGTACTTTCAAAATTAATTAAGTCCAAAGATCCTCTCAATACCACTGAGCTTGAGTTTTGGTCAACCCGTGGAATACTAAAAATATCATAAATAGAATAAGTTGTCGTTCCATTGATTCCCTCTGGTGCGTTGTGGAGATCAACGGTGAGAATGTTTGAAATATTTTTGAGAAGTATGTTGTAAACAACTTCGTAAACATTCCCTTCACTATCTCTGCTAATAACAATTTCACCAATCCCTGATGAATTTGCATAGGCGGAGGGTAACACATTAGTACCATTTAATGAAGCAATATAGGTTGAATTTGTCTGACCCCATACATAACATATATTGGAAAGGATGGCGAAAAAAACTAAAAGAACGATAAAAATAGGATTATCCAGATCTAGTACCGAGTGTTCTGATCGCATATTAGTTCTGATCCTTATAGAAAAATACTTTTATAAAAGGAATACTGAATTGGATGATATCTCCAATAATATAAGCGATCTATCAGAATCTAGCTATTGTTGTAAAATCACATTTACCCCCCAATTAAACTTACTTTTTTTTAAGAAATTACACCGCAAATTCGCCTTGTATTAATTTGGCTTAAACAGATACGTTTTAATTATAATGACACTCAAATTCGCCTTTCCAATCTACGACAAATCCTAAGTTTGGGATTCGAATCCATTAGTTAATCTTGGGAGTACGTGATAATAATTCTTCTGGCTTTCTATTCTTTCTTAAATGTTTCATATAGTTAAATATCACTATGCTAAAGCGAAATGAGAAGGATTCATAATGACTGTGTCTCGCAAAGTCGACTTCCGATACATCGTATTATTTCGATGGTTTTATATAATAAATTATTTTATAGGGTTTAATGAGTATTGTATCCTTAACAGCTATTTTTGCAATTATGGTATCTATACTGAGCTATTCCATTGTCAATGTATCTGCTTACGGAGATACTAATCCAGCTAGTCTTATCAGTAATATCTCAGGTAATTTCAAGAATGCATCCGATAAAGATCCAACAGTCTTTAGTATATTTAAATTTGAGAATGACGTACTGAAAAACATTACAAAAGAAAACTTAGGTCAAATTAAGCACAATTTCTCTCAGGTCAGTTCCAATTATTTAAATCAGACTCTGGATGAATTGTATAATGCTAACTTAAAAAATGAAAGCATCGAGAGTAGAACATATTCAAATAGCGTAGGCGATAACATGACTTGGTTTATAGGATATTGCCGAGACTGCTAATTTTTTTTGATAAAAATACAGTTGTCTCAATACTAATCTTAATAGTTGAATTGTCTAGACAGGGATTTTTTTAAACCACTGTTAGAATTTGTTAAATTTATTTAGATATTAGGACTCAAAACGTACCCTACTCTGAATCTGTAAGAAGGGTAAACTTGTTTCATCAAATAAAAGTTAGATAAGTAAAAAAAACTACAACAGATAAATTGTCCACCTCAAGTAGAATAGGAAAAAGAGGGTTGATATGTTAATGTTACAGTGACTCCTGATCATTACGAGGATATTGGTCCTATGTATCAGGTTCAACATTACAAACATGCTAAAAGCGATGAACTACATTGCAGAATTTATTTAAAAGAAATTAGATAATTATCAGAATAACGCTCCAGGTTTGAGCAATAAAAAAAGTAATCAAAGGATTTACAATAATGATACTAGGTTAGTAACCTCAATTCACAATTCACGACAATGAAGTTCTGGCAACAAAAATATTAATAGAGTTTTGGTATGACACCTATCTGTGGTACTAACTCCGATAAAGATGTCAATCCATGATTTAGACCAAAATAGATTCCTAGCACTTGAACCCTTTGAAGCAATGATAGAAACGAATGAATTTCTACCAGTATCTTATTTGGATAAAGGGTTAATCAGACAACGAGCAGTTGCAAGGGTTAAGATGGGGTCTAAATTTGCTAGTGGTTTTTTAGTTTCATCATCCTTATTTTTGACGAATAATCATGTTATAAGCACACAAGGTCAAATCCAAAATTCAACATTTGAATTTAATTATCAGAAAGATATACATGGTGATGTTCAGTCCACGGATTCTTACACCGCGTCAGAAGATGTCTTCATAACAAGCGACAAAAACGATTTGGATTACACTTTAATTAAATTAAATAACAATCCCGGAGATAAGTGGGGCTACATTCAGTTGAACAAGAATCCTCAGTATAAGAAAGGATCATTTTGTAATATTATACAACATCCCGATGGTAGGTACAAAGAGATCTCAATTCAAGAAAATCGTTTGACAAAGATATTTGCGAAATATATTCGATACTTCACAGACACTGAAACGGGATCATCTGGGTCTCCAGTGTTTAACAACGAATGGGATTTGATATCTCTTCACCATGCTTTCGGGGATACAACTCAAGATAGTTTTGGTTTAGATATTTATGTCAATAATGAGGGTATACGGATAGATGCATTAATAGAGGATCTGGTAACAAAATTAAACAACATTAGCAATGGAGAATCAATTAAGAGGGAATTAGGTTTAAGTTAATATTATAACAAATTGAACATGACTATTTAAAAGTATTGGCCAAAGATAAATAATTATTGTCATAAGATATCATTATTTTTCTATTAATGAGACTTTCAAGTTCACTTAATAACATAGTTTTATCCATATTTGGAAAAGTAGATTTGATTTTCATGTAAATACTATTAAAAGAATGAACAGAGTCACATATTCTATAAATTAGGGCAGTCTGATCTCTTAATAAATCCTTAGTATTTTTTCTACAATCTCGTGTATCATGTATATATAAATTTTCGTCATCTGTACTGATTGCTACTAATACCGGTGCTTCTTGTTTCCATTTGTTTGACCAAGCAGAAATTTCATTTCTCAGTTTAGTAACATATTGAAACGGGTACCTATCCTCTTCATAATCAAAATCAAAATGATAAGCTAGACTTCGTATATCCTGATCGGCAAAGGGGTAAACATCATAATAATCTTGTCTAGGACGGACATTCGTCAATCCATAAAATTTTGGATTAATGAAATATGGGCTGAATCGATCCAGACTAATCTGAAAAATTCCTGATGGAGGTTTGATATGTGTTAATAATGGCACCATTCCTGCCATTTTGTCATATTCATCATACGGTTCTTCAGGAAATCCATATAGAAGATTCCAGTATGCATTAATATTTAATTCTCTACACCATTTTAAGAGTTGAATATTTTGCAGTCCTGTTACTCCCTTTTCCATAATCTTTAGTATTTTGTCGCTTAAACTTTCTATTCCTGGTTGAAGATAATTAACCCCAGTATTTTTCATTTGTATAAGTTGTTGTTTACTAAGATTGGATTTAGTTTCATAAAAAAATTGAACACCGATTTCTTCTTTTTCAAGTTCTGGAAATAAACTATTAATATATCTTAAATCTAAAATATTATCAACAACGTATATATTTTTAATATCATATTTTCTCTTTAAATATTTTATCTCTGTTAAACATCTCTGTACTGATTTCGATCTAAAATTCATCGTAGCGCCATTAAGGCCACAAAATGTACATTGATGTTTTTCTCCCCACCAACAACCACGTGAAGTTTCCATGGTACATTTTGGTTGGATTTCTTCTAGCGAGAGATCTTTTATTTTCTTATAATATTCATCAAAGTCAGGAATAGGAAGACTATCCATGTCTAATATTGGTTGGGTCAAATATTTTTCTAATTCAGATGATTGACTTGTAATTATACCCTGTACTTTAGCGTTCATATTTTGAAGAAATAATTTAGTGAATTCTATGAATGATTTATCGCCTTCTCCTGAACAAACAAAATCAATATCGGGTACACATTTGAGGAGTGCTGCGCCCATTTCATTTTCACAATTAGCACCACCAAATATTATTTGTGCAGAAGATTTCTCTTTAATTTTTCTAGCAACAGATATGGAAGCACAATTCTGGTGGAATATGCTGCTGAAACCAATTATCTTCGGATTTTCACTCAAAACTTTCTCTGCGCATTCTTCTATAAAGCATGGTATGTCTTCTTTGATTCTGGCCAATTGTTGGATTAATTCTAATGAAGACTCGTCTGTATATTTTTTTACAAAATGTTTTAACTCTTCTGTGTTCCATTGTTTTGAATCGAATGCAGTTCTCGAAAATAAGTATTCTCCTAGTAAGCTTGAATGTCCTGCGATCTTACTGTAAAGCTTAAATCCAATCATTCTTGCTAAGTCTAGATTGAAATAATAGATTTTGCTTGAGATTTGGTTTTTACTGAGTGAAGCTTTAAGAAGACTAACTCCTAGTGAAGGGCGTTGAATTATCCCAAAAGGCATTACAACAAGAGCAACATCCAAAACAAATTCACTATTTAATCTTCATATTTAAATTTAATATATATTCATGCATATAGTAAGAACGTCTTTTATGGTATACAATTAAGAAAAAGGCAGAATACTCTAGGATAAGTGATAAAATGAAATATTCAATAACAAAAAAGATTTATACACATTTGTGTTACCTTAAATTGATATGGATAAAACGCTAGATTTATCAATGAATCCTGCAGAATTAGAAGAAAAGGATATAGATTGTATAGCAAATGCAAAATTAAAAGAAATATTGAAGAATTTAATCCAACAGGCTAAAGAGCAACAAGACGAGCCTTTTGAAGATAAAATAACGATAAAGTTTGAAAAGACCCTCAAATGAAAGTTATTGAAAAGAAATACAACTATACGATTTACTACTTTTGTCTGGAAAATCTCAAGTCGTTGTAACTTAAATTGTTCATATTGTTACATATATAATGGACAAGATAATAACTGGAAAAATCAGCCCCCTTTTATGACCGCGGAAGTAGCATCCCAAGCAGCATTAAATATTGCTAGGTATTGCAATTCCAATTCAATAAAAAAAATTGGGATAGTTTTTCATGGAGGCGAACCTCTTCTTGGGGGTGCAGATTATTTAGCGAAGATAATATCGACCTTAGAAAACGTATTCCATAAATATGCTGTAAAGTTTTATATAAGTATCCAATCCAATGGACTTTTATTTTCACCTGAAATCGGTGATCTACTGTTAAGAAAAAATGTAACGCTATCGATTAGCCTTGATGGACCTCCTGTAATAAATGATAAGAACCGGATCGATCATTTTGGAAACCCAAGTACGAATCTTTTGGAAAGTAAATTACATATTTTAACATCATCTAAATATAGAAAAATTTTTGGAGGATTTCTATGCGTAATTAATATCGAATCGAACCCGATTTTAGTATTAGAGTATTTATTATCTTATGAACCAGCTTCCATTGATTTTCTTCTCCCAGATAATAATCATGACTATTTACCATTAGGTATGAAAAATAATAATACCATATATGCAGATTGGTTAATTGAAATCTTTGACTATTGGTTTAGTCATAAAACAAAAACAAATGTAAGAATGTTTGATGTATTAATACGTAGTGTGTTAGGTCAAAGGTCTACTATGGATTCATTCGGATTAACGCCTATGGAATTTGTTGTTATTGAAACCAACGGAGATATTGAAGGCCTGGATGTTCTGAAAACCACTTATAGTGGAGCGGCTCGTCTAGGATACAACGTATTTGAAAATACTTTAGATCAAGTTTCTTCACATGCTATCATTAAACTAATGCAAAGGGGTTTTGAATCACTTTGTGCAGAGTGTAGAGAATGCTCAATAGTTGATATCTGTGGAGGTGGATATTTGCCTCATCGTTATTCGACAAAAAGCGAATTTGATAATCCAAGTGTTTATTGTAATGATCTCATGAAATTAATTGTGCATATAAAAAATAAGGTATTTAGTGAAATTAAGGGATCAAATCTCAATGAAAAACTATTTAATCACAAATAACAATGGTATAGCAGTTTAAAAGATTAGATACTAATCCAAAGATGTGATGGTCCTTTTTATGTGAACAGACCTACATAATGATCTATATTTACTGAAATAATGAGTCTCTGTTAGTTTATCATAAAATAGTTCAATATTTACTCCGAAAATTTAAACAGTTCTTGTAGTAGAAAAAAAATGCGAAATTCGTGAAATAGAACTGCCTCTATTTTGTTTGAGATGATTCAAGGAGTTAATTTCTTTTGCCTCCTTGATATTAACTATCCTGATATTGGGATTAATTAACCTTCTCCTAGTATGAACCGTTTCATCAATAGATATGATATACCTTAGATTTAAACTTCACAGTTGGGGTCATATTTTTCAATTAACCCTATAACATTTGGTTCTAAAGAAGCAAATCATGAGGTGGTAATTTGAAATATTAAATAAGAACCCGTGTAAAGATTCATCCACTGTAAGTTAGAAGCATATATGCTAGTATTAATAGGATATTTTTGTCCTCTTAGTATTTTTTTGTTGCAATGCCGAGGTTCGGACTAACCTTAATTATGTATAGTTAACATGATTTGGATATTAATTCGAATTTGAAGGAAGACTCCGTTTGGGCCTAATGAATCGTTTAGATATCTAACAGATTTCTTATATGGATAAAATTGAAGAAACTATGGAACTCTATCTAAATTTCATTTTCGAACATTGGGATGGTAATTAAAGAATATTCGGATTTTCGGTAGAAATACTATCAATCAGTGTCCAAGCAATAACTCCTAATGGAGGATAAATATATTACAAAATGCTTTTTTAACTCGCTGTCTGACAACAATTATGAGGTTGGTTGACTCTATGAAGCTTTGCAGATAACTAAGTTTCCGCTTTTAAATTCCCAAACAGTTTTTGTATTCCAGAGCCATTCATCATACCAGTCACAATTGTCTAGATTTATCAGTGCTGTTAAAATTTTATTCTTGTGTTCGCACTTAACGTAAAATCCTTTCCTGGTGTCATCGTTGTTAATTATGTATGAATTAACCGTGTTGTGATGCAATCCATGCAAACCCCCGTGATGGCCATAGAAAAGGACCTCCCAATTTAAGCTTTCTTTACTCTCGTAACCAAATGAAGTGAGCTCAGTTTTAATAATATAACAAAATCTGTTTTCCATAGTGCTCCGGTTTTCCAATCTACACAATGTCAAAGAATTTTTATCTAACTTGAAAAGTATTGTGTCCGAATCTACAGGGCAAATGTCTATAGTAGGAAATGTTACTGTATGACTATAGAGGTTTGTTCCTTTTTCGATTCCGAATATTTCCAAAAACGGAAGATCAATTGATTCATAAACGCGGTTAATTGGCTTCAATATAGATTCAGCTTGACTTGTTTGTGTTACTATGTTCTGCATAACAATTTCAGATCAAAGTTATTTAAAAACATTTGACATTGACTTTTACCATACTTGTCATAAATATTGTTGAACTAAATTGAGTTGCAATTTGAAATCGGTTAGAATATTCGGGGAACAATATAATACCAATGTCATATGCTGGGTTGTATTTCAAATGCTATAGGCTATCGTGAGGATCTTATTATTTAAGAATTAGTAAAACAAGGGAAGGACCAGGTATTTGATGTGCAATGCATTAGATTGGTAGATAAACACTAGAATAATAAAACAAATTTTCTCAGACCTGCTATAGTTGTAAACAAATAGTGAAATTTGTTAAAGATCCTCAGACTCAAATTGATGGACTTATCTAAAAAGACAAAAAAGTTAGAAATATCGAAGTTCATTAATTAATCATGGGCTCGTTCTCATTATTTCTACCATTTATTCTTGACCCTCAGATATTTTTAAATCGATATCTTTTATCGCTAATACTTAATTAGGGAGTTTAATTAATTGGCAAAATAGATAGGAAATTAGGGGGTGCTTCAACTATGAATGACCTTGTTTACATACTAGGTGCAGGAGTAAAATCAGTCAATTAAAGAGGGACAAGACTATGTGTCTTCTCTGTTAAAAAATTTTTTTAAGGATTTTGCAAACCTTTTGACGAAAAATGTCATTTGACATGTTGAATGTTGAGTTTGCAGAGAAGAGTAACCATGGGCAGCACTCCCTTTTCCATGGGTTAAATAGATCACTAAGGTCTAGTATACACATCAATGTACGGCGATTTATCCCAAAACTATAACAACCCCGAAAGTAGCAAAATCGAGGCAAATATTATAGCATTATTCTAGTTTAATTAAGCCTCTCTCTAAATTAGAAGTTAAATAAATAGCTATGCAATTTACCTGGCACATAAGCAGGAATAGTTCAAGTTTAATTATTTTGAGCCTGTAATTGATGTAGTATTATGTTAAACATCTGACCGTTTAGACATCAAAAACTATAGGTCAAAAAAAGAGAAAACGATTATTTAAATGAATTTTATTTTTTTGAATTTTTTTCCTTAGATATTTTAACTCTTTCTGTATATGTCGGTTAACATGTCGTAAACAAGAGAATCAAGTGAATCAGGCCTGTATCTAAAAATTTTTTCATAAATAGATGTAGATAATTAGTGCTAAATAGAAGAGAAAAAGAACAACAAGTCATCAGACTAGCAGAGGACGGGAAAACAACCAGAGATATAGCCAAAATCGCCCATGTCTCCTTGCAAGTAATTGGTAAAATAATAAGAAAGCATACAGGAGACCCTGACTAAGAACCTGACAAACTAAGGAATCTGACGATATAGTCACAGTCTTTCAGAATGTTTAAAGAAGGCAACGGTAACGTGGATATAGCCATTGCTTTAAATCTATCAACTGCTAAAGTCATTTCACTTTATCATGACTATCTTAAACTATCCAATTTAGATAAGCTTATTAATCTTTATTATGATTTGGACAAAGACCTAAAATTATCCATAGAGTTATATGAAAGGATGAAAAGTGAAGGATTGCTAACTACAAAAGATATCGTCAATATAGCAAGAGCTCAAGTACAATTGAGAGATTTAATCAGAAACATTTATGTTCTTTATGACGAGATTGGTAGACTGAATATTATAAAGATGGACCTGAGATAGGATTAAGGGATTGAAGGGTTTCGAGAGTGGAATAACACCATACCGAACACATGACTTCCAGACAGGAGAAGACAGTTGAGGTACTTAGGTGACCCATTTTGAGTGAAAAAAGTTAATGACGAATTATTACAATTTTTTACATTTTGAAACCGAATTATATTTCAACATTATCTCATACTATGAAAACAACGCACCTTCTGTCTTTTCTCGCAAAATAGATTGAACACTACTTTGCTTGATTGTATATACGAACTTATTCTGTTTTTCTCCATCTGGTACGCTAAGTAAGTAACAAATTTGTTGTGCGCTGATTCGCAAATCTGAAATTCTGAATTTGCTACACAGAATGGGTATCATCGACTGCGGATCCCAAAGATTTAGCGAAAACACCTCAGAATTACTATCGTGAGATATTACATAGACAATTTCATTCAAGGGATCAAATCTTACCGCTTCAAAGGTATTACATTCCAGAAGTATCTCAGTTAGGCCACTCGCTACTTCCAAACGAAGCAAGCTGTTTTGATTTTGAATTAGAATTTCATTGTCATTCTTTAATACTAACTCCGAACTGGTTGAAGCTTCAATTTCATAATCATAAATTATTACATCATTTTCAGTGTCATAAACATGCAGAAAATATTTCGGGTTCTCATAAAATATTCCAAATAGTCGATTATTTTTTTCATCTACTAATAGATCAAAATAACCTACTTCGCCATCTGAAATCTGCTTGCTATTAATATAAGGTGGCTCGAGCGAAAACAATCCCGGGTTGCCTCCCTCGTAATAGAATATCGAAGCATAAACCTTCTTGGTAATCTTGTTTATCGCAATGCATGAGGGATCACCTTCCTTACCTTCTTCTTCTTCATAGTAAAAATGGACCTCTTTATCAAGGTTTTGGGATTCAATATCATATATTAACAGGGTGTCATATTCGAATTCGCGATCATCCTCAACAAGTACTTTACTACAAAGGATATACACTTTCCTCTCAATAATGGCTAGATCATATGGGATCAGGTTGGTTGTCAAAATAGAAGTAGATCTAACATTTCCTTCTTTAAACACCTTAATTTCATAGTTTGTATTATTCCAATCATATTCCAAATTTGGCATGATAACGACTATCTCTTCACTCGCAGTTAATTCAAATAAAACTGGCCAATTCCATGTTCCTATTTTGATGAATTTGTTTGATTCCGACTCGTTCTGATGCGTTTCCATAGAATCAATTTGTTTAACAATTTTGCTACTCAAAGTTTCGATGTCATCATCTAGTATTTCAATTTCATCTAGTATTTCAAAATCATGAACAGTCACATGATAAGTCTTATTGATATAATTTTTTAGAAGTGCAAGTAGTTCCTTTCCTGGACATATAGTAAGAAAATCCTTTTTCCATCTATTTTTCAATTCTAGAATCTGATTGTTGAATTCATTTTCAATATTATTCTTATTCAGATCTTGAAGTCCTTGAAGAACAAAATCTCCTAGATTTGAGGCAATATCAAGAGTATTTTTACCCTGATTTTCGCTGATAAACTTAGAAATGCGTTGATGGTCTTCGATAAGTGTTTTTCTCTTGTATCTTTCGATAACCCTTAAAATTGCCACTTTATTCAATAGTTTAAGTGACAAGTCCTCCACTACTTTATGGATAGTTTGCGGGTCTGTCTCTATTCCTTTTAGTCTTAGAACTTTAACAATAGCTCTGATATTAATTAAATAATTCTCGATTTCCCTCTTACCCCAAATGTGAATCCGAGTCTCGTATGTTTGATTATATTTTTCTACATCTTTTTCATTTACTTCATCGCGGTCCAATATCAAAATAAATGGAAATTTAATATCATAAACACCATCGAGAATATTGTGTAAGATCTTATCCTTTCTTCCTCCCAAAGGAATGTATTTCTTTCTAACCTTTGATAATGTATTCGAGTTTTTTGATTCTGAAAGAAATTTGTTTATGACTTTTTTTTCTTTTTCCTTTGAATCTTTACCCTCATAAAGAATCATCATATCATAGTCAAGATTTCTTAATTTTTCATAGTTTGATTGAATATAGCCAAGGTCCTCGTATAATTCACTCAGACCTTCTCTATCAATTTTACTAATAGAAGAGATAAAATTATTTTGTGGCTTCGTGTATATCAATTGATCCAGATTGACATTATTGATCAAGAGATCACTGTGGGAAGATAAAACGAAAAGTGAATTATGATTTTTCATAAAGTTCAAAAATTTAATTATCAAATCATAATGTAAATTCAGTTCTGGTTCATCTATCATAACCAAATCTGGGGAATAGTAAAATATTTTTGATAGTATCAATAACAATTCCTTTTGTCCGGCACCTATTAGACCAATTTCTGTGCTAGGTCCGTTAAGGTTAACTTCTACGGTTACGAATCCTTCCTCATAGTTGATTCTTGGCTTGACCAACATATTTTCGAAAATTTGGCTGATAGCACTTTGAAATTTAACAAACTGATCTGGTCTGTATGTTTTGAGGTACAAAATATAATGTCTAACATTGTGATTCTGACTAATGAAATTCTTGTCGAAATTATTCTTGGGGGTAAAGTATTCAGATGGTAAAACCGTTCTGTCTGAATTGATATATAAAAACTTTTTGGCTAAATAATCTTCAACTGAACACTTGACTTCAATAATTTCTTCTTGAGTGTTTTTTGAAAAATAGCTAATGTTCTTCGTATAATTATCCATAATCCTGTCATAAGACAGAGAAATAGTAATTTCTTTATTTTGCATATTATAAATTTCATCCTTACTAGAGCGTGAGAGACGGATGTTGCTAACTTTTGCGTTCTTTATGATCGGATAGATATCATTTTCTTCGATTTTTACTTTTAAGACTATCTCAAATGTATTCTTTTTTTGGAAGACGTTTATTTTATCTCTTAACTGAGCATCGTCTAGTGGTTTCTGTAAAAGTAAGCTAATCGCCTCCAGGATTGTGGATTTACCTGTGTTGTTCTTGCCGCAAATAAGTTGTAGGTCATCTCTAAAATTTAGCTTAATATCGAGAAAACTCTTAAAGTTACTGAGATATAAAGATACGGGTTTCATCTAAGCTAAATATTTAGAATTAATAATTTACTATTAAGCATACCTCATCATTAGTATTTAACATCTAATTGATAGATGTTAATCACCGTTCGTGTATTTGATAGAATAAACTGCTCTAAGAAAATGAGTATAAACAAAAATGCAAAAGCCGTAGAGTAAAGGCTCTTAGGGATTTTGTCAAAAGTGCTTTACTCAATAAGTTGATGCCTGTAGTAGTAAACATTTAAGGTGCACTAATCATCAATCATTAAACGCTGTTAAATTATTATTTGCGATGATAAGTAGTTATTTAACGCAATTGGCATAATCAATTAGTTGAAAGGAGCCTAAGTGAGACGTCAAGGCGGTCATAGATGTGATGGGTTTTGTATTGTTATTGCTTTTTTTGACGTGGTATATATATTAAAAACCAGAAGTAAAAATGCAGTGACTCTGACGAGTGTGACGTCTATGACGGGTTGGATGTAATGGAAAGGTAATACAAGTGCAGCACAAACTGGAAAATTCACTTAAATTGGTAGTATAACCTGATGCTGCTTCTCCCTGTCAGGTACATACTCTGGTTTTAATCTTATTCCGAACCATATGGTTCTTCTTAAACCAGATCCTTCCCTTCCACTTTCATATCTCAATTTTGCAATTTCTTTCCCTAATGCCACCATAGGTTTGTGAGGAAGCTTGTAAATGTTACAATATTTTCTATAGGCTTCAAACAAATGTTCCTTAACAACATAATCTGTAGTCAATGATTCATCGGCAACGGCTTCCGCAAGAAAAGCCTTGACAGGATTTACGGCACGTTCATGTTTTATTCTTCGCGCTTCTGCAGTTTTTTCATTTAGATGGATACCCCTGTTCTTTAGTAAAAGTCTCAAAGAAATCATTAATACATTAAAAATGCCACTCATCTCCTCCTCAGTACTTAATTTAGCCAAAAGGTTTATGTCGTCTTTTTTCCCTTCAAAGCTGTTTGGAAAACTAATGATTATTTCTCTTCTGTAAATTGCCACAGTCTTTTCAATGGATTCAGCTATAGTATTCGCATTGAAAAACAACTTGGCGTACAAATATGTATCATATGCCTTTCTGTACTTCTCCTCTATCCTTATCGGCTGCTTTCTTCCACCAGTTAATTTTTTCAATATTGAAATGTCTTTGATAAAATTATTGGAAAGCTCTGTATCGATGTTTATAGACTTGTTTTCAAGATCGGATAAAGCAAATCTGTTATCTATTAGACTTAACAAAGAGACGTTACTAACATTCTCTTCACCATGAAGTCTTGTTAACAGACCAGTAAACACACTCTTTCCGTTAGATCCATACCCATACAACTTAAAGAAATATTCAAACGGGCAGTCACGATAGAAAGTATAGGCCATCGCTTCAATCGCAGTTCTTATTTCACTCAAATAAAGGACCTGACTTAAATATTTACCAAATAACTTTGGCCTTGCTTTTGGGTCATACGTAATAGGCTTTTGATCAATCGAATAATAGGATGGACTATGAGACAATAATCTATTATTTTCTATATCGTACAAACCGTTTCTCAGATTAACAATATTCATATCCTTGTCAAAGCAACTCTTCGATTTGTAAGTTCTGCGTCTTATATGTCCAAGTATGTCTTCTACTTTTCTGTTGTTAAGCAAATAATCAAACCTTTGTTCTACTAATTTCTTGATTAGAAACTCGCCTCCATTTACATATACCCCGTTATTATAATACAGAATTTCGTCTGACTCTTGTAATGTAACAAAGTTACATTCACTCATTACATATTCTGAAGCCTCTGATACCACTGGGTCATCCGGTTCATTGCTTCCAAATAATAATTCCTGAGCTCCTTCCTTTTTTTTTCTATCAATAAATTTCTTGGCGCTATTCCAAAGTTTTTGGACTTCCTTTTCTTCTAATGGAGGATCACAATGTTGAATGTTTAGTCCGTTAATCCAACCTTTGATGATTTCATCTGATACAATCCCTGAATTCCTCTGGATTAGGGATTCCATCATACGGAGAAGGGCTTCATGTCTATTGCTACCCTCATAAATCTTAAAATCTTTTTTGAATAATTCTGTAATAGAAACATGATTTTCACTTGACTTTTTATCTCCTCCTGGGTGTCCATACTTAATATAAATTTGATTGAGTAAAAGCTCTAGTTTTTCAGACTCCACACTGGTAAGTACATTCGGTACATTTGTACCAACAATTTGATAATATGATCCATTTTTGTGCTGTGATGGAGTACAATACATTATCCCATGTTGGCCTATGGACTTTACTTCAATAGCGGGAATTTCACCCGCTTCTGTGTTTTTGGTCGAAGTATGTAATCCGCTCCTCTTGGACAACGGCTTCTCTACAATAAAATAAACATGTGCTTTCTCAGGATTGTCAGGATGCTGTTCCACGATGGTCATCTTTGCTAGATCATCCAATGAATGAGCTTCTGGAAAACTTTCCAAGAATTCCTCAATACCTTTTTTATTGTCAAAGTCAATACATGCGAGATATTTATCTTTGTATTTTCCTCGCCATATTTCCCCGGCTATAATGGCCATACCATCTTTAAAATTATAATTTTCCTTTAGCCCGTCAAATAGGTCAGTCGGTATCGATGTTTCTTGAAACTGTGACCACCTGAAGAAGGTCTCCTTCTTCATTGTATTTGCAGGTATAACATTAACTCCTATTTCGTGATACCAGTAATCTGCCCAATCATTTGGACTATTATTATTTCTCAATTAGGTATCAAACCCACTATTCTTTTGGAATGGTTGGAACTTGGTTATGCATTCATCGCAGAGATAAAGTAAAATAGTTCCAAACGTACCTGCTCTTACTTCAATTTTTTCAGTTTGTTTATTGATACAACCAAAGCCATTGCATATATCTTTAAATTTATGTCCAGGGTATGTATTATTTGTAGAAAATGATTCCTTAGTCAATTTCTATCTACGTTCCTGTTCAGCTGATTCTGTAAAATCAGTTGGACTTTTTATCGATATATCCAAGAGCCTGTTTATTATGTCATCATACGTCTGATCTTTGGTGCCCGTCTTGCGTAATCTACTTCGAGTATCCTTCTCAATAACTATAGTAGCCATTGTCAATAATTATATACAACAACTTATTGATATGTATATATAGATATACTAGTATACTAAAAACTATACGAATGGATAAAGACGATATCACGGTAACAAGCCTTACTAACAAATCCTTAAGAAAGGCTATAATAAACTACATTGAAAACCATCCTGATTGTTCAAAAGAAGAATCAATTAGATACTGTGAAAATGAATCAAAAGGGTCTAGGGTGACGGTGAGAAAAATGATCGATAAGCTAGTCGGAGAAGGAGTCATTATCCAAAGGAAGGATAAGGAGAATGCAAGGTCGTATAAGTTGACGCTGAGTCCTGATAACCTACTTATGACCGTCCCAAGAGATTTGGATGAAATATTTTTGCGCTTCAGAATATTCTATGATATACTTCAAGAAAAGAAAAACAATGGTTTTCAGATTTCAAAACATCCAAATACCGTCGACCACCAATATTATCGCCGGATCATGGACCACTTAACTTTGGCCCCATTTAGGCTAATAGATGTAATTAATGATATTTACACTTTTAATTTGATTGTTTTACTACCTTTCAAACCTATAAATCGTATTAGTAGAAACAAACTATATGATTGCTATTTTGAAAGTCAAAGAAAAATGTATTCGATTGTAATTGAGGAAGACCAATTTTCAACTAGAAGTTATGCTCCTGAGCAAATTAAGAAAACAGATATTTACAATACATTTCTGAGTGGCAAAAAAGAATTCATAATTGACAAAGTATGCAATCTTTCAAGAGTTTGTACGGCTGTTGGTATTGATAACGAGCTGTACAAAGTGTTAGATCTTCTTTGGACAAGAAATATCGATGCCACTAATTTGTTGTATGAGATTGATTATAAGACCGAAGTAAATGAGGAATTCATTGACTATAAAATCGGTAACAAAAATAATAACATAGATAATAAAATGGTAAAGAAAATACATGATTTAATTGATTATTGGATATTGTTCATGGATACAAGTACGGCAGAAGATAGGATGTTCAAGAATTAATTTTCATTGCCAATAGATGTAAAATAAGCTTACTCCTTTTCTATTACTGTCTGTAAGACTTCTGGTTTTACATTTGCTAAGTCATTGTTTTGTTGAATAAGCAAAAGGATCTTGTTCATTCCTTCTTTCATTAATCCCATATCTTTTTCAAGTTTGTCGATCTTTTGTCTATCTTCATTTCTTACTTCTGAATAGGAATCATAAGTCAAAACCATTCTGCATTTTACACAAAATTTTGAATGCAGTTTATTAGGTTCGTTACAATTAGGGCACTGTCTAGGTCGTAGGGTAGTGTTGTCATTTTCCTTGTCTTGGGGATCAAGTATCCCTTTATATTGTAGAAGAGATTTTGCAGATTCATTACCAAAATAATGAATATATGTTTGTGGCATTTTACTTGACATCGACCATCCCGCGTGGTCTCTTAAGACGTGCTCCTTTAGGATTTGCGATTTTTGAGTGAGCGCGGAATGTCGCAAGACATATAGGTTCCATTTTTTAGTAATCAGGTTCCGGATTAACGCCTTATCAGCTTCAGGAACTGTTTGATCTTCCAAGAGTCTGGGAAAAAACCTTATTTTATAGAAATATTTGTACTGATAAGTCAGCCCATCGAGAGTAAGTTTAGATCCAAATGCTGTATTGGGTTTTGATACGAACAACCAGGAATCAGGATTTGACCCTGTAGGATGCAAGTTGATCAATTCCTTTACATAGGGAATTGAATCAATGAGAGGTACAGTCCGTGACTTGGTTTTTCCTCCCTTGATTAGGACTTCAGCATACTGTTTATTGTCCTTGGTCTTTTTGAAAATTATATCCTTAATTTTTAGGTTCAAGATTTCATGAGGTCTGGCCGACATATCATTAGCTAGTGCGTGATAGCACCGATCCCTAACATTTGGACAATATCTTAAAAAAATAGTATGTTCTAGAGGTTCCCATAAGTCTGAAGGGGAGTAGGGAGTTTTTTCCTTTCGCGGCAACTGTTTAATACCTATCATGCATTCTGGCGTGATCCTTTGAGATTGGTTTGGTTCTTGAGGATTATACAGCCACCTAAAAAATTTATTTAGAATAATTTGTCTACCATTGTATGACCCTACCCATCTTTGAGTTGGATCCTCAGAAACAGGTCTTCTCAAATTATTTAGAAATGAGAGAATATCTTGTTTACTCATTTTAGAAAACAATTTCTTGTTCTCATGGAATACCGAAAGCCAGACAAGGATTTTGATTCTTCCTTCCTTTGTAGAATTTTTTATATTGATTTCCGTTTCTTCTGAAATTAGATAATCACAAACAGTATTTGCATTCTCGGTGTTATGATTATATAATTCAATCAAAATCTTGTTAAAGTACGGTTTTGAACAGGACTTTGTTATGGAGTATATTTTTTCAGATATTGTTCTATTTTTATCCTCTTCCTCAAAACCGAGAATAGTTTCGTGCGCCAAATGTGTCGTTCTAAAGTCATTTGTATTGTCATTACTTTTAAAATTGTCGTACAAATACCCAAGATAAGCGCGGGGAGTGGGATTCGAACCCACGAGTTCTTGCGAACATGGGATTAGCAATCCCACGCCCTACCAGGCTAGGCGACCCCCGCTTTACCATTATTTTTTGGCATGGTTATATTAATTATTTGCAATCAAAATTTTTCTTTCGACACAAAGTAGCCCGAGGAATGTTTCATAAATATCTCCTAGGCTCCATTATGATTTGCTAATAAAGATTTAATACTTTATACACCTTCTGATAAGTATGCCAACTGCTTATGTATTGTTAAATTGTGATCTAGGATCTGAGAGCGAGATTATTAAGAAAATTAAACAGGTTCCAGAAGTAATTGAAGTGAATGGAGTGTTTGGAGTTTATGATATTATAGTTCGAATATCATCTGACAACATGGACAAATTAAGAGAAATTATTACCTGGCAAATTCGGAAAATAGATAAAGTTCGATCCACCTTGACGATGATAGTTATTGAAGGACAATCACGTTGAATAACTAATCTTTTTTTATGAATTCTTGTTCGTATAAATAATTTGATACGAAAGTCATATCAAGGTAGTGCCGAACACACAAAATTCGTATCAATATTAAAATAGCAATTATTTATTTTTTTACCTTTGGTTTTTTTCGTATATCTTATAATTTAGTAAATCTGATTTATTAATCCAGTAAGAGAAAATATCCATATTACTTATCTAAAAATAGAACATGTCTGATCTAAAAAGGATTAAGAGGGACGAAATTCCAAAATATTATTGTTACCATTCTATAATCATACAATAGAACTGAACTTCCTGGAGGAAACTCAGCAGTATAACTTAATTTCTAATTTCTATACCCCTGACTAATTCAACCATTTAAAAGACAAATTTAATCTGTGCACATCGATCGCCATGGATATCATGGCAATAAAGATATTACGATCCCTTCAATATGGTGATTTCAATATTATTTCAAATTAATTTCATGAATTAATAAAAAATCTCCCACAGTCATTCCGAAGACATTCCAAGTCTTTCTACAGCACATTTCTTACTAATTTGGCTTAACAACATCCTATACTAAACGGTTTCTGTTCCTTTAACAGGGCATTCCAAATAATTAATTTGTTTGGATTTAAGAAAAAAAGAGATCTGACCTGATGCTTTTGCTATATCAATACTAATCTAACTCTAATCCTTACCCTAATCTAGAACTTTTATCAATGATTTTATTGTGTTACCTGTCCTTACCATTTCATCTTCTGAATTGTAAAAATGTGGGGATGCTCTCAAGATTTTTTTTGTACCTATCTCTCTCCCTGCCAAAATCACACCTTCTTTTTGTAGTCTTGCATTTAATTTTTGAATTCTAGCATTATTTTGTTTTCTGAAGGAAAATGAGACAAGCGATGATCTAAAGTCTTCTGAGGCTGCCTCATGCAATACCAGTTCATTCATCTTCATTAATTCCTGTCTCAATATTGAAGCAAGGAATTTATTTCGTTGAAAAATATTGTCTATTCCTATTCTTAGCAAATATCGCAATGATGCTTCAAGTCCTGCCAAACCGGGGAAGTTCCTAAAAGTAGCTTGATACTTTTCTGGATACTTGTGATATTTGGTAGATTCCCTTGATTTCTTGATTTTGTCTACCTTTGCGTTTTTATTTTTCAATGATACTAGTTCTGCTGTTCCTGATCCAATGAACATGGGACTCAAATCTTCCATTACCTGTTTTTTAACATAGAGTATTCCAACCCCTAAGGGCCCGCAGAGCCACTTAAAGCTAGGAAAAGTCAAAAAGTCGCATTTCATCTTCCTTACGTCGGTAATCAAGGAACCTACACTTTGAGCTCCATCAATGGAAAACAGTGTATCTTTGTTACTTTTTTTAATAATGTTTCCCATTTTCTCAATTGGAGTTATAGATCCATCATTATAAATTACATGACTCGTAGAGACTAATTTAAAAGTGTTTTTCTCATATATACTTGTAAAATTCTCTATTAATGATTCTCCATAAATCCCGACCTTTTCTTCTGGAAATGTTCTGACTTGCAGGTTTTTTTCTGCCGAGAGTTTTATCCATGGCAAATAATTTGAAAAGTGTTCGTTTAAGGAATTCCTAATCAATAACTTATCATTCCCCTTCCAAGGCAGCCCATTAGAAATCATGTTGATTCCTTCTGTAGTACTTTGGGTAAAAATAATCTCATCTTCGTGCCCATTTAAGAGATCCGCTACCCGTTTTCGTGTCTCCAATTTAAGTTCGTCCAAATAACCTGTAAACTCTTTAGAATCTGGTCCAACTTCAGAATATCGTATGTTAAAATCTGTTATTGATTTGATAGTGGAAATGGGAAGAGGGGTAATCGAACCATTATTCAAATAGATTTTCTTCTTGGTTATATAAAAATCTGTACTGATGCTTTCTAACATTTCTTTATCAAAAAAAGTCATATTCTCTTGGTTACTCAATATATATCAGATTAGCCATTATTATTTAAGGTGAGCTAAAATACTATCCTCATTCCTATATCCTATAATCTCAAGTGGGATAAATTTAATGTATTATTATGATATAAATGCTAAAATAACCTTAATAGAGAAATTAGTCACCGAATTTAGAAGTTGGAATATATTGCTTATGGATTTCGACACCCAATTATCTTGCCTAGAAAATAATCAGCTATTATGTCCAAATTGTGATCCTCATCCTAGTCTTGAGATATTTCTTCCATACCAAATAACCCATGATGCAATGATCACCAAGCTTATTGAATACGATAAATGCAATTCACTCATTGTAATAGATTCGTTAAATGGATTGTTAGATTACTTTAATTTTAATGAGAATGTAGTTTCCAACAATGACAAAAAAAATGCGGACAGCACCAAAAGTATGGCCAGGTTGAATCGTAATACGACAAAACACTCTGGATACAAAAGTCTTAATCTAATAAAAATAATATTTGAATGTCACTCTAAAAAGGATATACCCGTAGTAATCACATCATATCAGTCACAAAGCAGCATCGATCGATTGATGTTTGAAACGATTACTACTGATGCGTTTCCTTACCAAGAAAATAATCATTTTAGGAGGATATCGAACTTGGTTTCTTTACTGGAATATTTTCACGATAAAGATGATTTGTTCATAACAATCTTAAAAAAAACTCATGGTCTTGCTTACAAAACTTTAACTGGTTTTCCTAAATTTCCGCATACGCGGAAAATAAAAAAGAACCTATAACAGATTCATAAGTTGATTCTTTAGGCCTTTAGTTCCATTATTTTGTACATAAAGATTAAAGATACCATCATTATCAAAAAGCCGGAACCCAACAAGGCATATTTTTCATGCAGTTTTTCTACATTAAATGCCTTGACAGCAATAAGGGCACCAACAAACCCAAATACCAACAAAACAATCCCTATCATTGTCTCATAATTGTTTTGCACTGCTCGAGATGGTAAAAAAACAGCCTGATTATAATCATGGCCTTCTATAATTGCATTTATTACTCCAGCAGAAAATGCAAAGTATATCAAGACATAAATACTAGCTAAAATGATCACAGGTTTGATAAATCCAAGTTTCAATGCTGTAGTTTAATCTAAAGGATTTATAAATTAAAACTTTTTCACATATTACTTATGTTTAGGTCAAGGGATAAAGTGTAATCATGGAACACAAGGGTAAAATCATTGTACTAGAAGGCCTTGACAAATCAGGCAAAACAACCCAAGCTCATTTGTTGCAGGAGTACCTCAATGATAAACATACCGGTCAAATAGAATTATTTAGCTTTCCAGATTACACTACCAAAATAGGAGCATTAATACGGTCCTTTTTAGATGGCAAGGTCCAATACAACGCCCAAACAAAACACATGCTTCTTTCAGCAAATAGATGGGAGAAAAAAGAACGTATTTTAGAGGCCTTGAAGTCTGGAAAAACAATTATCTTAAATAGATATTGTCAATCCAATCTAGTTTATGGCCTTGCCAATGGATTAAACATTGATTGGTTGTCTGTCCTGGATAAGGGCATGCCAAAAGAAGACGTTACTATAATACTCGATGTAAATCCTCGTGTTTCGTATTTACGAGGTATTGCAAATAATTTTGTCCTTGATGATTTTGAGAAAAATCTAGAGTTCTTGGATAAAGTAAGAAATAATTATCTTGAACTGGCTAAAAAATTTAATTGGCATGTTTTACATTCGGATAATTCTAAAGAGATTGTTTTTAATTCAATCCTTGAAATTATAGGAGAACACTAACTATTTAGAACATGGATCAAGAAAGTGGTGAAGAATAATGGTTTTGAAATACGTTGGAGAAATTACTGATCCAATACATAAAAACATAAAATTTACACATGTTGAGAAGGAGATCATTGATACCGACATTTTTCAAAGACTCCGGAGAATTCGTCAGTTGGCTGGTGCACATCTTGTTTATCCAGGGGCACTTCATTCCAGATTTGAGCATTCTTTGGGCTCAATGTTCTTGGCCGGGATGGCAGGCCAAACATTATTTGATAAGGGTTACTTTACAGATATCGATTTAATCCAGCAGCTTAGGTTAGCAGCCCTTTTACATGATGTTGGACACGGTCCATATTCTCATCTATTTGAGGAAATTTTAAAAGATTCTAAAAATAGTTCTCACGAAAACCTCGGCGAGAGAATAATCTTAGAAACCAAAATTTCTGATATTGTTAAACAAAATGGATACAATCCTGTTACTATATCTTCTTTGAGTTTTGGGAAACATAAGTTGGGTTTCTTAAATGAAGTAATTTCTGGCGGATTATCTGTAGATTTGATGGATTACCTGCCGCGTGACAGTTATTTTTCAGGAACTGAATATGGAAAAGTAGATTATTTTAGAATTATTAATTCTCTGGAAGTTTCTTCTTCAAAAGTATTGGGGATAAATAAATCCGCATTATATTCGTACGAGTCGATGCTAATCTCACGATATCAGATGTTTAAGTCAGTATATTTTCACAAAACAGTTAGGTCAGGCGAAGTTATGATATTGCATTCGATGAAACATCTCAATCAGTCACTTCACCTGACTGATTTTGATTCCCTTGAGGATTTCTTTAATTTGCATGACGAAAAGGTCCTTGAATTGTTGTGCAATTTTCGATCGTCAAAGTCAAGACCTATGGATTCTTTTGCCGTGAAACTTGCAAGAGATTATAAAAACCGAAATTTACTCAAGTGCATTTATGAATACTTTTCATTGTCTAACCAGAGATATGAAAACGATCGCGAAAATAAACAATCCAGACGCCTTAATAGTAGGACTGTTGATTTTGAAAAACAAATAGCCATAATGAAAAACATTATTGGCCGCAACCAAGAGTTTGGGGAACCAGTTTTTTTAGATATTTCACGTGCTCCATCGATACCCTTGGCCCCAAAAAAAGAAGAGGTTACATCCATTATGATAATTAGCGAGCAAGCAGAATACGAAAAGTCTTTTGATCAGTTACCATTGATTAATGTCATTACTGGATACCTTGATATGATGAGAGTATATACCACAACAGAAAAAAGGAAATTCTTTGAATCTATGCTAAAAGATGCTGAAAACCAAAATTTCTAACGATTTTTATAATCACATGCCAAATGGAATTCTATGATTAAACCAAGGATAGTGATAAAATTGAGCGGGAGTTTGTTTAATTTTGACACTAACTCTGTTCAACTAAATGACTATATCCAGTTGATAAAAAAAATAAGCAATGTTTATCAACCAGTAATAATTACTGGTGGAGGAAAAATAGCCAGATTTTATATCAATCTATCGCGAAGCTTGGGAATGGATGAATCCGGACTGGATCTGATTGGAATTCAGGTTTCGCATTTGAATGCAAGACTTTTAATTTCAGGTCTAAGAGAAAATTGTTATCCTCTTCCACCCAGAAATTTAGAAGAAATCTCGGTAGCTCTCTTATCGGGTTTGGTGATAATAACAGGGGGGATTTATCCTGGTCAGAGCACCAACGCAACTTCTGCTCTGATAGCCGAACGTATCGGCGCAACAAAGTTTTACAACGCTACAGACGTAGATGGAATATATGATTCTGATCCTAGGGCAAACCCAGCCGCCAATAAGTACGACAAGATAAACGTCCAGGACTGTGTAAGTATCTTAAAATCAGAAAAGTCCATGGCTGGCACATACGACTTGATGGATTTGATAAGCTTGAAAGTTATAGAAAGATCAAACCTACCGACTGTAGTATTCAAGTCAACCGTAGACAACATTGAAAAATTGGTACTTGATAATGTCAAAATGGGAACAGAAATTACTATATAGTCTTTAATTCTCCATCAAATACTTTCATGTCGTCTGACAAAATCTTTTCAAAAATTTTTTCACCTTCAATGATACTCATGGGTTTGGTTTGTGCCTTGGCATATCCTTCTTCGTCTGTAAGATATATGATTATGTTGTTTTCATATATTGCCTTGCTAACAAATAGACCTTCCCCAACAGGTAGAAAACCGTCATCTTTAGGGCTTTTTTTTATTGTATAAGTTAACATTGCAAATCCCGCGTAATCAAATAATTTCATTTGGGCCGCTCGTGAACGTTGCTGTCCAATAAATGCCGCTTCATTGTACCTCATAGTATAATTTGTTTTACTAATCCCCAACAATATTTACATTTTGGGAAGTATTTATGCCTGTGAATTCTGAATGCAAAATGTCCTAGGCAACTTTTTAAATATGTGTTTATTAGTGGGGATTGCAAATTAATTTTTATGGCATTCATAAACGGAATGGAATGGATAATAATAATTTTAGTTATCGTTGTCATATTTTTTGGTGCCAAAAAAATCCCAGAATTAGCTAGATCAATGGGGAGAGCAACCAGTGAGTTTCAGAAGGCTAGAATAGAGGCAAAAAAGTCCCTTGCAAACGAATCATCCAATCAAGAAAAAGCCCAACAAACTATCGACAGAGAAAAACTGGAATCAATAGCAGAGACATTGGGTGTCGATTACTCAAATAAAAATGATCAAGACTTGAAAAACGCCATTGATGAAGAGTTAAAAAAACAGGGTACGCCAAAATAAATTAAGAACATATAACTAAAATATGAAAAAAGTTCACAATTTCATCCGGAATGAGAATATAGAAAATGGGTGTAGAGAATCTGATTGATACATATGATTTAGACAATATTACTATAGGGGTCATTGGGAGCCACTCTGCTTTGGAGATAATGGATGGTGCCAAAGATGAGGGGTTTAAGACTATATGTATATGTCAAAAAGGTAGGGAATTGCCATATCAAAAGTTTAGTCGTCTAGCTGATGAAATATTAATTTTAGATAATTTTTCAGATATTATGTATACAGAAAATCAAAAAAAATTACTTGAATTGAACACTATTTTAATTCCACACAGATCCTTCGTAGTATATTTAGGAATTGATAATATCGAAAAATCACTCAAAATACCTGTTTTTGGAAACCGGTATATTCTTAAAGCTGAGGAAAGACATTTGCCGAATAATCAGTATGATCTGCTAAAAAAAGCCCATATTTCTATGCCAAAAATATATTCAATTCCAGAAGAAATTGAAGGCCCCTCTATTGTGAAGATTCAAGAAGCTAAAAGAAAACTTGAGAGAGCCTTTTTTATTGTAACGTCTTACGATGACTATAAAATAAAGTCTGCAAAAAGAATCAAAGCAGGCTTAATAAGTGAGTCAGACTTGAAGAATAACTCTACAATAGAACAATACCTTATAGGGACTTATTTCAATTTTAATTACTTTTATTCACCACTTGATAAAGACGTTGAGTTTTTAGGTATTGAACGGAGATTACAGACTAATATACATGACTTTACTACCTCCATACCTGCTGTAAATCAACTTGAAATGTCAATTGACTTGCAGAATATAGAAGTGGGCCATACACCTGCAAGTATTAGAGAATCTCTTTTGGATAAAGTATTCAAAATGGGGGAAAAATTTGTGCAATGTGCATTGAGGGAGTATCCACCTGGTATAGTTGGCCCCTTCTCCCTACAGAGTGTTGTTACTGTAGAGTTAGACATTATCGTTTATGATGTATCCCTTAGAGTCCCAGGAAATCCGATACTTGCAACTACCTCACCATATACTAAATATAAATATGGAGAAACTTTCGGTGTCGGCAGGAGAATAGCAAAAGAAATCAGACATGGACTTGGTAACCCAGCCGATCTAAAGAAATTAATTACCTAGTTTATTTTTACAGTAACAATTTTTATTCCAAGGTTATATAGTATTAGGCTGATAAAGAATTTGCACAAGTGTATTCACTATAAATTGATTAAACATGATTGATCTACGTTCAAAAAAAAAATGTCAACAAGAACCACATCGGAGCTGGGACAAATGAATTCATCTGTGAAAGATGATTCTTATTCATTTAAGTCATTAAGTTTCTCTAATAGACTTTTTTTTAACATATTCTCGAGATCTTGCCGATTTTCAAGGATGGTTCCTCCGCCTTGTCCAAAATTTGGTGTTCCTCCACCTGAACCACCAAGCATCTTTGATATGTGATTTGCTAGCACATTAGCCTTCATAATTTTTAGCGCGTTTTTTCCACAAAAGACAATAACCTTTGCGGATTTGCTTTCCACGATTACTATTGATACGTATACAAGATCTGGATTTCTCTCTACTGAATTTTGACCAACCAAAAGATGGAATTGGTCATCTAATTCTTCGTCTATCTTAAAATAATAATTCAGAAATCTGTTTGCATCTGATTCTGATTTGAGAACAACGGAGTCCTTTATGGTTTGCTCTACAGTTGAATTTGAAATGCTTCTTATAAGGCTTTTAATTTTCTTCTTAGATTTATCTAAATCATCCATATTCTTTGAAAATGTATCTAAAACTTTTTCGCGGTTTGTTCCAAGTTTATTAGCAATATATTGTATCTGATCGTCTTGGGCTTGAACACGATTTAGTGCATTCGCGCCGGCAACAAATTCTATTCTAACAACCCCATCCTGTATTCTCTCTGTCTTTATTATTTTTATAAGACCTAATTCGCCTGTGTTGAAAACATGAGTTCCTCCACACGCTTCAATATCTAGTCCCCCAATGTTAACGATCCTTACATCGTTTGATGGCACAACCCCTCCTTGATATATTCTAAAGCTGTAATTTTGTTCTGCTACCCCTCTGGCGTAAAAATTGATCAGAACTGGCAAATTCCTTCTAATTATATCATTTGCTTTCCTTTCTATTTCTTGCATTTCGTCCCTGGATAAAGCGGAATGATGTGTGATGTCCAATCTTGCATAAGTTTCGTCCTTGTATGCCGAGTTTTGCCATACCCATGAACCTAATACACTTTTCGATGCATGGTTGATTATGTGAGTAGCGGTATGGTTTTTGGTTATGGATAGCCTCCTATCCTTCTCAACCACACAATTAATGATATCTCCTTCCTTTTGTTCAAATGTCCCGATCACATGGTGGAGAACCTTGTCTTTAATTTTAACCACGTTATCTACTTTGTGAGCACCAATATAACCAAAATCAGGCTCCTGCCCTCCACCCCTTGGATAAAAGGCTGTCCTATCTAAAATGATTAGATTTTTATTAATTATTCTTAATATCTTTGCATCAAAAGAAAGGATACTCGGGTCGTCGTAATACAATAACTTAGTTCCTGTGATCTTATCAAGATCAACATTATCATCCAATTTGAATTCATTTTTATCCCTTTTTTCCGACCGGCTAGTTGAATGTAACTCTGAGAGTCTAGTGTAAAAGTTTGCCGGGACCGATTCAAGAAGTGCATTTTCAACCAGATAATCAGGTGTGACCCCATCAGATTCATATAACCGGATCAAATCATCCAAACTCAATATGGTTTTGCCTTTTCTTATTTTAGTTGAAATTGCAACAATCCTTTCTTGTGTTTCAAGAAATCTCTTGCTCTCAATTTCCAAGACTTCGTGAATATCATTTCTATAGTCCATTAATTCCGAGTATAGAGGTTGGAGTTGGTCCAAATGCATATCAACAATATCTCCAACTTTTAGACCTAAGCCGAG
The DNA here is from genome assembly GCF_000802205.1 of Candidatus Nitrosocosmicus oleophilus. Taxonomy (NCBI): domain Archaea; kingdom Thermoproteati; phylum Nitrososphaerota; class Nitrososphaeria; order Nitrososphaerales; family Nitrososphaeraceae; genus Candidatus Nitrosocosmicus; species Candidatus Nitrosocosmicus oleophilus. The sequence continues at coordinate 2,435,092 of NZ_CP012850.1, read as the reverse complement.
TTGTTTCAAAAGCGAGAGTGTCCTTCTCAAAATGACCCTTAGGTTGTATCCGCCGCCAACGTTTGAGGGCAGCGACCCGTCGCTTATAGCAAAAACCAGGGTTCTTGTGTGATCGATAATAGTATACAACGATTCGTATGGAACTACAATCTTCTGCAATTTTTCAAAATCTATACTTAATTCTTGAGCTAGCTGTTTCTTTACTTGCAAAATGTCTGAGGTAGATTCCAACTTTGCTGAAATTCTGCTAAAGTAATCTGAAAGGATTTTGGACTGAAGATTATAGTTTCCATTCGAGGAAAAAGGATTGTCTATTCCGGAGGTATCGTAAATCCTCTTTAGTATCGGCTCAAAAGTACAATCGTAGCTCGTTGGGGTTCCGTTTGTTATCCACGAAAGTCTCTCTAGTCCTGCACCCATATCAATTATTTTGTTTTTAAGAACTCTATGATTCTTTTCATTACCTTCAAATTCCGTGAAAACTGCATTTCCTAATTCCAACCCTCTCACAAAGTATTCAAGTGAGCTGCCAAATGCTCCAGCTCCTATCCATACATCCTCTACGAAGGTTATTTCAGCTGGAGAAATCCCAAAAATGTCTACCAACAATCCAAAATCCAGCTCTATGCACCTGTCCTTCCAATAACCTCCCTCAGAATCTGCGTCGCACGTTTGCCCCACCATGCAAAAAGAGGTATAGTGCCTACCAGTTACCCCTACATTCTCGATGTCGTTAAACCTCAAACACATCTGAGGGACTACCAATGGATTTCCGGGCAATTCAAACATTACTTTATTATCAGCTACTCTTTGAAAGTCTACGATTGACGCAATAGTGTAGTAAAGGTCATCTCTCCATCTGCATACAACCGGATACCTGTTAACTATAGTATGACCATTTTCCTTAAAGTAATCCCTGATCTTCTCCCACGATTGAGTATAACTTAATCTTTTAGATGTAGGTGGATTTCCAATAAAAGTATAGTTTTCATGATCCGGACATATCGATCTTTGAGGAATGGCCCAAAAGAACCTACTACAAATAGAACAGCTCTGTCGAATAAAGCCTAATTTTTCAAAAAGTGATACTTTATAATATTTTTCATAATCTGAAGAGAAAAGTGAAAGAAGCTCGGATTTATCCAAATTAAAAATAATTTAAGTCTTGAGAATATTAATGCTTTTAAATCAATCCGAACTAGTTAAGTAAAGATTTCCCTTATGAAGAAATTGCCTCGTTAATGAATTTAACATATGTATCTTTTGGGGCGGCACCTATTGTTCTTTTTATCTCTTTTCCGTTTTTGAAAATCAACAATGATGGAATAGACTGGATACCGTATTTCATCGCGATTTCTTGGTTTTCATCCACGTTGAGTTTTACCACTTTTATTTTGTCCGAATAGGATTGTGCAATTTGTTCAACAACTGGGCCAACCATACGGCACGGACCACACCATTCTGCCCAAAAATCTACAAAAACTGGTTTATCAGCTTTTAAGACCTCTGAATCCCAATTTCCGGTTGTTACATGAGTGACATTGTCGTTTCCCATTAATACTTATGAGCTCTGACCGTATTTGAATATTTGTTTAAAAATAATTAGAGGAAATGATGAAATTGATATATTATTGACATAAAAAATCTATCAGTAATGAATTTGAAATGATTAGAAATTTAATACTTTACATAATAATAACTCATTTTTCATAATAAACTGCTAAAAAGTATAAAAAATGCAGCAGAAATGACAAAATTTTGTTTAAATGATCAATAAAACATCAAAATCAGTCCTATTGAGTATCGTCCAAAATGGATACTTAATGAATAAATCTAATCATAAAATCCTTTCAATAAAAATCTGTTCATATTGAAATCCGATTTAGCATTAGGCCTTATTCCGCATTAAATATTAACCACTTCAATTTAGAATTGGGCAGATCATATATTTTGAAATCCCTCTATCATACAAGAAATATAGGGTGTTTGTTGAAGTCCAACGGACTTCCCCTATTTTCCACGAATTGCCAGAATCTTGTCTGACCAAATTTGCTCCTTGAGCATTCTCCCTTCTCAGCAGGCCAGACATTTTTAAGATTGTTTAATCCAAATGTTTAAACGAAGCACTATTAAACAGTTACACTCCTTTTCAGATGAAAAAGATATATTCTTATAAAAATTTGCAAATATTGTACCATATTGGAAGACAAAATCATTGTTGAAAATGAATTGGGGGACTGGCGAAGGACTCATTACTCTTTTCAAATTTCAGATTCCGTAATTAATAATGTTGTTACAGTTATTGGATGGATATCTTCAAAACGAGACCATGGGAATGTACTTTTCGTCCAACTAAGAGATAGATTTGGAGATATTCAAATTCTTGTGAAGAGGAAGGAATTGAGTGAAAATATATTTGATTCACTAAAAAGTCTCAAAGAGCATTCTTCAATCGCCATTAAGGGAAAAGTTGTTGAACAAAAAAATTCGAGTAATGAATTCGAAGTAATTCCTGAAGACATTAGGATACTGTCTGTTTCTAACAAACCCGCTCCATTCCTTACCCAGTCCATTTCTTCAATCGGAATTGATACTAGATTGGACCTTAGAGCTATAGATTTAAGAAGAAATCATTTACAAAATGTTTTCAAAATAAGGAATACTATCCTAAATTCTATTAGGGAATATTTAAATGACAACTATTTTGTTGAAGTTAATACACCTAAAATGATAGCTACCGCCACAGAAGGGGGTGCTGCATTATTTCCAATCTTTTATTATGATAGGGAAGCGTTCTTGGCGCAAAGCCCACAGTTATATAAAGAGCAGTTGACCATGGCTTTTGAAAACGTGTTTGAAATAGCTCCTATATTTAGAGCGGAACCTTCTAGGACAAACAGACATTTATCTGAAGCAATGTCAGTTGATGTAGAAAAAGCGTATGTAGACTATACAGATATGATGGATTATCTTGATAATTTAATCCGATATATTATTCAAAGTGTTAATGATAAGAATCAAATTGAACTCGATAGTTTGGGAACTGAACTTCCTAATGTGAGTAAGCCATTCAGTCGTATTACCTATTCTACTTTGGTAGAAAATTTACAAAAAAGTCACAAGTATATTCGGTGGGGAGATGATATTTCACCAAAACTGCTAAAAGATCTATTTGGAGATGAATTTTACTTTATTACTGACTGGCCTTCTTCTACAAAGCCATTTTACGTGAAATCAAAGAAAATGGATCCAATTGCTGAGCCAAATAATGGAGATGATCCTCGTATGCTAAGCGAATCCTTTGATTTAATGTATGGAAGCCTTGAGCTGTCATCGGGTAGTACGCGTATCAATAATAAGGGCGATTTAATGGATAATATGAAAAAAAAAGGCCTAAGTCATAAGGCATTTGATTATCATCTTAGGGTTTTTGACTATGGGGTTCCTCCACACGCTGGTTTTGGACTAGGGTTAGAAAGACTATTGATGGCCATATTAAAACTAGATAACATTAGAGACGCAACCTTTTATCCAAGAGACATCGATAGGTTGACCCCATAAGATAAATATAATGTACGGTTAGATCCCCATAGCTGACCATGGCAAAGGGTATTGATATTAAAAAATTATGTGAACTAGCTAAATTAGAGATACCTGAGCAAAATATGACAGAAATCTCTAGAAAGGTGGAAGAAGTACTCCTAATGTTTGACAAGTTAGATGATTTCACTACTGGGGATTCTGAAGCTTCGAGTATCGATGATCTAAAATTGGAAATAGCTTTTGAAAACTTGCGAGATGATAAGTCGAAGCTCGATTTAAGTTCATCAGATGGGCCTCAAACTATATTCAAATTAAAGAACACCAAAGATGGCTTTATTCTTGGGCCAAGGATTTGATCTTGAAGCGACTTTATGAACTGCCTGCTTTCGTAGTTTCTCGAAAGATTAAGGAACAAGAGGTAACTGCTGAAGAATATATATCTATTATTATTGAAAGGATAAAACACATAGATCTTAGAATAAACTCCTTTATTAGCCACAATTTTGAAAATGCCATCACAAAATCAAGGGCGATTGACAAAAAAATTAAAGAGGGCACTAATACCGGTTTGTTAGCCGGCATACCAGTCGGAATTAAGGACAATATTAGTGTACAGGGCCTAAAGAATACATGCGCTTCTCGCATGCTGGCGGAATACGTCTCTCCGTATAACGCTACGGTTGTCAGTAGAATTGAAGAACAAGATGGCATCGTTATCGGTAAATTGAATATGGATGAGTTCGGCATGGGAACTACATCGGAGTACTCTGCTTTTGGTCCCGTTCGAAATCCTTGGAATCTTGAATACGTAGCTGGGGGCTCCTCAGGAGGAAGCGCAGCCGCTGTTGCCTCATTGCAAATACCATTATCCCTTGGTTCAGATACTGGTGGATCTATCAGATGCCCATCTAGTTTTTGTTCCGTTGTTGGCATCAAACCTACATATGGAAGTGTAAGTAGAAATGGATTGATCTCTTATTCTAATTCATTGGAACAAATTGGTCCAATTGCAAGAACTATTTATGATCTAGTTCCTCTTCTAAACTCTATTTCTGGATTTGATCCAAAAGACAATACAACAATCAATAGAAAAAGTGAGTATCAAACAAATAATGTTGATAATATTCTGAAAAAAAGATATAAAATTGGGGTACTTAATGAATTAATTGATGAATCCGAATCCGAGGTAGCAAAAAATACTAGAAAGAAGGTTAAAGAGTTAGAAAATTATGGTTGTGAAATAGAGGATGCCCGGATATCTCTATCCCATTACGCCTTGGCCTCTTATTATGTTATTGCTACAGCTGAAGCAAGCAGTAATTTATCAAGATATGATAACTTACGATATGGTTATGAAGGTAGTCCGGAAGGCTACGAGTGGAATAGTTATTTTGCTGAATCCAGATCTAGGTTTGGTGATGAGGTAAAGCTTCGAATTCTTCTAGGCTCATATGTTTTGTCAGCAGGCTATTTTGGAAAATATTATGCAAAGGCACAAAAATTAAGATCAAAGATAAGGAAGGAGTTCGATAATTTATTTAATAAATGCGATATTTTGCTCTTACCGACGATGCCTGTCTTGCCATTTAAAATCGGGGAAAAGAGTTCACAACCGATTGAGCACTATAATTTAGACGTTTATACAATCTTGGCTAACCTTGCAGGTATACCAGCAATATCAATACCAGGTGGCCTATCTGAAAAGGGATTTCCGATTGGGGTACAACTTTTAGCAAATGGTTTTAACGAGCAAAAATTGATAGATGTGGCTGTTTTGCTTGAAAATGTCGTAGGTTTTAAGACGTGGATTCCGAAGATATGATTTTAAACGACAGGAATAAAGCTGGGCCAGAGTTGAAAATTGGGTTAGAGATACACTGTCAGCTAACTTTTCTTCATACAAAGCTTTTTTGCGGATGTCTCTCAAATTACCGAAACTCCGCTCCGAATGATAATACTTGTCCTATTTGTTTGGGATTACCGGGTACGCTGCCTTTGCTCAACAAGAGGGCTGTCGAATTTGCGTCAATGATTTGTTTGGCATTTAATTGTAGCATTCCAGAAAAAATTTCGTTTTATAGAAAAAATTATTTCTATCCTGACTTGCCAAAAAATTATCAGACAACACAATACAACTCATATGAATTAAGTAGTATTGGTTATGAGGGTTCCATTGAATTTGTGGGAGACTCAAAATCTAAGACTGATGATTTAAAGAATAGCGAAGAGAGAACTAAAATAAGGATTACCAGAGTTCAATTAGAGGAAGATCCAGGAAAAATAACTTACGAAGAAGACAAATCCGCTGCAAATAATTACTCACTTATCGACTATAATCGGGCTGGTGTTTCTTTGGTTGAAATAGTAACCGAACCAGACTTTTCTAGCCCAATTGCTGTTAGGATCTTCTTAAATGAAATAGTTAACTTGTTTGAATATCTTGGAGTTACCGATCCGAGTTTGGAAGGCTCAGTCAGATGTGATGTTAATGTTTCTGTCGGAGGCGGAAAGAAAGTTGAAATCAAAAATATAAGTTCATTTAAAGAGGTTGAGAAATCCATCTATTATGAAATCACTAGACAGAAAACTTTGATTATGCATAGCATTGATGTCAAACCGGAAACTAGACATTGGGATGAGAAAAGAAAGGTAACTGTAGCTGCAAGATCAAAAGAGGAGGAGGAGGAATACCGATATTTTCCAGAGCCTGATATCCCTAGAATTATTTTGGGCAGCAAGTTCGTTTCCAGAGTAAGAACCAGTATGCCTGAATTACCTATTGAGAGGTTGAAAAGATATATTGAAGTTTACAAGATAACCGAACATACCGCCAAGATTTTGGTTAATGATAAAAGAATAAGTGATTTTTTTGAAGAATCATTAGTATACCACAAATCTCCGATTGAAATATCAAATTGGATAGTGAATGAGCTGCTTACAAAAATTAATGAGAAGGATAGACAAGGTTTAACCGACCATAACACAAAGGGTCTTGATATTCTGACTATATCCCCCAAACAGGTAGCTGAAATGGCAAAATTAGTTGAGATAAAATCGTTAAACAGGACTACAGCTAGAGAGATATTTGATAAAAGCATCGAAACAGGTACTAGTCCGTTGAAATTAATAGAGACATTAGAAATTGAAAATATTTCTGATGAGAAATCCATTGTAAAGGTAATTCAGGAAATATTATCTTCTCAGCCACAACTAATTGAGCAGTCAAAAAATAACCCAAACACCATTAATTACATTTTGGGGCTGATTATGAAAGAGACAAAAGGTAGAGTTAATCCTCAGATTGCATTGAGATTGATAAAGGAATCTCTAGAGGATATATGATTCTAATTCAGTGTTATAATCTTGTAATAGAATATTAGGTTATGAATGAGGTTAAAATAGACTAAATTCAAGCCAAACTTTCTTTAACGTCATATGGAGGTTAGGTATAATCTGATTAGCATATTCAAGTACTGAGATTGATGCGAACTGCTTGGATGTTATTGCACCAGAGGCTTTGATAATGGTGTAAATAATAGATCAAACTGTCATTCCTGTTGACCCAATCAAAGTTGCTTATGTATCTAATTCAAAGTTTTTTCTTTGTAGACTAGACCATAAATAAATACCTGGGATTACATTAGGATAGGTAATACATGTCCATTTCAAACGATTTAGATGAGGTGTCTACATTTATTGTTTGTCCTGGTTGCAAGACTAGGTCCCCAAAGGATTGGATAGTGAAACATTTGGAATCTAAAACAAGACCTCGCGTAAGAAGATCTCAGGTCTACTTTAGATGCGTAATTTGTAACCAGACTACAAAAATATTTGATAAGAAATTAATAAAATTCATAGATAACGAAGTCATGAAAAATGACGATTACTAGTATAATTGGACTAGACAATTCTGAGTAAATTGTGGATTGAAACGCTAAACCTAGTATTGACTTTCTTTAAGTTTGTAAAGGAGATAAAGGTGTAGGGCATACACTATCCATTAGTTAAAACTATTTGGCAAGAGCAGATTTGCTGGGGATTATGAATGAACTTTCCATTTTGGGAATTCCTGGCCAATCTAGAATGTCTTATCCTCTATTTAATTGTACTAGAGGTGAAGCTTTGATTCAATAGCGTATATTCCTAATGGTATCGCAATTCTATTGAAGTGACGCATAACAAACTTGGATTTGATTTGGCGGACATAATTTTGAATAAGCATATGACCCTTACAATAATTTCTAAAAGATCATATTGTCTAGCCTGAATAAGCACGATCCCTAGAATGCACTTAAATGTAGTCGGATCATATTCATTCATATATGTGGATTATTTGATGGTTCCTAGCTCCTCTAAATTCCTCATTACAATAGGCAAAAAAGAGCCTATATCAGTAACTACGCCTATAGCTTGAGTCGTTCCTCTATCTAGTAATTTTGTTACCACAGATTGGTTAATATCTACTGCTATAACTTTTACAGAGGCAGGCAACATGTTCCCAACCGCGATTGAATGGAGCATCGTCGAGAGCATGATAACCAAATTAGCTTTTTTCAACAATAATTTATACTCTTTTTGAGCTTCAACTACGTCAGTAATGACATCCGGAATGGGGCCATCATCCCGTATTGATCCGCACAAAACAAACGGAACTTTGTTACTAATACATTCATACATAATTCCGCTTTTTAAGATTTTGTTTTGTACCATTGATTTTATAGATCCTGCTTTGAATACTTCATTTACGATGGACATATGATTGCGATGCCCACGCACAGCAAGTGTCCCATCATCTACATGCATTCCTAATGATGTTCCAAGAAGTGCGTTCTCAATATCGTGTACTGCCAAGGCGTTACCAGCTAAAATTCCATCTACAAAACCTAATCTTATGAGTCTTGCTAATAAGTCTGATGCCCCGGAATGGACTACTACAGGACCCGCCACGACAATTATCTTCCCATGGTTTTTCTTAGTGCGATAAAGATCAACAGCCACCTTTTTTGCAATTTGTTGAGTAGGTCGCTCGCTGGAACTTGAACTACTCATAAACTGAAATATATCGACTCCTTCCCTAGGTCTCTCTTGTGGTATAATTCTAATTCCCCTTTCACCGGTAACCACCAAGTCACCCTTTCTTACATCACGATTGGTTTTGCATTCTGCTTTATTGGTGTCGGGATTTAAGACGATACATTTATCCATCATCATGTTTCCAACATTTATCCATTCTGTATGGTAAAACAGTTGGGTCGGGTTATTCGTGGTACTATAAAAGTCATCAGGTAGAACCATATCTCTGGGTGAAGGAATACATTTTACCTCGTCTACTGAAACACTAGTAGCACCTTCTCGGAACAAGTATTCTAATATTTTTGTCAAATGACTTTCGCTCTCACCCCTAATCACCAAGCGTGCATAGCTGTAATCTTCCTTCCTTTTTCCTATTTGAAATTCCAATACTGTGAAATCGCCTTTTAAATCCATAATCCTGTCAAAAATCCGGGTAAGTATTGATGAGTCAACCAAATGACCCTTTACTTCAATTTCCTTTTCGAATATACCCATCTGTACTCATTATTTATGCTTTTTAAAATTCCTTTCCTCAAGAAGGATATATATTAAACTGGTAACGAAACTTTACCAAAATATTCTTCAATGTTTCCTACTTCTATTAATTTATTTTTTATAATGTCTTTAGTTTGAGGTGAAAACCAGTTAGCTATCGCCTTTGCAATGCCATTCTTATCACATATTGCGATCAAATATCCTTGTTCCTCCTGAACTACGGCAAAATAGTTCTCCTCTCCGACGGGTTCCCAATTGTTACTGTTATTATCTTTGAGCGCAAGTGCAGGTAATGCAGGAGTGCCATCGGATAAAAAGGTTGATAATAATTCCTGTGCGTTTTTCACCCTCTTTTCTCCAATTTTTAAGGCAACGAAATATTGCATAACTTAATTACTAAAGTACTCTAATATCTCTTTTATATCCTCTAAATCCTCTGTGTCTTGAATATTTTTTTTGGAGGTTTTGGGTAATCGAGAGTTTGGCCTGTGAGAGGAATAAGACCGACCTGATTGGAAAAATGGTTCAACGTTTTCTCTTGTGAGCTCCTCTCTGTTCCTTAAATAATAGTTTGCTTGTAGCACCATCTCAAGCTTGTCAAGAAGGTGAACACACTTTGATTCAAAGGACTTTTTCGTTTGATACTCATGCCACAATTCTAAATATCTTTTTTTCAAACCTTTTGTGTATATCTTATCTGTTATCTTACCAAATGCTTCGTTTTCTAGTTTATTTTTCCTCTTATTATTCATAGTTTCTGGAGTAATGTCGCCTGTAATCGATTCAGCTAGATCATGAATTAATGCCATTTCAATAAGCTTAACTTTTTTCTTACAAGAAAATCCATATTTCTCCGAATAAAGAAAAACCAAAACTATCATTAATAATGTATGGGATGCAACAGACTCTGTATTTCTAATTTCCAGCTTCTGTTTCCATCCAGTTCTGGGTGTTTCTTTCAATTTGTAAAAGTACTCTGTAATATCTGTTATGCTTCCTTGCTCTGATTTGTTCACTTTCATCATGAGATTTCTAGCTAGTCAATGCATTTGAAGAATTTGATAAATCATGAGATGAGGAATCTGATCCACTAATTCTGGCACATCAAAAGTATGGTCCACCAAAATTGTTAGCAAAGTGGCACTTACACACATAGCAATGGTAATCATTACAATATACAATACATTGGTAATTTGAGTCATGTTATAACTAATAATGCCAAAATAATTTAATCCTTTGAATTATTGTATTTAAATGATAATCAACCACCAATAATATTAGTTTTGGACGATATTCATGACATGGATATGACTATGGGAGTTAAATTAGCGCAGAGCTTTTTCAATAAGAATAACTCTAGAAGCTATGATAGATTGGTAAAACTCGCAACATTGGGACAGGACTTGATTTGGAAAAAGAAATTGGTTGAACGTGTACCCAAGAGATCACTGGTCCTAGAGATGGCTTGTGGTACTGGAATCTTAACCTCCTTATTAAAACAAAATTATAACAAGGTATATGGCATTGACCTGACGTTTGAATATCTTTATGAACTGGGTGAGAAAAAGATTGATATCGATTCCATAAACGGTTCAGCTGAATTCTTGCCATTTCAAAATGGATATTTTGATTGTATTGTGGCATCTTATCTGCCCAAATATGTTGATCTAAAGATCCTAGTTAGTGAATGTCAACGAGTTTTGAAGAAAAAGGGTCTTTTGATACTTCATGATTTCACCTACCCAAAGAGACTTGTTTATCAATTGGTTTGGAAGATTTATTTTAGAATTATCAAGACCCTTTGGAGGTTAGATGTGAGATGGGCCAATGTGTTCAACGGACTAGATAAGCTTATTATTAACAACCATTGGGACCTAAAGATAAATTCGATCCTTGAGTCACACGGCTTTGTCAACATACACAGGCAATATCAAACCTTTGAAACATCTGCCATAATATCAGCGTTCAAAGATGAATGACGACTCTAGACTGAATGAGTGGTTCGTACCCAAGTTCGGTCCTCAAAGATTTCGAATGTTTTGTGGAATGCTTTTTCTTCCATATACAGGCATGTGTATTTCATTTGTCGTCTGGGGTAGTTTGATAGCCGATACAATTTTTTTAGAGAGAATCGCCATTTTAGCTTTGATTTATTTCGTTGCCTTAGGAATAGGGGCCCATGTTGCAGATAATATAGGCTCCAAAAAAATAAAGCCGTGGGGGGATTTATTCAGTAAGAGGCAGTCATGGATTATTATCCTGGCTTGTTTGGGTTTTTCATACGGACTGGGATTGTACTATGCACTTTTATATGCTCCACTTTTAGCATTTATTGGAATCATAGAAGGTTTTTTTCTATTCGCATACAACTTTGAGCTTTTTAAGGGAAAGTTTCATAAGAATTATTGGTTCGCATTATCATGGGGGATGTTGCCATTTCTTGCAGGATTTGTATTGCAAACAAATACCATAACATCCATTTCTCTGTTTCTATCACTAATACCATTTATGCTTAGCTACATGGAGATTAGAATTTCTAGACTCTATAAAAATAATAAGAGAAATAACAGCAAGACTATGACCACTTACCAATATGAGTTGCTCCTCAAATTATTAAGTATAGGTACGATATCTTTGACATTTATTTTCCTACTTGTTTCTTCAATTCTCGCGCAAAAAGCCACTTTCAATGATTTATTCTTGCTTCCTTTAGGATTGGGATTTTTCAAGAATTAGACAAGTAAAAAAAGACTAATAGATTAGGTGCTGTTTTTGGTCAAAAAGGATGCACGGCTAAATAGCCGAGGCTTTGATAATTTTTACAGAAGGAAAGGAGATCTAATTCGTAATGCTTTTAAGTCAAAGAATTAAGTTTACTTTTGCTCATCTTTTTTCTTTTGCAACTCATCATCTTTTTTTACATTATCCAGTAAATCTATAAAATTTGAATTATTCTTATTTGGATTGGATTTGGCTATTTTTTTCTTTTTTGATCTTGTTCGCAGATATCTCAAAATAATTATGATTACTATGATGATTACAATTAAGATGATCAATCCAAGCGGATTTGACGTTGAAAATAGCGACCCAACTCCTTGGTTTTCACTATTAGGTTGTTGGGGTAAATCGACGGTAACGATATCATTTTCATAAATGATGTATTGATTTCTCAAGTCATCATAGTATTCAACTTTGAGGGGTACCAAGTAGTTCCCAGAAGCCGACTCGTTACTATTAGAAATAGGGATATTGAATGGTAGTGGAGAATCTTCCTCTAGATCGCCCAAGTATTCTGGAGTTGTAGAAGCTGGGGTAGCTATTCTTAGGTTACTAACATTCTGTCCGGTTGCAGACAAATTTTCGATTTCTCTTTCAATCATTTCCTTGTCAGTGACTAACTCGATAGTCGTAAACAAACCACCTGTATTACCCTTATTTAAGAGGTTACCTACTACATTCAAAGTTCCGCCTATATTATCTATTGAAAGGTCGTTTATGCTTACTTCTATCTCTCCGACCACATTTGCACCTATAAAAAATGAATCTGATTTCAGCTGACCATTACTGACGTACTCTACATTTACCTCAAAAGATATCGGACTATTGATCAAGGTTTTAGAAGCAAATACTTTGGTTGGAAATTGTAGAGTAGTTTTAGGGTTTATCATATCTAGATTCCATTTTGAATTTCCAAGTATTTCTAAAGCGCCATTATTAGCAGAGAGGGTTACCACAGCATTTTGAATCGGATTGTTGTTATTATTAGTAATATTGAATCTGAAATCATCAATTTTTCCAGCTGTTAAGAATACGGTATCCTCACTTGTTTGAGGAAGGGTATTCACATTGGGCTCATTTTGGGGTAATTGTTGGGGGGAAACGGTAGAATTTTCAGCTGAGACAAAATACATAGGGTTTGGAATATTTGTTGGTTTTTTAAGATCTACATCCACATAACCTGATTTTTGTTGATATTCATTCATAAATGTTGCATTGCCTGACCCACTCTCCATTTCAAGGTTATTAGCCATACTAGGGGAGACGCTCAATCCCTCCTCTTCTACCTGATTGTTATCATTACTAGGAGCACTAGGTTCGATAGGCTCAGGGGTGCCCGATGCAGTTGTAGATATGCTCAGCCCCCCATCAGGTGGATTTGGTAGGACTCTAAATCCTATGCTCTTATCGACTGAGTTTGGCACCCCCACTGAATTAATGTAGTTTATGTGCAAATTTATTTTTTGAAGGCTTTCACCGGCATTAATAGATGGCATTATTTTAATTAGGACTTCAGTTGATCCATTCTTTGGTATATTGTCAATACTAAACGTGCTTTGTCCAGTGTTAATAACAGGCAGAGAAGATGTATCTTGATCAAGAGTGTTGATTGATGTTTCATTTGAAATAACACTTTCACGTGAGCTATCTGATATTACTGTTTGATCTGACTCGGATATTTGTAATATCACCCCAGTTGCGTCGGCAGTACCCTTGTTACTAATTATCAATTTTACTGGATTGTTTATTCCGGGTTGAAGATCAGTAGTATTAGACGTAGAGTCTAGGATCGCTTTCCCTGGAAGGTAAAAGGGTATATCAATATCTTGAATGCGGTAAGTTCCGATCTTAGTATCAGGCACCTTAAAGTAGTATAGAGATAGTGATCCGAGATGGTTTCCAAGAGTGGCACTGCCTAACACCTTGATTTTGAAATATAACGTATAAGTTTGCCCTGATTTAATCACATCATTTGAACTTGCGACTGAAGTAAATTTATCAATCTCCTGTTGTTGATCATTCATTGCGCTAGGTGAGCCAGAATTATCAGCTACAAATCCTGATGGTAATTTCAGGTATCCTGTGACTCCGCTGATGTCTGAAAACCCTGTATTAGATAATTCTATAGCTAGAATGGAGCTACCCTCACCCGGGCCTACTGCCCTTTGATTGGATAATTTAGAAAATGTATTGGAAGTTGAAGCAGAATTACTTTGAAGCGGTGCATCGGAAGCCCAGTAAGTGCTTATAAACCCATTATTATTTGGAGGCTGTCCCAAGTAGTTGTTCATTGAACTAGGATCAATTGGAAGTGACTTGTATAGAACAATTTCATGCACCTTTTGAATACTGTCTGTATATGTCAATTTGACCGGCAAGACTATGGTTTTATTTGGCAGATCGGCTGATTGTCCCGATGGATTCTCACCGGTACCCAAGAGATATTGCAATTGGGACTTTGGAATTGGCATGTTAAAAGGAATTGGTTGGTTGACTGGCAGGTCTCCTATATATTCTGAAATTCCATTTTCTTTTTGGGTAACCTCATTGGTAGCAGAGCTGTTATTGGTATTTTTTACATTACTTGGAATTTGTTGCTCAGTTATGGAAATTTTTGAAAACTGCGCTAATGCATTACCCTGATTTAAAATATTTCCAGCAATGTTGTATGAATTGCCAATCGGTCTTAAAGTTAGATCATTTACATCCAAATTTATATTTCCAGTTACGACAGCACCTAGATTAAAATTGGCCGTTTTTAGTTCTTGATAATTTTTCAAATACTTTACATTAACGGTAAAAAATACTGGGTTCCCTATAAGTGATGGAGATGCAAAAACCTTAGTAGTGAGGACGTTGGGTACATTACCTACATTAGGTATGTTCCAGACCGAATTTCCAAGAATTTTGACTGACGGGGATTGTGGGGTTAGTGTAATCGCAATATTAGATAGCGTCTCATTACCTGTTTGACCAGATTCTCCAAAGCTGTTTATACTAAAGCTCATATTTTCTACCTTGCCTGCCACAATTTCTAATTGTTTTTCTGAATTTTGTATTGTTGGTTTTTCAATTAAGCTGGGTGGAGCTGGCGACAAAAGAGTGGTGATAGGATGCGCTCTAAAAGGAAATATATCACTCATTCCCACATAATTAACTTCACCATAATTACTGTAGTACTCAGCCTGCCCTGAAACAGATTGGGGTAAGTTTTGAATTATTGCTTCTTTTTCGTTTGAGGCAGGTGAAATAAAGAAATCATTTTGAGGAGATGTAGGTACCACCTGTATTCCCAACAAATGATTAATTGTTTTCTTGTTGCCATATGCATCATTGTATGAAACTCTGATTTCGATATTTTGGATCGCGTTTGCAGATGAAACCGGCGGAAATATGATGGGGTCTATTTCAGATTTTTGATTGGGTGATAGAGTTCCAATATTAAAAACTGTGTCACCTAAATTTATGTATGGAACCTGGGTGGTGGTTATGTCACTTGCAGTACTTGAATTGGATGCCCCAACAACTTGATTGCCGTTGGTTATTTGTTGATTGTTATTCAAAACATTTACAATCACTCCAGTAGCACTTGCGCTTCCCAGATTAGAAACTTCGATCTTTAGGGTGTTTGGTGTACCAGCGACTGCGTTGATTATATCTGAATTCGAAAAGGGGTATTGAGAGGACTGCCCGTTGGAATTTGGGGCGATTGAATTTTGGTTACTTCCCTGCACTTCAAGTATTACTTTACCAGAGAGTCTAAATGGAACCTCAATATTGGCTGTTCTAAAATCCTTTTTAGATTGTTCAGTCAATTTGAAATACTTTATTTTCAATTGTCCCTGATACTCTTTTCCCACTTGGGTATTTTGCAAAATGCTTACAGGGAAATAGAGAACAAATGATTGCCCAGCTTTTACTACACCATTGTATGTGGAAATTGCTGTATCAGAATCAACATTATCAGGAGTAACTAACGCTTTAAATCCAGTTGGGAAGTCAAAATACCCTTTAACCCCTGATATATCTGAAAAACCTTGGTTGATGATAGTTACCGCCAATACTGAGTTACCTTCTGCGGGATCCACTTCTTGTCTAGGAACAGGTGGCATTTGCTGGGCAGTTACTTGACCAGATGAAATACTCGCAACTACAGTTTCTGGAGCAATATTATTTGTCCAGTACGAATCGACAAAATTTAGTTTAACAGGACCTTTGATGTTTTTCTGACCATTCTGACCATTCTGACCATTCTGACCATTCTGACCATTCTGACCATTCTGACCATTCTGACCATTCTGACCATTCTGACCATTCTGACCATTCTGACCATTCTGTTTTTCATCTTCATGATGACCATTCTGCTTTTCATCTTCATAATTATCCTGTTCTTTTACACTAACCCTTTCAGAATCAGCTTGAACTAAATTCTTAACATTCCCAGATTGAGAATCAATATCCTGTCTCTCATATGCAATATTATCTTGCTTTATTTCTTTTTCATCTCTGATCTGAGCGGACATGTCTGAAGAACCTTCGAAAATGTTATCATGCAGAGCAGTTTTGTCGTCATCCTGGCGAAGCCCAAATTCGGTAGATATACCTAAGGGCATTTGAATCAAGGACGGCTCAAACTGTTGTCCAAAAGAAGTAGTAAGCAGACTTACTGGAATGACGCTATTGACCACCAATAGTACAAAACAAAACGAAGCGCAAATCGAGATACGAAATCTAGAATGAAGAGTATATTTCAAAGATTTTTACCCCATGCATCGTGGTAGTTAATCTCTACTGGTCGTTTGAAATTATTGTTTGTCTTTTTTGATATTATTGTCCCAATTTTCGGGAAACTGACGCAATTGTTATTGAAGATTTTGAAATGACTTAATTTAATGTGAATACTAATCTGAAATATGTACAGTATAGTTATACGAAAAATATTACTACTATTGTTAATGAAAGTAATTAAAGTACTTTCCATAATTTCGATAACCAAATTTATTTTTCACCTCAAATAATATATTTAAGAATTTAGTAGGTTTGGAATTATAGAATCTGATAGGTTTGTATTTGACTAATCTCTCAACTCACAGCCATTTATTTCAAGTTTATGAATTTCTCATTCATCTAGATGTTAAGCCTGTGGTCTTGAGCCTAAACAAAAAATCTTTAACCTAATACCATTGACACTATTTATGATACTCCAATAGCTTTAACAATCATATTTTGCATCTTACAAATCTCCATCAACAATCTACTAAATACCCCAGAAAGGCCTTTTGGAATTTTGAATTGCTATTTTTTAGAATCCCATTTATTACGATCTAAGGATGGAAATGATGTGCTTTGTAATTTAGTAACCTTCGATATCGCCAGTCAATTTCAACTATATTTTATAATTCTAAATATCGACAACAGTACCAGACCAGTAATAGAATGTCAATACCCTATGATCATGAAATAGATAAATTCAACTCAGAAAAATAGTATCTAGTATGTCTATTTTTTCCATATGACGTCTGATTGATCCTGTCTTTTATTACAAACTCTTGCCAATATGAAAAAAAGATCTGATAGTCTATTAATATAAACAAAGCAACTCTTGCTGATTTCGTCATTAAGGTATAAATCGACTATTTTGATCTCGCTCCTACGAGTAACAGTACGAATCACATGACACTGAGAAGCCTCAATTGTACCCCCGGGCAGGATAAAAGCCCTTAAGGGTTCAAGTTCTATATCAAATTTATCAATGCAATTCTCTAAAAAGGTAATTTCTCTCTCAGTAATACGAGGATAATTCTCTAACTTCTTTTGTGGATTAGCCAGATCACTACCAAGGGTAAACAATTGGTGCTGTATCATTATCAGGTCCTCTACTATATCTTTCAAATTTGATTTAGCACTCATTAAGGATATCAACATTCCAACATGGCTGTTAACTTCATCAACCGCTCCGTAAGATTGTATCCGGCTGTTTGATTTTCTTACTCTTGTGCCATCAGCTAAACCTGTTTCACCCTGATCTCCTGTCTTTGTGTAAATTTTCATGCTTTTACTATTAACAACGATATTTAGAACTGCCTGGCTTCGACTAGATCATGATTTTCAAAATAGGCTGGTTTAATACGCATGCACTTCGGCTTTGTGCTCTCTCAAATATTTTTTCTTCTTAAATCGTTCACTACATTTGTCACATTTAAATGGATTCTCAAACTCCATTAGGAATCTTTTCTTCTTTTCTTCAGGACTTTCTAATATTGAAGATGATTCATTAGCTGAACTATCCATTTCATTTTTATCTGTCATAGCTAATTCTTTAGTTTATACTCATTTATTTATTAGGATTGGGGTCGAATTTTATTTAATAATTAAATATATCTTTTTAACCTAAGAATATTATTTTTGACTGATTTAAAGCAATAATATATATACTATAAACCAATGATTCTAGAATGTGCCGTCGTAGCTCAGCCTGGAAGAGCACTCGACTGTTTAAATTGCAGGGTGAAGCTGAAGACCGAGCTGTCGTGAGCTCAAATCTCACCGGCGGCACTAAAATATCGACCTGAGATGCCAAAAAAAATGATAAAGAACATAAAAAGGATTTTTTGTACTCATGATGATAAATTTTCTTACAGAAAATATGATGATTTTGAGTTTATAGAGTTTAATGTCTGCAGGAGTTGTGGAAAGATTGTGAACACGATATGCGGATTTGACGAGGACATAAGGGGCTAAGTTGAAGGTTTCTGAAATAGATATACAAATTCTGATTTTTATATGGTGTATTGGGGCAGCTCTAGCAGCAATTGCGTTGCTAATCCCAATCTACTATCTTTTTTTCATAGTTGGATCAGTTGGTTGGATATGTGTTGGAATCAGTAGTTTTCTTATAATTCTGCACATTAAGAAATAGAAATTTTAGCCCCTGCCACCCTGCTCAGGTATGGAGACCAATGTAACAGTCGAGGTTATTCCGTTGATTTTTCTTATACTGTTGGTAATTGTATTGTTCATTTCGTCTACTGTATCTGTCTGAATTTTCACAAACATGTCATGAACACCATAAGTTCCACGAACTTCCTTTACTTGTGGAATTTGAGATATTTGTTTAATTATTTCTTCTTCCTTTCCTAAAATACAATTAATTAAGATATAGGCTGTAGGCATAAGCATTATGTCACTGGGATGATATTTTAATCTATTGATATCTCATAGATAAATTCAAATTTTAAATAGTCATCATTAAGATAGAAACAGATGCGATTACCGCTGAAAGAAAAGGGAAAAAACCCAGATACAATCATCCTTTTAAACAAATTTTATGAAAATATTAAAGATGTTTTTGAAAATTCCATTAGGGCAAACATTGTCACCGTAGATACTAAAGTAATGCTAGCAGATTTTTCAGTAATAGATATCTCTTCCTTTGACCCAAACAAGATAGTAACTCTCTTTCAGAATTTCGAGAAGATGGTAAACAATAGATCAAAGAATTGGCAGAGTGTGCCTATCCAATCAACAAAATCTGACGATATACGTAGACTTTACTTCCAGGTGAGCTTAGAAGTTGATAAATTCTATTTTTATATATATATGGGGATCCAATTTCATTCGTTACTATACTATCAAGTTGATAAACAGGTAATTCAAATTTCAAAGCAAATCCGTGAGTTGCAAGAATTAAACAATAGCGCAAAAAGTGAAATTACTTTAAAAGGTGACCAAATAATAAAAAATGAACTTGAGAAACTAGGTTATAAAGACGTTGATAACACTCAATTGTTTGAAGAATTATTCACACATACAGATTTGTCAAACAGACTGATAGAAAAAGCTTCATCTATTGAAGGAAATTACCCCGAGATGGAAAGGAACATCGACCAAATCGCAAAGTTAAAAAAAGATCTTGAAAATCTGATAATAGAAACCTTTCATATTGACTTGGCATCACTTGACCAAAACAAGATGCTCCAAGGTGAAAACGGGATGGTTTTGTACGTCGATTTTGAAATGATAAAGAACAAAAAAACAAAAGAAAAGACTTCGGTAATTAATTTTGAAAAAATACCAAAAGAATCTACTGAGACGATAAAGAATGAACTTGATTTCCTGTATGACTTGATGAAAAATGAATTAAAAGCCTGAATCTGTAATTAACCAGTCTTGTTCCAGAGATTGTAGGATTTCAAAACTGAACATGGTACTTTAGTAAATATCAGGATGGCAAGTGAAATGTGAAAAGTAGTTGCTTCCATTTCATAAAAGGACCTCTCCACAAAAAATAATTTCTAGCATTAAACCAACCAATCAGTGTTTTGTCGCCTATGATGTTATCATCGGTTCTTTTAGAAGTTATTCTCTAAAATAAAAATCATGATACACGTTTTTAGAATGAGATCTTTAAAATATATCCTATGGCTTTTAAAGGTGTTTGTGTGAGACATAAAGCAAATCATGGAGGAGGAAGTTACACACTCAGGTACGCAGAAGGACAGAAGCGGTGTCAAGTTTGTCAGATTTATTTAATTTGGCAAACTAATAATTACTGTCCTTGCTGTGGAAACAAATTACGAATAAAACTCCGTGAGGGTGAGCTCAAACTCAGGTGTGATGAAATTATCAGACAGAGAAAAGAACAGATCACAACCGCAATAACATTATAATTACAAATATGTCTATAAGGTCTTTGGCGTTTGGTGGAGTAAGACACTCAAGTAGTGTTATTTTCTCTCAAAAAAAGATGAAAATGCTTTGAGGTATTATTTAAGAGATTTCTGCAGCGGAATTGTTAGGGAGGTCGTTTCATTTTTGGATTCTGGATTTCTAGAAAGAAAATCTGGATCAATAATATATACAGTTTTTAACTATCATACCTAGCGAAAGCACATACGGCAAATCAAATATTCACTAAACAAGTTAAAGGATGTGAGGATGATCAATAACAGGGCTACATTCATGTGATAAATGTTTCTAAATCTTTCGATAAGCTTGGAAGATTTAGCAGATATGAAAGCATGAGAAGGGTTATTATCATTGCCTGACGTTGATGCCCGCAGGGTTGTCCACACCTTTGATTTGTTTGATACAACTCTATTATTTAATTCGGTTTGACCATGCTTTTAAAGAGA
This sequence comes from Candidatus Nitrosocosmicus oleophilus, assembly GCF_000802205.1. Classification (NCBI taxonomy): domain Archaea; kingdom Thermoproteati; phylum Nitrososphaerota; class Nitrososphaeria; order Nitrososphaerales; family Nitrososphaeraceae; genus Candidatus Nitrosocosmicus; species Candidatus Nitrosocosmicus oleophilus. The sequence goes on along the minus strand of NZ_CP012850.1, from coordinate 2,414,069 downwards.
GGAATTCCAGAAATCAATTAATTCACTTTTTCTAATTTATTCTCAATTTCAATAATCATGATACAAACTTAATAATTTATACTCTAAACAATACTGCACTAAATGCTATTGAAGATGTCTACTTTGCTATTGCTTTGTGTCATAGTGCATGGATGAGAAGTAAACTAGGGGTTTGCACATCAATATTCCTTTATTATTTCTCATTCCATCTCTACCAAGATAAAATTTTGACTACTCCTTGTCAATTACTTGCAATTGTGACATACTATGAAAATTTTGAATTGATCAATACTTCGCAGGGAGATATGCATATCATAATACTACCTAGAAAGTTTGAAATGCCAACCTATAGTCATGACCAATTGCTATTAGGTGACGAACCCTAAACAATTTCATTTCCTACCAAGAATATTGACATGATCAAACACAATATCGGCAAGAAAGCAATATGGAAAAGTGAGACTCCCGATCTAAGCAATGTACTTGGAATTTCAGAACATAGAATGTAAATTTGAGAGGAATTTATGGCTCTGACCAGGGTTTACTGATTAAATACGCCTTGCTAGGGGGACAATACATTTTTTCATTCTGATTCCATATCAGAGCTGAATTTTGTGGGAATTGCGGAAAAAGACAAAATCGCAATGTAGTGTGAGAAGGATCTAGGAAATCCCTTAAGATAAGACTACAAGAAGAAAACTACCCCGCTTCTTCTATTACTCGACCAAAAAATATCTTGTCATAATACTAGCGGAACTAAATTTAAATAAACCCTGAGTTACCATTTCTTTGAGAAAAAAAATTTCTAGAATAGATGTAAGCAGCATAAGAGAGGCACAAGGGGTGTTAGCAAAGTCAGCAATTAGAAAAATTGATCTAATCCGGTCAAATACCTTCTCAAATATGTGTGGTAATAACATTTTTCTAAAATTAGAATGTTATCAAAAGACTGGGTCATTTAAAGTTAGAGGCGCAGTAACCATGATTGATAGACTAGACGCTGATTCCAAAAAAGCAGGTGTTATCGCGGCGTCTGCTGGCAATCATGCCCAAGGGGTAGCCTATGCATCTGCTATGAACAAGATGTCGTGTACTATAATCATGCCAAAAAATGCTTCCCCAGCGAAGATTGCTGCTACTAGATCTTATGGGGCAGATGTAATTTTAGAAGGTAATAACTATGAAGAATCGTCCGTTTATGCTAAGGAAATTGCTACAAAGGAGGGTAGAACCATTGTACCTGCTTTTGATGATCCTGATGTCATTGCAGGCCAAGGTACAGTTGGTCTTGAGATCCTCCAGGATTTGAAACACATTGATGAGATTTATGTTCCAGTCGGTGGAGGTGGGTTGATCGCAGGAGTGTCGTTAGCAATAAAGTCAATTAATCCTAAAATTAGTATAATTGGGGTCGAATCTACAGCTTTTCCATCTATGAAAAAGGCTATTAAAAAGGGGAAAATCAGCAAAGTTCAAGAAGGCTATACGATAGCCGATGGGATTTCGGTAAAATCACCTGGAAAATTACCTTATGAGATAATAAGGGACAAGGTTGATGATATTGTGTTAGTAGATGACCTTTCCATAGTAAAGACTATGTTTTTATTGTTGGAACGTTCTAAAATTGTAACGGAACCTGCAGGTGCTGCATCCCTAGCTTATCTAATTTCAAATAAGAAAAGTATCCCAAAAAACAAGAATATTGTATCTATATTATCAGGTGGCAATGTAGACATGTATCTATTAGGTCAAGTAGTAGCAAAGGGATTGATGCAAACAGGCAGGTTAATAAAATTGTTTATAGAACTCAAAGATAAGCCTGGGGCTTTGAGAAATATAGTTAATGACATTGCACAAGCAAATGTGAATATTGTTGAGGTAGTTCATGACAGACTTAGTTCGAATATTCCTGCTGGAACGGCCGGAGTATATCTGAGTTTGGAACTTGAAAACAAAGAGCAATCAAATGTGTTGATTGAACTTTTTAGTAAACAGAAAATAAAGTATAAAATCATTAAATGACTAGGATAAAAAAGTCTGGTCTAAATTACCATATTGTATTCTGCACATCAAATCACCACTTAAAATCATGATGCATAACAATATTCTCTAAATCCGGCCCTATCAGCTGTTGTGCCACCTATGTTGATTAGGATAAATTCATCTTCCGCATTTAAGAAGGCCTCGTCATACTTGCGAGTATTTTTGTGTAAAATTTCGTAATCCTTTATTGATATTTTTGTTCTTTGACCTATGTCCTTTTCCAAATTCATACGCTTTACAAGATCTTTATAGTTTTCTTGGATAACTCCAGAAAATACCATCGCACTACAGCCGCTGCCGTATGAACCAAAACCTATCCGCTTGTTAAACAAATCTACGCCCTTTAAAAATTCAAATTCTAGCAGACTTCGCAAACCCATATACATTGAAGCAGTGTATAAGTTACCAATTACAGCAGATGCTTGCAAGGATGAGGACATCTTGCTGTCAAAAATCTCTTTATAGTGTTTAGTTTTCATAAACTCTCTTCTAAATTTTTCATCCGCCTTCATGAAGTCGGTATCAGCTAAGATTGATTCAATAGTGCCCCGGGGGTCTTTGGGGAGAGGTTCATCTGTTCCTATTTCAGAAATAATATCCTCCCATCTGGATAAATGTCTCCATTCATGTCTTAACAAATATGCTAGTGCCTTTTCACCCATTCTTCTGTAAGGTAAATGAACGCTTATGTAATCGATATGGTCTATGATTGATTCGTCATTTCCAAGTTTAATTATGCCAGACTTTATTGCCTTTTCTTTATATGTCTCAAGGGCCTTTCTTACTTGAATCAAATAGAGCAAATTTGAGTATAAACCATTAACAAGTGGGGTTTCCTTTCCAATTGGTCGATAAAAATCATATTCATTTTTAATTATGGTTGAAGTGACTTTTTCATCAAATGACAATAGTCTAGGATTTTCCTTTATGAGCAATGCAACAGCGCCAGCACCTTGAGTATATTCCCCAGCAGAACCAATATCATATTTTGCAATATCACTAACAATGACTATAGCCGCCTTATCGTTACTCTCTCCAGCACGGATCCAGTTCGTGTTATCATATAAGGCGTACGAACCGCTCACACATGCAAACTTGCATTCTATACCACCTGCATGTTCGAGGGTACTTTCTCCATATACCTGTTCTAACATTCCTATTACAAATGAATTCATTGCTTTCGATTCGTCCAATCCAGATTCGGTAGCCACATAAATTCTTCCTATATCCTGCGGATTCAGATCATTATTTTTCATTAATCTCATACAAGCATTTGCAGCCATGCTTGCTGGATCTTGATTAGCGTCGGCCAAAGCCATCTTTTTGATTCCTATTCCATATTCTAGTTTTTGTGGGTCTATCCCTCTTGCTTCAGCGAAGTCTTTGTAATCTATATAAAGTTTCGGAACGTAGATAGCCATGTCGTCTATTCCAACTGGCACAATTGTAAAGTTTATGAAAATACATTTATAAATCTATTTATAAAGCCCTTTGTAGATAGTCATAAGAATTCTGTCAGAAAATATGATTCATGCCAACACGAGGAGTTATTTTTCTTAGTACTGTTTTACTATATCATATGAGTTGTTTCTTTCTGCCGGTTTATATCCCATGGCCTTTATAGCAGTAATTATATTCTTAGATAACAATTCTGTAGATCTCGCACCAGTAGCACTTACAACTTCTTCTCCTATGAGAGTTCCTCCAAAGTCATCGGATCCATGGTAGATTGCTAGTTGAGCCATTCCAATCCCATTAGTCAGCCATGATGACTGGAGATGATCTATCAGACCATTAAAAACAATCCTTGACACCGATATCATCTTTAATAATTCAAAACCGCCCATGGGATGTTGCACCAAACCAGTACCTTGCATTTCTGTCTTATTGGGTTCAAAACTCCAGGGAATAAATGCCATAAACCCATTTGTTTTTCTTTGTAAATCTGCGATTTTAAGGATATGACGTGCCCGCTGTTCTACGGACTCAACAGTTCCATACATCATGGTGGCAGAAGATTTTATTCCTATACTGTGAGCCTTTTCCATGATGTCTAACCAAGTTTGACTAGATATTTTTAATGGGCTTATAACATCCTTAACTTCGTCAACAAGAATTTCTGCGCCCGCTCCAGGAAGCGATTCGAGACCGGCAACTTGCAAACGAGATAATACCTCTAGTGGCGAAGTCCTATCGACCCTTGCTATCATATCTACTTCCGAAGCAGACAATCCATGGATTGCAACGTCAGGACATTTTGCTTTAAGTGTCTTAAAGATATCTTCAAAATATTCGGTATCTAATTTTGGGTTGTGCCCTCCTTGAAAAAGGACTTGCTTGATATTATAGTTAGACTTTGCAAAAATGACCCTATTTAGAATTTCTTCCTTTGATACAGTGTATGATTCTTCGTGTCCAGGAGGTCTATAAAACGCACAAAATTTACAATAAGTAACACATACATTGGTGTAATTTAATATTATATTATTAATAAAAGTGACATTCTTGCCAAACATGCCTTCTCTAATGGAGTTACCAACCAACCCAAGGCGTTGAATCTCTTGTGATTCTAACAAGTAAATAACATCATTTAACTTAATTTCATGATTTTCTTGAATTCTATCTATTGTTTCTTCAATTTCAGAGTCCTTAAAAATATCATGATGAACCTGGGTATTTTGCAATGATTGTTTAATCTTATTCTTGGTATAATTTATTCTTTGATTTTGGATAAATGCCTTTAGGCATTAAAAGCACTTATATTTTTTTACGTGGTACGCATAGTGTTGTCAAATAGTCTCATAAGACCTACTGCTGCGTTAGAAAAAGTGATGTCAGGGGAGGAATTGACATTTAACGAAGGAGTCGATTTACTCAAAAATGAGAATCTTTTTTTGCTAGGAAATGCCGCGAATCAATTGAGAAAAGATATTCGTGGAGATAACGTAAGCTTTGTATCATCTTATTACCTCAATTACACCAATGTTTGTGCTGCAAGTTGTCAGCTATGTGCATTTTATAGGAAGGAAAAAGATGATGACGCATACACGCTATCAAATGAACAAATTGTAAAAAGGGCTGAGTTTGCCTTAAATGACTTAGGTGCTACTGAACTTCATATTGTAGGAGGATTCAACCCAAAGTTGGGGTTGGAGTATTATGAAGACATGTTTAAATCAATTAAAAATCGTTTTCCAAAAGTAGTAATTAAGGCTCTTACACCGGCTGAGATTTTTTTCATATCAAGGGTAACTAAAAATTCAATTAAAGAAGTTTTAGAGAGACTAAAACATGCTGGACTAGATGCATTACCTGGTGGAGGAGCCGAGATATTTAGTAAACGTACGCGTGATAAAATTGTATTAGGTAAGTGTTCAGGGGACGAATGGCTAGATACGGCCTATCAGGCACATAAGTTAGGCCTTAGGGGAAATTGCACAATGCTTTTCGGCCATATCGAAACACCCGAGGACATTGTAGATCATATCATAAAGTTAAGGGAACTAAATAAGAAAACTGGGGGATTTACAACATTTATCCCACTAAAATTCAGCCTAGAAAATACACAGCTAGAAAAGGAACACACCCTCGTTTCTGAAAGCCCATCAATCTATGATCTTAGAATAATCGCCATTTCAAGGCTTTTGCTCGGTAAGGTCCTCAAAAATGTCTCAGTTTATTGGATCGCTTTAGGTAAAAAATTAGCTCAAGTAGCTTTATGCTATGGTGGTAATGATTTGGTAGGAACAGCTTTTTCAGAGGAAATTTTTAAGGCTGCAGGCAAACCAAACCAAATTTCTATAAACGAGCTGAACTATCTTATTAGAGAAATCAAGCGGAACCCCGTACAAAGAGACACTTTTTTCAATATAATAAAATAGAGTAATTTGTTTAGGGCCTAAAGTTTGAGACATATTTCCACAATCTTTTTCGGATGTGATATACTACAACGCTCATCATATATCCTCATTTCATTTATCAGTTTATTTTATATAGATCCTAGAAATAGAAAACAGAGCTTACAAAATTAATTAGTTTATCATTTCATTTTTTTGAAAAAAGGGGGAATAAAAATCGAACTACGACTGCATTTTCAATAAGAATAGTCAAGTGGAGGTATACTTTTTATAATGCCTTTTTCTAGTGCCATATCAAACATCTTGGAAATTGCCTGTCTTCCATCTTTTCCCATTTCTACGGTATAGGGATTTACATACATTTTGACAAATTTGGTTAGTGTTGATTTCTCTGTTCCTCTACCATACTTAGAGGAAAATTCTATAGCCTCTTCTAAATGATTTAGACTGTATTTGATTGAACTCTGCAACATACTATCAAAAGCTTTAATCATATCATTAGTCATCAACTTAGAACTAGCCACATTGATTCCTAATGGGACTGGCAATCCGTTAGTTTTTGCATTCCACCATTCACCCAAATCAAATAACTTGCTAAAATCTTGTTTAACATAAGTAATTTGAGATTCATGTATGATTAATCCGTAATCAACAGTTCCATTTTTGATCGCTCCCGGAATCTCGCTAAAAAGCATTTCATGACAATTTAATTTCCCAAGGGCTATTGACATCAAAAGATAAGCAGAGGTCATATATCCGGGAATTCCTACGATGTGATGTGATATTTCATCTAAGGATTTTTTGTACGAAATAATGATTGGACCATAGTTAATTCCAAAACTGCCTCCACTACTTAAAATTTTATAGTCCTTGAGAAATGCAAGTGCATGTGCAGATATGGCCGTAACTTCTAACTCATGACTAACCGCCAGTTTGTTTAGTTTTTCAATATCATCTACTTGATGAACAATCTTAAAGTCTCCCATTGGAATAAGTTCTTTTTCTAAAGCATAAAACATGAAAGCATCATCAGCGTCGGGTGTATGCCCTACTCTAATTTCTAGCACCATGAGTTAACAATTTTTTTGATAAATTGTTGTCATATAAGTTAACGGGTTGATCAAGCTTAAGCTCGCTCTTATGTTGTTGTATAGGCTGAATTTTGTTTTATCCATTTGAACCTCCATGTTTGGATTGTATAACACTATTCGTTCCCTACATCCAATCCATCCCGATCTGCCTTTTTTCTTTGAAACAAAGTACCGAAAGTAAGAAAATTCGACAGGCTTTTTAATGGTTTTTATTGTCGTATTATACACAAGGAAGGTTTAATAACCCTAAAAAAACTTTTTTGAAATATAGGATGCCCAAGTTTAAATCGACTCAAGATATTCTCAGGATAATTGGAAATAAAGATCAAATTAGAAATTTCGGAGTTATTGCTCATGTGGATCACGGCAAAACTACCATGAGCGATAGCCTTTTGGCCGCTTCGGGAATTATTTCCCCAAGTGTTGCAGGACAAGCATTGGCCTTGGATTCCATGAAACTAGAACAGAATAGACAGATGACAATTAGAGGAGCAAATGTGACTCTATTTTATGAAAATGATGATGGTAAGGAATATGTCATAAACATGATAGATACTCCTGGGCACATTGATTTTACTGGTAGAGTTACTAGAGCCTTAAGAGCAATCGATGGGGTAGTTGTAGTTTCAGATTCAGTAGAGGGTATAATGACACAGACCGAAACAGTAACCCGACAAGCATTAGAAGAACGGGTTAGACCAGTATTGTATATAAATAAGATAGATAGGTTGGTTAAGGAACTTCGTTTGGATCCAGCGGCCATGCAAAAATGGCTATCTAATATTATCGCAGAATTTAATAGATTAGTAGATCTATACGCCGAGCCTGAACTAAAAGAAAAATGGAAGGTAAGCATCCAGGGAAATACAGTAGCATTTGGATCTGCAAAGGATAGATGGGGCTTTAATTTTAAGGTGGCACAGAAAAAAGGGATTAGCTTCAAGGATGTGTATGATGCATACACATCAACTGATCCTACATCTATTAAGAAGTTATCCGAAAGAGCACCTTTGCATGATGCAGTCCTTGGTATGGTGGTTCAACATCATCCTCCACCTCATGTAGCACAAAAATACAGAATTCCAAAAATTTGGCCAGGTGATTTGGATTCTGATATTGGAAAGGCGCTTTTGAATTGTGATGAAAATGGTCCGGTTTTGATGATGGTAACAACAATTAACGTAGATCCTCAAGCTGGAAGAGTTGCTACCGGTAGGTTATTTTCTGGTACAATCAAAGACGGAGATGAAGTTTTCCTTATCGACGCTAAGCGAACTGGAAAGGTACAATCTGTGAATATTTATATGGGGAACACACGTGAGGTCGTAAGTGTTATTCCATGTGGTAATATTCCTGCTCTATTAGGTTTGGATTATGCCGTAGCAGGAGAAACTATTTCCTCTATTAAGAATGTGCCCGCCTTTGAATCCATAAAGTATGTTTCAGAACCTGTAGTTACCATCGCCGTTGAACCCAAGCATCCAAAAGATTTGCCAAAGCTTGTTGAAGGATTGAGAAGGATAACCGTTGAGGATCCTAACCTGATTGTAAAGATTAATGAAGAAACTGGAGAAACACTAATGGCAGGCATGGGGGTTTTGCACCTTGAAATTGCAACATCCTTATTGCAAGAATTAGGCCTGGATATAAAAACGACACAACCTTTGATTAACTACAGAGAAACCATCAGAGGAAGAGCAGGCCCAATAATGAGCAAATCACCAAACAAGCACAATAAGATATTCTTGAGAGTAGAACCATTGAGCGAGGAAGTCATCGATATGATTAGAACAGGGCAACTTCGAGAAGATATGGACAAGAAAGAATTATCTAGGCTTCTTAGGGAAAAGGGTTGGAGTACGGATGATGCTAGGAGCGTAGTTACAGTTGACCCTACCGGGAATATGCTCTCTGACGAGACAAAAGGAGTTCAATTTATTCAAGAGTCCATGGATTCAATAAAATCAGGGTTTGAGGATGTAATTCATTCAGGACCAATCGCTCAAGAATCTGTCAGAGGGTTGCGCTTTGTATTGCACCACTTTGTACCTCACGAGGATCCAGCACACAGAGGTTTGGCTCAGTTAATGCCTGCAACAAGACGAGCTATGCTGGGATCTATGTTGATAGCCGATCCTGTCTTGTTAGAACCAATCCTAGGAATAGAAGTAAAATGTCCACAGGAACAGATCGGTACGGTCGCCGGCATACTATCCGGGAAAAGAGGTAAATTGCTAAACGTGGATCAAAAGGGTGTAATTGCTATTATCTTGGGAGAAGTACCTGCCTCAGAAACATTTGATTTGTCTGAAATGATGAGAGGAGGAACAGCCGGAAAAGCAATGTGGAGTACCTATTTTAAAACATGGCAAGCAGTACCTCAATCTGTTATAAGAAATATTATTACTGACATAAGAAAAAGAAAGGGCATCAATCCAGAACCTCCCTCACCAGACGAATTCATAGATAAAGAATAATAGCAAATAAGTATTTCATCCACTCTTTTTCCTTAGGATTGAATTCAATCATTTTATTTGACAAGATTTAAGATAAGATTTCCGGAGAACATTCATCATCAGAAATAGAGATGCAAATAGCATAGGTATGCTGATAACTACAAACAGGATCTGATAAATGTTTAATGATGATAAAAGCACCGTCGAACTAAGTCCCACTAAAGAGTAGAACAAACTACCTGTGCAGGTTGGACATCCCACAAACAATCCAGTAGAAATTCCTACAACTCCAAATAGGTTTCTTCTTGACATTTCCGCTGTTCGATTTTTTGACAAAATAAATATGTTTAGGGTAACATTCAACCCAACCAAAATAGAAAGTGTTATCCCAATTATGAAATTCAGTGGTATTATCAGAATGGATAGGCTTTCACTTAATTGAAGAATCAGCATAGGGAGATACCCAATATAGTTGCAACAAATAATGAGCTTGGATGTGGGGTATGCGATGCTCCTTATTTGATCCGTATGTTGGTTACTTGATTCTGATTCACTTTGGTGATTACTGGTAGTATGAGATCCGTTTGTTTCATGTGATAAATGGCCGGGTGAAGGAATAGGAAAAATTGAAAAAACAGTATTTTCATCTACGAAATAAATAAAAACATTTGAAACGAATCCAAAAAACACAAAATAAATCAGACAAGAAATTACCAAAATGAGCTTATACTTTGTCGACTTAAAAGGAGATTGCAGGTAGTATAGCAAATTCTGAGGATTGTTTTCAGTTCTTGACCTTGAAAAGTAATACCTGTGAATACTCAAATACAAGAGAAAAAGACAAGCCAAATACGTTATCAGTACTGTGGCAGCAAGGCAATACAATGAATCAGACAGGAAAACTTCTACACCAGGTGTAGTAAGGCGAGAATATGAATAAAGAATAAAGAATAAAACTGTACCAATCAAGGCAGGAATCACTATACCGTTCTTATACTTTGAATAATTCTGGTACTTATTCAATATCATGTTAATTTCATTACAAGTTTAAATTAAGCGTTTCAGGGTGCTCGTCAAAACCATTCAAACCTAAAAAAACTACAAATCACCCAAATTCTTGTTGTAGTGATAGGATTTAAGATATTGACGCAAAAGCCAACAACCAAAAAAATATCTAAGCATTCTTTTTGCTGCTTTATTAACTCTGTAGTTTGATTTGATAACCTAAATATAACAGGGAACGGATTTTTTAGAATTGTGAAATTAAGTTATCAAGATATTGATCAAATCCCATTTTTATTTCTGTCAACCACTATTTTTGATCACTATACTTTCAATAAATCAAAGATTTGTACGCAGATTCAATTTAAAGAAAATACATATGATAAGCAGGTTACGAATTTTGAAATACCCGTGATTAATTCGTTAAAATAAGGATAGGAAAAAGAAATGGACACCAATATCTGGAATTCGCTAGAAAACAAATGGTTACAAATTTGGGAGCAAAATGCAACAAATACATCGGATCCCGTTCCAGGCAAAAAAAAATTCTTTATTACAGTTGCCTATCCGTATCCCAACTCACCGCAACACATTGGACACGGAAGAACTTACACTATAGCAGATGTGCATGCCCGGTACAAGAGGCTAAGAGGCTTTAATGTACTCTTTCCTATGGCATTTCATTATACCGGTACCCCAATTCTTGGAATGGCAAAGCGGGTACAAGCAGGGGATAAAGAAATTATAGAAAATTTCAAAAAAATATACAATATCAGTGACCAGGATATACTCACTTTTAGCGAGCCTCTTCACATAGCCAAATATTTTCATAACGAGATAAAGGCTGGAATGAAGGAGATGGGATATTCAATTGATTGGAGACGAGAATTTACAACCATTGATCCTGTATATAAGAAACTAATATCTTGGCAATTTGAAACTCTTAAAAAACTCGGAGTGATCGAACAAGGGTCCCATCCGGTTGGTTGGTGCCCCAATGACTTAAACCCAGTTAGTCAGCATGATACCCTGGGTGACGTTGAGCCATCATTTACAGAGTATTCGCTAATCAAATTCAAAATTAAGAGTCAGGATTTGATCATCCCTGTTGCTACCCTCAGACCCGAAACCATTTTTGGGGCAACTAATCTCTGGATAAATCCTGAAGAAGAGTATACTCAAGTACTTGTCAATGATACTGAAAATTGGGTATTGAGCAGATTAGCCGCAAAGAAATTAGAATATCTAAATTATTCGGTAAAAATAACAAAGACACTTTTGGGCAAAGAATTGATAGGCTCTTTGGTTGAATCCCCTCTGACTAACCGATTTATTCCAATCTTGCCCGCTACGTTTGTTACATTGGATGAAGGCAGTGGAATAGTAATGTCGGTTCCTGCTCATGCTCCATTTGATATGCAAGCCCTGTTGGATTTTAGAAAACGATCTTCAGACTACCCATCTTTATTGAGTTTAGACACAATTGTTCCTATAGTAATTATAGATTCTAAAGTTCAGCGACAAGACGATCAATTGCCACATCACGTTGATAACGAGACTCTAAACAATGCAAAAGGACTTTTTATACAGGGAGCCGATAAAGGTAATTTAGGTAATAGAGTGATTCCCGCTGTGGTTTTCCTCGAGAAATACGGTATATCCTCCCAAATTGACCCTAATTTGGAGAAGGCTACGTCTGAATTGTATTCATTAGAATTTTATAGCGGAAAAATGAATGAAGGAACTTTTGAATATTCAGGGATGCCAGTTTTAAAAGCCAAAGATCTAGTCAAGGACCGTTTAATTGCATTACAAAAGTCTATTCAGTTTTTTGAAATGACCAACAAACCGGTTTACTGCAGATGTGGAACTCTATGTTATGTCAAATTACTAAATAACCAATGGTTCCTAAACTATGGTAATCCTGAATGGAAAACCTTGGCCCTTGAATGTTTAAACAGAATGGAAGTGATACCCTCGGAGATAATTAAAGAATTTAGGAACGTATTTGATTGGCTTAAAGTTAGAGCATGCGCGAGAAAGACTGGGTTAGGTACACCATTACCATGGGACAAAGATTGGATAATTGAGAGTCTGTCTGACTCAGTTATCTACATGGTTTACTACATCATATCTAAATACGTAAAATTGCATGATTTGGATAAATATTCAGATTTTATCGATAGTTCATTTTTTGATTACGTTCTTCTGAATTTAAAGTCTGGTCATTTTCTCGCACTTGACGAAAATGATAATTTCTCAGGCGATCTAACTTCCATCAAGATTGATCCGGGTGCGGATTTATCAATCTTAAATGAGTTTTTGGTCGAGTCTAAACAAATTCGCGAAGAATTTAAGTACTATTATCCTTTAGATTCTCGACATTCGGGGAGAGACTTGGTACCAAATCATTTATCATTTTTTATTTTTAATCATTCAATAATTTTTCCAAAATCTTTATGGCCAAAACAAATAGTTGTCAATGGCTCTGTTCTAATGGACGGAAAGAAAATGTCAAAGTCCATGGGTAACATAATACCATTGAGAAGTACTATAAAACAGTTTAACGCCGATTCCATAAGAGTGGCAATGTTAGTTTTGGGAGAATTATTACAAGATGTTGATTTTTCCTTTTCAACGTTAAAGGGAATATATTCGAGGCTAAATGAAATATATGAATTTGGAAAAGATTTAGTTGAAAAACAAAAGGCTGCTACCAACCTGAGAGCTATTGACTATGACTTTACTGAACTTTTTATTGATTTAGATTGGGAGGATAAATGGTTACTTCAACGCGTAAACTCTACCGTAAAAGATATTACTAATTCATTTGAAGAAATGCGAATAAGAGATGCACTAAATACCGCTTTGTATTTGATGGATAAGGATTTTGAATGGTACAAAAAAAGGAAGGAATCCAGGTCTGATCATGTTTCTGATAATAATACAAATCTATCTGTTATTTCATACTTTTTTAAGGCGAGAATCAAGATGTTGGCGCCTTTTTGTCCATTTCTTGCTGAAGAGCTGTGGGAGTTATTAGAACCACAGAAAGGATCCATTTTTCAAGACAACTGGCCTATCATTAACAATGGATTAATCAATCCAGTCACCGATGAAAACGAACGGGAAATTTTTAATATTCTTGACGATTTGCATAAAATTGTAAAAGTAACAAAAAATACTCAACTAAAAAATATTCATATCTATTTATCATCAAATGACAAAAAAATCCTTTATGATAAAGTCCTAAATCTGGTGACGAACTCTAACATTAAGAATTTTGGACTTATTATGAAATCATTGCTTTCGGATCCTTCAATGTCTGTTGAACATAAGGATTTAGTGAAAAGTAATACAGATTTCATTAAGAAAATAAATGAGGATATCCTTTCTTTGTCCCCTGTAGAACAAAAAAGAAGGATAACCATTGGTTTGTTTGATGAATACATTGCATTAGTGGATGGGATTGGATTGATATCCTCTGAATTTGATGTTAAAGATTCATCCATAAAGATATACCACGAAAATGATCCCAAAATTTATGATCCTAAAAATAAGGCAAGGTTCTCTAGGCCTTTTAAACCCGCAATATATCTTGAATAATCAAATCAAGATTTTAGTCAGATCTTTTATTCATAAGGTCCTACTAAATAATCCCATAAAGGCCCAGTCCCAAATCTCCTCTTTTAATTTGGCTAAATAATTCAAAATCGCTTAGATTTTTGTATTGGTTCTGTATTAGTTACTGGCTATACGTCCTTCGTAACAGTAAACCCCAATGTCCATTTGTCCTACTAATTTAATAACAAGAAAATTCTTTTAGTTTAGGTAACGTGATCGTAACTTGATTCGATACTAAATATTTTTTTAGTCCAAATCAGAATGAATTAATTCAGTTGTGGTGCAGAACTAGTTGCCTTTGGGCCTTTCTATTATATCTCAATTGCCTATTATGCAATTGAATTCTAACTTCTTACCAAATCTTACAAATGAGTTATAACTTGGGATATAATCATTCCATTTTTTGAAAATGAATTATCAAAATACCGATTTTCACATATTGTAAATCACTTTAAGAATTTGAAAGTATCGAGTATCGTATCAAACGTCCCTCGGCTTTCTTCAGATTCAAATTGTTCGACTTTATTTTGAAATGCCAAGAGATATCCTTGACCGTCATGAGAAACAAGGAAGCGTTTTATCTTGATATTACCGGATTCAGAGGGATAAATACTAGTAGTGTAAGCGGTCTTATTACCATTTATCTCATAATTTTGTGTTCTTACTTCCTCTATTAAAATTTCAATTTCGCCAAGTGATGATTTTAATCCCTTTTCCAAACCAAAAATCCTCAGCCCAACGTTTGCTTCAGTCGACAATTTAATTAAATTAAATTGCAAATCTTTATTTCTCAAATTAAGGCTATAGTTTGTATCATTACTTGAGGAATCATCATCAGGCAGAAGGGAGGCGTCATAAAAAAATGAGATCCCCATGTTTTTACTGTAAAATCTTTTGAATAAAATGTCATCCATTATTTTTCTATATGACAAATAACTAGCATTCATGGTTTTTAAAATCTACTGTTAATTCTCAGATTAGATTCTGATACCTTCTAGCGTCGATTATTCGTTTTTTGCTTCTGTAGTCTATCTAGGTAGTAATAAGACACAAAATATAAAAAAAACCCGCTAACGACTACTATAAAACCATAAATAGAAAGTGATTCTCTGCCATATAAACTTCCAAATCCCACAAGTATTGCTCCAAGGATCATTAATGCGATGCCCGCCCTCAATGGCCCAGCCATTTTCCTTTTTTTTGGTTTGGGCGCCTTATTTGCAACCATGTATTACATTACTTACTCGGGATCTTTTTAATCATATCCATTCACATTCCACCTAATGAAATCAATTTATTTGTCATTAACCGTATGTTCTGATATTATGAAGATTGCTGTAGTTGGGATAGGAGTCGCAGGTGCATATTTAATGAATCAACTTAGTGATCTGCACGATGTACACGTGCAAGGATTTGAAAGAATGCCGGAAAAGGAACACGATGCCGTATGTGCTTGGGCTACATGCGATAATGTAATGAGAGATTATGCCAACATATGTGGTCTAAATTTTGACAATTATGTTTTACATGATGGAAAAAAGATGAGAGTAGATATAGGGAATGGGATAAACTCTGGCAACACAATCGACATTAAACTAAAAGGTATGATAAGTTATGATAAATTAAAACTAATCCAGGATATGATAAGGGGAACTGACATTGTATTTGAAAAAGTGCCGAATAAGAAAAATCTTGAACAAGATTTTGACTTGATTATTGATTCCACCGGATTTCACAGACACTATTTACCCAAGTTAAGCGATGAATTATGGATACCATGTATTCAGTACAAAGTAAAGTATGATCAAGTACCTTTTGATGATTTTTACTTAAAGGCTTTTCCATTGTTATCAGGGTACTTTTGGTACTTTCCGCTAGGCAATGGATACGCACATATAGGATCAGGAGACTTTAGAAGAAAGCAAACTCATGTTTTTATGGACTCTTTTATGAAAAAATACCCATGCGAAGTAATCAAAAAAGTGGGTAGACCTGTTAGGATTACACCTCCCTCAAAGTGCCTTCCATTTGATGATGGAAACAAAACGATTGGAGTGGGTGAATCGATAGGAACGGTATATGCTCTGTTGGGTGAGGGTATCATACCATCTACAATTTGTGCTCAACTCTTTGTTGATAACCTGTACGACAAGGAGAAATACTTTTCACAAGTATTGTCAACATTTAAAATTTATACAAGTGTATATAACTTTATTAAAAAACGAATATCTCAAAATTTCAACATTATTAGGGATTTTGTTGAACTTCTCAAAATTTACAAGTACATGAAAAAGAGTGAAGATAGGTTTGGAATGGAAATTAATATGTTAAACCTCTTTAAACTTACAAAAATCTAGCAATATACTTCTTTTCATATATACCTGCCACTGCCAGAGGTTCTAAAAATCCAAAAACTATCCTTTATGGTTTCATCTTGTGTTGCAACGAGATCAGAGTAACTACCAAAATTCCAAATAATGCAATTCCGGTGGAAAGGTGACTTGCAACAACTAATGGCTGCAATTTAGTTGCAATTACTGCCCAACCGAGAATTATTTGTGAAACAAGAAGAGTAGATGCAATCAAAAGTTTTATACTAAAATTCCTGTTTCTGAGTTTGATGACTGAAAACGCAGTAAATGAAAATAATGATATCGCCAGAATTAGTCCCAAAAATCGATGAAAGTGCTCATAAAAGTATTCCTTTGGTGGAAAGTCAAAGCCATTAGGACATAAAGGCCATGTCTTACAGGAATATCCTTGATGGATTGATGAAAGATAGACTCCTACAATCATTATAGAAAAGATTAAACTCAGAATCATGAAAGTAATGATAAACAATGATTTGCTTGGAAAGCCATCCTGGCCTATGCTCTTCAAATTAAATAAATATTCATTTTTCTATCGTATTTTTAAATGTTTATAGCAAGTTTAAAATTTATTAGAGTTCCTAAATTCAAACTAATGATCTCAAACCTATGAAACCTATGAAAATTACTTGTAGTTTTATTATCATTATCTTCTCATCGTCCTTCCTAATTGTTTCTTTTATGCTATATGCCTACCAATCAAGTGAACCTATTAAAGTCCAAGCATCTAACGAGACTTTTTATAGTAAAGGTCAAACTCAAAGCTATCCGCAAAGTAATAGTTTACACCACACGATCCAAAATAAAAAGTCAGATACTTTGATTTTTTCAAATCCTTACTATTCATCAAATGCTACTATAATGTTAGCTAAAGTCCCAATAGAGAAATCAAGCTCAATAAATAAAGAAGTTCAATTTTATGTTGAAAGAGGAGTAATTAATTCTACTTTGGTAACGTACAATGTGGGGTATTATGTAGAAGATTCTACCATCGATGGGTCTAAGCCTGAATTCAAGCCTCTAAGCAGCGGTCTCGAAACTAAACCAAGCCCGAATTACTATAAAGGCTCTGGCATTTTTTTGACAGAGAACGGAGATATTATTGAATGGGATGCATTCGACCAAATTATCAACAAATCAAATGATACGGTTCACTACGCAGGAATGATATTTTTCTCTCCTGTTGTCGCAGGCAAGAATGATGAATTATCCTTGCTAAAAAACCGAGTGGGAATATACGAATTTTCAATTGAGGCTGACGACATTACCAAATCTCCTTCTCCCTCTCATCTTTCCACTTCATCTTCATCTTCATCCACTACTTCTGCTACTTCTGCTACTCCCACAACCCAAAGAACAATCTGGTTATGGCCCAATACTCACTAAATTGAATAAAGACTTGAGTATAGAAACTAGATTTGAAGTTCAGATAAAGGATAAATCTAAATGATAATTAAAAAGAGAAAAAGGAAAGGAAAATCAAATACTAAACAATCAAACAAATCTAATGACAAACCTACTATCTCATTAAACTCGTCACACACCACAGATCGCGAATTGTATAAAAATAGAGAGAAGGATGTTTCTCCAGCTGTTTCTTATAGAGAAGAGTCCAAAAGAATCCTTAGACTAGTTGTTTACATAAATGAGTTTGATAGATTAGACGAGGAAGGAAATCAAAAATGCAGAAATAACAATTGTGAAAAATTTGTTTGTAAACCATTTAGAAAATATTGTTCGAGAAAGTGTAGCGTGGAATTTACAAGATGGTACAATAAGAATTTTTATTGGCGTAATATTCGCAATAGTATTTTGAAAAGGGACAATTATACTTGCCAGATTTGCGGGTTAAAATTAAATAAAAAGAAAAGGCACAACAAAAAAATTGAGAATTGGCTTGAGTGTGATCATATCATACCTAAATCTTACTACACTTTTTTAGGATATAATTTTGACACATTAGAAAATAAGGTTAAGACAGTATTGGAATTTTTACATAATGATAAAAATTTAAGAACTTTATGCTATAAATGTCATAAGGAAGTAACATTAAATAATTTCAAGACAAAGGCATTGCTTATTAACGTAAACGATGATAATTGAGAAAACATGATTAGGAAGATAACTATAGAATAGTAGATCTAGGTACCTTTACTGAATCTAAATGGAAGAACAATGTTTAAAATAATACTAATAGAGAATATTGCCCTCACTATTTGGAATTGGAAATAGGTAGTTCATATTATCCCTAACAATCGTATCTATATGATCTATATTGTTTATCACCAAGATTTTATGTTATATTAGATTTTACCAGAATAATTATATAAAGAAATTTATAGTATATATCATTAATAGGTTTAACAAATTTGAATAATATCTTGGCAGACCAGACTCTTGGGTTAAAAAGAAGAATCCAAGATGACCTCCGGCGTCTGGACGAAATCTACAGGGTTGGCGTTGAAATTGAAATTTGTTTACTTGATGACAAGTCACTTCCCGTGAACGCACATACTTTGATAAAAGAATTAAGTACCAAGTATGATGTAGATCATGAATACGGAAAGTGTCAATTTGAAGTCAAAACTGACCCAATTTCTATGCACGGTTTGTCGAGCGTGAATGTTTTTTTTGAAGAATTTATAGACTATCTGAGTGTCGCAATTAAGAAAGTCTACAAAAATAGGAATATAATCCCTGTTTTTCTTGGAGGAAATCCTTCGCCTGATATATTCAAAAAGAAACTAATAACAAGAAAGGAGCGCTATCTCAATATCTATGAATTGCAAAAGAAGTTTCCAAAGATCGAAATTGATGGTCAACAATTCAAGTCGTGTGACATTGCCACCGCTATTCAGGGGTTTCATCTTCATTTACAAGGTCTAAATCCTGTCTATACTACATACATGTTTAATTATATCTTAAATTTGTTACCTTCGGCAATATTACTAGGTTCAAATAGTAGATTATTTGCGGGCAAACTATTTTCACTTTATGAACCACGAGTCTATTTATATGATCACTCAGAACAACAAAATTCTGGATTTCCGGCCATTGCAAAATATTTAGATAGGATAGAAGATTATGTAGACTATATTGCATCAAGACCAGGTCCTGACAGTACTAATGATTATTTTGGTCTTGAAAAAGACAGACATGATGATCTGAGGATACGGTTGAATTCCCCATATTACAGAGTTGAGACTAGAATAATGTCTGTCCAACCGACCCCAAAGGAAATGGTGGCAATGATTGAGTTTTTTATTGGTTTTTTGTATCGCTCAATTCTGGAGGGAAAGCCGCTAAGACCATTATCATCAATAAGAGAAGAAAGACTAGCAGTGATCCGTACCGGGTATAATTCTAAAACTCATTTTAATATTTCAGAAACTGCAAAGACTCAGTTACATGTTGCCAAAAAAGGCTTGAAAGACTTGGGCCTTGGACCTGAATTTATAGGAATACTTGAAAAAAGGCTAGAAAACAAGACTTCTCCCGGGGAATACGTTACCAGATTATGGGACTCTAATTTCAATGGGAATGTTTATCAAACAGTATCGGAAATTATTCAACATGTTTGGGATAAAACAAAGAATAATTCTCCTTTGCTTTAGAAATTTTCTATTCCATTTGTTACATTCATATTTTCTATCTTTTTGTTCAGGTAAATTTTCATCTAATTCATTTAACAAAATTTTAATAGATAATAATGTGTGTTAAATAGGTCAGCCGGATATGGAAAGAAGGAAGGTTTTTTAATTATTGTGGTTTATTGGGAGACAGATGAATTAATTGGATAATATGTTACTTCCCACTTCGTTGACAGATGATCAAATGAATGATCTGATATCTGATCTGCAAATATTGATAAGGCAGCCAAGCATTTCTGCAACCAATCAGGGTTTGGAGGAGTGTTCGATTCTATTGTCGAATATGATGAAAAATGCTGGAATTCAAACAGAACTTTTGTATTTAGCCTTAGAAGAACAGGTAGAAAGTAGAACCATGGGCAGGATACCTCCTGTTGTTTATGGTGAGGTTAAATCAAAATCAAATCCCAGTGGAAAGACTATATTGTTCTATAATCATTATGATGTACAACCTGTAGATCCAATTGAAAAGTGGAATGAAGATCCTTTTAGTGGGAAAGTAATTGGTAATCAGATATATGGTCGTGGGTCCTCTGACGATAAGGGAGAATTAATCACTAGAATAAAGGCTGTAGAATATCATTTACAAGAGACAGGGGATGTACCTTGCAACATCAAATTCATAATAGAAGGTGAGGAAGAAATTGGAAGTCCAAACTTGATAAAATATGTTCAAAGATACAAGGAAAAGTTCAAATCAAACCTGGTGATCTGGGAAAGTGGTTATGTTGATAAAGATGATAGAGCAATAATTTCATTGGGTCAAAAAGGGATCCTAAACGTAGAAATAAAGGTACATGGACCTAGCAGGGATGTTCATTCTAGTTTAGCGGTCGCTATTGAGAGCCCTGCTTGGAGATTGGTACATTTATTGTCTTTGTTGTATGACTCGAATGACGGAAAAGTCCTCATTAAAGGGTGGTATGATGAAGTAACATCTTTAAGTAAACAGGAATTGCAATTAATCGCCAATGAACCATTCAATGAGGAAGCATTCAAAAAGGAATACGGTATTTCAAGTTTCATAAAGGGACAATCTTCTTACGATATAAAGAAAGCCCTTGCTACAGAACCCTCCTGTAACATTTCGGGATTGGTTACAGGCTATACCAATAAAGGCGTAAAAACGATACTTCCCTCGACTGCTACCGTCAAGATGGATTTTAGATTAGTGCCAAATATGGATCCGGGTATACAATTCAATAAATTGGTAAAGTACTTGAGATCAAAAGGTTATTCAGAAAAAGATGTTACTATTAACTATGTAAGTGGTGAGCCATCTTTCAGAACACCGTTGAATAATGAGTATGTAAAAATGATTGTGGATTCTGCATCAAAGATATTTAACGGTGTCGTTTTGAATGTTTCCTCGTCAGGAACTGGACCTATGTATGTTTTTAAGGAAATCCTAAACGTCGATTCAATTTGTATTGGAAGTACTATTTTGCCAAATAAGATGCATTCACCAAATGAATTCACTAATCTTGATCTATTAAAAAAAGGTACCAGGTGTTTTATTGAAATCATAAAGAATTTTTCAAGGGGTTAGGACAGACATTGATAAGATAATGCAATGATCATTTTGACAATCACATTTTATCTATCATTATTTGTGGCAATACTAGATTCGATCACACCAATCGATTACCATTTCAATAATATTACATTTTAGGAAATTATTAAATAAATACATAAATATAAAAGCAATATAGAAATTTTGTGCAAAATTTAATTATGTTCGTTATTGGACTAGGTTTGCTATTTGCAATATGTGTTCCAAATGCATTTGCAGTCTTTCATAGAGAAGACTTTCTAATTACCAATATCGGCGTTAGTAATGGAGTTCCCTTCATGGAATTACAGGGTCAACCTGGTAGATCATTTTCAGTAAGTGGGGGAGATGAGAGTTACTATGCATATACATTTGTAACTAATAATGGCATCTTTGCAGCTTCGGTTGCTCTAGATGAAGATGGGAACAAACCATACTATAGTGCCGATCATTTTGACATTAAAAAGTTCCAAATAGGTGAATGCGTTAATCATAAGGACGCTACCGGGGAACCAAAATTCAGTGGTAAAAAAGCCGAGTACGTTCCGAAACAAACTGTCATTACAAATGTATCAAAAGCTTACACTCTTCAAATTATAGCTGATGATCCTGATGATGATTGCGAGACTGGGGAACACATTTACAAGATATTTTCAACCAAGTGACACGCATACCATCTTTTACCTTGTAGGATGTGAAAAAGAACGTAGTTTTTTTTAACCCTCCTTTTCAACCATGCTTGATTTAGAAACGACCTGATATAACCTTTGGACTTATTGAACAGATAGTTAGGGGTTATTTTTTGATCCAAATAAAGATTCTAAAAGATCAAGATTTTGGCTTGTAAAGTTCTAATTTCCTTGTAATCTTGTTTATTACATATTTTTCCGGATCATAATTATATTTTTTCCCTAATTCTTCCAAATAATTTTGAACTTCATGCCAAGCCTGGCGTTTTTTGTTAATGAGGTCTGATTTGGAAGTTTCTGGATTTACATTATTTGAAAGTCCATGCTCATTTGCAGTCGTTAAATCCAAAGCTGTTTGATATAATTTTGAGATTTTTTCAATTTCAAATTCTGAAAATAATATGGTATCTACGCTTGCCTCATTTTTGTCGGGATCGGACATACTTGTCTTTCTATCAAGATCATATCAAACAAATAATATAATGTCTGTGATTTAAGTGACGAAACTAAAATAATTACAGTCTTGATGCTGAATTAAGTAGCGTGTAAGGTTTTGAACGTGGTTTTTTACTAAACCTTTTTAATAACTAGAGCAATCGTGTGACTAAAAAATACCTATAAAATCATAAAAAAATGGGTAAGGGTTGAAATCTTGCCAAAATTGATTTACTACCATCCTGGTCCCTGACCGCCTCCACTATGCATTCCTTCCATTCCCATACCATATTCACCATATCCTTCACCAGACATTCCTTCCATTCCCATACCATATTCACCATGCATTCCTTTCATTTTCTTGTCTTCATGCCCTTGAGAGTGCATCATTTTCATCCATTCCATCATAGAAAGTGGCTTTGTTTGTAGTACTAGACCAGTTCCAGGATCAACGAGCACTTTCGTAAATTTCATGTCAGGGGAGCCCAGAATTACTGAAATTACAAGAAATCCGTCTTTCTCCTCACCATTGGCTGACATCGCAAAAGAACCATTTCCTACCGATTGTTCGGCTGTGGATATAGCCTGTGGTAGTGTTACATTAAATTTATCTCCAATAGCCTGAAACATTGTTTCCATCATGTTCAATGTTCCATTGATTTTTTCATACTTTTTATATTCTTTCATCATCATAGGGTTGGTATAATTGTCTTTCTTCATCATCATATCGTCTCCACCGGTCATATTAGTTGAACCGGTGCTAGTTGTTGAATTAGTTTGGGCTAAGGCATTATTTGAATTCATCAACGGTAAAAATCCAATCGATGCTGCCAATAGTCCTGCCAGAAACACAAAGGTAAATGAATTTTTTGTATTCATTGCAATTTAATGAATTTCAAAATATAAAAGTATATACTATATTATTTCAATAGAAAATTATTACTTATTCTTGGTAGTAAAGGAGCACTATCCCAATTATTTCATTAGTATAGTTATACTTACCGTTTTTTATTCAAATCAAAATTGTAAGGTCTATTCGTGATTGTGATAATAATTAAAAGGTTTGAAAATTTAATTGTCATAGTTCCTCTCATTTGAATAGTTCAAACCGGAATTAAGATCTAGTACTTCATCCCACTACTCAGAAACTGGAATTTAAGATATTCATTAAAATCATGACACGACAAAATTAAGCTTTTGGTGTCAAAATTAGAATTACAAGTGTCAGTCTATAGGCTATTATTGCTAACACTACTATCATTTTGGTCCCCATTCTCTTTTTATGTTTAATCTTGGTTAATAAGAATTGAATAAGAGAGTACACTAACACGAAGTAACATTGCAAAGGAGCATTACATGGATAATCTTCTATCAAATAGACTATTTCGACTTGATCAGGTCGTTGGGATTATTAGGATTACGGTCCTCAAATAAAGAATAGTTGGGAGTTCGATCTATCTAATCTCCATTTCCAGCAAAAAAAGAATCAATGTTTTTTTATTTTTGAAATTTCTAAAAATAGATAAATCACTGCAATTATTTCGAATCTACCTATAATCATGTTAACGATAAGTAATATTTTAGAAAGCAGATCTGCATTGATGTTTGTTATTCCTGCTGTCAAACCCGTAGTCGTTAATGCTGATACTGATTCAAATAATGAATCTAAAAAATTCTTTTCTGTAAATATTGATAATAGCGCACCAGTAAAAAAAGACATAAAGATAAAAAGGAAAATAACAAGGATGGCTTCGTTGAATGTTTTTTCTTCCTTATGAATGTCGGATTTTTTTTCAAAGCCATGATATGAATTGTTGTACCTGGAAGAGACTGCTGAAATTGATCGAGTTGTTACGTCTGCAGAAAATTTCTTTTTTGTCAATTTCTGGACTATTTGTAAAATTCTTCCAACCTTAATTCCACCCGCAGTTGAAAAAGCCGTTCCTCCAATCAGCATCATAATTATCAATAGAATCTTGCCATCATCCGATAATAGTGTAATATCTATGAATTGAAACCCGGTAGTGGTTGCAGCACTCACGGTATGAAAAATTCCAGTTACAATATTTGCATCCGGATAAGATAAGAAAAGAAGATATGTGAAAATGGGAATAGCAGTAAACATGATCGCAAAGTATAATATTACTTCTGGACGCATTTTTGTGGTATGCATTTCTTTGCTAAAAACAGCATAATGAAAAGCAAATGGTAAGGCAGAAATGATCATACCAGCCATTATCACAAATAATTCCAAAAAGTTTTCAGAAATTAGGGATGTAGAAGAAGGTACAAAGCCTCCACCTGTTACCGCGCTAAATATTAGCGAAATATTAGAGATGATATTATGGTTTCCTGAAATATATAATAAAACTGACAAGGAAACAGTGTATATACTAAAAATAACTCCTATTGTTAGGATCAATTGCTTTAAACGAAGGCTTCCTCCACCTAACATGCCTTTCATATGAGCCAACTTCCTTTCGGGGTAGAAGAAAGTGATTACCAAGTATACGAAACTTAAACCCCCTATCCACTGGGTAAATGCTCTATAAAAATCAAAACTCTGTGGGAGATTTTCGGGATATACTATCATAGATAACCCAGTGGTTGTAAAACCTGACGCACTTTCAAAGAAACTGTTTACCACCAGAGTTAAAGGGTCTGTACCTTGACCGAAAGGATTAACATACATGTAGGGGATACTCCCAAAAAAACTTAGTAAGACAAAACTAAAGACCATTAGAATTGACGCTTGTCTAAGGTTCATCGGCGTCTTTTCTCCATAAGCATTCAAGACGAATCCTGTAATGGACATTGTGGTAATTCCAAGGAATATTCCGGTTGCAGAAACTACTTCACCTAGTGCTGTGGCTAAAATGGCTGGGGCAATGAAAAGTAAACCTGAGAATTGAAGGATGAACCCTAGGTTTCCCCAAATTGGTTTGTACCTTTCCCTGATTACTACCCTATAACTCCTAAACTGCCGTTCTAGAACTGATGTCCTAATTGCATTTGCCAACCCTTCTTGAGTTACCATCCCCAAAATATGCACATTGTCGGTTACGGGAATTCTCTTGATCAGATTTAATCTCATCAATTCTAACGCTTGCCTTACGTTTGCCTTAGCTGATATTGTGATGAGGGGGGAAGACATTATTGATTTAATTGAGACCTGGTCAGAATCCTCTCCTCTCATAACAATTTTGTCTAAAATATCGCTATCAGTTATAATCCCTACGTGTTCTTCCTTCTTGTTCGTTACAATAATGGTTTCGGCCTTTTTTCCATGCATTAGTTTAACAGCATTTGCCGCGTCTGTCTCTTCATCTAAAATTATATAGTTGTGATGCGCATAGGTTAATACAGGACGGTTGAGAGGGTCTGTGTCCATTATTTCTTCAGAATTTAGTAAAGATGGTATGACAAATCATTTTAAACTTTTCTATGCAGCCAACTTTAAAAACCCTATTAATCACTCGTTTTTATTTGATGAATCTCAATTTTGTGTGAATCTATTTTTGTCTTTAGGTAATAGAAAAACAAACTAAAACCACGAATATTTATGATGGGGGATAAATTCAGTTTCAGACTCCATCGCTTTGTAGATGAAACTGTTTGCTCAGAATTTCATTATAATTACTTGGTTGCAGCGTAGAATGTATAAAGTATTACCTTATTTGTCATAAAAAAATAAAGGCACATTAGAATGAAACTAGATACATAAAGAAGGATAGACGGCCTATGGAATTAATAAAGTCACCATTTCTGGTGTGTTAGAGGCGCTATTTGTTCCAGTTGCTCTCTTTACATCGTCATCTCCGTAAATTACTTCCGCAGTAAAGCCTTTTCCTACTGGCACTTCAGCAGAACTGAATTCAAATGTATATGAACTAGTTTGTAAACCTGGAAAGATTAATCCGGCCATAGTTTGAGGATTGCGTGAGCCGTCAATAGCAACATGTAAAGCTCCATGTTCGTCTAAATTGCCTGTATTTTGCACTTGAACTATTACCTTAAATTGACCGCTTTGTGCGCTTTGGGCATTTACGTCTTTAATACCCCAAGAAATGGCAATTGATCCAATTAAGACTAGTAAAGCGCATGCATATAATGAATTAATCCTCATACTTTTGGTTGTGTTTCTAATTGAAGGAGATCGCTTTAAATATGTTCCATCAAAACATAGTTTCATTACTATATTAAAATGAAATTATTTATTAAATTTTGTTAATGATTATGCTAGAATAAAATTCTGAAAGACTGTAGGATAAGTTATTCTACATGCCGACCCACCAAAAAATGATAGATCTCTTAGTTAGTATCAATTTATTGGCACGGTTTATTGGATGAGGATCATTAGTAGATTAATTAATTATTGTATACCATTACTGAGTTTTGAAACGATATATACTATTCTTCATGTAGACCCATCATTGTAGGATTTTATGCCCATGCCCATGTCAAGATTTCTAATATAAACCATCTAGCAGAATTTGATAATAATAGTTTTTGCAAATCAATTGATGTTTATAGCATTATCTAGGAGACTTGCAGGATGTAAATTACCAAATATTCTGTTTCCTAATGATAAATCTAGAGCCAAGATACTAAATGTAGGATATTTTCTAGGAATCAATCAAGCAATAATTGCAAGTGCTTAAGCGACAAGTACCATCCATTCTTCAAACATACGCTTTTATCATAATTATTGCAGGTTTGACCCCAACTGTAACTTCAATAAGACTAAGAAATCATGTAAATCCAATTCAGCTCTGATCTGAGATTTATAATACTTATGAACATCCTTTAAACAAATGATATCCCCGCGCTTATAAGCAAAGGAATCAACTCAAGATGACACTATCTTAAATTTACAAGTCTTTCAGAATAGGTTTTTTATCCATGATTGTAACAGACGTAATGAATGCTCTAAACCGAAATTGAAAAACTACTTCTTTTCTCTTCTCACGTTTATCAAATTATGCTTCTCAAGGAATTGGCTAATACTTTCATTTTCCTCCTCATTAGATTGCATTTCATCCTTACTTAGATCATCTAGTGTCTGAATCATTTTTTTTAGATCATCAATCTTGATAACAACTCCATAGTAGTCTCGTACTCTTTCAATAGTAGTTTCATAATGTTTTTTTGATCCAGATGCCGTTGCATCGGATACCAAAATAACATCATATCCTAAATTAAAAGCATCTCTTAAAGATGTCTCGACACAAATCGAGGTATCTATACCACAAAAAATCAAAGTATTCACGTGAATACTTTGCAACCATACTCTTAATTCTGTATCCTGAAATGCTGAATCACGTCGCTTGAGGATAACATGATCCTCAGGGGCGGGTTTTATATCGTCAATAATATGTGCATCCCACGTATCTCTCATACATATTGGAATTTTTTTGTTTTGAAGCCTCTCTTCCCTTGCCCTGGGAAGAATGTTGTGAATGTTAAGTAGAAGATCAATACCGCTTGGTTCCCTGATGGCTTCGGTATAAAAGATTGGAATTTTTTCAGTCCTACAAAAACTTATCAACCTCTTAATATTAGGAATTATTTGTTGGTAATTTTCAATATTCATGCCAAGTTTATCATAGGATCCATCTTTACTAACGAATCCATTCTGCATGTCTACTATTACCAACCCTAAACTGATAAGGTTACTACCGTACTGGATTTGAAGCATTAGACTTAGACTATTGTACCATATTAAAATTGTTTTTTCCATTGTCTATTTACTCAAAAAAGAGAAAAGCCTGGGAATCAGGCAGAATCAAGGCGGCATTTCAATAAATTTCTAAAGATCATACAATTTTTTGAGTGTAATATGGATGGCCGTATGATAAAAATAATTTTGTTATAGTAATTGTCCGCTATGTTTGTCCTCTAAGGGTCGTCTTGTTAGATACTCGGTTGAAATAATATTAGTCAGGTTCGATGGCTCTTCTGAATGGACAAAAAGTTTCAATTTTATCAAAACTTATTTTGGATTCCTATCTTACTTTATTATGGTGACTGAGCATTTTGATATTTTCACAATAGAAGTTGCGATATTACCAATCAAGAGGTTTTCAAATGATCTACCTCTATAGCCTATTACAATATGGTTTACTCCTTCGCTTTCGGCATATTCTGTCATTGCCAGATCTGGAGTTAATTTTGTATCGTAAAATACGCTTTTCAAATTGATCCCTTCTTCTATTGCCTTCTTTGTTAAATTTGATAATAGTATCTTTAATTCACGAATCTCTTTTTCTATGGAGATAGTGTTGTAATCTTCTTCCCTTTTTTCAAATATCTTGTACATATCTGGAATATTAAATGCAGTAAACGCGATGATTTGAGAATTGTATTTATGTGCCAAGTTTTTTGAGAATTCTAAGGCCCTGATTGAATACTCTGATCCATCAATTCCAACCAGGATTCTAGAAATATTGAGATCTTTATACATATTTTCCCCTACGCAAATTTTTTTATAAAGTTTGAATTTTCATGAAATTAAGGATATGAATTGTCTTGATTTTGGATTATCGCTAATTTTTTTATGAGGTATTTACCTTGATTTTCCATCTTGTTCTAAGACAGCCAAATTCTTGAATTTTGATAAATCTTGAATGGGGTGTAAATATGAGCCGGACCGAATACTTTCTAAGTAAAAACTTAATTACGTTACAATCTATGTATTTTTTTAATGCAGTTTTTATGTAAATTGGCTGGAATAAAATATAGCATAATTTCCTGCTTGACACTTTCAATAGTTTTGATGCTTATATCGTTAAATCCAGCATTTTCCACGGTGGCCTCTACTGATGAAAGTACATCCCCTAATTTGTCTGGAACAAACTCTTCAAACTCTTCTCTTTTGTCTTCCTCTATCCTTACAAATGCATCAACCCTTGACCTTAACCTTAATCTCTCTAATTCTACATTGGGATTGATCAATAATACCCCGCTGAGCGAACAATTTGCTAGCATGGATAACCTGACAAATGTAACAGGCACCGCTGGTTCTATAGTAAATGATACTCAGTTAACTGGGACAGAAAATGTGACTCTTGTTGCTAATTTTTCATCTAAACCGGTGGGACTTGACACTGATTATCTAATAGTAGGCAAACCGAAGGTTTTGATAAATAACGTTCCTCTAACATATGAATTTTTAAATGATACTAGCGATGAGATTACTATTACTGATATTCTTATTTCAATGAGAGCTACAATTAAATTAGACAATTCCACTGGTAGTGCTCTGCCCGTGTACATGAAAGTGTTCTCAAATCCGGTAAATACAACGCAGAACCCCGACGGCTCTAAAACAATTATCAACAGTCCTAATTTGGTAGAAAATATTGAGATTGGTGGTGTAATATTTTCGGATGCATCAACTAGTGTAAACCTATATCCAAATGGCACAGGGACACTGAGAGCAAATAATTAGGATAATGAGTTTTAATACCATACTGTACTAGAGATTCAAATTTCATCTTTTTTACCGGTGTTTTCTAAATGAGAACATGACATTATTGGTATAATTTTTTATGAACTTTCAAAGACATGACTTGCTATCCACTATTCTTATATCTACTCCAATCTTATTAGACATGTCCAATTGTCCATGAACTTTTTGCCATAAAAAAGTTTCAAAAGTCAGGCTTATCTAATATTTGTCTAAGCGAACTCGCCTAATTTAATTTGAGTTATATGATACGCACGGATTTAAAAAAAGGCCCCTGTAGAAACTCAATTTAAACCATTTATTCTATATAAACAAGTTTGATATCCATATTATGTAATAGCATGATTACAATATACCGTACAAATAGAGATTAGCCTTATTTCGTTTCCATTCAAACATACGAAAATCAAATAATAAAATTCTATAATACTATCTTATTCAAGAATCATATTTAGTAAGATTATTTCAGAATCTGATTTAACAATCCAATTATATAATACGACACTTTATCTTGCATGAATAAAAAAATTCAATTGTCAATCTTGTCAATCTTTATAGCAGCAGCTTTGATTGGCTCAGTAGCAACATTTGGTGATAACATGGCCTTTGCAGGTGGGGATAATCACCATGGGGATAAACACAAGAAAAAATCTAACGAAGCACTCCAAGATCTAGAACAATTTTCAGGAACTGGTCAAGATTCATCATGTGGTTCTGGTAACGATACAACTGCATCATGTAACAACGTAGCCTTGTCATTGAACTTAAATGACGGCAACAACGCATTAGGTCAAGAGTAAAGGACCTATTCTTTTTTATCTCAGATATTTTATATCAAAAAATTATTCTCAAGTTCTATGCATTTTGTATATTACCATATTTGGTTTATGATGTCGTGAAATACTGTTACTAGATCTTAAATGACTAATCAGGTTTTTTTATGATCTAATTGTCTCAGTTTTTGAATGGTAATAAATTATTTATCAGATCAAAATATTAACCAAACTTGAGTTCTCTTTTGATATCCTCTAAGTTCAGATGGGTCAAATTTATCATATTTAAATCGACAAGATCAAAAATGACTCTTTTTCAAAGTTGACATATGATTATGAACTAAATTTTTTATTCTGGGACAATCGAATTTTAGAAAAATAATTTTAATGTAAATGTTTAAAATCTAAAAAAATAAGAGCGCTTTTAGATCAGTGTTAGGTAATCAATCAATAATGTATGTATTCCCCTTTGCTTAATTGCCAAATAGATTCTTCATATTACCTGTAAACCCTGGAAATCCATCAGAAAAGAGGCCCCCGCCACTGCTGAGGCTTGTACTGTTAAGACCGGTTGATTTGGAAGTTGAAGGTTTACTGTCTTTAGTTGATGTTGGAGGTGTGGTATCTTTAGTTGATGTTGGAGGTGTGGTATCCTCAGATGAGTTGTCTACCTCTGGTTCAGATTCTGGCTTAGGCACAGGCTGAGTACTAACTTCATTCACTGTTACTCTTACTGTGGCTGTATTGCTGTCGACGGTTCCATCATTGGCCTTGAATGTGAATCTATCCTGTCCTGTAAATCCGGCATTGGATGTATAGACCAAACTACCTGTGTCTTCGTTAAGGTCTGTGATGGTGCCTGACTGTGGCTGTGAAACTATGGAATATGTCAAAGGATTACCACCTGGATCTGTAGCTGTGAGAGTTATCTCTGTAGGATCAGCCGTATTTGCTGACACACGCTGATCATCGGCTACTGGTGGAACATTGACTGCGTTCACTGTTACTCTTACTGTGGCTGTATTGCTGTCGACGGTTCCATCATTGGCCTTGAATGTGAATCTATCCTGTCCTGTAAATCCGGCATTGGATGTATAGACCAAACTACCTGTGTCTTCGTTAAGGTCTGTGATGGTGCCTGACTGTGGCTGTGAAACTATGGAATATGTCAAAGGATTACCACCTGGATCTGTAGCTGTGAGAGTTATCTCTGTAGGATCAGCCGTATTTGCTGACACACGCTGATCATCGGCTACTGGTGGAACATTGACTGCGTTCACTGTTACTCTTACTGTGGCTGTATTGCTGTCGACGGTTCCATCATTGGCCTTGAATGTGAATCTATCCTGTCCTGTAAATCCGGCATTGGATGTATAGACCAAACTACCTGTGTCTTCGTTAAGGTCTGTGATGGTGCCTGACTGTGGCTGTGAAACTATGGAATATGTCAAAGGATTACCACCTGGATCTGTAGCTGTGAGAGTTATCTCTGTAGGATCAGCCGTATTTGCTGACACACGCTGATCATCGGCTACTGGTGGAACATTGACTGCGTTCACTGTTACTCTTACTGTGGCTGTATTGCTGTCGACGGTTCCATCATTGGCCTTGAATGTGAATCTATCCTGTCCTGTAAATCCGGCATTGGATGTATAGACCAAACTACCTGTGTCTTCGTTAAGGTCTGTGATGGTGCCTGACTGTGGCTGTGAAACTATGGAATATGTCAAAGGATTACCACCTGGATCTGTAGCTGTGAGAGTTATCTCTGTAGGATCAGCCGTATTTGCTGACACACGCTGATCATCGGCTACTGGTGGAACATTGACTGCGTTCACTGTTACTCTTACTGTGGCTGTATTGCTGTCGACGGTTCCATCATTGGCCTTGAATGTGAATCTATCCTGTCCTGTAAATCCGGCATTGGATGTATAGACCAAACTACCTGTGTCTTCGTTAAGGTCTGTGATGGTGCCTGACTGTGGCTGTGAAACTATGGAATATGTCAAAGGATTACCACCTGGATCTGTAGCTGTGAGAGTTATCTCTGTAGGATCAGCCGTATTTGCTGACACACGCTGATCATCGGCTACTGGTGGAACATTGACTGCGTTCACTGTTACTCTTACTGTGGCTGTATTGCTGTCGACGGTTCCATCATTGGCCTTGAATGTGAATCTATCCTGTCCTGTAAATCCGGCATTGGATGTATAGACCAAACTACCTGTGTCTTCGTTAAGGTCTGTGATGGTGCCTGACTGTGGCTGTGAAACTATGGAATATGTCAAAGGATTACCACCTGGATCTGTAGCTGTGAGAGTTATCTCTGTAGGATCAGCCGTATTTGCTGACACACGCTGATCATCGGCTACTGGTGGAACATTGACTGCGTTCACTGTTACTCTTACTGTGGCTGTATTGCTGTCGACGGTTCCATCATTGGCCTTGAATGTGAATCTATCCTGTCCTGTAAATCCGGCATTGGATGTATAGACCAAACTACCTGTGTCTTCGTTAAGGTCTGTGATGGTGCCTGACTGTGGCTGTGAAACTATGGAATATGTCAAAGGATTACCACCTGGATCTGTAGCTGTGAGAGTTATCTCTGTAGGATCAGCCGTATTTGCTGACACACGCTGATCATCGGCTACTGGTGGAACATTGACTGCGTTCACTGTTACTCTTACTGTGGCTGTATTGCTGTCGACGGTTCCATCATTGGCCTTGAATGTGAATCTATCCTGTCCTGTAAATCCGGCATTGGATGTATAGACCAAACTACCTGTGTCTTCGTTAAGGTCTGTGATGGTGCCTGACTGTGGCTGTGAAACTATGGAATATGTCAAAGGATTACCACCTGGATCTGTAGCTGTGAGAGTTATCTCTGTAGGATCAGCCGTATTTGCTGACACACGCTGATCATCGGCTACTGGTGGAACATGGACCGGTACCAAATTTCGAATTACCACTTTGATAGTTTTTTCTGATGATAGATCATTCTTGTCAGTTACTTGTACTTTGAAAAATACTACTTGGTTTGAAGTGCCTTCAAGAATTGGGGCATCAAAGGAGGCCTTTGACTTGTAAATATTTGACAAATCTACTGTAGTACCTGCGATTTGACTCCATTCGTAGTCTAAATTTTTCCCATCCTTTGAGTCAAAGCTACCAGAAGCATCCAAAATCACACCTTTGACCCCCTCGTCCACTGTGATCTCATTTTCTAGACTCACTACTGGTGGATTACAACCTGTTCTGTCTCTGATTGATGTGAATGAGTTATCTACATAATTTGTGACGTCTTGATTAAACAAATCTAGTACAGAAGCCTTTGCAAAACTATAACTAAATGAATCTAGGTATTCGCAAATTAGATGGTCGTAGCTGCCATCATCCTGAATATTACCAATCGCATTGTTTAGCGAATCTATTAATTCTTCTTCCAAATTAGGAGGCATAACTATTGTCGATACAAAATCACGAAGATTAACTATTGCATCTTCAAGAGATATGATTGTCCATGAAAAGGATTGTGGATTTGGATCTTTGTTGTCTGATGTATCTACTGCCCTAACCTGAAACGAATGAGGGCCTTCTTCGACGTTCATGTAATAACACCCAGCTTTATCAGTTTCCTGATAATCTATTGTACTTGGACGCCAATTCCCATCATCCAGTTTACATTCAAAGCCTTTGACACCTACAAGATCGGAACCTGTAAAGGCAAATCCAATATCATCAGAATTTGTAGAATCATTGTCAATTAATATGCCCATCCAACCTGTCTTAACAATTCCTAGTTCGGTTGTAGGTGGAGTTGTATCTTGAACTAATACTGCAAACGAAGCCTTTGCATCATTTCCTGCTTCATCTATAGCGATACACTCTACCGTTGAAGTTCCCAAGGCAAACATGCTGTCAC
This sequence comes from Candidatus Nitrosocosmicus oleophilus, assembly GCF_000802205.1. Lineage (NCBI taxonomy): Archaea > Thermoproteati > Nitrososphaerota > Nitrososphaeria > Nitrososphaerales > Nitrososphaeraceae > Candidatus Nitrosocosmicus > Candidatus Nitrosocosmicus oleophilus. The sequence goes on along the minus strand of NZ_CP012850.1, from coordinate 2,379,138 downwards.
TTGGTGGTGTACAGCTAACGTCTATAGGGGTCCCAGTAGCATTTGTTGCTGAAACATTATAGGAAACAAGGGAGCCTAGTGGTCCTGTAGCTTCCGCGATTATTGGATTGGCCGGGACAGTGATAACTGGGTCTTTTTCATCATTATCCCCAGATCCGTTATTTTGTGCGTATATGTCAATCCAGACTGAATAATTGATGTACACGGTTGCCGATAATATTAAAATAATCACAAGTATGAAATTCTTGTTCAATATTAAATCAAAAAAAAGCAACTATTTAAGTTATATGATGATAGTTGATTCCGAGATAGAAATGATTAGTTTTTTAATCAAAAATATAGATAATTAACCATTCACGGTTTTCATCGAACTATTTTTGAGACGTTTGCTGTATATGTAACATGCTTATCAATGAATTTTGACGTGGAAATTATGAGATACGTATACAATACTAGAACTATAAGTCATCGAATAATTTGTGGTTGAATTTTATCGAGAAATATTATTCAAGAATCATATTTAGTAAGATTATTTCAGAATCTGATTTAACAATCCAATTATATAATACGACACTTTATCTTGCATGAATAAAAAAATTCAATTGTCAATCTTGTCAATCTTTATAGCAGCAGCTTTGATTGGCTCAGTAGCAACATTTGGTGATAACATGGCCTTTGCAGGTGGGGATAATCACCATGGGGATAAACACAAGAAAAAATCTAATGAAGCAGCACAAGGGATCGCTCAAGATACAGAAACACTCCAATCATCAAGATGTGGTTCTGGTAACGATACAACTGCATCATGTAACAACGTAGCCTTGTCATTGAACTTAAATGACGGCAACAACGCATTAGGTCAACAATAAGACCTTTTTTTATTTTCATAAATCAAATTTTTAATAGAAATCCGTATTTTAATATATTTACCTAACCTATCTTTTTCTGTCATATATGATATTCAAGAATTTAAAAGAAAAGTTACTCTTTTCACTTTTTTATGAATTACCTGTTTTGATTATATTACTTAATTAAACAAAATTCCTCATTAGTAATTTTATCTATCATAAAACTATACCAGAAGTTAATATACTATCTATAAACTAATTCCTCATTAGTAATTTTATCTATCATAAAACTATACCAGTATTTGATATTTGTCGAGTGTTGTATAATCAAGATCTGAAACTATGAGAAGAGAAAATTTTCAATATTTCATAAATGTTCTAGCATCGATACTAATATGTGAATAGCAAAGGCCGTCAACATGCTAAATTATACTTTTTATCTTTATTGGTACTTTTGAGTATTTTGAGTACAAGCGTCATTCAAAGAGCCGACGCATTTAGCATAGGCTTGCCTGATATTCCTTTTCTTAATTTTAATTTTGACAATAGTTCTCCTAAGAAGGACAGTTCGTCTATTATTGACTTTGGTGCAATTACAAATAGTATTCCTAAATTTAATGCCGACGAAGACGATAAGAAGGATAATATGGATTCTGACCTAGACACTACACATAACAGGGATAGCGATGGGCAGTCCAATGAAGATACTACCTCATCTCGATCCGCCTCCCTCCCTTTTCCGGCGAATATGATGACACAGGTTTATAGTAACGAAGATGATAACACTGATAAGATCAGCAAAACTCCCTTTGAACTCCAAGATACTTTACCTTTGGTCGGTGATTATTCTGACGCCCCATCTACTTTTCTTTCAAATACAATGGGTTCTGAAGACGAAGAAATCCCCGGGCAATATATTGTTGTTTTTAAGGACGATGATACGACTGTATCTGACTTTTTTTCAATGTTATCTAAAAAATCTGACACACAAAACATTGAAGTTCTTCAAGTTTATGAAAATGTCATAAACGGATTGACAATCAAGGTACCAAATGATAAAGTCATCGAATCAATTGAGCAACTTCCTATTGTTGACTATGTAGAAAAGGATGTAATGGCTCAGGCTTTTGCACAAACGCTACCAAGTGCAGTTCTAGAAGTCTTTTCACCGGACATAGAACCTATGGCACCTTAGAGAGATTTGACTGCTAAGTTTAATTTTTAGATCTAAGCACTTAAAGATATTTTCTCAACTATGAATTACCTAATTATGATGGGATCCACCTGGCACATCTTTTATTTTATCATACTAATGGCTATTTAGCCATTCCATGACCTCTACTTTAAAGGAACCTCAATGTTTAGGAATAATACAACAACAATTGGGAAGTGGATTAACTCATCCTTGCAGTGAAAAAAGTTTGGGTAATCATCGGATGACTGTTATAGACTTACAGATTACTTTTTCAAGTGAAAATTTATTTACTTATGTGAGGTGGACTTGTCGATTTTGTCGTACCTATTACCAAATACAAGAAATATCAAATAAGAATCCAAGATATGCAGTCACAGCATAATTTAATAAATTAAGGGCAGCTTTGTATGCAGGCCTGTCCTGGTGGACATGGGGGCATTTCACAGTTTACGGGACTGTCTTGATTGTCTTCTGTAACAATATTTGATGAATTCTCTGCAGTTTCATTTTGAGCGGCTCCGGCATCAAACATATCCTTGATGTCAAATGGCATTAGTTGATCTTTGGGACTACCGGTAGTTGCTGAAACTGTATGAAAGTTGTTTTGGAGGTAATATGCAACAAAAATTGATAGAACTAGGATTATAAAGATTGAGGGAGTCGATTTTTTGGTCAATAAGAAATGTATCACCATATAGTATAAAAAATTTTGATCATTGATTACCGTTATATAGTAAGCTGCACTCCTTCCAATGGTATTAATAATATGAACATAATCAAAACAGAAATTCCTTTTATAGTGGAGGCAAAAACAACTGATTGTAATAACAGAAAAAACAGAAATATTACTTATCATTTTATGGAGTCGGCTCATCCAACTTGTTTGGACAAGGAAGAACTATTACAGGCACAGCTGAAAGCCTGTCAAAGGCTACTAAGACTACCTTATGAAGAGGAAAATGACAAGGATATTATCGAAAATGAGATAATAGAATTAAGTCAGGTTTTAAATGTAATGCGGAATTATCGCAGAACAAGCGTCATGATAAACCGAACTTGACAAATATTTCTAGTGTGCCGATGTTTAATTTATAGAATCCCGTTTGGCAATATCTTGCTCAAGATTGGGTTTTGGAACTAAAGTAAAGAGCCATTTTTAAGTTGAAACTGGTCTGAATATTTGATTTAACATTGAAGTTTCTGATCCTATTTTTACGTATTTTCATATAGTCCAAGGTTTTAGATTCTTTAAGAGGTCCTTGGGAATTGCTTCGTTCCACGTCTTCAGAAATTCCAAGTCTTTTTTCTTATCCCTGAGCTCGTCTGGCAGAATTATCGGAATTTCCTCAGTGATGGGATAAAATCTAAGGCATGTCCGGCATAGTAATAATCCTTCCTCAACAATTTCAGAAGACTCCATGTCTAATTCTGAAACAGATGGGTCTTTTGTATTCGTGTTAATATCCTTTGACTCTTGATCATTTTCCTTCTGATTTGTTAAAGAATTTTTACTTTCTGGACCTATGTTATTGACAATTGAGGTAGGATTGTTAGAATTTGTTTTAGCCTTGAATTGAAATAGTTCGAGACTAGACACCTTGTCAAACGGACAAACTAGTATATCTAAAAGTTTCTTATTCATCATTATTCACTATGGGAAACAATATGATCCAATTATTTAATATTTGTTAATCCAGACCTATTCCCTACTAGGTAAGAAACAACCGGTCATCTAGTGCTTAATGGATATGGTATTTTCTCCTAAATTAGGACATTTTATAGTCCTTTTTTTGGCAATTACTGGTACTTTTACCATGTCCTTATTTGTATGAGAAATAATCTTGTCTACATCTAAACAAAATGCATGTCTCATCTCTTGATATATGCCTATGAAGAATCTAAATAGAATCAATACCATTGAATTTTGCTATACATTTGATATTCTTTTTTTGACTTTGGATAAGAAATTCTTATTTGTGCACTTTTTATCATATCTGTACATGTTTTCAAAAAAGGAGAGTTGTATATTATTTGTATTTAGTTCATAATCATATTTTACACTAAATTTTCTGCTACTATTCTATTACCATGACATTGCCATTAAATAGTAATGAAATATTATTGCAGTCTGAATACTTCACATATCCAGTAGATTAAGCGAACTATGCCACAAAGATAAAGAATGATGTATTGACTATTGGGTCTAGTTACCTATATAAAAAACTACAGGCAGGGTTATTGTAATCTTGTTTTTTTGAGGCATTATTTGAGTAGAAGGAGATGGCATTTTTTCTGCAGTATCTCCGGCATAATTATTGTAGAAATAGACTGGTGGGGTATAACCTCCTTCAGAACTAGTATCAATTTTTTTTACACCTGTTATTGTAAAATTACCTTCTGTAGCCAAAATTTCAGCCTTAAGTTTGGCATTTCTAAAAGCATCCTTGAGCAACTCCATACTGTTCTCATCCAGAGTTTTCTTTGAAATTACAAAGTCGATGTTCTCAACCCTATTAGCCCCATTATTAACAGCAAGGTCAATGAATTTGGAAATATTTGCATTTGCAGAAGTCTTGAGTTCTATTTTATTTAGAGCCGTATAAGAAATTATTTTGTCATAATTACTATTTTCATAGTCATAATTTGGCGTTATTTGATAGTTTGAAGTGGTAATGTTTTCATCTGAAAGTCCCGACTGTTTTAAGATATTAATTATTGCATTCATCTTGTCAGCATTATTTTTTCTAGCAGTATTGGGATTTGCATTCGTATTTTCAACCGCCAAAGATATTCGAGATTCATCGGAGGGAATTTCTTTTTCTGCACTTCCAGTTGTGGAAATTGTAGGCTTTTCTTCTGGGATGACAAAACTCTGTGCATCAACTATAGCGACGTTTGAGGTAATGACAGTGAGCGGAAGCACAATAAGAAAAGATAGAGCTAGGTATAATTTTCTATTAAAAACCATAAAAAAATTGTGATAATATTCTTATTTAAGATTTTTTGTTGAAATCGATCAGTTATAAAATTTCTAAATCGCTAGTTAAAAGTTATATTCCCACAACTTTTAGATAAAAAAGTGGAAAAAATAAACAAAAAGCTTCCTCGAGGAATTTTGATAATCACTATACTTACGACAATTAGTGGTATACTTCTTATAATGATGTCTGCTTATGCATTTAATCTATTGCTACCGTTAGGCGGGGTATATCTTATGGGGCCAGCATTTTTGTTGATTTTGGGAGTAGCATCGTTGTTAACTGCATATGGACTTTATATGGGTAGGAACTGGTCATGGAAACTTTTGTTGGTTTTGTCAGGATTTGGAGCAGCCGGGTATTTGCTAAATGTCGTAAACGGGCAGTTTATTTCTATATTTGGGGTACTCTACAACGCTATTATCATTTACTATATGTACAGACCTCACGTAAGAAAGTATTACCGTATAGCCTATCGTAAAAAATGATCTAATTCCAGAAGTGGTAATCCTACACGAGGACAGAATGCCTTAGGGAAAGGTATACAAATGCTAATTTCATCCAAGGAAATAGTGTTTCCATTTTGGATAAATACATGGGTTAATCCAAATTCGATTTGGCGCATCTTTTAAAAGACGTTCAAATACATTTAAAATGGCATAACTTTTTAAGAACATTTTATTAAAATTCGCTTAACAGAAGAAACTTTGTATACTTTTAGTTACGTTACTATTTTTAATATGTATTTATCAAGATTTTCAATATCTTTTTATTGACTGATGATCATGAATTCAATATGAAATCAAAGTACTATTGGGTAACATTTTCGTTAGTAATGTTAACAATAATTTTGAATATATCTACTCTTGATCAAACAATCTTCGGACAGAGCCTCTTTAACCAATTGGTCGCAAACGAAAATGCTAATCAAACAATTACACCACCCAGTGCTGAATCAAACTTATCTGTAAATGAGAGTCAATCAAATAATATTCCAATTCAATGGGTAAATATTTCTGGGCATTGGACTTCGGATGAAAGAGGTTTTCATGGGGGCTCGGACGGTAGTGGCAAAGTGCTAGTAAGTAACATAATATTGGATCCGGCCATCAATAATACCATAGAGAATCTGTCAACCTCTTTTAGGATTAACGATCTGAACATGGTAGTTCCAAATTATGTTGCAATAGTGCATTCTTTCCTCGATTCTAATAATTACAAATATGCTGGCATCAATCTTTTTGATGATGCTATTTACGGGATTTTCTATAATGTCACTAACGGTATCTTGACCTCATACCCTCAATGGCCAGGAATAAAAACAGATCTGAATTGGAAACCAGGAACTTTGTTTAATATGTCTCTAGTAAATCATGATTCATCTTTGGATTTGATAATTAATGGTACAACTTACTATTCAATTCCCGTCACCGAGGATTTTCTTTCTGATGGCATGGTAGGACTAGACTATGGTAGAATTAAAGATCTGGATTTCTTTAGTTTTACTACTGAGCAACCAAATAATTCTGTGGGTAAATCATATACAACCCAGGACAGTCAAACTATTTTACTTGATGGTAAAACTATTCCCGGAGGCGAATATATTCAAATATATGATAGCTCCCCATACAAAATCCTGAGTGGCCACGTAGCTATGAATCTTCCCTGTGATGGTGATGGTTCTACTGATTTAAATGTCCTCGTTGGTCAAGTCCCAAACCTAAACCCAGCTGATTTGGAATTAGTAGATCCATTGTCTACTCTTGGAGAACTCTGTTTATATCATGTAAATGTTGCTTCAGATGAAACAAATCCTATTACAGATATAGCCATTCAAAATAACTCTACAGATGATATTGAATTTCCAAGTAAAAGTAGCATATTGATCAGCCTAAATGAAATGTCTAGACCTTAAGGATTTTTGCATGAAAAGAATAGTTTTATAGATCTAGTTTCAAACCATCAATTGATCATTCTTAATGGATCCCTTTCAAAGTCGATGGATTAGGAGTCGAACTGAAAAGCTGCAACATTCAGAATATTACATTACTCCCATCCTAAGATCCGAAAAGCAAATGGCGTCAATATTGAAGGAACAGTTGGTTCCGTGCTCACCCTCAATAGTAAACAAAACATAGAAATATGTTCTTTAAAGTGCGTATAGGCCTAGCCAATCGAATTACATTTGAAGCAACTGCATGTTATTGATAAATCATTTAATTTTTCTAATGCGATTAATTTGAGTGGAATACAAGATTACTTCCCCAGTATATTTGCAAGTCCTAACTCATTTAATCAGTATCTAAATATCCTGTCAATATAAAAATCAAGTTAAATGATTGATGATTATCAGATAAAATTGGCATCAAAGTGGTGGATGATCCCTTTGCAATGTCGTGATGCATTCACCTTTGGCTAAGCTTATATTGTAGAAATTGTTACAAAAACTAGGAAATGAATTATAATATCGTTCTCTTAATAGGGTTTCTATATTCAGCATTATTATGTGTTGTCATGATTTTCTCTCAAAATTTTGTATATGCAACACTTAATTTAGAAAAACTGCCCACCGTTAACGATTCTTCCATAGGTGTAAAGGAAATAGGTAAAGGATTGCCAGATTCAATTTCAAATATAGATTTTTTAGATAGGAATAATATACTTGCTTTAGGTAAAACATCTGGAGAAATTTATCTAATTTCAAATGAGATACTGCAACCTAATCCGGTGCTTAATCTAAATGTTAGTGGGGAAGTTGAAAGGGGGTTATTAGGCATAGCCATAGAAAAGGATCCATTCTCAATTGATAGCATTAATCAAACCATTTACAATGAATTAGGAACGAGTGTTTATTTATATTTTACAGAAATTCATGACGGGAACCTGACTCATAACAGATTATACAAATATGATTGGAACGGCAGTAGACTTATTAATCCGCATCTCATCTTGAATTTGCCACTACCTCCTGGCCCACACCATAACGGAGGTGAGTTGGCAATGGGTCCTGATGGATTCTTGTATGTTACAATAGGCGATTATGAACATATTGGAGATTATCGACATAATGGGATACTCCAAAATATCAAAAATGGAACAGCTCCCGATGATACAGGTGTGATATTAAGACTTAATGGGAGTGATGGTTCACAACCAATCGATAATCCTTTTTTTTCCAATAACACTGGCGACCCTTTAGGTAAATACTTTGGGTATGGGATCCGGAATAGCTTCGGAATAAGCTTTGATCCAATTACAGGCAAATTGTGGGAATCAGAAAATGGCCCTGAATCATATGATGAGATAAACATTTTAAATCCGGGTTTCAACGGCGGGTGGAAAATTGTGCATGGACCAATATCAAGAACCAACTCAACGTTGGCGAATTTGACTCAGTTACACGGAGCCAAATATATCGATCCTGTATTTAGTTGGAAGATCCCCGTAGGTATTACTGGCATAGATTTCATGAAATCTTCTAAACTTGGAACGAAATATCTTAATAATTTATTTGTTGGTGACTTTAATAACGGAAATCTGTATCATTTGATGGTAAATAAAACTAGGACAGGTTTGAATTTCGATGATATACCTGGGCTTCAAGATCTAGTAGCGGATAATAATCTCGAACAGTCCCCAATAGTTTTTGGAACTGGTTTTGGAAGAATTACAGATGTCAAAACAGGCCCGGATGGATTATTATACGTCGTCGATTATGGCTATGGTAAAATTGATGATAATCCTCCTGTACATAGGATCTTTAAACTATACCCCAAATGATCATTTTTTGAACTTTTTTAATATGTTTAAATTAATATCTTACCTTGGAACTAATCTGATCTTTCCATGGTTTTACGATGCACTTCCTAGTTATGTGCCTTGATACTTATGACGTTCACTTTTGGAAGACAGCGAATAAATCCAAATTTTAAGACCTGAATTGTCAAATAAATGTTATTGTTCAAATCAAATATAAAATATTGAATTTCAACTTTGATAGTTCTAATTCAAATTTAAATTTAGAGAAATATTCATATTTCTTGAATCTAGTGGATAATTTTGGATTCAATAATTGTTTTTCAATCTCGCTCTTAGCCCTTTTATGTTTAGCTTGGTATTAAAGAACCTATCGTACTTATAGTCAGTAATAAAATGGCGGAGTAATCTGAGCGATCGCATTCATGACTAATATTAATATAATGCAATATGCCTAATTCTGTAATGCAGTCAAGCAAGATTCAATTGACTTTGATAACATTTTCACTCCTATTTTTATTATACTTCGGACTGAATCTTCCATCTCAATATCAAGATGCTCTTTCTTTTGAGAACGAAGTAAATTTAAGTACTAAATTTCTTAATTACTATGATCCATATGAGATGATTAAGATTCAGTATCCTTCATTTTGGACAATAATGACACAAAGTAATTCAAATGAAATTTCTTTCCAATCGCCTATTACGAATACCGGCGTAATAATTCAAAATAAGCCCAGTATAAACGAATCATTAGATGAAATTACAATGAACATGATCTCTTCTATTCAAACCAAGTTTCCTAATGTTCAAATCTTAAATACTGACCTGTCTGAGGACTCATCTAATTTAGCCACACAGACATTATTATTTAGGTACGGAGAGGAAAATAATTCATACAAGATTCTTTTATTCATCAAAATATATGACGATAGAACAATAGTTTTTACATATTACTCTGAAGAAAATTTATTCGATCGTTTTTTCCCGTTGGCTTCACACATGTACTCATCACTTCAAATGCCCTCGTTTGTAAATATTTTTGAACCCGTACGATATTTAGAAAACTTGAATCAATCACACCACTTGAATGATTCACAAGGCAACAAATCACAAACTCAGCAAGCCAAAAAGACCATATTGTCAAATTATGAGAATCAGAAGTTAAGCCTATCACTAAAATACCCTGCAAACTTAAAAAAAATCGAAGCGAATGACGGCTTGATATTTTCTTCCAAAGATGATGGAATTGCTATTACTGCCTCTAGAATACCGCTTTCTAACAGCTCATATAACGATTTTGTCGTCGACCATATGATCTCTCTAAATCAAACATTACATAATTTCAGCGTGATTAATTCTACAACAACGAATTTATTGGGATATCCTACACCAATGATTTTATTTACGTATGAAAATGGAACTCAATACTTTAAAGGGCTGCAGTTGTGGAAGTTTGTAGACAATTCATTATTTGTTTATACCTATTTTGCAAATTCGTATGAAAAATTTGATGCGTTCATGCCTCAGATAATTACAATGATCCAATCTATAAGATTAGGTGAATAGGGAATGCAGAATTCCGTGGGGTATTGAACCCTTACAACGAGCTTATAAAACTACACAGGGATCAAGAAATTTCTGTTTATGATGATTAAATGATATAAAATTCAATATACTTCATATTTTGTGCAAATTCTGAGGACTATGTCGAAAGAACTTTCAAAACCTTCTTATCCTACTAGTTACATTTTTAACAAGCCTTACGAATGGCTCTACAATGAAATTAGGGAGTATTCTCAGGATGTCTTGAATATCTTCCAGTTCAATGATTTTTAATCTTAATAAGATCAAATACGAAATTATAATACTAACAATGATACTAATACCGTAATTGATATCAAATAATTTAAAAGGTAATGCTATTAATAGGGGAACAAAACATATTGTTCCGATCATTGTCCAGTTAAACTTTAGACCCATTTTCTTAGCAATCAAAAGGGAAGCAACGCATCCTATCAGAGAACCAGCAAAGTATGTAATTGCTGCTCCATCTCCACCCCAAATCGGAACTAAAATCAAATAAAAAAGGGTTCTTGGGAAACTTGTAAAGAGTCCTAGGTATAGAACGTTTCGGTTGTTATTGTATGAGTATGATAAAACACTTACCCCAGTAATTAAAGCCGTTGGCAAGATGGACAGCAATAAAATAGCTAGGTTTGATGAACCCGCTGAATAGGAGCTTCCGAATAGAGTCATGATTTCATTGGTATAGTATAGCAGAATGTTTGAAATAGGGATGGTAATCAAAAGTGAAATTTTAATGAGTCTCCAAACCGCGCGTTTTCTCCCATCATTCATTGTGCTCAAAGTAGGATAAGCTATTGTCGAGAAAACTGATAGAATGATAGAGATACCTGTCACGATCGAAAAAGCAATGAAGTAAATTCCCGCATCAGCAGCACCGTTGGATACGAATACTGTGACTGTTCCTAGTTGAGAACCAATGATATTTACAATATTTGGGATCCAGAATGCAAGACTTGAATTTAGAATATTACGGATCTGAAATATACTGCCTATTTTTAGATATTCTTTGCAAGATTTCAAATCTAGATCGCTATAAAGTATTCTTTTAGCTGCGAAGGCCAGTATGAAGATAGAGGTAATTGGATACATCATGTAACCTATTAAGATCCCGATTACACCCCAGTCTAACATTACTAATATTACTGCTACTAAAATTTTCGCAATCGTAGCCAAGACTGAGGAAATTGTTATTACTCTTGTTTTTAGTGATGGAATAATAATAGCACGTAGGAGCCCTGCATATGTAGAAAACCCCATGATTAAAACTGATATTATGCTTAATACAAAATCTACCTTAAACGATCCATATATCCAACCAGAATAAGAAATCATAAAGATGCCCGAAGCGATAACTCCAATACTAAGCATGAGAATTGACGAATTAATAACCTGCCTCATTTCTTCTGAATTTTTGTTAAGTAAAGATCTTCCAAGATAACTTTGGATTCCATTCGAAATCCCAAAAGACGCTATTGTCATGAAAATTAAAGCTATAGATATAGTTGTAGAAGAAATTCCAATTTCCGAAGGAGTTGCGATTCTTGATAATATTAACCAATAAATATATCCGGAAAACATCAAACTAAGTGCTTCTATGTAGAGGTATGCTGCTCCGGTTCCTACATTCTTTTTATTTATTTCGCTCATTTTATCATCAACTATTAAAAATATAGATTATCTATCTTGTTCTCTGTCCACTAATAAAGCAATGTAATTTAATTTTTTTTAGCGATCAATTATCCAATCTAAACTAGGAGAAAATATGACCAAACTAGGTCATTCATTTTTCCTATTTAATGGTAATGTCAATCTATCTGATCTTCTACAATCAATGATAAAATAATCAAATTGCACCAATCCCATCTTTGATCCTTTCAAAGTGTAGAACTCTTTTTATGCATAATTGATCTCTATATCCATCTCTCAATAAGGGCTTAAATTCAATGAGGGAATAATCTACTATTTAGTTACATTTAATTAATAATAAATTCAGTATTTAAATTTTAATATATTTCAAAACTATCCAATAGCCTCTCATAACATTAAATTTCCCTAGAATATTGTTGATTTTCAACCATGCCGAAAGGGGTAGAAAACGAAAAATATTCAAACAGGATATCATTTCTAAATGTGGCAAATAGTATTTCTTAACAGGTTCAAATAGTCTATTAGGTAAAATTGAACCTATCATGTCCTCATCCAAGGAGTGCAAGTGTCCATACAACGGAGTATCCTTATTGCAATGTATACACGTAGTAAAAGTTCTTTGTTCTTTGTACGGGACGGAAATTATCAAAGTACCCGTCGATTGCAACACCCGACTTGCTTCTCGAAGCCCATCAACCTGTAACTGTGTGGGTAAGTGCTCTAATACTTCCAAAATAGTAACAGCATCGAAGGTTTTTTCTCTAAAGGGTAAGAATTCAATTGATGCATTTAGGAAATGCACCGTTGTGACCTTTTTGATGGCAATTTTTAAATATTCAAAGTTTAATTCCAATCCAATAACAGTTTCGGCAATATTTTTAATAAAATTAGTTGTGAAACCTTCTGCACACCCTATATCCAATAACATTGTACTATTTCGATCTAAACTCTTCTTAACGACCTGAGATCTTCTTATTTGTCTATTTAAGGCTATCCCCTTATTATCCCAAAGATTTTGTCTCAAGTTGTTTTATATTTTTTTATCAAATATTTAAGTCCTTTGAGTTATTAATTCAGAGAGTCCCGTATTTGAAAAACTCAACTATACCATCATCCTAGTAATGATATTTTTGGTCCATTACTTTGGTTACTGCCTTTCATGTTGTTACCAAACTGAGACTTTTTTTCATTTGGACAAATTATATATTCGCCATTTACTGTAGTACTATATAAAATTGGAAAAACAATTATCTATATTGATTTTTTGTGGTTTTGAAATGGGTAACGAAACTGGCGTTCATAGATTTTCTAAAGAGATAATAAAAGGAATTAGTGCCATGGAACCTTCAACATACTGTATCTATTGGAATAAGCGTGATGGAATTTTCCGAGGTTATATACAACTCATGAAGGATTTTTGTTCAAAAATGACTAGAGTAAACGTAGTTCACTTTGTTGTGATGTCCCCTGCAGAAATTCCAATCATATTATTGGCAAAATTATTTGGAAAAAAGATATTAACTACTTATCATGGTGACTACCTGAAACAGAATTCCATCACTGGTCATCCGCTTTTAAATGCCTTATTTTGGGTAGGTGATAAACTTTTTAGAAAATTTTCACATGCTCTTGTATCACCTAGCGAATATTTATTTAGCGAACTAAAATTTGATTCTAAGAAATCATTCGTAATCCCAAATCCTTTTGACTTGGAACAGATAACGGGCTTTTCTAGAAAGCCAAAAACATCTAAAGATGATGATATCATAATTACTTCTGCTTCAAATTTTAATATAAAGGAGAAGGTATCGGCCCTATACGTTCTTTGTGATTCATTTACCAAAGTTTCAAAGGATACGGTGCAGATCAAACTTTTCATTTTTGGAGACGGGAAGTATCTCAGAGATTTTAAGACTAGGTTTGGAGGGGTCGCGAATATCAAATTTATGGGTTTTCGAAGTGATTTTGGAAATTCGTTACAAACCTCAGATATATATGCTCACTTTTCAACCTTTGACAATCAACCTTATGCATTGGTTGACGCTCTTATGAGAGGAAATGTGATCCTCTGTAATAATTTGCAAGCGTTAACTGAAATGGTTGACTCTATTAACAATTATATTGTAATATTAGATGAGACTCATGTTGTCAATGCAGTTAGATCTATTGTTCATGAGATCAAGATTAATCCGGAATCATTCTATCAAAAAGGTTTGAATAATAGAAAAAATGCATTATCAAAATACTCGTCAAAAACAGTATCGATTGCCTATCATAAACTCTATTGCAAGATTTTGTCAGTTGATTTGGGTTAAATTTGATTTAACAATTCTGTTATAAAATGGCATCATCAAAAAAATTCGATCGAAAATAGATAGAGTATCTAAACCTAATATTGGTTGTTACGGTACCTATTGTTTTTATGTTAATGGATTTAAATTAAGTTCAGTAAGTTGAAAACATAATTCAAATTACAGATCAAAACTGGAACTATTAAGTTTTTCATGAATTATTTGTTTGTATTCTAATATTAAAGATCAACCCTTTTAATTCAAATGAAATCTTTAGTGGTCCTCTCGCTTCTATTGAACTAAAACATTCTCATCATTCCAATACATTAGAAACTAGATATTCATAGCCTTTCATAGAAGAAATAAATAAATAACTAGGATTTTCTAATCATCTGTTATGTTTCTAAAAGTAATATTAATGATCAAGTATATGACATTTCTTTGTCTTTATGGAATTATCATCCAAGATGCTAAAATCAGATCATTTGGATTTCGAAAATTGCAAATACTAGATTTAATATGAATATATTGTTTATACTTTCGCTTCAAAATTCTGGGCCCGGAATTGCATCAACAAGGGTAGAATATAATGCCGACTATCTGAGGCGAATGGGAAACAGTGTAACAGTCTCATGCATCTTTGATCCTACGAGAGGAGGAAAACCAGGATCAAGATATTGGAATGGTATTAAGATAATTAATTATGTTCCGCTAATATTAAATCTAACGCCGTTGACCCTTGTCTTTAATTTATTTTCACTTTTCTTTACTTCTTGGATACCCTATGTTATAGCAAAACCTGATATAGTGATAATTTCAGTACCGCCGGGAGAAGCTTCGTTGGGGGCCTTTATTTTGGCAAAGCTAGTACGGACCAAACGAATTTTTTTTGACTACCGCGATGAATGGGAGGACTATGCCATATCAAATTCACAAGCCAAAGTGTTCACATTCATGTATAAAATATTGAAAACAATTATGACTAAATGTTATAAGAAAAGTAATCTCGTAATTACAGTTACAGAGTCCGTATCGAATAAACTTTCTTTGAGAGGTGTAACAAATAATCGAGTTATTTCAAATGGGGCCAATACTAAAATTTTTAAGCCTAATATTAAAAATAAGAATTCCATAAGAAAGAAGGTTGGATTAGATACTAAGGATTTTGTTTTAATTCATAGCGGTCTATTGGGAGAGTATTATAAAATTGAGGTAATAGTTCATGCAATGAAAATCCTTTTGCCAAAAATTCCAACTTTGAAGCTCATATTGATTGGTGGCGGTTCTGATATAGATAACATCATGAATCTTGCTGAGAATTTGGGTATCAGTGAAAATGTAAAATATTTAGGGAAAAAAAATAACCGATCAGATGTAGCTGATATCGTATCTGCTTCAGACGTAGGAGTGATTCCTTATCATGAGAATCATGTTTTTCTAAATAATGCTATGCCAGTTAAGGCTCTTGAGTATTTGTCTTGCGGAATTCCAATTTTGGCCACTACATATAGGACTTCGTTACTTGGTAGATTTATAGAAGAAAATCAGATTGGACTGATATCCCCTCCAGAAAATGTGCAAATGCTTTCGGAGAACATATACACAGTATTCTGGGATCGTCATTTTGTTACCAACGCTAGTACTAGAGGCATCTCCCTTATAAAGGAAAGATTTGATAGCGAAAAGTTGGCTAATGAATTGATGAACCTAGTTACAGAAAAAAGATAATTTTGATTGATAAAAGATGAATATAGCCATAGACGAGAAATTTCAGAAAAAAGATTTTGTAATCGTTACACTAATTGCAGTTTTATTTTCTGCATTCACTCTATGGTTGATCGAATCATGGATAAAATATCCTTTTTTTGTATTTGAAATGTCAATTATTATCTTGGTTTATTTTATCTTAAGAAATTCTACCTCAGAAAATATATTTTTACTACATCGCTTCTTCCGAGTCAGTAGAAAATCACTAACTAACTATAAGAGTAACAATATTGACAGATTTTTAGGTCTACTCCTCATTATATTTCCAATTTGTATTTTAGTTCTCAATTCCATAAACTACGAACAAAAATACATTCAATTGATCATGGCTTTTTCATGCGTATCTTTTTTACCAGGATATGCAATCGTTAGATTAAGCGGGATTTCAAAAAGTCTTTCCTTGCTTGAAATAATACTTTTTTCTGTTATCATAAGTTTTGTTGTTTCTGGGTTTTCTCTCCTTGGCTTATTACCCATAGAGGAACATGCACGAATTATTTTTCTTTGCTCAATTTTTATTATTCTTGGAATCATTTTTGTCATAAAACAAAGAAAACTGACGTCGATTGACCTGAGTATTTCCTCACTATCTAACGGCAAAGATATATATGCTATACTGATTTCTGTAACCCTCTTTTGCTTTGTATTCTGGCTTTTATACCCACAAGCAACGATGATGAGAGATGTGGATATTACAAGGCATTTTCATAACTTCATTATTTTATCAAAATCACCCGACTTATATAGTGGATTTAATTATTTGTTATTCCACGCGTTCGGTGCATCATTACATACCCTCTCGGGGCTTGGTCAAAAGATTACCGATATTCAATCTATTCAAATTGTGATAAACTTAGTCCTACCCTTGTCAGTTTATACCCTGTCCAAGAGATATCTTACAACGATTGATAACAGGATTCCATCCCTGTCAGTAATTGTATATTCATTTTTTAGCAATTTTACATTCTTATACTTTCTATCATTGAAAGTAGCTGGACATCCTACCAATCTTGATTTATTCCAATTAGTTGGTGAAAAGGCGCTCGGAGGTTCGATCTTTCTACAACCATTTCATTATTTTACACCCATGTCAATTTCCTTCATAATTTTAATCGCCTTATTCCTCTTGTTAAGAATTGGAGATCAATCAAGATTTAGATTTATTGGGATGGTTTCCATACTGACCCTATCCTTAAACTTAATTCATGTATCGGAAGGATTAGCATTTTTGATCTTTATTTTTGTCTTGTCTTTTGCTACTACATCTAGATTATTGAATTTAGAAAGACTATTGTTAGGATGTATAATAGGAACCGTTATAACTGACATTTTTTTGATAACCGAAACAGTTGTTATGACAGGAGATTTTCGATTTCCTCAATTTAGTATAATATCTTTAATATTTTTCACAATGCCCTTACTGCTAACCTTCGCATTCATTTACAGAGTCAAGATATCGGACATCCTGATTCAAAAGCTAAATAGAACTACCCCAAAATTAAGAAAAAGGTTAGTTTCGATAAAGGATATCACTCTAAAGTATAGATTCTATAGTTTGTTGATGTGGTCACTCATCCTTATATACATTGTTAGCATAGTAATCTGGCTTTCAACTGACTCTATTGATATATCTTCAGTGAATGAAACTGGTTACATACCCTGGTTCATTTACCCTATAGCATTTGGGGTGGTAGGAATAATGGCAATATTGAGTTTAAACCATTATTCGAACTCGTCTAAGGAAAAAAGATCCGGGTTTACAATCATTTTACTAATGATATTAACCATGTTCCTGATAGGCAAAGTTATTTCCGTTTTGAATAGTAATCTGATAATTACGGGTTACTATGAGCAGAGATTGATCATGATTGCTTTCCTCTTCGCATCTCTAGTCGCCCCTATACCTTTGATCAAACTTAGTGACTATTTGTCATTTAGAGATAAGGGATTGCCATACGTCGCTCTTCTTGCATTTACAATTTCGTTACTAGTACTTTTAGGATTCTCTTCATTAATGCTCCAAGTTGAATTTTGGAATATCTATATTCATAGTATGAAAATCAGTGAAAAGGAATTAGAAGCTATTGACTATCTTAGAGAATTATTGAGTAAAGATAAATACTCATTTGTCATAGCTCCTACTTCGCAGTCAAGAGAGCTGATGGTTTTTACTGCTCCTGCATACAATTTTCCTATACCGCAGATTATAACCTCTGCTTTGTATCCCAACATTCCTCTGCTTTCCTTCTCTGTAAATGGTTTTGATCATGGTTATCTATATCTTCACCAGAGAGATGCTTTTCTGCTAAAGCAATCTCCTGATGACTGGCTGTCAAGTCATCTACTTGCAAAATTACCCATCATTTACACGAACGGGGTGGTTACGATATTTAATGTCACAAAGGGTTCATCTCCCGTATTGAATTCAAATCTAACTCTTGTTAATCCTACTATTTTCTCGGATGATCAGTGGTTGTATCTAAATGAAATATTTAACAAGAAGGGTAATCTTAGCTATACAGAAAAATTGGATCAAGATCCACAAATGTTTAAAGGAAAAAATATTCTGTTAAGTTACGATCCTGATTTCTCTTCACATAGCATTGACAATTTTACTCTTGACAATTATTCGAATAAGTGGAATGTTATTTCAGGATATTGGAGTTATTCAGGGGAGAGCTTGCATGGGGGCACAAATACAAATGCGGTCGAAAATATAATAATAAGAAAACCAGTCACTGAAAATTTAACTGAGTTATCTACTTCCTTCCATGTTAATAGTCTAAATAAGAATATCTCGAATTATGTTTCCTTAATTTATTCATTTGTGGATAATAGAAATTATAGATATACAGGTATCAATTTTTTGGAGGATGATATTTATGTTAATTCTTATAAGGTGGAGAATGGTCAACGGAGCGGTGAATTTATTTGGCCCGGAGTAAAGACCAATTTAAAGTGGAACCCAGGATCTCTTTATGAATTGAAATTAATTATTCAAAATGGTTCACATTATTTGGTCATAAATGGTACAAAATATCATTTATTTAATGATAAATCATTAGGTAAAAATGGTTACGTAGGATTAGAGTACAATGGAGTAAAGGACTTAGACTTTAAGGACTATGGTCGAAAAGACTCTAGCATGTTCAAAGAATCAAAGATAAAAAGATATCTGGAATATCTCAATAATGGGGGGAATTTATATATATTTAACACTTATGACTATGGTACCCTAGTCAAATTACTCAATAATACTGTTGAATTTAATTCGATTGAAAATGATTTAGAAAGCAAGGATTTGATTTCAATATTTGGTGGCAATGGTAGGCCTATGAATCTTCAATATAATGACTCGATTGAAAATGATTTAGAAAGCAAGGATTTGATTTCAATATTTGGTGGCAATGGTAGGCCTATGAATCTTCAATATAATGACTCGATTGAAAATGATTTAGAAAGCAAGGATTTGATTTCAATATTTGGTGGCAATGGTAGGCCTATGAATCTTCAATATAATGACTCGATTGAAAATGATTTAGAAAGCAAGGATTTGATTTCAATATTTGGTGGCAATGGTAGGCCTATGAATCTTCAATATAATGACTCGATTGAAAATGATTTAGAAAGCAAGGATTTGATTTCAATATTTGGTGGCAATGTCATCAAGTCTATTATAACCATCAATAACACTAAAGTCGTAGTCCCTGTATTTGAAAAACATATCGGCAAAGGTAAGATAACATATTTCGATATATATCCTACTCTGACTAAATATCTGACCAATTCTATCTCATCACAAGACTTTTCGGAGGTCATTAGAGAAATTTCGAGTGTCTTACCTTTAGAGAATTCAACCAAACCATCAATAGATCTAAATGGACTAAATGTTTTTCAAGAAATAAAGGGACGAGGAAATATCGTGATAAATTCAACATCCGTAATTTTGTTAAATGATTCATATCCAGAAGTTATTTTAGAACAAAACCACAATTCTTACAAGCTCAACAATATTACTGATTTATCAATCACTGATTACGATACTGTATCTGTCCTGGGAAATGATGAATTTAGATTAGGTAATGGAAGGGGCTTGTATAATAATATCCAATTCGAAGGTTCTAACGATTCTTCAGTGTCTATCATACCTGAGAATTCTACAATAACAGGAGTTTCTAACGGCAAATATTTTGAATTTCCTAATATATCAAAAATTGATTTAAATGATCAGCAGATAGGAATGTATGTCAATCATCCTGTTGTGCAAATCAATGGAGACATCTTTATCAAAGATTTTTATTTTGGAAAGTTCATAAACGCTAAACAAGACCGCATGTTAAATGGAACAGTCTCATTCACTTCAGAGCTATCCGATTTATACACATTAGTTTCTAATTTTAAGGCACATGGGGAAATGCAAAAGATCCCTTCGTCTAAGTTATATACTGATGCGGATTTTCTTAAAACGACTTTTAACTTTCTTTCTTCGGATTCGATTTCGGTTTACGTGCTGATCGCTCTGACGTCTATTATCCTCTCAATCTACCTTGTCAAAAGATTGACTCAAAGGAGATTAAGATGATTCATCTGTTTCTGTATCAAGCAAGGATAAGATTGGTATGTCACGATAGCATTATTCAAATCGTGGCTAGAAATTTGTAAGATATCATAATTAACCAAGATTTAAAGATAAGTGTATTATGTAATTAGTAAATAGTGACCAAAATTGAATATTATGTTAACCCCTTTCGGCGCTTAGAGAAGACTACGGCTGTCAGAGTCGTACTGAGTTCAACTATCCTTTCGATAGTTTTGTATTTTTTTATTCTAAACATGGGGTCTTATTTCGGCCCGACCATCTATCCACTTTTAGATCGGGTAACATATTCTACTCCCTTTGTAGACAAGCATTTTTTTTCCGATTATGTGGATTCCTTGATTATCATAATTTGTTCTGCAGCTTGGTTCACTTTAGTCATAAGAAGTAAAAATCCTTTGAAAATGTGGATTCCACTTTATATATTAGTTTTGACGTGCATTGTACTCAATTTATCAACCTTTATCACGTATCTATCTCTAATAATCCCACCATCAATCGTATCCCTTATTATATTCAACCGGATTTCAAAAAGAAATTTGTTACTAATAGATGAAAAACTTTGCATTAATTATATCTCGATCATGGGTATTGCTTTAGCGCTCCTCAGTCTGGCTATTACCATTCCATTAGTATTTGACCCAGATTTGTTATTTCCGCCAATGAACTTTTTTTATTATGGTTATTTGTTATTTACAGTTCTTACGCCGATTATGTTATTCCTCATCGCTTTAGCTATTCCAATAAAGATGGCAATCTCAAAAATATTTAGACCTCATATTGATCCTCATCAAGATCAGGCGAAGCAATTTTGTATTTCTGGTCCACAACCAAACCTTAAGGATAGGGTAATTTATCTGCTTATCATTATCTGTATTTCGACCAGTATTTCTTTGATCCCTCATTTAATAACAATAAATCCAGACGCACAGTTTATTGGTGATGATACGCTTGATTACATTAGATTTTTAAACAACACTCAATCTGAGTCAACTTCGATTCCTGAAATTCTTTATCAAGTATTTCATAACCAGTCAAGCGGAGATAGGGCTGTTTCCCTGCTAGTTTTCTATTCTATTTCTAACATACTAAATACCAATGGCTATGGTACCACTTTAGAACTATTACCTCTACTGTTAGGACCTTTACTTATACTTAGCGTCTATTTCCTTACTGTAGAACTGACTTCAAGTTATAGGACT
Organism: Candidatus Nitrosocosmicus oleophilus; assembly: GCF_000802205.1. Taxonomy (NCBI): domain Archaea; kingdom Thermoproteati; phylum Nitrososphaerota; class Nitrososphaeria; order Nitrososphaerales; family Nitrososphaeraceae; genus Candidatus Nitrosocosmicus; species Candidatus Nitrosocosmicus oleophilus. The sequence goes on along the minus strand of NZ_CP012850.1, from coordinate 2,357,267 downwards.
GCATTAATAGCTGCATTATTTACAATACCTTTCCAAGTTCTTATTGGGATTTATGCTGGACTATATGCAAATTGGTTTTCTCTAATTTTCGGTTACCTGGCCATATATTTCTTGTTTAAATCACTAAGGAAAAAATCAATTCGCTACATAGTAATTTTTTCATTGTTATTAGTTCTTGTGCATTTTAGTCATGCTCCTACATGGACCATTTTTTGTCTTGTTCTGTTAATTTTCCTTACAACATTACTTTTTTCCCATAGTAAACAGAGAAAACTCATTCTCTTCCTATTTTTGGCGCTTATTCCATCTATAGCCATAGATACTTCGAAAATGATTTTAACTAATAACTCTGGAGTTACTGAAAATTTCACATTTGCGAACAATCAAGGACTCGGCGTTAATGATATTTATACAATTTGGCACAACTTGGTTGACACCACCCAAATATACATGGCTGGCCAAATTGGGAATCCTATAATACTCTCACTTGTAGTCTATTGGATTATATATTGCTCGACAAGGGAAACAGGGACTATCTTCTTCCTCATTTTTTCTTCTCTGACCTTATTTCCCATATTATTTGGGGAAACGGAAATTTTGACCAGGCTAATTTATGAAATACCATTACAGATCCCCGCTGCCATAGGACTTTCAAGAATAATAAGGTACAACGGAAATCTTTTACTCCTGTTCATTTGTATTAGTTTGATCACAGTATCAGTAAGGACAGTAATGAATTTTCATTTTTATCCTGGCCAATAATTTTATCTTTCTCAACCAAACATATTCTGGGGACTTGCAAGATTTGACTGTGTTGTTACCAACATAAGCCATAAATCTGTCTGGTATTCTAAATTAATTGTTTATTTTGAAAATTCTACAAGTTACACCCTTTTTCCCTCCAGACATAGGTGGAATTTCGGACCATGTATATGCCATTTCTAAGAATCTACAATTAGATGGCCATGATGTTACTATCATAGCTCCGCATAAAATTACTGAGAGAAATAATGCAAACGATATTAACAAATTGATCAAAATTCCTTCGTTGTACTTATTGCCCTGGCCGTATTCTACGCTAAAAAATTTTAGTTTTCCGGTAGACCTGGGTATGCGAATCGATAAAATAATAAAGAATGGAAATTTTGACCTGGTACATACACATGGTCAGCACTATCCAACGTCATGGCTGGCCATAAGATCTTCCAAAAAATATGGGGTTCCTTGTATTTTAACCATCCATACTAATTTCGCACTAAATCCAAAAAGACTAGGGGGAAAAACAAAAATTGAAGAATATTTTAACAAACTTGTTTTCGCAAGAATCCTTGGTAAGACTACTGGGATAATAGGGTTGACTGCAAATAATATTAGCTATGCAAAACTATATGCCAAAGGTGACAAGTATTATTATCAAATTTCTAACGGGATCAATAACCAGCTTTATTATGAAAATAGTAACAAAAGAGTTCCATTCCGAGAAGCCCACGGTCTTAGTAACAATACTCCAATCATACTTTTCTGTGGGAGATTTGAAGATGTGAAGGGGATATTAGAATTTGCTGAAGCTTCAAGACAATTAGCAAGCAATTTCCAAATGATTAAAGTGATAATGATAGGAAATGGATCTCTAAAGGAGCAGATAGTTTCTATTATAAGGGATGAACCAAACATTATCTTAATAAACTGGCAGTCACATGAAGAATTAATTAAATATTATATAATGTCAGATATTTTTGTAATCCCTTCAAAATTTGAAGGATTACCAATAGTCCTACTTGAGGCCATGGCTGCTTCAATGCACATCGTATATACGCCTGTTGGAAGTATGCCCGAAGTCTTGGAAAAGTACCCGATGAAGTCTATGATCAAAAGTTGTACTGCAGATGAAATCTATAGAACTATAGAAGGCCTCTTGAATAACTTTGAGGTCATTTCCACTAATGAAAAGAAGGTAATGAACTATATGGAAAGATTTGACTGGAGGAATATAACAAGACAAGTTGAATTTGCCTATCGACAGACAATAAATCAAGATCATTTGCAATAAGAGAGATTCGCTCTTTATGTTGTAGCTCGGACTAATGCTAGGATTGAGGTTAGAATGGGTTTATATATCAATTATCTGGTTAGTTCTTTTGCTGCTTTAATATAATGATATCAGTATTGTATTTTTGTCCCTTTGCAAATAATTCAAAATCTGGTGTTCAACGATTTGCACGAGAAATTACGGAGGGGGCTAAAACCATACCTATCAAATCGTACCAACTTTTTTGGAATCGGGAAAATGGATTATTTTTGAGCTACTTAGGCTTATTCAGAGAATTTTTAAGTTTGCAACCAAAAATTGAAATCATCCACTTCGTAGTATTATCGCCATACATTTTACCATTCATGATTATTGCAAGACTCAAAAAAAAGAAAATTATTATAACCTACCATGGAATTTATACTAAAGAGATATCCAAATTTAGGCAACCTATACAATACCTTCTTTTCCTAATCACAGATAAAATATCTAGATTAATCTCAGACCGATTAGTATCCCTCAACAAGTATTTGTTGAATGAGCTTAAGATTAGGACAAATTATACCATTATTCCCAATCCTTACATTCCTAAAAAGACTGTTAACCACGAATCTGCTTTTCCAAAAATAGCAGACATTCTTCTATTGACTGCAACCACATTCAAGATTGAGAAGAAGGCTGAGGGGCTAAATTACCTCTTGAGAGTTATAGAAAAAGTGTCAATACCTTCGAGAGATATTAAATTACTAGTTTTCGGGAATGGAAAACATCTAGAGAAATTTAAAAAAAAATATGGTTATATCAAGAATATCAAGTTTATGGGATTTAGTGGGATTTTTAATGACTACCTAAAAGATGCAGATGCTTACTTGCATATCTCAGGATTAGATAACCAACCCTATGTAATAATGGAAGCCATGATGAATGAAAAGGTTATCTTTTGCAATCAACTAGATGGAGTATTAGAAATGATGGATTCCAATAACAATTACATAGTGGAACTTGATCAGGATTCCATTAATGATGGACTGAAAAAATTATTACATGATATTGTATTTAATAATAAGAAATTCAAAGAAATGGGTTTAAAAAATAAGGAATTTGCTATAAATATGTTTGCCCATGAGAAGGTTATGAAAAAATATTTGACACTTTATGAAGCTTTGGCTACAGGTAAATAGTATACTCTCTAGGGAGTAAAATTATGATTTCTCTCTAATACTTTCAATTCGATCTTTCATGCAAAATAATCCATTCCATAATTTATATTTATGTTGAATCTAATAAAATCATTCAATAAACTTATTTAATATTCTGCGTTAAATAATTTCTTGAATGGATAATACTTGATTGGAGATTAGACATAGTATCACATTTATTAAATTATTTATAACAAATCTAACGGTTTTTGAACAAATAATCAAATTTCAAATATTTCAATTTTGTTACTATAGGTTGGAGAGAGTACCGATATCAACAGAGATATCTTTTTATATATTGTTGTATCAATACAAAATATTGAATTTTCAGTTTAACATAGGACCTAAAGATCCTTATCCTTCGAGTGTAGTGTATGTGGTGAATTGGAGTAATTTGGAATTAATCGGGTGATGAAAAAATGACTTTGGATTTGGTTTCAAATGAATCTACGTCTAAACATATAATTGTATGTATTCCTGCTTATAATGAGGAAGATAATATTAGAGAAATAATAACAAAAGCAAAAACCCATGCTAGTGAGGTAATTGTATATGATGATGGATCTATAGATCGAACTTCAGAAATTGCTAAAGAAGTAGGTGCTGTAGTGATCCGAAACTCTCGAAATAAAGGGTATGGAAAGGCCCTGAGTGAATTATTCAAATTTGCCTTGAAAAGAAACGCGGATATTATGATAACACTTGATTCTGATGGTCAACACGACCCTGATCAGATACCTGAGATAATCGACCCGCTCATGAAAAATGAGGCAGATATTGTAATCGGATCTCGGTTCTTAAAAAAAGAAGATATGCAGCATGTTCCTTCATATAGGAATTTTGGAATAAGAGCAATTACAAAATTTACTCAGGTAGTTTCTTATAATAAGATAACAGACGCTCAAAGTGGCTTCAGAGCGTATAATCTGAATGCCCTTGATAATCTAAAATTGTATGAAGACGGTATGGCGATATCTACTGAAATCTTGTTAAAAGCTAATGAACATAATTTGAGAGTGGCAGAAGTACCAATTACCGTAACGTACAATGGTAATGGTTCCACACATAATCCGATAGCGCATGGATTAGCGGTTTTTAACCATTTATTTAGATATCTATCATTCAGGAAGCCTCTGATATTCTATGGTATTCCGGGATTATTATTACTAATTATATCATCGATATTCATGTATAGTGCCCTTGACTTGTTTTCTACGACACGTTTTGTTTCAACCAATATGATAATACTATCTCTCGGTTTTGCAATTATGGGAATATTATTACTGGCTACTTCCGCAATTGTATATACTTTGATTACCTTGTTCAAAGGAAGATTGAGAGAAATATGATCTTAAAAATTCCTCCTTTAATGATGTTAGTATGAAATTAAAGAGTATAACAAGGCTATACAATTAAAATTTTTTTTGATAAATTCAATTAATTCCAAAATAATAGAAAGTAAATTGGTTTTGGAATATAGGTGTGGAGGATTAAATGATTTTCAAATATTTCAATTTTGTTACTATAGGTTGGAGAGAGTACCGATATCAACAGAGATATCTTTTTATATATTGTTATATTCATAATATCTAGTGAAATATCGCGATACAGATCTAAAAAAATATAAATACCAAATAGCATTAGTAGTAGTAGCTTTCACACTACTGTTATACGTTGTTCCCATCAACAATATGAGTCTTCAGCAAACTTCTGCAGATTCTGTCTCAGATGCAATAAAGAAATTTACCGATAGAGGTGGCAATGACAACGGCAATGACAACGGCAATGACAACGGCAATGACAACGGCAATGACAACGGCAATGACAACGGCAATGACAACGGCAATGACAACGGCAATGACAACGGCAATAATGAACAAACAAGCAGTGATGATAATGAACAAACAAGCAGTGATGATAATGAACAAACAAGCAGTGATGATAATGAACAAACAAGCAGTGATGATAATGAACAAACAAGCAGTGATGATAATGAACAAACAAGCAGTGATGATAATGAACAAACAAGCAGTGATGATAATGAACAAACAAACAATGTAAACGACATTATAAGCAAGTTTACTAACAGAGATGCTTCCTCTAACACTGAAAATACTAATACCGAAAATGAAGAACAAACAAACCCAGGCGAAAATGAACAAACAAGCAGTGATGATAATGAACAAACAAACAATGTAAACGACATTATAAGCAAGTTTACTAACAGAGATGCTCCCTCTAACACTGAAGATACAAACCCATCTAGTCAAAGCCTAGTTGGTGACAACAACCCACAACAAAATGGAATTAACGACATTATAAGCAAGTTTACTAACAGAGATGCTCCCTCTAACACTGAAGATACAAACCCATCTAGTCAAAGCCTAGTTGGTGACAACAACCCACAACAAAATGGAATTAACGACATTATAAGCAAGTTTACTAACAGAGATGCTCCCTCTAACACTGAAGATACAAACCCATCTAGTCAAAGTTTAGTTGGTGACAACAACCCACAACAAAATGGAATTAGTGACATCTTAAACAGATTTGGCGGTATTAATCCAACATCATTCATTAACACCCCAGCAACAGACCCAGAGGCTTCTGCAAGTGCAACTCCAAATTTCAATCCAACCAGCTTCTTGGATTTAGCTAGGAGCATTGGTATAGGTCAAATCGATAACGCAAGAGCAATATATACTCCATTCTTACAGGGATTCCCTGCAGTGTTAGACAGAGTAGATAGCAGCTTGGATAGAGCACAGGGACAACTGGATGACGCAATAACTCAAGCTAAATACCGAATTCAAGGTTCTCTAGGATCCGGATTTAGCTTCAATTAATTTTTTTGAAGCATCCTTATCATAGATCTCAAGAGAATTCACAATACAAACAATCGACTATATAGTTAATATTATAATTTTTCTAAAATTTATTGATCACCGATTTTAAGCCTTTAAATGATTCCGAGAATGCGAAAGCATTAGTAAGATCCTTCAGATGGTATGTACCAGTTATAAAATCAGATAATTTGATTTCTCCTGAATCAACTAAATCCATTGCCTCTATTAGATTTTCAGGATTTGAACTGAAACTACCAAAAATTGTAATCTGATTGTAATGTATAAAATTAGGATCTAATCTTGTCGTCCCAGTATTTGAATTATTATGTTGATTCTTTATTCCTGAAAAAATAACCAATTTTCCGTTTTTGGTAATTATCTTGAGTGCTAGATCAATCGATGTAGAGCTATTGTTTGAAATAAAAATCAAATTTGGAGCACGATCTTCGTCAGACTTCTTTAAGGCATCTATTATTGGATTGAAATCATTATCAGTAACTTCAAGGGTCCTATGTGCCCCTAATTTGCGAGCTGATTCTAATCTATGCTTTATTTTACCTATCACAGTTACGTTTGTTTCTGGAAATAATCTTCTTAATAAAATCAATTGCATAAGGCCAATGGGTCCATCACCTATAATTACAATAGATTGAAAGTCCCCTCTCCTGATTTGATTTATTCCATTTATACAACAGGCCAAGGGCTCAATGAGGGCTGCTTCCTCATTTGATATTTTGTCTGATACGGGAACAATACCACCAATTTCAAACAACCGATTAGGAATCCTTATGAATTCCGCAAAGCCTCCGTTAACAGTGGATCCTATTTCTTTTAGATTAGAGCATAAATTATACTTATTATTGTTACAATACCAACATTCAAAACAAGGAATAACAGGATAAATTGAAACTCTAGTGCCTGATTTGATGCTAAAGTTTTTCCCCTTATAATCTGTTATAGTCTGAGCACAAATTTCGTGACCAAGGATAACTGGAGGAGTTACTTTAAAGCTCCCGTTTCTAAATGTTCTTACATCATAGCTGCAGACCGAGCAGGCCAATACCCTTAACTTGCTTTCCCCATCAGTTCTGATTTCAGTGTCTATATTCTTAATCCTTATATCATTAGGTCCATAGAAGAAGGCAGCTTTCATCAAAGTCTCAATTTTTAAAGATATTTCAGTCGTTAGTGTATATATATTTAATTTGTAAATAGATGAATTATGACCCGATTTTTCGATCCACATATTCATATGTATTCAAGGACGACAGATGATTACGAGAGGATGTCAATCGCCGGTATCGAAGTCATAGTACAGCCTTCATTTTGGCTAGGGGCCCCGCGTACTCACGTGGGCACATTTATTGATTATTGGGAGCACATGATTTCTTTTGAAACAAAAAGAGCTAAAGAGCATGGCATAGAGCATTTTACATGCATTTCTGTCAACCCTAAAGAATCAGTAGAGAGACCTTTAGCTATTGACGCATTAAATGCAATGATAGATAATAAATTCTTAAAAAGAGAACGGGTTGTTGCACTTGGTGAAATTGGTTATAACTTAATTAATGTTCTTGAGGAGGAGATTTTTGTTAAGCAATTGGAAATTTGTCAAAAGGATAATTTATTGGCAATGATTCACTTACCACATCAAAATAAAACGGAGGGGATGAGAAGGATGGAAAAGATCTTTGAGAACGGTAACTATGATTACAATAAGATCCTTATTGATCATAATACTGAGGAGACAATAAAAAAGACGTTAGATCTGGGTGCCTGGGCCGGACTCTCAGTCTATCCAGTTACGAAGCTTTCACCTGATCGCGTGATTAATATTGTAAAAGAGTATGGAAGTGACAAAATAATGGTTAATAGTGCAGCAGACTGGGGTGTGTCTGACCCATTGAGTGTGCCTTTGACCGCGAAAGAAATGCGAAAAAATGGCTGTTCTCCCACGGATATCGAAAAAGTTACTTTCCTTAATGCATTTGAATTTTATAGACAATCAGAGAAATTTACATGGGTGCCATGATCTCTTTTACGTCTAAAAACTGCGTATTATCTTTGTGATAGACGACCCCAGAATCTGTTTTTTTGCTCAAATTCAAATATCAGAAACGTACTTTAATACAAGAATAAAAATCAAATACCTAGGGATAGTTTTACTAGTCTGTTACAAAAAAGATTTAATCAATTTTTCTTGAATTATAAGTTATTATCATTATCAATAAAATTATGTTGAATCATAAAACAAAAATGAAAAAACAACAAAACATTTGAACAGTTTTTACTCTATTAAGGAACGTTTTTATAATTCGAATTGGCTAATTATAGCTTTGAGATCTGTTCAACGAGTTCTTGTAACTGGGGGCGCCGGATTCATCGGAAGCCACATTGTAGATGAATTACTAAAAAGAGGTTTTGAAACTTTTGTCATTGATGATTTTTCTAGCGGCAAATTATATAATTTGAAAAATAATCTATTAAACCCAAGATTGCATGTTCTGCCTGGAGATATTTCCCAAATTCATAACATTATGAAAGATATTGAGGAAATAGATGTTGTATTTCATGAAGCTGCAATAGCGAGTGTCACGGAATCAGTTCGAAATCCTGAAAAAGTATTTTATTCAAACGTACGATCCACAATGAAGGTAATCGATTTCTGTCTGAATTCTGGTGTAAAAAAGATTATTTTTGCTTCATCCTCGGCAGTCTATGGCGATTTGTCTAATGACGTATTAAATGAGGATTTAGCGTGCAAACCGACTTCTCCTTATGGCGCTTCAAAGTTATCTGTCGAAAACTACCTTCATAGTTATTGGAAAACTTATGGTTTAAAATGCGTTTCCTTACGTTATTTCAATGTATATGGTCCTAGACAAAGCAATAATGAGTATAGTGGAGTAATAACAATTTTTATCGACAGGTTGATAAACAATCAATCCCCTATTATTTACGGAGATGGATCCCAGACAAGGGATTTTGTTAATATCCAAGACGTGGTTTATGCCAATATGCTATCAATGGAATCTAACAACGCTGTGGGTGAAATTTTTAATGTTGGAACCGGAATCCCTACATCAATTCTAGATCTAGTTCAAATTGCAAGGAACACCGTCGGTAAGGATGAAATTAATCCTACGTTCACTGATGCTCGTGCTGGAGATATTCTACAAAGTCTTTCAGATATATCAAGGGCGCGAAACTTATTAGCGTATAATCCAAAAATAAATCTCCAAGATGGGTTAGAAAGTTTTGTGAGAGCATACTCATCTTCATCGCTCATTAGTGCATAGATTACTAAATAAATAAACGAATGAATCGCATTTTTTGAGCAGGCTTATGTTTTGAATTAATTTGACTATTGTTAATATGAATATTTAAATATCCTTTTTGAGCAGAAGTGTGATAGATCTTTCTTTTAATGGGAACAGATTTATGAGAAATTATAAAATGGATCAAGTATTACCAAGATTGAAATGTTATATTAGGATTTGTAGGGAATTACAGATCATCAAATACCTGGAATATAATCAAAGACAACCGCCATTTTACGATCAAAAACTTTAAGACGTTGAGTTTGAATCGGGAGCTGCAGTGGATGGACCCTCTGTACCAATCATTGTGACTGAATCTGGTTCAACAGGAAAGCATGAGTTCTCTTGTGTAGTGGAGGACCTAATTAGTTTTAATTAAGCATTTAATAATGATCGACTTTTACTTTGGCCGATCGATGAACACAAATTAATTCGCTGAAATCAATATGTAGAGGTATGGGCGACGACGGTGAATAAATATGATATTATTACAAAAGTGCTAAAACTGAACGTAGCAGTCGTTTTAGGTATCATGTTATTTTATCCATATAAGGTTATATATTTAAATCAATATAAAAAAACACTATAATGATAAATAAATGATAGAAAGGAAAGTTTCGGCTCTAAAATATGACTAATTATTTTATTGCGTTAACTGAGAATCAAAATTCATTAGCTTGAGTTCGGATATTGCAAATGAATAGATTGAATTGCAAAAATATTTCTATACAGCCCTAATATATTTAATTAGTTATTCCCAAGAAACATCAGATGATGGTATTGCATATCTAATACTAATATTAACTATTTCGAGGATTTCAAAATTATTGTTTATATTTATAAAACTGACTTGGGGTGAATTGAAATAATATGTATGCCTCTTTTCTTACCTAAGATGATAAGAATATACAAAATAAGACCAATAATACAATTAATGATTTTCGCCCACAATTAACGATGAATTATCAAAAGATAGGGGTTCTTATTCGTTACAAACAAACAGTGAGGTTAATTTCATTGGACTTGCTTTGCTATATCCATTGTATTTGAAACCTTAATACGAGAACCATTTATGCAAACTGTTCATACACTTGCTCGATCATGTCTTGAAACCGCTCTAAAACTAAATTAGTTTGAACTTGTTTATCAAGAGTAATTTTCAAACCTTGCAAACCGGTATTCATAATTCTCGCATATGGCCTAGCAAAGAATTTTTTTAAGCCGCCTTAGTTTATTCGATAACTTGATCCCTTTTGTGAACAAAAAAGTAAATAGAACCTCCAAGTAATTGGCAGATATAAAATTATCCTATCGGCTGCTGTGATCTGATTTGAATACATGTGATTTGCGAAGAAGAAAGCGACTTGGGAAGAAATCAAATTCATTAAATCTCAATTTCATATTTTTATAAATCTTTTGGCTAGCAAAATTTAGTAATTTTATTGCAAAATCATTTAACTTGAAAAGAATCAAATACCCTTACTGAATTACAAATTTAGATCGATTCAAAATTTGATGTATAAGATTTTTAAACAAAAGAATGAAGTTTCATTTTTTTTACATAGTAAATTGATTTAGAACTTCTTACCTCATTATCAAATTTGGTAAGATTTATCCCATAATATTTTTAATTAGTTGATTTGGTGTATTAATGCAATTAGCCGAAACATTATATTTTGTTATCGAGATACAAACAGTATTTGTAAAAAAGAAAATAAGATAGGTTATCTTTGTGCTAAGGCATTATTGCCGGTATTAACTTGGTTTTGGAAATTAAAGTTGTTACCAGAACCTATTGTGTCTCCACCTGATACTACTTGGCTATTTTGACTGGAGGACTGTGATTGACCTATTCCTTGACTAGCTTTGTTACCACCCTTTCCATTCCCATCTTGTGCTAGTGCATTGTTTCCACTGTTCTTTTGGTTTTGGAAATTAAAGTTGTTACATGATCCGCTAGTACTACCACCAGAAACACATTGAGAATTCTGGCTGGAGGATTGTGATTGACCTATTGCTTGTGATGCTCTGTTACCATTACCATTATCGTTATCATTGTGGTGTCTAAAGTAATTCTTGCACCAGTTTTTACTATGATCATCCCTACAATCTTCCCAATCATTGTACTTTTGCTTTGCTAGTACGCTATTTATGCCTGATATTGATGGACCCATAATCATTACTGTCGCTAATACTGCTACAACTAATAGTGCAGTTTTTTTTGTATGGTTTGACCTTAACATTTTAGTCTTAAATTCTATATTATGAAAATATGATATAACAATTTGTTAAGATTTTCAGAGTAATAATTTCTGTTTAAAATATTCATTAATTTGTTATGGTATTGTTTTAGAATTTCTTTATATATCTAAAAAATAATAGCCAATTAGCCCCCAAAGTCTAAAGTGAGTAATCAAAAGGAAAAATTGTAACTTTTCACTAGTTATTTGTCAAGCTGGAGAGTTTGCAATAGACAACTACAATAGGCGGTTAGTATGATTTACCAGATAAACATTAATTAATTTAATTTTCAAAATTCCATATGCAGGGCTTGAATTTCTATTTTTGAGGATTTTAATTCGATATAAAAATCTTGTTTAAAAAAAAGGATGTGGCAATACTATTTTGAATAGTGTTTATTGTTGACCTGCGGCGTTGTTACCGTCTTGTGCGTTAATGGATAAGCCTACATTGTTACATGAAGCGAGTGTATTGTTGTCTGTTGCACATTCTGAAAATTGGCCTGTTTCTGATGATTGGCCTAAAAATTGTGCTAAATCGTTGCTACTCTTCTTTGTTGCAAATGCCATATTATCTCCAAATGTGACCGCTGAACCTACCAAAGCTGCTGCAATAAAGATTGACAAGATTGACAATTGAATTTTTTTATTCATGTGTATAGGTTCCTAGTATTGTATAAGTGAATTGTTTAATCAGATTCTGAAATAATCTTACTATAATTAATTTCCATATGTTTCAGCTAAAATAAACAGGATAAAGAGTAGGATTTTATCCCAGCTCTCGTCAATTTAATCATCTCATAGTCGTTGATCTCAGATTATTTTTATCTGACTATATTTAACAGCTTTAATCTTTTTGATTTAAACCACATCATCGAATTACCGGGTTAGTCTTATTTGGTCTACGTCAACAGGGTGACAGGTACAGTGAGTATGATCCACTTAGATACAAAAAGCAAACCCTGAAAGACAAAAATGTCATTAGAAAGCCGCTTCTATATCGTCCCTAGAGAATCTAACAGCATATTAATAGATAGTGGAGCCAAAAACGACCTACCCGTTCGCCTCTACTAATCTCACGGAGGTGATTTTCCACCTATAATACTCCTCAGATAAGATTTCTTCATCTAATCATATTTTTTGAACGAGTTGAACAAAAATATGAACAAAATGAACATATCTTTGAATAGTATAAATTTGAGTTTAGCGCTCGCAAGGTAGATTTGAAAGGGGCAGGAAAATCGGTAATAGAGGATTAACTAATGGAAATTCATATGAAACAATATCCGTAGAGAATCAAATCTCAAAGGGTACCGTGTTTAATATGATAGAGTTGGAAGGACCAAATCGCAGTTCCAAACATTGATTCTTTAAGAGAATTTTCGGTGCTTGTCAACAAATCAGGCTTGACCGTTGAGCAATGTGCTCAAGGTTTTAGATTTATCAAAATTTTATCCAAGTTTGGAATTACGGATGAATCGGAAATAGATGTCTCCCTCAGTCCAGATGATAAGACTCCAATTAAATATTCACACCTCGATGAAACTGGAGGGATCGCAGATGGAAAACTTGGAAAAAGTCGTGGCAGGGCTCCCCCAACTCGCAGAAACAGTTTTTATATGTTTGTAGGTAGTCTGTATAATCAATGCAAGATTCACGGTATCGATCCCTCTATAATAATAAGATGGATTAATGACTTGTTAGAATTTGGCTCTTCCGACTTCCTTTCTAATACCATTGATGCCAGAGCTAGAGATCCAATTAATGAGGATGCGATTGATTTACCTAAAAATAGTTTCGTAAAAAATACAAAAAACAAATACTTTTTGTTTCTAAAATTGACGGTTATCTTGAGCAAATGAAGATGAAATTTCAAAGTCTGCAACAAGCCCATACTTTACTTTTGAGAGATATAGAAAGGGCAAAGGGGCTAAAGAATGCTATTGACTCTGATTTAGATAAAGCAATAAAGAGAGAGCGAAGTATCATGAAATATTATTCATGGTACAAGTCCCTAACTCGAGAATTGAGAGACGAATATGGGTTAGATATCAGAGAGGAATTTAGTACTTTTGCAAAGGCTATTAATGATTTTAATGGTTATGACTATAATGTTCTCGATATAATCAATGATTATAAAGAGCTCAAATCAGTAAGGGAAGAGATACAGATAATCCAGAGCATGCTCGAAATGAACAGACCCGCAAGGGATAAACTATTGAAAGAAATTGAATTTCTCGAAGAAAAACGAAGCTATTATATACAAAGCACGAATACTTTTGAGGAATTACAGAAAAGAGGGCTTGGACTTAAAGAACTCAAACGGTTATTGAGCAGATTAGTAGAAATCTCAAGAGCTAACAGTTTGCCTGATAATGAAGCACTTCCTCAATTTCTCAACATTGTAGAAAAACAATACGACAATAAACTCGGATTTGAAAGTATAATAAAAAGTCTCAAGACAGAAAAAGAGAAACTGCAAGAAGAAGTTCCAGAATATAAAATGTATTTGCAATTACAGGGGATTTTGAACCTTCAGATAGTCCATCTTAATCATAGCGGTGTAACAAACGAGGATATTATTAATATTTATAATTTGGTAACGTCTCTTAAAAATACCGGTTTTGTCGATGACCTTTCATTAAATATGGATGGTAACAGTCCTATAAGAAATGACACCGTCAGTAAGAATGAATTCTGGACACGGTATATAGAAAAATTAAGGAGCTTAAAAAATATTCATGTGGCAATTGAACAGAGCTTAGCCATTTTAAACAATCTAAAAAAGGAAGTCGAGATGTTAGATCGTCAAAAACAGGAATTGGAAAAGACCTGCTCAGATGCGATAGCAAATCTGAATCATATAGTTTATCAAATAACTTATTCGATGAATGCGGCAAGACAGATCCATCAAGAAATAGATAAAAGATTATCAACTTCTCATCGACTAAATCCACTAATTATTAATCTACTGATACTAAATAACAGGGACGAGGAATATGACAATAGAGAAAACAACGATGACAAGTAGATGAATTATTTGTCCTAGTCTTGAGATTTGTCCTTTTTTATTCAGTAGAAAAAAATAATAATCTTGATAACTTATACGCGAGAATGTTCTGCCAAGATTTGCTTTTCTTTTTGGTATTTGCTCCTTCAAAAATGATACTTTGTTAGATTATTATGGGATTTATCTGCACAAACTACCCAAAAAATTTGATTATCATTCAACCATTATCCTGCTTAAAAAATTATATTTCATAAAAAAGGAAGGCTGCAAGCGTAATCAAAGACATTCTATCCTTCAAATGTTAGGGAATATTATATAAAAACCTAGTAAAAATTTTGCCTAGTATTTTTCCTCTTCTTGCATTAATAGTAATATTCTATCGGCTGTTTGTAGTTCGCGCTTTTTACCTTGGGCTGAATTTGATTCCTGTCTATTAAAAAGTGGCCTTAGTTGTGAAGATTTTAATCCACTTTCTACTGTACCGATTTCGGTTTTGTGTCTATCCTTTTTCATGCTCGTTTTAGGCCAATAAACTATAAAACAGGTTACTTTTTTATTATTATATAAAAATCATTTGACTACGTAGAATAATTATAGTTAAACTACCTAATCCTCGAGGTGATCTAATAATTCCATATCAATGCCATAGTTTTAGTCATAATCCAGTCATTTCATTCAGATACTATGAAACTAAAATCCTTCTTAAAATGAAGAAAGTAAATTATTCCAAAATTCAAAATATAATGAAGTTTAAGAAACTCCACTAGGCTGTTTATGTTCTGAATGCTCAAGCTTTATGTGCTCTTCTTTTTCATCTTTGTTTCTAAATGTAATTCCGCATAGGTGGCATGTGTTATCAGTAGACGGCTTGCTACTTGGTTCAGCTGATGTCCCCATATCAATAACTATACAGCAAATGTAAATATAAGCATTAAACGTGTTGCTTAAGAACAGATGTCCTACATCTGAATAAGTATGATTTACATACTATTCTAGGTCTAATGATCCTCGACATATGGTATCTTTTGAGTATAACTTTGCTTCTATAAGCAAAAATTACACCTTATTTTGCCGTTCTGACTAGTCCATTTAGAACGGAGCGCTCATAATGATTACAATCTCCAGGTTGAAATGTGTGAGCTTCAAGACATTCTTAGTTGGCCAGTTCTGTTTAAATACCAAAAACGATTTTTTGGTGATTTCAGATATACCCTCTTCCATAATTGAACGATCTTTAGCTTGTTTCGTTCTCAATCTTCCCAATCTTACACAAGATTACATTTATCAATTTTTTTAATCCAAATAGCGTAAATACTAGATATATTTAGTTTTATATTAGACAAGGTAGGAAAATGAAAAATGGAAGGGATCGATGATAAGAATAATGGTGATTCCAATTTGGACTCTAATGGTGATACGGAGATAACAAAAAAATACTTGATAGAGATTGTTGGGAAATTTAAAAATACTTCTACTATAGAACTTCCAAATTATGAAGATGCCTTAGAATTGTTTAATCAGAGGTCAAAAGAGGGTAAAAATCTAATATTATATGAAGTACACAAATCAAAAATAGATGGATCTACAATCAAAAGAGTCCCCGTACTTAATACGTCCAAACATGCGGAAAGAATGCGAGTTCTGGAAGAGGAATTAAAGGATTCTAATCCAGCCAATAATGGAACAGTTAGTGCTCCTGTCTCTGCATCGTCACCCGCTGATCCGAAAGGTAAGATGACACTTGGTACAATGAAATTTAAGATAATAATTCTTGTTGCTGTAGTAGTTGGCTTTATTTTAACGCTATTTATGTTAAATATTCTTGCAAGTGGAGGAACCGGAAATATTTCTGCTCATTTGATCGCACCTGATACCATACAAAACTTCGTTCAGACTACAGCAAATGTCAATTACAATTACAACCATCAAGAACTATTTTCAATCTATTTTCTTGTCTAGTTTTGATTTTTTTACCAATTTCTCAATCTCTGTTGATAAAGCTACATGAATAATGCCTATTGATCAAGTTTTGTTTCTTAAACCAAACTTTGTTGATAACTCTAGACTATTGCTTTTTAATTCTGTTCATAAGATAGGTTAAAAAATTTACATTTATATATCAAAATTTAATCCTTTAGTAGATTTCCATATCCTCCACGACAAAACAATCATCATTCTTCGGTGCGGTGTAAGTTTCATCTTATTGCCACCTAGAGCTTAACCAAGTTTGAATAGATATTCGAAAACCCGAATCGTAAAAAAATGGGAAAATACGGCAAGATCATAGTCATCAAATCAATGACAGCTAAATGTTATTGTAAATTGTCCTAAAACCTTCAGATAATCCATTTCATCAAAAATTTGTCATATGGATAATAATTGTCTTTTATTCCCAATCACATAATAATAAATTTAACAATAAAATCTTGTGAATAGTCTGGTTTTATTGGTTCTTCTTATTCCTGCAGTAGGTGGAAGTTTGATCTTATCTGATTATGATGATATTTATGCTCAAAGTACGGATTTTCAACTACCTTCTTTATCCTTTAATAATCCATATTCTGATATGCCAACAAACATGCAGAATTCACTTTCAGAACTTGGTGATATTGATGAAGAGGTAGATTCTCAGGTTAACGAAATAATAAAACCAACGTTTCAGAACCCGATAGAAAAATCTGAAACCAAGGATAATCAAGATGAAGGCTCACCTGCGAATCAGGAAACCGAGACTGGAATTGGTGGCAATGACCTTGATACACCTACTCCTACTCCTACTACTACCAGTGGTAGTGGTGGCGGTGCTGGCGATGTATATGTAGTAGATTACAGCAATATTAGAATCCAGAAATTTGATACTCAAGGTGACTTTATCTCAAAGTGGGGTGCAAAAGGTAAGGCAGACGGTCAGTTCGGAGTACCTCATGGAGTAGATGTAGACAAAGATGGGAATGTTTATGTTGTTGATATGGATAACAATAACGTTCAAAAGTTTGATAGCGAAGGTAACTTTCTGTTTAAATGGGGTTCAATGGGTACTGGTGATGGTCAATTCATGCATCCTCATACTATAAAATTGGATTCTGTAGGTAACTCCTACGTAAGTGACATGGCAAACTTTAATATTCAAAAGTTTGATAGCGAAGGTAACTTTCTGTTTAAATGGGGTTCAATGGGTACTGGTGATGGTCAATTCAATGCTCCCGAAGGCGTTGCCATAGATTCTTTGGACAATATATACGTCACAGATACTGATAACAATAACGTTCAAAAGTTTGATAGCGAAGGTAACTTTATCTCCAAATGGGGTATTACTGGTGAAAATGAAGGTCAATTCAAGAAGCCAGCTGGGTTGGATATAGATAAAAATGATAATATTTACGTAGTAGATGCTGGCAATAGTCGGATTCAAAAGTTTGATACCGAAGGTAACTTTCTATCAGCATGGGGATCTAAAGGACCAGGGAATGGGCAATTGGCAAGTCCGCATGATGTTGCCGTAGATTCTGATGGGAACGTTTACGTGGTTGAGCAGCTGAATTACAGAGTTCAAAAGTTTGATAGCAATGGTGAATTCTTGTCGACTTGGGGATCCCAAGGAAGTAATAATGATCAATTTCTTGATCCTCATAGCATCGTGGTATCATGATATTTTTTACAATTTTTTTTAGTTAGATTCTATTTTCCATTGACTTGCAGAGATTAGGGTTTCAATATTTTTTAAGCGTAGATAAATCTACTCTAGGCATAGTAATTGCAGTTAAATTAATCAACGATTACTTTATCTTAATTACTACATAACTATTTAACCCAAAGAAAATAATTTTTTTTGTGAAGTTTGCCTTTAGTACTAATGCCTTTACCAATTATTCACTAACCCGATCGATAGAGGAAATCTCCAAAATAGGCTATCAAGGTGTCGAAATAATGTGTGACGTGCCCCATGCCTACCCGCCAAATTTGAATGAAAATAAAATTAATGAGATTAAGAATTCATTAAGTCGCAATAAGTTACAAATTTCAAACCTAAATGCTTTTACTTTATTTGGATTAGGCGATACCTATCATCCTTCTTGGATAGAAAATGATAAAGATGCTCGCGAGCTCCGCATAAAACATACAATAGATTGCATTAATCTAGCTGAAAAACTTGGCGCAAAAAATATTTCAGTGGAACCAGGAGGACCGATTGAAATGTCTACAAGCAGAAACAAGTATTTGGAACTTTTTGCGAGCGGTATAAGGTCTGTCCTCCCACAAGCAGAGAAAAAACAAATAAAAGTTTTGATTGAACCAGAACCAGAATTGTTGCTAGAATCTTCAACTGAATTTATGGATTTTATGAAGGAATTTGATTCTGAATATTTGAAATTAAATTTTGATATTGGTCATTTTTACTGTGTTAATGAGGATCCTAGCGCTTTGATTCTCAAGTTGCAAAACTTTATTGAACATTTTCATATGGCCGATATAAAAAACCGAAAGCATTTCCATCTGATCCCTGGACATGGATCGATTGATTTTAGAACCGCTTTTGCAAAAATGGACGAAATAGGCTATGATGGTTATGTTACTGTTGAACTATATCCTTATAAGGAAAACCCCATTGGTGCTGCTTTAGAATCAATGAACTACATTAATTCAATTTAGACACATGTTACTCCAAATATTTGACTGAATTATCATGTTACAAAATCCTTATCTAAAACTCTTCCGTATTTCTAATGTTTTTACAATTCCACCAGATATTATCGTAGGTTTTTTAGCAGTTGCCCTTAGCATAAATCCATCAATAGGTTACAATATTTCAGATCTCGTGATCCTGATTTTTTCATCCATATTTTTATACCTTGGTGGTATGGTCTCAAATGATCTATTTGATATCAGGGTAGATAGACTTGAGCGACCAACTAGACCTTTACCCTCAGGCAAAATAAGAAAAACAAATGCACTATTACTTGCCATCCTCATGTTTAGCCTGGGAATAATCCTAGCATCATTTGTAAATCTTTCGGCTGTTGGAATCTCGATGTTACTTATTATAGGCATATTATCATATAACTATCGAATCAAGAATGGCTTTTTCAGACCATATTTGATGGCGGGAATACGAGCATTAAACGTTCTGTATGGTGCAAGCTTTGTTTTTGATTTGTCAAGCAATAGCACAGTTGAAAACGGAAGTCTTTTGATGTCTAATACAGGTTTTAACTCTTCTCTATTACTTGCCTTGGCATCCTTTGCTGTATATTTTCATGTCTTTGTCCTTACCTCTCTTAGCAAAAACGAAACAACCAGAGAATTCTTAATAGTCAAAAATGCCCTAAATATTCAAAGAATCCAAATTACGTATCTTATCTTTTTGCTTATCACTTTATCTTTAGCAATTATTTTGGTCCCATTAAAATTGGATTTTCTAATTTTTATTTTATTATTCTTGTTCTTGATCAATTTACTTTTCGGTAAAGCCTCCAAAATGGATCGCAGCCGGGGTGAGTTTATGATGAGATTCTTGGTCAAATACATGCTAATTCTCCTCATAATGCTAGATTCAGCATTTATAGCAGGCGAAGTTGGCCTGCTGCCGGGGTCAATTGTAGCATTACTTACAATTCCGTGCATAGTACTCGGTAGATGGATAAGCATGACATAATTAAGTCCCTTAGATTAGGAGATAATTTTCACTATTTTATTAATCCAAAAATATGAATTAACAAGGTAAGTCATATACATGCAAACTAGACGGTTTGTATTACAAATTTTTTTAAATGGGTTTTCATGATGTGTATATGACATGAATAAATCTATTAATTTGGCTTTACTCGTAAGTTTAGGTTGCTTCGTAGCATCAGCTTTTATCATTATTTGGTCACCAGATATTCAATCCAGTAGTGCATCTTCTTTTGTACCTGAAAAGAATTCGACACTTTCAAATTCTTCAGTAAGCAGTTTTGAAAGTAATCCTGTAACTACAATTATCATTCCAAA
Organism: Candidatus Nitrosocosmicus oleophilus; assembly: GCF_000802205.1. Lineage (NCBI taxonomy): Archaea > Thermoproteati > Nitrososphaerota > Nitrososphaeria > Nitrososphaerales > Nitrososphaeraceae > Candidatus Nitrosocosmicus > Candidatus Nitrosocosmicus oleophilus. The sequence goes on along the minus strand of NZ_CP012850.1, from coordinate 2,336,635 downwards.
TGAAAATTCCAGGTTAAATGAAAATTCTAGTAGTAGCGAGAATGTTACTAATGTACCTATGCAAAGTGTTCCACTACTAAATTCTTTGTCATCAACTAATACAAGTACAGGAGTAGTGAAAGATCAAAGTGATTTGGATTCCTCTAATGATACTATAAAGGCTAATGTTAGCAGTGAAGCTACAAACAATGATACCATATCAGATTCTCAACAAAGAGGCGAATATCTAACTGATAATAATGGCATACATTATTACAATATCAACAATTGCAGCGAAAAGAAGGGATCATCAGGTATTGGAGATATGTCTGAATGTGAAGATGCTGCTAAGGAAATGAGTGAAGAGTAAAAAAGATCAGAGTTTTTTTGAAGTGAATTGAGAGGAGTTTAGTCCTAAACCTAGATATTATTTTTTATCTTTATCCTGGCTTAGTTGAATCTTGTGGAACATACTTTTTTCTTGCATATTTCCAAAAAATAAAGGCGAAAGTTTGCAAAATACTAATTAGTAGACTATCTTGCTAAGGTGCTAAATTGTCACTTTTAAGATTGCTAAGAGTGTTCTTTTCTCTAAGGGCCAATATCCCCGCAATAACAAATAATGCCAATGCAGGCACTGCAAACCATTGAATCAGAGCGAAAAGCATTACTCCACACGCGATTAAGATGCCTCCAACAATTTTATTATTTTTAATTTTAAATGCAGCAATAATGGCTCCTACGTTTATTCCTATTATAGCTATTGCTATTAGCAATGCCCAACCAACAAAAAGTGCCAAAATCGGGATTCCAACAAAGCTATTTATCAAAAAATACAAAAAGAGCCCAATAAAGGGAATAATGAGTCCTAAAATAGCTGTGATAATGGTTAGCTTCTGGTAGCCTTTCATAATAGTATATGTTAAGAAAAGTAATTAAGTCATGATCCTATTTTTCTTTATTTAATTTTGACAAGTGTTTCTAGTATTAACAATTGCTAAACATGAATAAATCCAAAGACTTTTATTGAAAGTTGAAAATTGGGTGACATTTAAAATGCCATCCTTTTTTCCGCCATACTGCCAATCGTGGTATAATGTGATGCCAACCCTTTCAACAACTTCCAGATTTTCCAGACGTGTATTGGTTTGAAGGTAAGACATTTGGACATCAAACAAGGGATTTGGATGTTGTTTTTGCTTGACAACAATGCTTTATTAGATGCAATATTAGGTGCACCTAACTATAATATAAACAATTTCTTGATTATCGGATGTAAGAATATCATCAAAAAACCGATTGAATTTATAGTTTTAAGCAAGAAAGGTTGGCTTTACCATAAATAACATAGCATTCACTAGTTTTAAATAAGAACTTTGGATATCTCATACATATGGCAAAATGTCCATTTTGTAAGGAAGCAATAAATTTAAGTCAACTCATAACGGAGGAATTCGAAGATGGGGATTTGTTATTCAAGTTCTTGGGCTTGAGTTGTCCCAAATGCGAGATACTATTAAAAATACAAAAGATTGATTAATACACACTTAATCAATAACTAACTAATTTGAGATTTGCAATCGGGTACATCTATTTTAGTTAATCATTTATTTTTTCTATTGTACAAAACATGGAATTAAAGTAGATTCTATTAGGGTGAGTTATTTGGTATTTTCAAAAAGATGAAAACGAGGAAGCTCTACTAGACAGGCCAAATGTATGCTAGTTAATTTTATCCACGGATAAAGCAGAATTTTCTATTGATTAATAAATACTATGACCAATATATTCACTTGTTTGACAAACAACAATAATAAAAGTTCAAAATATTTTGTTATTTTAGATATTGTAGGATTAGGGGTTTCACATATTTCTTCGGCATCTCAGGATTATCCTAATATCTCAAGTTTGCTTGGGAACGACGGTGAATATGGATATATGAAGCCTGTGTTTCCGTCTGTAACATGTTCCGTCCAGGCAAGTATTTTGACTGGAAAATATCCAAAGGAACATGGAATTATTTCAAATGGTTTTTTTGATAGAGAAAACTTACAGACCTTATTCTGGGAGCAATCTACTAATCTTGTTCAGGCTGAAAAAATTTGGGATACTATAAAAGCCAAAAATGATGTCCTCAAGACAGCCCTTTTATTCTGGCAAAACTCTATGTATTCAAATAATGACTACGTTGTTACCCCTCGTCCTATCCATTTAGAAAACGGACAGATGGACATGTGGTGTTATTCTAAACCAGTAAACTATTATGAGGAAATAAGCAAAGAAATTGGCGGATTTAATCTGATGAATTATTGGGGTCCGTTTTCTTCTATAAAGTCCTCTGAATGGATAACGAAATCTGTTCAATACACCATCAAAAACCATCGCCCAAACTTGTTGTACGCTTACTTTCCACAACTTGATTATACTGCTCAGAAATTTGGTTATTCTAGCCCCCAAGTAACAGATGATTTAAAGCAAATCGATAATTGCGTCGGTAATATTATAGAAAAGGTTAAGGAAGCAGGTATTTTTGATGAAACTCATTTTCTCTTGATTTCTGAGTATGGATTTAATGATGTAAAAAATGCGATACCAATAAATAGAATTTTAAGAGAGAAGGGATTGCTCCAAGTAAGAACCATTAACGGAAAAGAATATATCGACTATGAATATAGTGAAGCCTTTGCAATGGTAGATCATCAAGTAGCACATGTTTACATGAATACAAGTAACAAGATAGATAAACAGAAGATTAAAATTGCGATAGAAGATATCAACGGAATCCATATGGTTTGTGATGAGAAAGAAAAACAAAACCTTCACATAGATCATGCAAGGAGTGGAGAACTCATTGCCATAGCGGAAAAGGACAAATGGTTTAGTTACTACTGGTGGTATGATGACCAGAAAATCAAGAACTCAAATCCTGATGATACTAAAAATAATGAAATTGAAAAAGCACCTAGCTTTACTAAAACAGTTGATATTCACAGAAAACCAGGATATGACCCTCTAGATTTATTCATCGACCCTAAAAGAAAATGCATCTCGACAGATACTAGCCTGATCAGAGGATCCCATGGAAGACCATTCAGCATTGAATCAGGGGAGGGCTTGTCTGCATTCGTATCAAACAAGAAAATAGAACATATTGATAAAGAAATTTTCGACGGACATCCTGTAATCAATTGTTTGGATATTTTTGAAATAGTAAGAAAGAACTTTGTTTAAGAGGATACAAGAATTAGATAGCATTTTATGCGAAAAAAATTTCGTTAGTTAGATCAACAATAAAATGACATTTTCATACTCTATTACTTTATCTTCGTTTCTGAATATACAAAAAAACGAGATAGAAACCTTAGAAAACCTTTGCCGATTAGGTTTGACTGAAGTGGAAGTGTATGGAGAACCAGATGATATGGATTGGGATCATCTTAAGGATCTTCTAAATTCATTTGACATAAAAGTAATAGGAGTTACTGGGATGTGGGGTAGGTCGAGTTCAAACGGTTGGAAAAGGCGTCTTCTAAGTAACGATAAATCAATACTGAAATATTCTGAAGATTATGTGCTAAAGTGCATTAAATTATGTAATTATTTTGGAGGAAATCGAATTAATCTGTGTTTGTTTTCAGATCCAATTTATTCTTTTGACGTAACTCATAGGAACGTTAAACCAAATCACAAGACTACTGTGTTGTCTAGTTGTGTCCCTTTATTGAACCGGCTTTTAAAAATTGCTAGAGATGTAGATGTCTCTTTGATGGTAGAACCACTTAATCGATATTCAACACCCTACTGTAGTACTTATTTAGACGCAACACCGCTAATCGAAAAATGTAATGATTTAGAACTCATGCTAGATACTTTTCATATGAACATAGAGGAAGATTCTTTTGAGGATACAATTCTAAATTCACAGCATATTCTTTCTCATATGCACTTTGCTGATAATAACAGGAAAATGCCAGGATTTGGCCATATTGATTTTGATATAATTGTAAAAACCTTAAAAAAAATTTCATATAAGGGCAAGATTAGTTTTGAACCCACAATCTCAAACAAAAATTACTTTCCTGCTGTTAATTTTGGATTAGAGCATGTAAAAAAACTTGATTTGAAATATTAAATATATAAAAATTCTGAAATAATAATTGGTCATATTGAAAATATTTCGTAAGACATCAATCTTTATTAATAAAGGCAATAGCATACTTACAGATTATTTTGAGTGAAGCCTATGTATTATTGAATGTTAATTATAAGAAACAATCCAGTGTAATAGATCATATAAAACAGTTATCTACAGTAAAGGCAGTTAAATCTGTATACGGAATTTATGATCTAGTGATCATTTTTGAATCGGATAATTTGCAACAAGTGAAGAGCGAAATAGACGAAAAGTTACCACTTATTGACGGAGTAGATAACATGACAACATTGATATCTGTTTCATAAGAGAAAACAAGGAATGTATGCTTAAGATAAAATATGGAGTATTGATTGAAATTGTCAGTAGAAGAGTATGAAGTTATAATAGTAGGGGCAGGTCCCTCTGGACTTTCAGCGGGCATATTTGTGGCAAGACAGAGGACGAAATGCCTTGTGATTTCAAAGGATTTAGGCGGACAAATGAATTTGATTCCTAAACTCGAGAATTATCCAGGAACCATGATGTCAAGCGGCCCTCTACTTGCTAAAACATTGGAAAATCAATATTTGACGTTCAATGGGGAGATGACTTTCGATACTGTGGAAAAGGTCGATCAAGTCGAAGGAAGTACTGACTTGAGGGTAAAAACTGGGCGTTCTGAATATCTTACAAAATCATTAATTCTTGCCCCTGGTAAAGTTCCAAATAATTTAGGTGTCGAGAATGAAATCCAATTTCAAAACAAAGGTGTTCATTATTGTACAAAATGTGACGCTCCATTTTATCAAGGTAGAACTACCGCGACTGTAGGAGTCGGTGGATACCTTTTAGAATCAGGAATCTTGTTGTCTAGAATGGCATCAAAAGTTTACCTAATTTACCGAGGTGGTCAGCTTGGAGGAGATAGGGATATGATTGAATCAATCAAGAAGAAAAATAACGTGGAACTAATCCCTAATAGCATGGTGACTCTAGTTTCAGGTAACAACTCGTTGCAGCAAATTCAAATCAAAGACAATGCTGGTGTAGAAAAAATGATAAATGTTGATGGTTTATTTGTTGAAATGGGATCAAAGATAAATCTAGATTTTGTAAAGCATCTTATAAAACTTAACACCAAAGGTGAAATCGAGGTTAGTGATGGAGGAAAGACCTCTCACCCTGCTATTTTTGCTTCTGGCGATGCAACTAACATTCCTTATAAGCAGATCGTAGCTGCATGCGGTGACGGGGCAGCTGCAGGGATTTCTGCATTTAATTACGTTGAAAAATTAAAAGGAAAGCCGGGTATCCGTTCAGATTGGAAGAAAACTATAGGCGATACAGTGTTCCATTACTAGAGTAGATTGTCGCTTTTATCTTCTTTATTTTTTTATTTAGGGATGCCAAAGACATATTTTCCTCCAAATTTTATAAAGAAAAAATAGCGTTTATTGCTAAATCTATTTTAATTGAAACATCATTTGGACCCGGTCTGAGGCCAGGGTTTTTTATATTCTAGATACTTTGTTAAATTCATTGAATAGAATTTTTTCAATGAAGATATGTTCTTTTCATATTCATCAAAAACAATAAATAGTGTAAATTTAATAAAATCTTCCATCTCATTTGAATTAATTGATCCAGATTCAAACAGGTCATTGATTATCGTTTTCAATTTGGTTACCTTTTCTTCCTCCATACTAATGCTTATGTTTGCGCGTTGTGTCATCTAATTCTTGTATTCTATTTGGTATTTATCCTAATCCAGGTAAATTTATATAACGATTATATGGGTCAAACCATTAAAATATCACAATTTCGATTGAGAATACATTTTACTGGGGATAGTGCTATTAGGATTTTTTCCATATAATTATTTTTGGATAAAGATGAGGAATCCAATCTCATGTTGTTAATAATTATATGCATATACAGAAGCATTCTGAATCCATCCGAATTCAAATCTGAACTTTCTTTCAAGTTTATTTCGAAATGATTGATTTCATAATAGGAATTACTAAGTAAATTTAGTTAGCAATTTTTTACTGCTACATTCTTCAAATTTGATATAAATTATAAAAATCAAATCCTTAGTGTCTATGACCAGTACTAAAAGTTTTTCTACAAAAAACGCAGGTGTTCTAGTAGCAGTATTTTCCATAGCCATCTCAATTGGACTTAGTCAAGTGTCTACGGCAATGGCCCTTGACGACATTTTGAATTGTAAAGAAGTTGCAGATGGATCTAATGATCTTAACACGAAGGATATAAAGTCGTGTGATGAAAAAGTGGATAAAGTATCAAAGAATTCGGGGTTGAAAACTGAAAGTGAAGATTCTGCATCTTCAATCGATGATGAAGATGCTGATAAAAGTAATGGTGTGGAAAGTAAAGCCGACAGTGTTCTCACAGCAGGTCCTGCGGTAGCATCATCAGATGATCACATCATTAAACCAATCAACCTAAATAAGGGCACAGAGTCAGATGAGCCACTAAAAACAAACGCAGATAAGAACAAAAAATCAATCGAATCCTCACCTAAACAAATATTTCAAGATGAATTGGATTTGAGCCACCAATTTGACAGAAATACAAATAGTGGTGTTTCAGAATTATACCAATCATTTGATTTGCCCTATACCGCAATATACAAAAACCAATAAACTGCCGCATACCTTACTTTTTTTATAACCATTTTTTTTGATTAATTATTGATAGTATAGTGAATTGATTAAATTAGATAATAATTTGTTCTTGAACATTTGTTCTTGAACTCATGTTACCTATGTCATTAACCTGATATCAAAAATGATTTGTGAAACAGAAATCCTAAATTGATATGATGGGATTCATAGTAATAGTAGCTATCAGAAAATAAATGTCATACATATCTAGACCACCAAATATGTATTATTTTAGAATAATACAATTAGACAGTATGTATCAAATCTGTAAGATTTCTCTTTGGTTTGGGAATTAGCATTTTCTTTGGATATCCTATGCATAAGATCGAGGATGGGGCTAAATCAGTACCAACTACTTCTTTCAGTAAGTGTTCATTAAACATGCCTATCCAAATGGAGCTCAATCCTAATGCATGAGCAGCTAATTGGGCATAACCAGCTGCAAGGGTAGCGTCTTGAATGGAAAATTTATTTATTACCTCTGGATCAAAATTTAATTTAATCCGTGAGGGATTAGAGCAAAATACCAAAACTAAGGGTGCATTTACGTAAGGTTGGTTATTGGCAGCTTTTATCAAGTTCTGTTTTAATTGGGTGTTTTTGATATGATAAATTTCAAAACCTTGGAACCCTCCAGCCGTGGGGGCCGTGTCAGCAGCAGCAAAAATAATATCGATTTTCCAATCTTCTAATTCTCTTTCCTCAAATTTTCTCTGCGAACGCCTATTTAGCATAACATTAAAAATATTACTACCCAACACGTCGTCAATTTCGGACTTCTCCTGTGGAGTGGGTTCTTTTGGATAAACTTTTGGAAGTATGTCAGAAGGGAACATACTTTCTAAAATTCGATTATCTTCCAATATCCATAATAGATAAGCGTCATTAAAAAAGATTATAGATTGAAAAAATAAGTCTAGTTTTATTATTCAACATTATTTTTATTTTATTAATTTAATTTATATAGTTCAAGTTATTTTAGACCTATATGGAACAAAGTTCTATTTAAAAGAAATGATAAAATTTTGCATATAATTTAAATAATCAAATGTATCTTAAAGATTTACCTATTTTGTAATAGTAACTTCTACAGGTAGTATTTTCTATTTTGTTTCCTAAGAAAATGAACTTGCTTTGATTTGGGTTTGATTTCCAATAAGAGAAACCTTATATTTGTGTCTGATTCTAAATAAGATACACCTGAACACAAAAACAGTTCTAGCATGTAGTGCAGTCATAATCGCATTCGCATTAATCGTAGCTCCATTGGCAATGTCTGAAGATGCATTCGCAAAGAATAAAGCAAAACAAAGCATTACTCAACATCAATCATCACATCAAAGCAGCCAATCAATAGGCGGTGGCGGTAATATCTTATCTGGTAACAATATCAACCTCCAAAACCAACAAAACTTCGGTTCCAACGTTTTAGGTCAAAGCGACTAAATTCCTTTTTTTGTAATTTCAAATAGCATTAGACATTTTCTTGAGCAAATAAATACCTCTTTAGCCTTTTACTAAATAAATTGCCATTTCGGAATTTAATATAGAATACCTAAGTAACTTTTAGCACTTGTCTTATTTCATAGTAGGACCTTGTTTTGGCAATAATCATCTTATACCAAACAACAAATCAAAATCATTTTCAGTACTTGACTATGCATCTACATTTTGAGTCTGCTGGAATGTGTCCTAACAAAGCTCTTTAAATCTAAATTTTTCTCCATATTGTGCCACCACGAAACAAGTAGAATAGCGAGTTTTAAATGTGAAAATTCTACCTTGGTATAAAACCACGGTATTTTTCTTTGTTCCTATCTTTAAGATATAAAACTATACCAATAACAAAACTTACTAATCCTGCAATAAACAAAATTACTCCCAAAACTAAGCCTCCAAAACTGCTTAGGTCTATTTCACCATTATCCTTTAGGAATGGTAAATTTCCGAAAAATAGATAAACTGAAGCTTTATTGTTTTGATCCATGTTAAACACCGAAATATCATATCTTCCAGTTGAATTTGGAGTTATAGTAGAAAAATAGGTCTTTTGAAAAGTAGAATTGGACACTATTTTTCCATTAGGAGCAGTTACCAATTCATTTAGCACTGTCTGAGCATTGTCTGTAGAATCAATGGTAATAGTAAGCAGCTTGTCAGTAGAATTAATGAAAATACTAGAATTATAGGCCGTTAGGGGATCAAGTGTTATTTGGTTCGTAGAGAGGCTTGGATTGTTCTGAATAAACATGCCGCTAAAAGACAGCCCCCACATAAAGAACACTATTATTGAAGTTAAAAAGAGAGCACCACTTATAATTAGCACCTTAAATCCTCTTTGCATTTGAATTGTATTTCATTGAATGATCCTTAAATATAATCTGTAGTGGATTGCCAAATTCACCTGCTTTGATATACAAGTCAATTCCAGGCTAACAAAATTCTCATCTCCCAAATATTTATTGACTAAAATTGCAGCACGTGGAGCGCAGAAAATTATTCTTGTATTGGTTTTGATTTCTACTTTAGCAAAGAACTTCGATATACTATAGTCTGATTGGACTAGTGTTTTAACCAATTTTAACATGATCAATCAATTATATGTTGGTATGAAGTAATAAAAAAAAGTCTAGTCATCAAATCTATTTATGAAATGTTGGCATTTAACGAATTTTGTAAACTGCAGAATGTATGATCACTGTATTTATAGTTTAATAATTATTCTAAAATACGAACTGGTCTTGAAGGATCGGCACGCATCAGTAAAAGTGGGGTAATGCTTCAATCCATAGTCAGCAAACCTCACTTTTACTTTTCAGTTTTAATAAAATGTTACGATTAGTTTCTGATAAGAAGAATAAGATTGACCGCAACTTCATCTACAAGTATAGGGGAAACGAAAAGGTTACTCATTAATTGTAATCCTGTTTTTTTTATCTGAGGTATCAAGAGCAGATACTATTAATTCAAAAGGCTATGTTTTTTTGATCTTTGCTCTCAAGTTAGATAATCGCTATTGTTGGCTTATTGTTATAGCATGGATTCAATCCTTGGAGAAACATTAATTTCAAGACTGGTCAGATCAGTTCAAAGTATTTGATCTGGTATCTAAGAGCAGATTCACGACAATTATTTCCAAAGATAAATATGTTGGTCTGGCATTTGAAATTAGTCGGTGAAAGTATTGATAAAACATGATAGATTAGACTATAAGACCATTTATGATTTTATTATGGGATTAGACCCAACCATCAGATTTGTTGGATTGATAGATGATATGGGAAGATTGGTGTATGGTGGAATGAGATCTGGAAAAATTTCACTAGAATCTGAAACTGAATCTGTAAAAATTTACATGGAATTTGCCTTAATTTCAAAATTACATACCGATTTTGACTCTAAATTAGGGGAGGTAGTTTATTCTTTAACTGTCAGAAGAAAGATTAAAATGCTTTCTTTTCCAATCAATGGTCACATAATTAGACTATCACTAGAGAAAGAAGCAGATCACGAAAAAATAGTTAATGCCGTCCTTGCGTATATTAGTGAATTTGATCAAAAGCCAACTGTTTAGGTTTTCATTTTGCCTTCGTAACTCTGGATAATCTGTTCTATGGCTTTTATTTCATCTAAGCATTGTTCTTGAAACTCGGGGTACAATCCTTCCTGTTTTAAAGCCACAAGCCAACTATCCATTTTTCTAAAGAAAGAAATATAGTTTTCAAGCTCCTTTATAAAAGATTGTCTATTATCTGGTGTATCCAAATTAGAGAAATAATTTAGGATTATTAATTGAAAATGTAACCTATTTAATCTCAGTTCAGCGAAGAATTTTCTATAGAGTATAACCCTTTCTTCTTTAGATTCTGAGACGATATTAGAAATGGACGGCATCCTGTTGTTTCTCATGTTCGGATATAAGAGGCGCACAAGATATATTTTTTCATCAGTTTCAGCATAAGCTGTATTTTCTGATTCTGTAGGGTTTAGAAAGGAATTATCGGTCTCTATGTCTAAGCTCTGAAAGATAATGATGCATTTGAATTACCATATGTTTCGATGGTCCGACTATTCCACCAGTCGTCACCAGACCATATCCTAAAAGCCCGCCAACTATAGACATACTCATAATTATAATGAAATAGTCTGCGAATAGTTGAGCATACACTTTGAATACCAAATTCTGATATACCAAATATCCATAAAGTTCTTCGTTTAATATGTAGGTATTTAGTGGGAAACAAATTGTAAATGAAAAAATCGCTAGTATCAATGCATAGAAAATATAGATTTTTGGATGTGTACATTTTTTTGTCTTGTTTTTTAAATTCCCTGACGATGATAGTGGTGGAAGATTTATTTCAGTAAATGTTTTTCTTGATTGTTTTTTGTCAAGTAGATAAATAATTGCAAATGGGATTATGTTTAAAATATAGTACCATGATAACCCAATCAAGAATGGGTTAGAGATGATTTGGGTTAAAAGCATGATTATTATATAGAAACTTCCCACCAATAGGATCACTTCTTTGAAACCCGGATAATTTTTCAATATGTTAATAAAAAAGCTCGAAAGCAAAAATGGGAACCCAAAACCATAAACTAACAAAGCAACTAGTGGATTAGGGTTGTAATTATAAAATTGAGTTTCTGAAAATGGTAGCGAGAAAAAATAAATAAATCCAGACAAAATCACCAAAATAAAAGAAAGATTGAGAATGAGTTGAATTTTAAGAATAGTTTGTTCATTCTTATCTAGTAGGCTATTTGAGTGATCTAGAGTGCTTAAATTATCAAGATCACGATAGTTTGTATCTCCTTCATCGGCAGATTTGCGGTTGTTGGATTTTTTGTTCTGTAAGAGGATTGAATCAATCAAATTATTTGTAATCCAAAGGTTTCCCGATCCTACTAACATCCACCCAATCAATAAAGTAACGTGAGGTGGGCTGAGAAGACCATCTAGTCCAAATTTTAGATGCCAAGAGAAATCAAATGGTCCTGCTGACAGAATCAAAATAGTCCCTAATAATATGAGGATATTGGCTTTTCTGTGTGGATTTTTATTTGAAATATTTTTTCTTAAATTAATAAAAAATGTACTAATTACAATAAAAATTCCAGTATAAACTAAGGTATGTGGATATGAAAAGAAACTTTCAGGCTGGCTCAAAATATGGTACGTTATATCCCAGCTGCCTCCCGAAAATGAGATAATTAGTCCAGAAATGATGATTAAATTTTGATATCTATAAAGAATATCACTAAAGGCCTGGAGTGAAATGATCGACATTGTTAATCATCTGTTCACCTAAAATATTGAAATGTGACCAACTCGTTCCTACAAAGTCAGATTCTCTTTTCTATCACTTTTACCACATTATCTATTCCAAGGTCCACAATATAGTTACCAAGCCTTGGACCCTTTTCTGTGTTTATCAAAATCTTATATAATAGTTTGAATATCTCTTTGGGCTGAAGATTGTTGCCTTTAGCATTATTGAAAATTATGGTTTGTACTTCTTGGGCTAAATCTTCATCTGGAGTTTTAGAATTATCTCTCTTTTTAGCTACGTTTGATGCCAAGCTAGATAACTGATTTCCTATTTCGGATATTACTTCTTTCTGAATACTGCTCATTTCAACTTTTTCATCGGCTCTACCACCTTCGGCTTCGCCTTCACCTCCTGTCGAGTCACTGAATTCTCTTACCCAGCTTGTAGCAAGAGTTATTTTGTTAATCAAATCCTTTTTCTTGATGTCTTCTGCCTTTACCAACCTATATTTCTTGAGCCTATCAAATATAGCATTTAACAGCAGTTCTGAATCCTGGATTTGGTTATTAAACAGATTTGCCTGCTGTATTAGTATCCTATAGGGTATGTGTATTGACGAGGAATCGTCTGCTGCTGGACGAAGGTGATTAATATACTCGTAAACTCCATTCATTTTCAGTCGTTTGCTATCATTTGGTTCACTTATTTTTCCATAGAAAATATCTTCAAATAAATCGTACTCATCCATGAGTAAAGGAATATCGTCAATGCCAACATGTCTGGTACCTGAAATTCTTTTGTAGAGCAATAATAAAAGAGATTCAGGTGATCCGTACTTTAGCCACATCTGTGGAGTCAAGACATTTCCAGCGGATTTGCTTATTTTCTTACCACCTTTGTCTAAAAACATTTCATACTTTGCGTGCAAAGGATGACTAAATTTCAAGACTTCATCAGATATCCAATCATTAATTCTTACAGAATCCATAATGTCTTTGCCAAAGGCCTCGAATTTGATGTCAAAGGCTTGCCAACGTGCTGCAAATTCAACTTTCCAGGCTAATTTTCCATTTCCACTGTCAATTTTGACTTGACCGGAATGTCCGCACCCTTGAATTAATTTCTTTCCAATTGTGTTACCGGTACATGAATATGTCACAGCTCTCTCATTTTCTAAATAGTCAATTGAGTTAGCGACATAAAGTCTGCTACATTTTTCACAAATAGGAAAATAAGGTAGAAATTTGAGGTATTTTTGTTGACCCGTAGATTCTGCAATCTTGTCTCCAATCAATTTGCTATTTAATAGAATTTTGTGAGTTTGCTCTGTTAGTATACCACTTTTGTAAGTTTGGGTACCGCTCCTAAAGGTGTACTTTATTCCTGCCGAGTCTAACCCTTCTAAAAGCAAACTACTCATATGTTGTCCGTAGGAGTCATGGCAATCACCATATGGGTCGGGAATGGTAGATACTGGCTTACAAATGTGATTTTCCAGCCATTTGGGCAGCCCAGCCGGTACCTTCCTTAATCCATCTAGGTCATCTGAGAATGCTATTAATTCTGATGAATAACCGAGATTCTTCAAGGCCAAAGAAATCCCATACGCTCTCACAGCGTCCCCCATGCTTCCAATATGAGGGATCCCGGATGCTCCTAAACCACTTTCAACCTTGATGTTTGCCGTTGACCTGCCGAGTTTTTTTTCCCGTTCAATTATTGTGTATGCAATCTTATCAATCCAGGTTCCTTTGCCAATTATATTTTCAGGAGAACTACTCATTTGTCCTATAATAATTTTGTAACATACGGACCATTATTAGTATATCCAAATTTTCTATAATAATCTCTGGTACCTACTGCACTTATAACTGAAATTTTTTTTAAACCGTATTCTTCCCTGCAGATTTTTTCGGCTTCAGCTAACAAACCCTTACCTAGACCCTTATGTTGATATTTGACTTGATTATTACCAACCAAACCACTATCATTAGCAATGGGATTAAAAATAGTGGAATAATTATCATAAGAGTTGTCACCAATTCTGAACATCATACTAGATTTTTTATTATCAGTTGTAGATTGTTTCTTATTAACCTGTTCTCCTATTTTTGCGACAGTGCCATAGACATGTAGTTCTCGTACAATTGCAGAGGTAAATGATTTGTCTGTCGAATCAGAGATATTGTTGTTACTGGATCCTGTTATAAAGTCAAACCCTGACTGCAATTCTTTTCTAAGAGGATCAGACATGATCCGCAGTCGGAGGAAACCAAAGAGGAGCATCCTATCCTTTAACTCAAAAGATAAGAAAATTTCCTTTCCATTAGCTGCATTATACTCTGTTCTAAATAACAAAACATCATCGTTTGAAAATTCTACTTTGTTTTCATATAGTCCTATTTCTCTACAGCGTATACATTTACACTTTATTCCTTGTCTTTTTAATTCTTCTAGCACCTTCTGTCTAATGTTTCCCATTTTAGGGCCCGAGATGATGTCAGGAGCTTCGATTTCTCTCTGTATTCTCATTATTCTTACCCATGGAGGAATAAATTTTTTTATTTCTACCAGGAGTTCCACAAGCTGGTTTGTAGAGTAACTTTTGTACTTTTGATCTTTATATAATTTATAGAGTCCTGTATTTCGTACTACGAGTGTGGGGTAGATTTTTAGCATATCTGGTTTTAGTCTTTCATCCTCAAACAAGATCCTTGAATCATTCAAATCTTGCTCAAAAGAAGATCCGGGTAAACCAGGCATCATATGAGCACCAATCTTATAACCGGAATTGCGGGCCTGATAAAAAGCTTTATAAACATCTTCGATAGTATGACCTCGATTGACCATTTTAAAAACAGTATCATTAAGTGACTGGACTCCTAGTTCAATCCTGGTTGTTCCAAGTTCTAACATCAAATTGATATGATCCATTTTGCAATAGTCAGGTTTTGTTTCTATGGTGAGACCAACACATCTTACAAAAGCCGTTTCATTTTTTTGCTTTGCTTTCTCGAGTGTAAGCAAAAGCGAATCCAATTTAGATATCCTTTCTTCTTGAGAACTATTACCTGTTGAAAGCGTAGTATGCTTATCTAAGGTACTAGAATATTCATAAGGTACTTGGATCGGATATTCTACATGTTTGATTGAATTTAGAGCATCATAACATCTTTTAACAAAATAAATTTGGTAATCCTTAGGATAGAAGGGAAACGTTCCTCCGACTACAACTAACTCTGCTTTACTGACCTCATGACCGCCTTCCATCAATTGCATTATTTTATAACGGACCTGTTCGTAAGAATCATATTTTACCCTTTGAGCGAATTTGGTGGATGGTTCAGTACCCACATAACTAAGAGGTGTGTTGTATTCCTTCCCACCAGGACAGTAGATACATTTCCCATGGGGACAATCGTAAGGCATTGGCATAACTGTAATGACTGCTATACCAGATTGAGTTTTCATAGGCTTTTTCCTTAAGAGTCTTTTATATTGACTATTGATTGGGATGAAACGGTTTATTTCAGCATATTTTGGGATACTAGGAAGTTTATACTGAGAAGATTTTGATTTTATGAGACTATTGATCTCACGTAAATTCATCATATTGCCATTAGTATTATTAGACAAGATATCATTAGCTATTTCATTGCATATCTGCTGATATCTGTTATCATCTTTATCATTATAACGAGACGCTTTTACAAACAATCTAGTGACTGTCTCCTCTGAAAATATTCTATTATGCCGACTAAATATCTCTTCCTAATTTTCTAAAAAAAATTACTCTGATTTAGATGGTATCAACTGCGAATAGCAGGAAGGGTATGAGGGGGAATGAGACGGAAACGGAGCTACAAATAGATATCCAAACTAAACCATCTGAAAATTAACTAAAAAAGCTTTGGAAATTTATCTGTCCTATTTACTGTTAACCAAAAAAACACCACAAATCACATGCTAAAAAGGCAAATTATCGAAAAAATATCAAAACAACAAAATGAAACTTGCCTATATGGAGGACAGTATTGGCTGCTTGTTATTCAATTCACTACTGTACACTAGACCAATTTTCAAATTCAATTAAGATTTAACAATTAGAATGGCATTATAACAATTTCTTAGCTAGAGCTGGACTTCTTTTATCCTATTATGATTTGATGATTTGATAAATGAATTACCTGTTCCGTTTCTCCGGATATTTCCAATTATGGTGGATTTCATTCTCTCATCATTAATGGTTTCAATTATTTCATTAGCAGTTTCTCGTGCTGCAATAACGCAAAACCCTATACCCATGTTAAAAGTCCTATACATTTCTTTTTCTGAAATATTCCCGTCTATCATAATTTGTTTAAATATACCCTCAATAGCGGGCATATTATCTAAAACATAATCAACTCGTTTATTCAATCTTTTTAGCTTTGTAAACGCACCACCTGTAATATGTGCAAGTCCATGTATTCTTGCTCCAAATATTTCAACTATCCTAAGGATAACATTTGAATAAATAGCAGTGGGTTTAAGTAATTCAGATCCAATTGGTTGATTAACAAAATCTGGTTTATCGTTAATATCATGCTGTTTAAGCAGGACATCTCTTGCTAGAGTTAACCCATTCGAATGGATTCCAGAACTCCTTATTCCTATTATCAAGTCACCAGGTCTAACCTTATCCCCTAGTATCATGTTTTTCTTATTTTCTAATATTCCAAGAACCATTCCTGCCAAGTCAAAGTTATGGTCTTTTTTTTGTCCTGTAATTATATCTGGAAGTATTGCTGTTTCGCCTCCAACTATTGCCATATTTGAAATTTTAGCTCCTTTGACTAGGCCCTTAGTAATCTCCTTTAATAAATTGTCATTAGTTTTTTCCAGAGCTACGTATGAAAGATACCCTACAGGGGTAGCGCCTAAGCAAACGGTGTCATTAACATTCATAGCTATGCAGTCGAGTCCGATTGTATTGTACTTATTCATGGCTTGAGCCACTAAAATCTTTGATCCAACACCATCAGTGTGCAATGTCATTATTCTACTATTGAATTCGATGAGCCCTGCATAGTGACCAAATCCAGAAATTACTTTACCTATTTTTGGTAATAGATGAGTACTCTTTATGTTTTTTCCAATAGAATTTTGAATTGACTTTATCTTATCTACGTCTATTCCAACATCACTATATTTAATATTGTTCTTGCTTGAGAACTTCAACGATATGAATTAGAGAAATTTGATGGTCCTTATAAATTTAAGAGGATGATACTTTCTAATCAAATTTAGTATCATGATGTTTGAGGATTCTGATTTTTTCTGTTGATAAGACTAATATATTCACAACCCATCGGGCCACAGTATCTCCCTACATATACTGCCTTTGGCCTATAGAGAGCTGGTTTTGGAGCGGCTTCAGCGAATTTCTCTTCAATAATGTGGGCGTTCCATCCCGCTATTCTTGATATAGCAAAGATTGGTGTATTTAGATCAATGGGAATCCCCAAACTGTAGTATAATGAGGCACTGTACAAATCAACATTTGGGTAAATCAGCATTTTCTTTGTCTGATACATGATTCGCTTTGTTACTTCCTCAATTTTTTCAGTTATGTCATACCATTTTGAATCTTTTTCTTTGGAAATAGCCCTAGATAATGTCGCTAGGACTTCTGATCTTGGATCGGTAGTTCTATACACCGCATGCCCCATCCCCATAACTCTTGCACCTTTTGTCAGCCTATCTTGGACCCATTTTTCAACGTTATTTATATCGCCAATTTCTAGTAACATCTTCATTACTTGAATATTAGCTCCGCCATGGAGCTCCCCAGACAAGGCACCCACTGCACCGCCTATGCTTGCATAGATGCTTGCTCGTGTTGATGCTATCTCACGAGCCGCAAAAGTTGAGGCATTAAAACTATGTTCAGCGTGTAGTATTAAACTGATATCAAATATTTTAGATATATCGTGCTTTGGGTGTTCTCCTCTAAGCATATATAAAAAATTATGTGCGTGTGAATTTTCAACAAGTGGTTCAACTACATTTTTGTTATTTCTGATCCTATCCCATGCAGCAACTATCGTTGGTATCTTTGCAATTAAAGATATGGCCCTTTCAATATTGGCATTTTTCCCTTCATCCTGTCTGTTCCGGTCGTAATCTGCTAGTTCTAATATGGAAGATTGCAATACATCCATTGGATGTGCTGTAACAGGTTTATTTTTCATATTCTTGGTAACTGATTCAGGAATTCTTCGTGCCTCAGTCAATTTTGAGTTGAAGACATCAAGTTCCTCTTTTACAGGCAAATCTCCAAATAGCAGGAGGAATGCTGTTTCCTCATAAGTGGAATGATTGGCCAGGTCAAGAATGTCATAACCTCTATAAATCAATTTTCCGTTTTCACCGTCGATGGAACATATTTTTGTGTCCGCTACTTCGATATTCCTTAAGCCTATATTGCGTGTATCCAATGACCTAAATTCTAATATTGATTCTGCATATTAAAATAATTCTATTAATTCAAAGCAAGCTCTCTTTTCTGATGAAATTTCATAGCTAGTCTAATCTGAACATTGTAACATGACAAAATTAATATGATATTTCTAATAAGGACTTTAAATTCGATGAACTTTGAATTAATTAGCCAGGAAATTATGAATTTCATTAAGAAAGAAACAGAATCCAGAAAATCAGACGGAGTAGTTTTAGGAATCTCTGGGGGCATAGATTCCACTGTGCTTGCTTATCTGGCAGCAAACGCGGTTGGGCCAGAAAATGTAAAAGGGTTGATAATGCCAGATGAAACTGTAACCCCGTCAAGTGATATCGAGGATGCTATTAGAATATGCTCAATATTGAAAATTGATAGTGAAAAAATTTACATAAACAAACCCAAAAATAGTTTCATAGAAGTAATAGAGGACACCGATAATATACTGCTGACTGGAAACCTGGTTGCTAGAATTAGAATGTGTGTGTTATATTATTATTCTGGCCTAATGGGAAGGCTGGTAGTAGGATCGTCTAATAAGACCGAACTGATGCTTGGCTATTTTACAAAATTCGGAGACGGTGCAGCCGATTTACTACCCCTAGGTGACTTGTATAAGACTCAATTATTAGGGTTAGCAAAGTATCTTGAAATTCCCAGTTCCGTTATAGACAAGAAAAGCAGCGCAAGGTTATGGGCCGACCAATTCACCGAAGATGAATTAGGTTTGCCATTCATTAAACTCGATCATATGCTTCAACTATTTGAGTCACAAAATAACTTACACTTTGACATACAAGATATCGCTGGTGAATTTCCAGGTTTGTCTTTGAAGGCTATACAAGAGGTTCAACAAAGGATAAGAAATAATCAGCACAAACTGACTTCTCCACCAATTTGTAGAATTTCAAAATGAAACCAGGATTGGTGATTGATAATTTTTAATAAATTAACCATATCACTTTTAAATAGGTTTACAATTTTTCTTGTATTATGGTCCTTGGGAAAGAAATTCGGCTCAATCGTATATTAAAAAAGGGAAAAATGTTATGTATCCCGCTGGATCACGGAATAAGCAGTGGCCCATTGAGGGGCATTCAAAATATATCCGAACTGATAAACCAAACTCAGGATTCCGGCTTAACATGTTTCCTAGTAAATAAAGGAATCATAAAATCTCTCCCGGCGCCTCCACGTATAGGACTAATTGCCCACATGTCGGCTGCAACCTCCCTTGGCCCCGATCCAAACAACAAGATTTTGATGGGTTCAGTGAAAGAAGCGATAAGATTAGGGGCTGATGCTGTTTCTTTGCATATTAATATAGGTTCAAAAGAAGAGCCAAGTATGCTTTACAAGCTGGGTCAAGTGTCCGATCAATGCAATGAATGGAATATCCCGTTAATTGCGATGATGTATCCTCGTGGAGACAACATTACAAACCCACACGATCCGACTATAGTCGCTCATACAGCTCGAATAGGTGCAGAAGCAGGCGCTGATATAGTTAAGACAGTTTACACGGGTGATGTTGATTCATTTAGAGAGGTCATAAAATCATGCCCTGTCCCGATTGTAATTGCTGGTGGACCAAAGGCTAATACCGACCATGAAATATTACAAATGTGCAATGATGCAATGAAGGCAGGAGCTATTGGCGTAACTTTTGGCAGAAATATTTTTCAACATGATAATCCAAATGAAATAATAAAAGCCTTGCATGCTATTATCATAGAGAACAAGCACTATGGCAGAAACAAATCCAAGAAAAGCGGAAGAAAGTAGAAAGAACCAAAAAGCTAAGAAAATAATACTAAAGCCATTAGCTTATTCTAATTCTGATCTTTCAAGTATTCCTGAATTACATGGCAAAAATAAATTTGTTGATTTTGCTAGTCTCATTACACGGATAAAAGACCAAATTGATTTGATTTATATCGATCCTTCAGAGGAGCTTGATGGTCTGAACAAGAATTCAACTAAAATTAAAACAATTTTTAATTCTAAGGATGCGGATTATGTGATTTTTGAATCAGAACAACAGCTTGACCAAATCAACTCAACAAATCTGACTGCAGGGACCAAAACTGGAGTTTACAAAAAGGTTACCAGTAATCAAGATATAGATGAAATGAAGCGCTTAATAGATAAATTTCATTTATCATTTGTTATTATAGATTTGGATGATTGGAGGATAATACCACTTGAAAATGTTATAGCTTCTCTCCAGAATACCGGTACGGAGATATTCGCGGTTGCAAAATCCATAGAGGAAGTTGAAACTCTGTTCACCGTGTTAGAATTGGGTGTGGACGGAGTACTGATGTCCACAAATAGTGAAGAGGAAATAGCCAGAGCAAGAAAGATCATTAGAAAATCTTTGTTTCAAATAAAAATTGCAGAAATAAAAGAAGTACAAGAGGTAGGTATGGGAGAAAGAGTTTGTATAGATACCGTATCTATGTTGGCTGAAGGGGAGGGAATGCTAGTTGGAAACAAGTCCAATTTTTTGTTTCTAGTACACAACGAATCAATAGGATCATCTTTTACATCACCTCGTCCTTTCAGGGTGAACGCTGGTGCAGTCCATTGTTACACTATAACCCCAGACGGAACAACAAAGTATTTGTCTGAACTTGAATCTGGAAGTCAGGTCTTTATAGTAAACACCAAAGGCGAAGCTCGAATAGTCGGCGTTGGGAGAGCTAAAATAGAATCACGACCGTTACGACTATTTAGAGCAGCAATTAATGATAGTGAGATGGGAACCATCATAGTTCAAAATGCAGAAACTATTAGATTTTTGGATGAGAGCGGTCAAATATTGCCAGTCACTCATGCAAAACGTGGTGATAAGATATTGGTGTATTCAATTCCATCGGTAGGTAGACATTTTGGCATGGAGGTTTCAAACGAATACATACTAGAAAAATGATAAAACAATTCTAAAATTTGTTAAATCTTTTTATCAATGAGTATAAATTTTTAGAGTAATGTGATTATGGACCTTATCCAAAAACTGAATTTGTGTTAATCAGGTCCGAATCTCTATACGATAAAATTTTATTAGGAAACTGTGAAAAGATATTAAAAAATGTTCCTTCTAGAAGTATCCAATTGACTGTGACCTCACCTCCTTATGGGAATGCCATAGACTATGATTTACACACCTCAAAAAGAAACACAGAGAATTATAGAGGGATTCAGAAGGTCAGTTTGGATGATTATATAGAAAACATGGTTACTATTTTTAATAATCAGGTATATCGTGTAACCAAGGAGGGGGGGTATTGCTGTATTGTGATCGCCAACGAGGTTGTGAATGGGACATTAATTCCATTGCCCCACTTGCTATTATCAAAACTAGTGACACCTGGTGGAAACTGGAGTCTTCATGAAGAAATTATTTGGCACAAAGTAACTGGAGGAACCAACAGGTACGGTTCGTTTGTGATAAACCCATACCCCAAATACTACAGGGCAAATATTATGCATGAATTCATTTTAGTATTAAGGAAGGGTGACGTGAAGACCGGAAGGAATCAAAGAAGAGAAATCCTACCGGCTACCCATGAGGAATGGACCAAAGAAATAGCAAATTCTGTGTGGCATATAGCTCCAGTACCTCCAGGTTATATCGAACATCCATGTCCTTTCCCCGAGGAAATACCTTATCGTTTACTTAAAATTTACTCTTACAATGGGGATATTGTACTGGATCCATTTAATGGAAGCGGTCAAACTACAAAGGTAGCTTACAATCTTGATCGACATTTTCTTGGCATTGATATTAAACAGGAATACGTTGATTTGGCAAAAAAAAGAATTTTGAACGAGGATCTACACATTAGACCTGAAGCACTCATAGCAAATTGGAAAAAAATAGCGTCTCATGCGGTGTAGATTTAAGGTCTAAGGGTTAGATCTTAGAGGGCATTTCAACAGGTTCGGTTTAAGCATAGTTTATATTTTTTACTTTTTTTGGTACAAGAGTCTAAGGTAAATGGCACCTGGCGATATGCTTTTCATGGATCACGTAAAAGAATTACGAAATCGATTTTTGAGGATATTAGTTATTACCATTGCAATAATGATTATTTGTACTGTTTTTGGCATCCATCTGGTGACTGTGAATAATTATTCATTTTATTTCCTTGTTCCGACGGTCTATAATAATATCGCAAGTCAGGTGACGATATTTCTAAGTAATAATCTTATTCCACATGGCGTCGATTTGATTCAGACAGCACCCGGACAAGCCCTTTATGCTCAAATTTATGTAGCGATCCTGATTTCAGTTTCTTGTTCAATCCCTTTGATCGTTAGGGAAGTTTTTGGATTCGTTAGTCCTGCTATGTCTTTTAAAAGTCGAGAAAAGGCTTTTTTCATGTACCTGCTACCCACATCGATTCTTTTCATAAGTGGAATGGCATTTTCCTTCTATCTGGCAATCCCAATCACTCTAACATTCTTGTATGAGTACGGACAAACGATTGGCGTCCTTACATTTCTAAACATCTCGGACTTTATTAATTTCGTACTACAGTTTTTCATAGCATTTGGGATCTCCTTTCAATTACCACTCGTTATGTTCATCCTAACGGCTAGCGGTCTTATCAGTCTGCAATTTTGGATAAAGAATCTGAAATATGCACTATTGATAATGATCATCTTTGGTGCAATAATTACTCCTGATGGTAGTGGAATAACAATGTGGTGTATTACGATACCAATGTTGGCACTTTATTTAATTGGGATAGCAATCATAACATTAAAAGAAAAGGGGAACAAGTAAGAGATTACTCAAATCTTACTGAAACCCTTAGTAGTAAGAAAGACATAAAGTAACCTTGCTAGTTCTTTAATTATCTAACTTGTCTATCAATAGAAAATTATGTGCATCAATTCCTGTCATAAATGATACTGATAACGATAAAAGTTTGGTATTAACCGTGAATCAAATAGACGAGGCAATAAGTAGGGGAGTAGATATAATTGAGTGCCGATTTGATTACCTTAGTAGTTTCGAAAATATCGATCTCTATTTAGATATTTTGTCAAGATATCAGGACAAATGCATTTACACAATCAGACCTGAGAATGAAGGTGGCAAATTTTCCAATGATTCCGAGAAAAGGGCTGAGATAATAGCCAAATTTATTCGTAAAAGTCCACTTTTCGTAGATATCGAATACAATTTGATTTCAAGTAACGACTTTATCGCCGATCTGGTTGAAAATGGAAACACCCGAATTCTTGTAAGTTGGCATGATTTTTCTCAAACTCCTGAATTAAATCGCCTTTTAGAACAAGTAAAAAACATGCAAATTTACAGCCCATTTGTAAAGGTAGTTACTACCGCAAGGTCAATAGATGATTCAATAAAGATCTTAAGTATATACCAATCAATTGATACCCACATTAATTTGATAGCTTTTGCAATGGGGGAAACAGGTGTTTTAAGCAGAGTTTTGTGTACGGTGGTGGGTAAAGCCCCATTTACATTTGCATCGGTTGGAGCAGCTCTAGCCCCAGGTCAATTATCGATAGGTCAAATGAAATCAATTTATGATTTGTTTTAGAGAAGATACGTTTGATAAAAATCTAAAATGGATCCGATTGCTTCCTTTACCAATTACCTTTTCTACCATTTTTAGGGCATCAACTTATCCTTATTACCAAAGGATATCGTTCCCCAATTTATTATAGCTTTTAAAATGATTTTATTATGCAATTAGTTATCGTAGCAAATTAAAATCAGAATAAATTATGAATCTTGTAATTTAGAGGAGTATCAATGACTATATATTGTTCCAGACTTGCATTATCAACTTTTTGATGATCACGATGAGAAGAATAATCGATCATCATGATCAAATCAAATACTGCATTTGAGAAAATAAAATTGCAGACTGTAGTAACATGCTAACAATACTTTGTAACTCAAAAAAAGCTTATTTCAATTTTTATTGAATTATATCATTTCATTTAATAGCCCAGAGAAGGGAGGGCGAGCTATGTTAACATGAAAAACAACTAGACAAAAAATACTCTTTAAATCAAACTAGTCAGATGGTGAATGGAATTATGATGCTTTAGAATAAATATGCTTCAAAAACTATTCTGAATATAGTCATGAGCAGTTTTAGTGAGGATACATCTAATCCACAGGTAGCCGCAGATAAATCTACTAAGACTTTTTGTATTATAGGAGATCCCGTTGAGCATTCATTATCCCCTTTGATGCATAATGCTGCGTTTAAGTATCTAAATCTAAATTATTCATACATTGCTTTTAAGGTTAAGATAAACGAACTCGAGGAATCAGTGGAATCGTTGCGCCAAATTAATGTAACAGGGTTCAACGTCACGATTCCGCATAAGGTAGAAATGACAAAATATGTCGACAAATTAACTGAAGAGGCTTCTCTGGCAGGGGCAGTCAATACAGTCAAAAATGAAGACGGAATCCTTTTTGGATATAACACAGATATTTACGGATTGATGGCCCCAATTGAAGAAAGAATATCAAGATTTGAAGGCCTAGAAATTTTGATACTTGGAGCAGGAGGATCAAGCAGAGCAGCGCTAGTAGGACTGTCAAGAAAAAAAGGTATAAAATCGGTATTTGTTGTAAATAGAGATAGGCAAAAACTCTCTAAAGTAATTGAATTGGGCAATACCTTGGGACTAAATTGTATTCCGATGGAGTATTCAGACCATGAGAAATTATCTCATGTTTCCTCGCATTGTAAACTGATTATCAATACTACTTCAGTAGGTCTTAATAACGAAAAAAGTCTTTTAAGCTCAGATTCCATGAGCAACGAATCTATAGTTTTTGACATTATTTACAAACCAATTATGACTGATTTCTTAGATCGTGCAAGAAGCGCTAATGCAAAGGTAATATTTGGATACGAGATGTTACTAAACCAAGGCTATAAATCATTTGAGATATGGACAGGGTTGAATGCACCAAAGGAAGTCATGCGAAAGTCATTACTTGGAATATTTGGGGTACCGAAATAAATGAAAAATTCTTCTGCTTCTGTTACTATGTTTGGTGCCATATCTATAGTAAATGCCATCGCAACAGGCAAGGGGTGTACTTTTGGAATTTCGCAAAAGGTCAAGGTAAAATTATCACTTGAGAAAGGACATCAAGGGATATCCAGAAATTTTGTGAATGATAAACTGGTAAATAAGATAATCAGGAGCATATTGCCTGGTAGTGTTTTGAAAAATCATTTCTTATCTATTAGTCTGACATCTGAAATACCAGCAGGTTGGGGTCTCAAGAGTTCGAGTGCGGTTTCAAATGCAATTTCACTTGCATGCTACAAATTATTGGATGATCAAATCTATGACAGAGCAGTCCTAAGCACAGCGGTCAATTCTTCTTTATGGGCAAAGGTGAGCATGACTGGGGCTTTTGATGATGCTTGTGCATGTTATTATGGTGGAGTAATATTAACTGATAACCACTATAAGAAAATAATAAAAAGAGATGTGGTGAATAACGATCTTGCTGTTGTTATATTTCTGCCTACAGGAGTTGCCAGAGGTGAAGTTCCTAAACTACGAATTCATAAGGACCTGTTCAACCATGCTTTTAGACTAGCCCTAAAAGGAGATTATTGGAAGGCGATGAATCTCAACGGTGTCCTGATAAACTCAATTTTATATAATAATTACGCACCCATGATTAATGCATTCGAAAATCATTGTTTGAGTATTAGTCATTCAGGAAATGGACCAGCTATTGCAGCGGTTTTGTATAAAGACAATGTAGAAAATTTCGTGAATTCTATGGAAAAATTTGACGGAAAAATAATCTCGGCTAAAGTTAATAACACTAAAGCAACCGTTGAATAAATACACAAGATGAGCCGGTTTCAAATCCAATTTATTTAGCATTTGATATCGCAACTAAATGAGATTCGAAATCTTAGTCATCATAAATATGCCTGTTGATATTTTGCAGGAATGCCTAAATAACCAGATAATTGATAAAAATGGATCTATCAAACAACAAGGTAAACTACAATATTATATCAATCAATGAGAGCAAGAATTCTACAGAGAAAACAGTTAGAAAGATAGAGAGGCTGATTCTCTTAATGAATTTTGCCTATGAATAAGTTTAACGGTTATTCTAATCACTACTTTTGAAAAGAAAAGGTATTTGAGAAGATTATTCGGTCAGCTTTAGATTCAATACAGAGATTACTTGTAAGTCAGATGAATCTCCACATTCAATGACCTTCAAGGCCCGCGAGAAGAAAGAAAAGATATTGTTAATTTGTTTCATAAATCCTCATAACAAATCCTATTTGACTTAAAGTAGGTTTTATGTGGGCTATTGAGAATAGCAATATTGATATTAATTTTCTGTGAATAATATAGCAGGTCATCTACGTGGAAATAAAAGTAAAAAAATCCCAACTATGCGGGGAGATCAATTGTCCTCCAAGCAAAAGTTATAGTCACCGGGCCATATTGATATCTAGCCTTTCTTGTGGCAAATCCCACATAGAAAATGTCCTAATCTCTAGAGACACGCTTGCATCGATTGACTGTGTCAAAATGTTAGGTGTCATCGTTAATCCTTTAAATAAAGAGTCCAATTATTCAGAGACTTCTAAATTTGATAACCTGGAAAATTATCAAGCATATCTTGTTAGTGGGCCCAGGTATGATAAAGTTAGTTTATCCGGTATGCAGGATCTCACAGTTGAAAGCAACGGAGGAAGGAGAGGTTTTAAAACACCGGATGATGTGTTAAATGCTGACAATTCAGGTACGACCATTAGAATTGCTACATCCATGTGTTCTTTGGTAAATGATGGTTATAGTATTCTAACTGGTGATAAGAGTCTTCGAAAAAGACCCATGGGTGATCTGATCAACGCGTTAAATCAATTGGGCGTCAGTTGCTTTTCCACAAATAGCAAAAACTTTCCTCCACTTGTCGTAAAGGGTGGTGGTTTTAAAGGAGGAACGGCTAAGATTAGAGGAGATATTTCTAGCCAATTCATATCATCAATCCTTCTCTCCGGAATATATTCTCAAACTCCAACTACGATCCAAGTCTTAGGCAACCAAGTTTCCAAACCATATATTGACTCAACTATTTTTATTATGAAAAAATTTGGTGTTGAAGTGGAGAATTCTTCAAATAGGGAATTTCTTCAGAATTTGAGAGATGGTTCAGATGATTCAAAAGAGTCCAAACCAATTCTAAATATCTCAGAGGAATATAGACTACCTATAAAATGTGATTACAAAGCCCAAACCTTTCGAGTGCCTGGTGATTTTTCTACTGCTGCATTGCTATTGTCCGCAGCCATTATGTCAGAAGGTGTTCTGGTAATAAAGAATTTGGATTTTACGATGCCTCAGGGAGATATGGAAATAATTAATATAATCAAGAGAATGGGGGGTAGAATTGAAACCGACAAGAGCAAAGGAGTGGCTAAAATAGATGGATCGGATAAATTAGAAGGCGGAGACTTTAATTTGGTTGCTACCCCAGATTTACTTCCGGTAGTAGCAATTTTGTCACTAAAGGCTAAAGAAAAGACTATCATAACTGGTGTGTCGCATGCAAGATATAAGGAAACTGACCGTGTCTCTATTATTTCCTCTCAACTAGCAAAATTTGGGGCTCAAATAAAAGAAGAAAACGATTCAATAACTATATACCCTCCAGACAAATTAAAAAATGCGGTAATCAATTCATTTGACGATCACAGACTCTTTATGGCCTTTACGATAGCTGGTTTATCTACAGACTATTCCATTATCGATAGTGCAGATTCCGTTGATGTATCCTTTCCAAATTTCATAAGTGAGTTGAAAGGGATAGGCGCCCAAATTGAGTATTTGGTAACGTGAAATTGTTGACTATGATTTGTGAACATCCAAGCATAACTTGTAAGATGTAGATTAAATATTAAAAATAATAATATATCAGAATTACAACTAAAAATTTATTCATGCCTTCAAATACGCTTGGGGATTGCTTCACGTTATCAAGTTTTGGTGAGAGCCATGGCCAATGCATAGGAGCTATAATAGATGGGTGTCCAGCAGGACTACGTCTCTCGGAGGCAGATGTTCAGCCATTACTTGATTTAAGGAAGCCCGGACAATCAATCATTACAACCCAGAGGAGGGAAACTGATACAGTGGAAATACTTTCAGGTGTTTTCAATGGATTCACAACTGGTGCTCCCATCAGCATGATTATTTGGAACAAGGACTCTGATTCTCGTTCATATGATGATTTCGTATCAAAGCCAAGACCTGGTCATGCAGACTATACTGCTTTTTCAAAATATGGAGGATTCAATGACTTTAGGGGAAGTGGACGATTTTCAGGCAGGTTAACTGCGACTATAGCGATGGGAGGAGCCGTAGCGTTGAAAATATTAAAGAATTATTTAAATATTGAAATAATAAGTTATACAAAATCTATTGGAGATATAACAATGGATACTGCTGACATACCATTTGACACGCTTTCTAAAAACAGATATCTTAATGATGTTCGTTGCCCTGACCAGGATATAGCAATGAGAATGAGGGATTTGATATTGTCCGCTAGAAGAGAAGGTGATTCATTGGGAGGTGTAATCGAGTGCGTAGCACAAGGAGTGCCAGTAGGATTAGGCGAACCAATTTTTGAATCAATAGAGTCTGAGATATCAAAAGGTATTTTCAGCATTCCTGCGGTTAAAGGACTTGAATTTGGATCTGGATTTAGCGGTTCGGCTATGAGGGGGTCTGAGAATAATGATTCATTCTCTATTGATAAATCCACTGGCAAAATAATTACTGATACAAATAAATCAGGAGGAATATTGGGTGGGATTACAGATGGAATGCCAATAGTATTTAGAGTTGCTTTCAAACCGGCTGCATCCATCCCAAAACCTCAGAAGACAGTAGATTTGAAGGATATGACGGAATCTCAATTAATTGTATCCGGTAGACATGATCCGTGTGTAGTCCCCAGGGCCCCGCCTGTAGTAGATAGCATTACAGCAATCGTGTTGCTAGATTTTTGTCTAAAATCTAATCTTGTGCCAAGGGTAATACGTTAGGGATTCGAAGATGACGATAGAAGAAGTTAGTATTTTGAGGAATGACATGAAAGAAATTACAAAGCAAATCATGCAACTAGTCAATCAAAGGATGGAGATTGCGAGGAAAATCGGAGCGATAAAGACCAATTTGGACCTTGAGATTATTGACGATAAGGTAGAATTAGGTATCAAGAGCTATTTGTTTAGTAACCCTGAATATTTGAATTTGGATCCAGAATTTTCTGGAAGGATTGTCAATATGCTAATTAACGAATCAATTAGAATTCAGAATTTGGAAAAAAATAAACTCAATGGTAAGCAAGAAATAATTGAACATAAAACAAATTCTTCGGTTCAGCCTACTAAATCCCCTCCTACGAAGGACGAACATAAGATCCATAAATTTGAAATCAAATCTCATTTGGATGTCTTTAATGCAGCAAAAAATCTAGAACTACAAGGATTTAAGATAATACACATGGAGGTTGGAGAACCTGATTTTCTACCACCGGTTGAAGTTAAGAATGAATTAACCAGGATTTATGAAATGCGCAGGTTTCATTATACTCAGACTGCGGGTATCAGAGATTTGCGGAAAGGTTTGTCCAATCATCTTGCTAATATCTCAGCTAAAAATGGATTTGATATTTTTGAACCAATAAGTCCTGACAAGATTATTGTTACCCCCGGAGGCCGGTTCGGGATATTTTGTTCGTTTTCCGCACTTTTGAGACCGGGTGATGAAATTATTACCATTGAACCAGCTTGGCCGGCTTGCTTTGATTGTGCAAATTACCTTGGTGTAAAAAATAGGGTAGTAAAGACTAGTTTGGAACAGAACTGGGAGCCTGACATTTCTGAAATAGAAAATCAAATTAATATTAATACAAAAATAATCTGTCTAAATTATCC
Source organism: Candidatus Nitrosocosmicus oleophilus (assembly GCF_000802205.1). Taxonomy (NCBI): domain Archaea; kingdom Thermoproteati; phylum Nitrososphaerota; class Nitrososphaeria; order Nitrososphaerales; family Nitrososphaeraceae; genus Candidatus Nitrosocosmicus; species Candidatus Nitrosocosmicus oleophilus. The sequence continues at coordinate 2,306,054 of NZ_CP012850.1, read as the reverse complement.
TAATAATCCAACTGGTAAAATACTGAACAAAAAATCTTACGACAAAATAGTAGAATTAGCTCGCAAGAATGGAATTTATTTACTCAGTGATGAAGTTTATTCTAACTATGCTTATGAACCTTATCGAAGTGTTATTAATTTTGACTATGACAAATCAATACTATTGGGCTCTTTTTCAAAAACATTTGCGATGACGGGATTTAGGGTCGGCTATGTGTATTCTAGAAATGCCTCATTAATCAACAAGCTCATCAAAATACAAGCATTGGCTTTAACATCAGTGGCAGAGCCAATGCAATCTTGTGCCTTGCTAGCACTAAATTCCGATCCTGAGAGAAATAACAAAATAATGAAGAAGCGTTTAGAAATAATGTGTGAGCATTTGAAAAAATTACCATTTGAATATGTATTCCCAGATGGGGCAATGTATGTCTTTGCAAGGATCAGGCGTGATCTAGATTTGACAGACTTGAAGTTAGTGGAATTATTGTTAAACCATGGAGTTGCCGTAGCACCGGGAAGTGGATTCGGATCAAATTATTCTAATTACATAAGATTATCTACGTGTCTAGAGGAAACGAAAATGATCAAAGGATTGGAAATCATTAGTGATTTGGTTGGTAAACTTTAAGTATTATTTTTTCTACGATAATCTTTACTTTGACCTGAAATAACTGAAATGGCAAATATCCTAATAGTTGGAGCCGCCGGAAGAATGGGAAAATGGTTTTTTGATTATCTTATTAATTTACGTAAAGAACAATCTGAAGATCAACATTTAAGCAAAAAAACTATTAAAGTAGAAAAGATTTTCTTAGTTGACATTAGTAGGGCAGATTACTTAAATATCTCAGAGACCGTGAATGTTTTTGTTTCAAAGAGTATTAGCAAGTTTGTTAAAGATTCAAACATAATCATTTTATGTACTCCTATCAAGGAAACGCTTAAAATCCTTGATAAAATTACAATGATGCTAAGACCAGGAACAATTGTTATAGAAATATCTTCTGTCAAAAATCCTATTCATAATTATATTTCAAACTTATCCCAGAAATATAATTCTATGAAATTTCTTTGTATCCATCCTATGTTTGGACCAGGAGCTCAAATAAAATCTTCAAAGAATATAATAATGTATGTGCCACTAGGTTTATCTGATGTAAACAGGGAATCAAGAATACTTGGTAAGTTGTTTCCAAGATTCAAAAGATTCTTAATAAGTACGTCAGAAAAACACGATACTCTTATTGCTATTCTTATAAGTTTAGTTTACTTTATTAATCTTGTTTTCTCGAGACTTTTGATTGAAATTTCAACTAGTAAGACATTCAAAAACGAAAAAGATTTGTTAAAACTGTTAAAACAGTTATCGGGAAGCTCATATAGGATTCAATCGTTACTAAGTGAGAGTATATTAACTGATGAAGTACCACTTTATTTGAATCTATTTCTAGGTAGCGACAAATCAATCGAGATAATTAACAAGTATGGCAAGATTTATGAGAGGGTATCAAAGAAAGTAGAACAAAAAGACGAAAAGTACTTGCAAAACCTTGTAATCAATACGAGAAAAAAAATTAAGAAGCAAATAGATATAGATTATTCGTATGATTTGCTTTACCGGTTTTTAAATAATTAAACTAGTCAATGGATATATATGGATCAATAAGAACATATATGATTTCATTTTCATTTTAAAGCATGACAATAAGGAGATGGCTTGACAATGAAGTCTCTTTGGATCCATTAAGGAATCTAAAGATTGCTGTCATTGGTTATGGTATTCAAGGTGCGGCACAGGCATCTAATATGAAAGATTCCGGTCTAAATGTTTGTGTTGGTTTGCGTCCAGGAGGGAAGACGTGGGCAAAAGCAGAAAATGATAATCACGAAGTAAAAGTTGTTAGTGATGCAGTTAAAGACTCTGATATTATACATATTTTAATTCCAGATATGGAACAAGAAGAAACTTTTAAGACTGAAATCGCACCATATTTGACTGAAAATAAGACGATCAGTTTTTCACATGGTGCTGCTATACATTGGAAGTGGATCGATCCTCCTAAAAATATTGATGTCATAATGATTGCACCGAAAGGACCAGGTCAAAGAGTCCGTGAATTGTACTTAGACGGATTCGGGACACCTTCTCTTGTTGCTGTACATCAAGACTATACAAAAAAAGCTTGGGAAAAAACATTGGCACTCGCCAAATCAATAGGAAGTACAAAACCTGGGGTTTTGGAGACCACATTCAAAGAAGAAGTAGAAACAGATTGGTTTGGGGAGCAAGTAGATTTGTGTGGAGGGGTACACCAAATGATCCTTAAATCATTTGAGACACTGGTAGAAGCAGGTTATCAACCAGAAATTGCCTATTTTGAATGCTTGCACGAGCTAAAATTAATTGTAGACTTGGTTCAAAAGTATGGTATTACAGGTATGTATACCAGGGTCAGTGAAACAGCAAGATATGGTGGGCTTACCCGGGGTAAACGCGTAATTGACACAGACTCTAAGGCAAAAATGAAGGAAGTATTAGCAGAGATCCAATCAGGACAGTTTGCAAACGAGTGGGTCAACAATTACAAGAAGGAAAAGAAATTGGCTTTTAGAGGGATGTTGCAGGAGTTGGAAAATCATGAGATTGAAAAAGTCGGCAAGGATCTAAGGAAAATGATGTGGCCGCAAGAAAAGGTAGAGTAATAGTCAAGACTCATCATTTAGCGTTACAAATAAACTATTTCTATTTTACATTTTTTACAATATGTTCGATAATTTTATCTAGGGATGTGCCAGGTCCAAAATTTCCGGTAATCCCTGCCTTTTCTAATTCATTCTTATCTGATTCGGGTATTACCACTCCGCCCACCAACAAAATGTCCTGAACGTTCTGTTCCTCTAATAATCGAGATACTTTAGGAAACAAAGTTAAGTGCGCACCGTTAGGTAAACTCATGGCAATTACATCTACATCCTCCTCAATTGCTGTCTTTGCAACTTGTTGGGGTGTACAAAATAATCCCGAATAAATTACCTCCATGCCCGAACCCCTGAGCGCTCTACAGATTACCAAAGCTCCTCGATCGTGACCATCCAAACCCAGCTTTGTAACCAAAATCCTAATTTTCTTTTGAGATAGGTCCTTAAATTATCCTTCTCTGCAGTCCCCTTTATCAATGAAGTGCCTATATATTATGATAACACATATCCAGAGCTTAAAATATTTTTTATCCTAATTAGATGATTTGTTATCATCAATATTATTAGACGGTAATAATATCAATTTGAACTTTATCATAGTAAGGCTTTAATGTAAAGATCTACTATGTAGATTCACTAAAAATAAATGACTGTAAATGGGATTCAAAACTATCAACATTTTTCAAGAAATTTCTATTCCAACGAAATCATTTATAAGATAATCGAAAAAAGAGTTGTTGACAGTCACGAATTAAAGGATTTGTTGATTAACGCTGAGATTAAGGATCTTAACCTTTTGGCCGCATTTCTTCGCAATAGGCAAGAAAACAAGGTTGTAACTTATTCAAGAAAGGTTTTTATCAATTTGATAAATTTGTGCAAAGATTCATGCTCTTATTGTACCTATAAGAAGGAGCCAACGAACCATGAAGCTGTGATGCTGAACCCTTCTCAAGCAATAGCAATTGCTAAGCTTGGAAGGAAGGCAAGATGTACAGAAGCACTGATTGTAACCGGTGAGAGACCAGAGACAAGATATAGCGAGGCTAAAAGGTGGCTTACATTACTTGGACATCGGAATTTGTCTGAATTATTAGCAGATTTGAGTGAAAAAATAGTATCACAGACTGGAATGTTACCACATACTAATGCTGGCAGTTTAACAAAGAAAGAGATGTCTATGCTAAGATCTACAAATGCGAGTTTGGGTATGATGTTAGAAAATTCGAGTTACCGATTGACTGAAAAAGGGCAAGCTCATGAAAAAGCTCCAAGCAAGAATCCTAAAGTAAGATTAAGATCTTTAATCTCTGCAGGTGAGCTTAATTTTCCAATAACTACAGGATTATTGGTAGGCATAGATGAAAGTTTTAGTGAAATCATTGAATCATTGTTACTAATAAATGATGTTAATAAGAAATACGGCCACATTCAAGAAGTAATTATGCAAAATTTCATACCAAAGAAAGGGACCATGATGGAGTATGCAAAATCACCATCATATCCTTACTTTTTAAGATGTATCGCAGCAGCTCGAATAATTTTACAAGATATTAGTCTACAAGTCCCACCGAACCTAAGCCCTAACGTATATTCTAATTACCTTGATGCGGGAATCAATGATTGGGGTGGGATTTCACCGATTACACCTGATCACGTCAATCCAGAATCACCTTGGCCGACTATTGAAAATGTTGGTGTTGTAACTAGAGAAAAAGGCTTTGTATTAAGGGCACGTCTGCCGGTGTATCCAAAATACATAATTAACTCGGAATTATCAGGGAAATTCGTCCACAAAGACCTTAAAGACTATATAGAACCGTTGATAGATAAATACGGCTTGGTCAAAGAGGAGTTTATTAACAATGAATATTGACAGTATTTTTAGAAACATCGATCCGGAAATCTCTTCGATCCTTGGAAGAGCCTTAGACGGAAAGGAAATTTCCTCACCAGATACGCTAAAGCTTTTAAATGCTACTGGACAAAGTTTGTCTGTAATCACTCTAGTTGCTGATGAGTTGAGAAGACGGGCAAATGGTGAAATTGTCTCTTATGTCATTAATAGAAATATTAACTTTACAAATGTCTGTATAAAACAATGTGGTTTTTGTGCGTTTAGCAGAGATTTTAGGGTCGAAGAGGGTTATCTTTTACCAATTGAAGAGATAGTAAGAAGGGCTAAGGAAGCATGGCAATTTGGGGCCACTGAAATATGCATCCAGGCAGGGTTACCTCCTAAAATGGATGGATTTTTTTATATAGATTTATGCAGAGCCATAAAGAAGGAATTGCCCGAGATTCATATTCACGCTTTTTCCCCAGAGGAGATATTGTATGGATCGAAATTGTCTAATAACAAAGTTCATGATTATCTGGGAATGCTAAAGGAAGCGGGCCTAGGTAGTTTGCCTGGCACTTCCGCCGAAATTCTTGTCAAAGAGATTAGGGACAAAATTTCCCCCGGCCGTATTAGTATAGAGCAATGGATAGATATTATTTCCACGGCACACAAGCTTGACATCCCGACCACTTCAACAATAATGTACGGACACATTGAAAGCAGTAGCGATATTGTATCTCATCTGGAGATAATAAGAAACATCCAGAGACAAACCGGGAAATTCACCGAATTTGTTCCTTTGAGTTATGTGCACTATGATGCCCCGATGTCTAACCATCATTTAGTCAAAGATATAAGGCCCGGTGCAGATGGTCTGGAAATTTTGAAAATACACGCAATTTCGCGAATTTTCTTTAATAATTTTATTAATAACCTTCAGGTTTCATGGGTTAAAGAAGGACCTAAATTGTCGCAAATTTTGCTTAATTCGGGTGCAAATGACTTGGGTGGTTGTCTGATTAACGAGAGTATTTCAACTTCTGCAGGATCGCAATATGGACAATTTATGAGGCCAGTGGATATGCGTAAAATCATAAAGGCAGCAGGTAAGATACCCGCACAGAGAACATCAAAATATGAGATAATAAAAGATTTTAGGACTAGTGAGGAAATTGAATCAGAGAATTCCCTTGACAAAATCGATCCTGATAGATTCGGTTCATACAATGAATTGATAAAACTAAATAGCTTTAGGTTCAAGAAAGGCTAAAAACAGGTTATGAAATTTTGGTTGATATAGATGCCTGTCTCTACCGTAATGGATATGCGAAGATAACAAAAATATTTATGTCTTACTTCTAAACATAAAGTAAAATTTGCATTTTGACGATAATAGCGAAGAATTTAGAACCGATATCTTGAGAGGACTGTCTAATCCCATCCAGAAATCAATACCCTCAAAATATTTATACGACCATAAAGGTTCTTACTTGTTCGAACAAATTACGGTTCAACCTGAATATTATCCAACTAGAATTGAAAATGGTATACTAGAAGAATATTCTCACATGATATTAGAAAATATTCCGAAAGAAATCATCTTAATAGAAATGGGAAGTGGTAGTTCAAAAAAGACCAAACATCTCTTTGACACAATTTTGAAAAGACAAGATAAACTATACTACTTTCCAATTGATATTTCATTCAATTTTTTGGATTCTGTAGTAACCGAACTGGAAACACAGAATGAGAAAATAAGGATCAAAGGGATCCCAAATGATTATATAAATGGTATCAAAGACTGTAATAGTATACTGTTTGAGAATAATTTTAAGTTTGATTCATTTTCTAGACTAATAGTTTTCTTTGGTTCTAGTATTGGAAATTTTGAAATTAATGAAGCTAGAGACTTTTTGAAAGATGTGCGACTCAATATGAATGATAAGGACTTTTTGCTCGTTGGGTTTGATATGATAAAGGATGAATTTCTGATTGAACCGGCTTATAACGATAAAGCCGGTTTCACGGCTCAATTTAATTTGAACCTGTTAACCCGAATGAACAGAGAGTTAGGGAGTAATTTTGATCTTCATCAATATTTGCACTATGCCTTTTTCAACAAAGAAAAAGATCGCATCGAAATGCATATTAAATCTAAATCGGATCAAGAAGTTAGAATATCAGGTTGTAACAAAATATTTCAACTATCTAAGGATGAAACCATTCATACAGAAAGCTCGTACAAATATAGTAGGGACAAGATCCAAAAATTAGCAACTAGATCGGGCTTTTCCCTGGAGAAGATTTTCTCTGATAACAATAATTGGTTCAATCTTGTCTTGCTAAAACCGTCTTGAGGTTTTAACATTCTCCTGGTCTTATATAGATTCAAGGAACTATTAGATTAATTAGATGTTAATCATTGCTCAAGACCGATTGACTAAGAATTGTCCAATACCGTGACAAGATTATTATTCTATTGATGCAAATAGTAATAATTTTTTGTCACAACTATATGGATCATTGAAATATTGCGTCATTAGAGACATAATTATGAAGAGGGAAAGTATGTGATGAGAAACGTTTAGATCGAATATGATAGTATTGTCTACTCATCTCTAGCCAGCAAGTATCAAATCGTCTGAAACCTTTTCAAATAGATTTCTCTGATCTAAAAGGATTTTACATTCCATTTATTTAGTCTCAAAGATTTTATTATTTGGCATAGGTGAGCAAAACTTATTATAAAGTAAGACTTGGCGATAGTACTTTGGTTTATTTATTTGCTCCTGAAAAAGGAGAATCGGTCCAAGTTTGATAAATATTTCTAATCCGCTCTACTGCGTTAATCTCTACAAAGATTTTTCTTACCGATTTAGAAACTAATTCTTGCCATTTGGGGCTGTTCTCAAGGATCAACTTCCTAATTACAGAGCCTTTTAATATATTTTCTTGAAATAGCTTTGGTTCTCTGATTAGTACGGTTTCGCTTTTAAGTAAGTTTATGACAAAATTATTTCCGGTATAAAGAACCTTAAATGGCGGACTCATTGACTTAATATTGCTAAACCATCTTGAATTATTTTCATCATCAGTCACGTTAACCAAGAATACTCTTGACATGTCAATTTTTGATTCTATAAGAGTATCTCTAATCATCCAAAGCCTTTCTCCGGCCGTGAATGGGTTTTTTGGCGTGTAATTAGCCTGAGAACTACCTACGAGAATAATTATTTCTTCCTTTTCATTCAATATCTGACGAACTAATTCCAAGTGTCCTAGATGGAAGGGTTGAAATCGTCCAATCATAGCGGCTGCCTCCAAGCTAGTTGTCATCCTGATCTAAGAAGAAAATAATAAAATTTTATCTCAAGTCCTAGGGTTTGTTGATTCAGTAACTTTGAATCCGGTCTTTTGGTTTTCAATTTCGGTTCTTTCAATCCTCTTAAAAATAGGAGTGATATCGTTGTCAATTTTATGACCTTGAAGAATTCTGAATTCAGATGCTGAATACCAATCTTGGGCTTGTAAATAATCTGGGATTCCTAATTGTTTCCAGATTTTCTGGGCGGAGGAGGGAATGAAAGGGAATAACAATATTGCAATTGATCTTACCGCATTGGCTGAAATCCATATAGAATTATTAGAATCAGCATGTTGTTTCCAGGGTTCTTTGGACTGAAAATACTGGTTAAAAAAGGAGCTAAACTGCAAAATCCTCTTCATGGCCTTGTCTATTTCATTTCCAAAAATCAATTCCCCTACAGCATAAGCGACTTGCCTAATCTCAGTTAAGGCTTGTTCATCTAGACCATCCAAAGTAGTCTTTGGAGGAATTTTTCCATCAAAATGTTTCTTGGTAAAGGAAAGAGTACGATTGATAAAATTTCCTATATTTGATATCAGCTCATTATTAATTTTTTCATAAAAACTATCCCAATCAAAATTAATATCAGATTGTGAGTATGGGATAATCGTAGAAAAGTAGAATCTAAGGTAATCCGGGTTAAACGACTTTGTAAATCCTCCTAAAGTTATTGACCAATTTTTACTCTTTGATAACTTTCTATTTTGAAATAGCAAATGTCCCCTTGTGACTATTCTGTCAGGTAATTTATATTGGTTTTTGATACCTAATCTAATCGCTGGGAGAAAGAGGTAATGATGGTAGATAATATCTTTTCCTATAAAATGAATAATTTCGGATTCATTCCAAAGTTTCTTACCATCTTTCTTAAGAACGGTCTCTGCAAAGGTATTAAAAGATGAAATATAACACAGGTGATTGTCAAACCAGCCATAAAATACTTTATCTTTGTAATTCTGGGTGCCATCAATTTTTGGAATAGGCACTCCCCAGGTTAAATCTCTAGTGATATCCCAATCCTGCAAACCGGTACTTATCCAATTTAAAACATATTTTGTTACGTCTTCTTGTAAATTCTCATTATTAGAAAGCCAGATTTTAAGTGAATTCTCAAAATCAGATAATTTAAAAAAATAATGTAGACTTTCTCTCATTACAGGTGGCCTTCCACACAAAACACATTTTGGGTCAAGAATTTGTTCGGGGACCCTGCCACATGACTCGCATAAGTCAGAATATTGGTTATCTGAGTTGCAGAATGGGCACCTGCCGATTACGTACCTGTCAGGCAAGTATTTATCATCAAATGCGCAAAAAAATTGAACTACAATTTCTTCCTTTATGTGATTATTCTTGTAAAGTTCCATAAATACATCCTGTACAAACTTTATATTTTGTTGAGAACTGGTCTTTGAGAAATAATCAAAATTAATGTCTACAGATGCAAAATCCTTCTTGTCCTTTTCATTCCATTCTCTGACATAATCTTCGGGTGTTTTGCCCTCGTTTTCGGCTCTTATTAGGATAGGAGTCCCAAAATCATCAGTAGCACATATGTGATAAATCTTTGTACCTGTCAATCGGACGAATCTCGTGAATATATCGGCTGGTAGATAAGTTGATGCGATATGTCCCAAATGGATTTGACCATTCGCATAAGGTAAAGCAGAAGTAACTACTAGATCTTTTTCTATGACAATTTTAGGCCCTTTGTATGTTTCATACTCTGTTGATTTATCATGGATATCATTCATATTAATATCCACAATATCAGAATCTGAATGAGTATTATTCGGGTTATGTTTGGTGTTTCCAGACAGATCGTTCATTTGCGCCTAACTTGTACTCCTCTAATTATTGAATTTAATTTAACTGTATATGAATCAAATAATTTAAAAAAAACATTTATAATTTTTAATAAAGTATTAAGCAATGTTAGATGACATGGATAAAAGTAGCCAGTAAAGACGACATTCAAGAAGGTAATGGTAAGGAACTTAATATTAATGGGCAAAGAATTGCCTTGTTTTTATCAAAAAACAAGTATTATGCTATTGAGGCCCTTTGTAGGCATCAGGATGGTTCTTTAGCACCAGGAAAAGTTAATGGCGAAATCGTCGAATGCCCTCTACACTTTTGGCATTACAATATTAGAACGGGCGAGCTCCTAGACTATATGGAAGGTATAAAGTTGACCACCTTCCCTGTTCAGATTAGAAAAAATGAAATTTATCTAGACATCTAGTATTTCTATCAAGATTCCTTTCAAAATGAAACTAACTAATACATTAACAAACAACTTAGAAGAAATTAATACTACCCATGGTGTAGTAAGAATATATCTTTGTGGTGTTACCGTCTACGACGACTGTCATATTGGACATGCCAGGACCATAATAGTTTTTGACGTATTAAGGCGGCTCCTAGAAGTTCAGGGGTCAAAGGTGATATTCATACAAAATTTTACCGACATAGATGACAAAATAATAGCTAGAGCTATTAGCGAACATACTGATGCAGAAAAGATTTCTCAAATGTATACAGAAAGTTACTTCAGAGATTTTGATGCCCTAAATGTGTTAAAGGCCACTTCTTATCCAAAGGTAACAAACCATATTCCAGATATCATTGAATTCATTGGCAGGTTAGTTGAAAAAAATAAAGCGTATGTGGGATTAAATGGAATATATTTTAGGGTTAGATCATACCCAGGATATGGTAAGCTTTCCAAAAAGGACAGAGATTCAATAATTTCTGGTGCAAGAATCGAGATTGATGAAACTAAAGACGACCCAAGAGACTTTGCATTGTGGAAATTTAGTTCCACTAAACCAACCTGGAATAGTCCCTGGGGAAAAGGGAGGCCAGGATGGCATATTGAGTGTTCAGTTATGGCTTCAAAATACCTAGGGCCTAATATCGATATTCACGGAGGAGGCCAGGATCTAATTTTTCCTCATCATGAAAATGAGATAGCTCAATCTGAAGGGTTATTTGAAACCCAATTCTCAAAATTATGGATGCACGTGGGAATGGTAACAATTAACTCTGAAAAAATGTCAAAATCTATGGGAAATACAATTAAGATTTCAGAACTATTAAAAGAAGTCGGCCCTAACGTGATTAGGCTCTTTTGCCTCTCATCTCATTATACGAAACCACTAGATTATACTCAGGATATAATTAATGAAACAAAGAGGAAATGGAGTCAGATTTCTAATGCCTACTATGAATTAGAGTTTCGAACTAGAAACTCATTTATTTATGAGAAATGTGACTCAATCCAACGACCCCTGCTTCAAGAACTGATAAGTTATCTAGACTTGTTTGCAGAATATCTCAGTAATGATTTGAATTTTGCAAATGCATTGACTGTTTTTCTAAAATTCACCAGTAGGATTAATAATTTTTTTTCCGTTGATACTCCAGTAGATGTTGAATTCTTGACCACGACTTTTGGCTTGTTAAAAAAATTCATGTTCATAAGTGGGTTACGTATGCCGCAGATATCTCAGCAAGAGATTGATGAAATAGAGGAACAAATATATCAAAGAAACTTGTTTCGCTCTCAGAAAAACTATGAGGAATCAGATAAAATAAGATCGGAACTTACAAAAAAATTCAATGTCGAACTGATAGATCATAAGGGATTTACGTTGTGGAAGACGCGATCAATTGATGCCCAAAAATAAGAATAGAAACTTTTGAAATTTGAATAGAATGTTTGGAAATCGAGGAACCTCGCAAGAATTTTTAACTAAGTAATTCCTTTTAATTGTATGAACAAATCTAATAGAACAAAGACCATATTCTTGATTTCTTTATGCTCAGTGGCCCTTATCTTATTATTCTATGTTAATGTGGCATCAGTTCAAACTACACAGAATGACTACGCAAACTATTTTGCCACTTACACCCAAGGTTCAGCGAATCTAACCAGGGCTTTTCAAGATGAAATAGGGCACTGGGAATTGGGGACAATATCCAATGAAACGATGGCGGATTTGACCAATACCTACTTGGTAAATTTTACAAAACAGATGAATGATTTTAACCAAACGGAATCACCAGCTGCCTTTGATTCTGCAAAGGACAGCCTAGTAAACTCTTTCAATAACGAGATCAAAAGTTATCAATACTTTAAGGATTATTTATTGACAGGTAATGAAACTTTAAATGAAATTTCTACCAATTTCTTATCGGAATCTCTTAAAGATGAGGCTATGGCTTTTAAGTCATTCAATGAAGTAACAAACAAAACATCGTAAGGAAAAAAAAGTTTGGTATCTTCTAAATATATCTATTATTTTGAAAAAATAGTCCCAGCTGGAATAATAGAATCTGGAGGAATCTTGCGACCAGGAAGGATGATTACTGAGGCACCTATAGCACTGTTATTAGACACAACTGCGCCAAAATGATTTCTTCCTGTATCTATTAGTTCATTGTTGATTCTGTATTGGACATTCTTTCTGGTGAGTAATACGTTTGCAGTTCCGGAGTAGCCACCAAACCAGACATTCTTTCCGATTATGCTATCCAAAATTACATTATGGTGGGAAATTTTTGCATTGCCTGCGAAATAAGTCTTCCCGATTTCACAGTTAAAGCCAATATTAGTGTTATAGTCAATCATACTGTTACGAATTAACGAACCCATGCCTACGAAGCTTCCATTGCCAATGTAAGATGGTCCTTTAATCTTTGCGAAATCATCTATTACAACATTATCTTCAATTATACACGGACCTTCGATAATTGCAGTTTTTGCAATTGATGCTTTATTGGAAATTATTGAAAATGTTACCTCATTCTTCAGGAGTTCCTGTATAATATCTAAAAATTCCCATGGATACTGAAATTTGTAGTATTCGATACTTTTTCTAGTGGACCTCTTTCCTATTACAGTATTACAAGGAAGGAACAATAAATTGTTGTTTGTAATGAGGGCATTTTGTTGAACATTATTGCTAGAGTTCCCAAAATTGTTTTTCTCGACGTTTTCAAATTTATTAGGAACCCTTAATTCGCTTTTAATTAATTTACTGTATGTATTTTCATCAATTTCCTCTACTGGTATGTCTGTAGTAGATTTTATAATGCTGGAAATAAAATTTAACTTCTTAGGAACGAATATAGTTTCCAAATCATATAAGGAATTTATCAATTCTACATTTCTTGTTATAAGGGCTCGTCCAAATAGGTATAGAGAACAATTTGAAGGTATAGAACTATCGACCTCACTTTCGTTATAATCTAGGAATGAATAAGAAGTAGATGAAGATTGTAAAAATACTATTTTCATTATACCTGCTATCTCTTTTGTAAATTCGTATAATTAGATTTTGGAACAAGTTTCATAAGTTTTTACTGTAGATATAATATCAGTCAAGTGATAGGGTAAAATGTCACATAAGTTTAATACTTGTGTTTTGAGATTTTTCTCGCTTCGATAAGATCAAGGAAGTAAAACAGGTATGTTCTCTCGTTAACTTTCAGAATCCAAGGAATAAATGCCTCTTTTTTTGTCCTGAGAGTAACTTCAAAACCTTTTTTTTCCAAGGTTGAACGCAATATTTGGTCATTCATATTTCTATTGTAAACTATCTCTCGATTGTAATCGTAAGGAGTAGTTGTTATAAACAGGGAATGTGGCTTTAGGAGATGATGTATCTTGGGCAAAAGGTCATCAACAGGCAAGAATTCAACAATATTCAACCCAAATATAAGGTCAAATGTTTGATTCCTGAAAGGCAGATCCAAAATATCAGATACTATGAACTCCATATTTGTTACCCCTTGTTCACTTATTTTTTTCTTGGCTTCTCGAATAAAAGAGAATGAGGAGTCTATCCCGAAAACAAATGAAAATTTTTTTGCCAATTCCATTGTGGATAATCCTAAAGCACATCCTAAATCTAATGCAATTCCTTCGGGATTGAAAGGAATATTTGATGTAAGTTTTCGATAAACATCAGATGGTTTTATTTTCCACCTCATAAGGTGGAGAAATTTATCACTTTCAAAATTTTCATTGTGAAGCCATTTATAACTTTGAAAATATAAACCATCTTCCTCATATCGATCCTCTTTTTGATGACTCTTGTCGATATCCAATGATAAATCTTTTAAGAAAGACTTCATCTCTACGCTTTTAGAATTTGAAAACCATTTACCAAATGTTGGCACTCGTTTTGAGGCATACTTTACGATATCACCTACTATTATTGCAATCCCCTCAATTATGGGAAATTTCTTCTTGCACTCCGGACATATGAGGAACCCCTCAAGGCATTCGTTGCCATCCAAAGGATCTGTTATATGACTTTCTAAATATAATGGATATTTTTTTTCAACATGATTAACACAATAAAAGAATTTAAAATTTAAAAGGGAAGTTTTCAATGATCCTATTTTTTTACATTCTATTATAGATGTTTGTCTATGTCGCATAAAAAGTCCAAGTGAAATATTCTATTGAGAACGTTTAGATGAGAATTAAGGGGTCAATGATACATTATGACAAACAAACAACACGGAGTATATGAAATCTACATGTTATGCTTAGGTTTCAACTAGTGAGCAAAGATAAATCATGAAACAAATATTTTTGACCCGATAACCATTTTATCGATGGTCCATCCCAATTTGATTTAATATCATCCGTTCTTCATGCCAAAACTTATTATTTCAATATGTAAGGTAATGCGATTGATAGCACAACAACTATTACCATTCCATAAGTCAGTATTTTTGATGCATGCTTAATAATTCCTTTTTTGTTTTGAGTTTTCTTATCTATCAATGTGTTATATAGTTGACCTCCATCCAGAGGGCCAATCGGCAATGCATTAAATATCGCGACATTGAAATTAATGAACCAAAGCCAAAAGAATAGGCTAGCAGGTATTGTGTAATATGAACCAAAAATAGGAGACGTATATTTGTCGGCCATGAAGTCAGAGTAAGGTACCATACCTTGCACAAATGTTGGTGGAGCAAGCAAACCTAATGGTGAAGTATAAATCATAGAGTTATAACGATCCAGTACCTCTTTTGGGTCTGCAACTGGTGTAATGGAAACCCCTAAGATTCCCTTCCCTGGCTCTCTTTGAGGAGGAAGAGTTGCCTGCTTAATTGATTTCACTCCATCTTCATTTATGATACCGATCGTGACCAATTTCCCCAAATTGGCATTTAAGTTATCATTTAGCTCCACCGGATTTCGAATCTGGTTGTTCTGAATTTGTTGTATCGTGGTCCCTTTGTCAAGGCCTATAGATTCAGCAAGAGAACCTTGATTGACATTTGTTACAACTACTCCATATAAGGCTGGGTCCATTGGCTTAGTTATTACCAAAGTGGAAGTTATCAAAAGTATTACAAATAAGGAAATAGCAGCTAATACTATGTTTGTCATAGGACCTGCAGTCAGGATAGAACTTTTCTGCTTAGTTGAAATCCTATTAAGCTCATCTCTTTCAATATTCACAAATGCCCCAATTGGTATTCCCAAAAACAACACTAGGCCAGTAGATTCAACCTTAACGCCGTAAACCCTGGCAATTATCCCATGGCCTGCTTCATGAACTATGATTGTAACTACCAAAGCTACCCAACCTTCCCAAATTGGCAAATAAGGATTAAGGCCAGGTATCAACAAATTGGCCTGGGGGCCAACTCCACGAGCGCCCTCCCTAATTGTTTCGCTTGAAAACAGTGCAGCAACTGATCCAATTATTAAGAATAAAGCCATAATTGTAATAAGTGGCATTAAATATGTATTGAATTTTGCATAAAACCTTGCAACCCTCGTCTTGGAAACTTTATCAAAGAATTTTAAACCGTAGGGTGTATGAATTAGAATAAGTGGTAAGTGAAGATCAAACTTTATTTTTGATTGCTGTTCCAATTAATTAATGTGAACATTATTATTATTTAAATGCATCATAACATACTTTTTGAAGTTTTTCATAACCTCTGGGGTAGAAGAAAAACCAATTTAGCAATTCCTTGAGATATTTTCGTCATATTAGGTTGATAAAACGTATTATTCATACGTATACGAGATTGTATTCTTACCTTTGTCGAAAAGATAGTGGTGGATGCGTCCTCTATTCAGATCTGCTACTTATCTGTATTATCCTTTTACTCTGACAATTTTTACCCGTTCCAATACTTTCCAATACTCAACTTCGCCACCCTGGTTGAGTTTATCTCTTATTTCATCTTCTATTGCTGATGTTTCAAAAACTTCAAATGTTTCAAGATCCATGATTTGTAAAACTTGGCCAGCAACTGAGATGAGTTGTCCACTCCTTTTGTCTATGAGGGGAACTTCAACATTTGCTGATACAGGAGCAACTAAACTGTGCCTTGAGCCGTCGAAAACACCCATAGCTGCCACTCTGGCTTTGGCAGAACCATGTTTACCTGGCTTACTATGATCATAAGAAACAATTCTACATGGTTCTCCGTCTATGATAATATAAGAACCAACCTTCAAACTACCAAGGTCCATGGGCTTACTCAATAATAATCAGAAAAATTGACATGAAATGCATATTTAACAGTTATGATCACTTGTCTGCTATGCTTAGGATTTTTGTAATAATGACTTGTTTTTATAATTACGTAATAGTAATATTTAGGGTGGAGACAAGATTAAGTTAGAATATCTCGCAATTTTTCTAATCGAATCATATCAATACACCATTCATTGATGTTTGTGAAAATAAACCAAGACTTCATACTATATTTTACAATTTTTAATAAATATAGGAATTAACATCTGAGGTAACAAGTGACATTAATTTAGATCTAACTCCAACTCAATAAGAGGGTATCAAAAGATTGAAAAAGGTAATGACGATTGCAGGAAGTGATTCATCAGCTGGCGCTGGCATACAGGCAGACTTAAAGACATTTTCTGCTTTGGGTGTATATGGTACAACAATAATAACTACGTTAACTGCTCAGAATACCAAGACAATTTCTGATATTCTGGTAGTACCGCCAAAATTTTTTAGAAATCAATTAATTACTACTTTAGAAGATATTAAACCAGATGTCATAAAATTAGGTGTTCTTTATAGTAAATCAATAATAAAAATTGTCAAGAGTATTTTAGGAGATTTTAAGAACCCGATTGTAGTTGATCCAGTCTTATATTCTGGTACTGGTATCAAATTACTAGATGAAGATTCATTTGAGCATTTCAAATGGGAAATCATTCCATTAGCGCATGTAATTACGCCTAACCTAAGGGAGGCCGAATTGCTGTCAAAAATCAGGATAACCAATAGGCATGATATGTCCAAAGCTGCATCACAGATTCTCAATTTGGGGGCCTCCAATGTAGTTATTAAAGGTGGTCATGATCCGACCAAACGTGCAAAAGTAATGGATTTGCTTTTTAGAGATAAAACGCAAGAACCACAGCTAATTGTACATGAAAGATTGGAGATTGGTGATACTCATGGTACTGGATGTAACTTTTCTGCTGCTATCGCCTCCTTTTTAGCTAAAGGGTACAATATTAGCGAGTCATTCCAATTATCTAATTCGTACGTATACGAGGCGTTAAAAAACTCGAAGCAAATCGGCAATGGGGTACTACTCTCCAATCCGCTATATAACATGTATGACAACTCTGAAAAATTTAAAGTATTGGCACAATTGCAAGCTGCAGTATCAAATTTGGAAAAAATGCCTAATTTTTTTAAACTTATTCCAGAGACAAAAACAAACTTTGTGTATTCAATAGAGAGACCCAAAAATTTTGATGACATTGCAGGGGTTTTGGGTAGATTGATTGATTTGGGAACTAATATTAGAACTCCAAATGTCGTCCAATTCGGAGCTTCCCTGCATGTTTCTAACGCAATTTTATCAGCCACCAAATTTAATTCACTACTTAGGTCCGCCATCAATATTCGAAACAATCCAAATATCATCGATATCTGCGAAAATAATTTTAGGTGCTCTTCTTATTCTAGAAAGTACGAAATAAAAGAGGTTAAGAAGACAGAAGGATCCTCTATAAAATGGGGGATTAGTGAAGCCTTTAAACAAAATCCGGATGCAGAAATAGTTTATCACGATGGCGATTTTGGAAAGGAGCCTATGGTTATTATTTTTGGACAAGATCCAAAAGAGGTTTTAGAAAAAATAAGAATTATTCTACAATACTATGTCAACAACTAATATTTTAAATAATGATCAATTATTCTTATTTTCTGTGAAAGCAGTAATATTAGCTGGCGGTCTCGGAACAAGGCTACAACCTTATACATTCTTTATTCCAAAACCAATGTTGCCGTTGGGCAATAAGCCACTGCTTGAATATTTGGTTGAATGGCTTATCAAATCTAAAAAGATAAATGAGGTAATTATTTGTGTGAGTTACTTGCACAGATCTATAGAAGATTACTTTGAAGACGGTACTCGGTTCGGGATAAATATAAAGTATTCCAGATCAGATAGACCACTAGCAACCGCTGGACAATTGAAAACTGCTGCTACTCATTTAAAAGAACCGTTCGTTTGTCTATACGGTGATTCAGTTTATGAATTCCCACTTGATAAAATGATTGAAAACCATTTCAAAGATAAGGCCTTTATTTCTATGGCACTTTCTAGGTACAAAACCAATCTCAAATACGGATTCATTGAGCTTAGTGGCCATGAAAACCTGCTTGTATCTGAATGGAAGGAAAAGCCAGAAATTTCTGGCTTGATAAATATAGGATGCTATGTTTTTGAACCAGAGTTTTTAGATTTGATTCCAGTTTCTACCTCCTTTGGAATGGACGAAGCAGTAAGGGAATCAATAAAGTCAAAAAAGAAGGTAAAGTCGTTCATAGTAGAAGAGGGGAGTTTCATGGATATTGGAGATAAAAAATCGTATTTAGAAGCGTATAAATTGTATGTTAAGAAATTGGGAAAAATATGAATAACTAAAACCATCGTCTGAACCAAGGATTTTAGCTAATATACTGGTTCAGATCAGTCTTGGTATGTGTTTATATGGTCACACTTTCAATAATTCATAATTATAAGCATGATAAAAAAGATGAATATTTTTCAAACCCATTTCGCTGCTGGTTTTTAAACACAGAATAGTACAGTGGATTATTTTGACAAATCAGAGTGTGGCTAATTCTTGGGATTAATATTGATCAGTTTAGAAATTTTGGAGAATGTCGACTCATTAATTTTGAATTTGTTCAACGTTGGGATTACACCCAGTATGGGTAATTTTGTAAATTCTTGGATAAATGAGGGAATTTCTGCCTCAATCTTGCTTGGCTGATTGGGCATTTTATTTATAACTATTCCTTTTATGGGAATACCACTTGACTTACAAATTTTTACAGTAAGCAAAATATGATTAAATGTTCCTAATTTCGGGGTCGCGATAATTACAACCTTTAGCTTTGTTAATTTAATAAAGTTTAGTAATGTATGCTTTGTGTTTAATGGCACCATTATCCCACCTATTCCCTCAACTAGGAGATAATCATATTTTTTCTGCAACAATTTGAATTTCTTGATAGCATATCCTACTGATGGAGGAGGCAAGTTTAGCAATGAGCTGGCCATGTACGGTGAACAAGGTAGAGGATAAAAATATGGGTTCAAATTCTCTTGTTTTTCCTCTAATTCAATGGCCCTAGCCAAAATTGCTAGATCTTTGGACCTAAACTTGTTTGAATACTCTGAAATTCCTGTAGCAAATGGTTTCATTGCACAAATTTTGCTAATTTCCTTAGAGAATTTCCAAGCTAGCGAGGCGGTTATCAAAGTTTTTCCAATGCCTGTATCAGTCCCAGTTACAAAGAAACCATCGGCCAAGTTACTCGATCATCATATCAAGTCGGATTATATAGTTTGCTAAGGAATGCTGTACTTCGATTTAGAATCTCCTTGATATTATCTTATAGGTAGTATGTTCTGAAAATTTGAGATAAAACCACTAGTCTAACATTGATCAGATTCATTAACTAAGTAAAAATCTTTAAGTTCAATAGCCAAAAAAATTGGACCCAACTTTATTTATAAACTTACCAATCTATTAATCTTTCAGTGGTAACTTGTCGTGTTGACCCCTTCCCAAATCCCTAAAGTCAATCTAAAAGACTGTACATCCCTCTAGAAGAATTTCGTTGATATTGATTAGATTTGATATAATCTAATCATACTGAAGTATAAATCTATATTGAAAGTTAATCACTTCTGTTATTAGATAATTGACAGATAATAAGATGGGGCATTTTACCGAAATTGAAAAGGAGATCTTTTATAAAATAATTTTCTCACGTCGGGATGTAAGGAGGAACTTCATTAAGAAGAAGATTAGTAATAAGGTTTTATTGAGGATACTGAAAGCCGCTCATCACGCACCATCAGTAGGCTATTCACAACCATGGAATTTTATCTTAATAAGGGACAGAAAGAGTCGTCTGAGTATCAAAGAATCATTCTCGAAAGAGAGACTGAAATCAATTGAATTGCTAGAAAAAGATAAAGAAAGGAAAAGGAAATATTTAGATCTGAAATTAGAAGGAATAATAGAATCTGATCTAAATATATGCGTAACTTATGATCACAAGCGTTTTGGACCCTACGTAATAGGGAGAATGACAATCAAGGAGGCGGGGATTTATAGTGTATGCTGCGCTATTCAAAATTTGTGGCTTGCCGCCCGGGCTGAAAATATGGGTGTTGGCTGGGTCAGCATAATCAACAATAAAGACTTGAAAAGGATTCTTAAACTTCCATCTGCCGTTAAACCTATAGCATATCTTTGTCTTGGATATGTAAAAAAGTTTGAAGTCGAACCTGATTTACAATCTCAAAACTGGTTAAATAGACTCGATCTAAAAAAAGTCATAAATTATGAACAATGGGATAGTTGTAATAGATATACTGATTGGAGGGGTTTCAACCAGCACCTGATTCGCAAAAATGCTTATTCCTGATGTGTTTTACGTTTGTTTATCAGCGAAAATTTTGGATCATCAACAAAAAAATCAAATAGATTAATTATTGATACAGATGGTCATCGTCTATAAACCATAGATAGTATTAATCTATTTCGAGAATTCTTTCTGAGTTTTTTTGATTTTTGCAAATCAACTGATATTCACGTTATGCTTAATTTAAATATTGCTAAAGAGTTGCATTATTGATAAAGATTGTATGATCTTTAATAAATTTTACATAACTAGTTACTTAAATCAAAAAAAAGTGCCGGAGGCGGGATTTGAGCCCGCGACCTTTCGATTATGAGTCGAACGCTCTGACCAGGCTGAGCTACCCCGGCAAGCCCAGCTCTGATGTGTGTAAGCAAATCAAATAAAATATACGTATAATATATTCTAACCCATCCAGATTGTCTTATTAACAATGAGCAGAGAATACTTAAGATTGAATGGTTTATGAGGTTATTCATGACCAAATATCTAAAAAATATTCAAAAAATGATTTTAGATTGGTCTAAAATATGACATGCATCAAGTGCTCTGTATTAAGAATCAGATAGGTATTTTAATTTTCCTTCATGAAAAAACATTATCCCTTTGGACTTCCAAAATATACTCTAATACCATCTTAATTTCAATCAAATGGACTTAATAATAATGGAAAATATGTGATCAATGCCGCAACTAAAATAAAAGGGTTTAGCAAATCAAATTATTTTACTCGATTTTCTATTTGTCTTGAATACAAAGATGATTTTGAAAGTGTAGGAAATAGTTAAATGAAATTAGGATGGTCACTTTTGTAAAAAAATGAACATTGCTCATATACTTCATTTCTATCACTAGTGCAATTGCTACTGCTACCTAAATCAAATCCAAATGTCCCAATGTTGAAATATTCAAAATAGCTTTCTATAGTATTATGATCTCATTCATTTATTATACTTCACTTGCGAATCAGTTCGCCTCCCGGTTTAAATAGTGAAGATAGATTAAGTTATTTCACCAATGTCATTTGAACCAGACGATGATCCCCTAAGGAGTAGCTCTACAGAACACTATTCTAAAGTTGGATCACTTTTAGACTGGGCCATTGTATTGGGAGCTTCTTCTTCGATTTTCTTTGGTTTTTTCTTAGATATTACATTGAATTCTCCGTCTTACTTCCAATTATTTGACAACTTAGTTCTCTTAACGGCACTTTACGCAGTAACAACAGCGACTGCCATGTTCATAATGCCTGTTGTCCATCATATGCTACATTATCATAAATTTGATGTGGAGAAATATCATTTAGCAACCAAGAGATATACTCTGATAGGTATAATCTGCGTAATGCTAGCCATGTACCTAGGTCTGGGGTTATCATTAAATTCCAAAGTGCCGACTGAGATTGCATATGGCCTGGCCTTATTGCCTTTTATCTTTATATCCTTATTGTTCATCAAGATTAAGGCATTAAAATGAGTTTGCTGTTTACAGAATTAGGCCTGTCTGTGTTAGTTATTGTATTTTCGGAAAATGATTTCGGGGTTGATTTTGTCACCTAATCAGTTTGTTTTGAAGAATCCTCTAACAATCAAGTAGTCTTTATTGATTGCAAATACAAATATTAGAAACTTTCATTCTTAGCAATTTGGAACAGCCTGCTATGCATTTATTGGCTATATTTTACATCTATAGGTGAGATAAGGAATAATAAAACATGAAATTGGTTACTAAATGGTAGAGTTTATATAGTTACTAGATTGAAAGCAAAATGTTATCATATGTCATCTCTTCCGGACGATGATCCCATAAAGCGATCCTCTTCTGAGAAATACGACCGGGTTGGCGCATCTCTCAGGTGGTCCCAAATCTTAGCTGCTGCATCCTCAATTTTCTTTGGTTTTGTGCTAAAGATAGCAGTAAATCCTCCGTCTTACTTCCAATTATTTGACAACTTAGTTCTCTTAACGGCACTTTACGCAGTAACAACAGCGACTGCCATGTTCATAATGCCTGTTGTCCATCATATGCTACATTATCATAAATTTGATGTGGAGAAATATCTTTTAGCAACCAAGAGATATACTCTGATAGGTATAATCTGCGTAATGCTAGCCATGTACCTAGGTCTGGGGTTATCATTAAATTCCAAAGTGCCGAGTGAGATTGCATATGGCCTGGCCTTATTGCCTTTTATGATCATTTTCATAAGATTTTACAGGCATTTGCCCAGTAATCTTGTAGAGAGTACCTCCACGGAAGACTATGATAGAGTTGGAGCGGGTATGCGTTGGTGCCAAATCTTAGCTGCTGCATCCTCAATTTTCTTTGGTTTTCTCTTGAATATCACAGTGAGCCAGCCAGTTTATTTTCAGTTACTAGATAACATAGTCCTTCTAGCATCACTTTATGCAGTAGCAGCAGCAACAGTTATGTTCATTATGCCGGTTATTTATCACTCAAATCACTATCCAAGATTTGATGTAGCAAAATTTCTTCTTGTGACTAAAGAGTACGTTACAATAGGAATTATTTGCGTAATGCTAGCCATGTACCTAGGTCTGGGGTTATCATTAAATTCCAAAGTGCCGACTGAGGTCGCATACGGAGCAGCATCTTTGCCCTTTGTCACTATTTTTGTTTGGTTCTTGAGAAACAAATCGAAAATCACTACTAATAGAACCACATAAAGTCAATTTATTCTTGCTAGTATTCTAGTCATGATTTGACATTTTTATGTATTTTGCACGTCTTATTTCCGTTGTAGCTCATCCTTAATTCATGTTATCTGTGTTCCATAGGCGCTACTGCCTCGCAAAATTACTTGTATTGATATCCAACAAATTAATTAATCCAAACTTGCTAAATTTTCTGTTTAGAGATTATCATTCTCCAAGGAATCATGGTAAATCCCAAAGGTATATCCCTGATCTGCAAAAATAATTTTGACCAGGGTAGTCAAATATCCAATAATCACTAACTTATGGCGTCACAGTTACAACGGTAGACATAGTTCCCTTCCCCTCCCCAATTTCAGATAAGTTTGTGGTAATAAATTTCCAAAAATTTTTCTCGAATGAGTGGGCTCGATAAGCTTCAATCGCAGCCACCGGAGCAGCAGCTATTCCAGCTGTTAAGACGCCTGCAATTACAGTAGGAACTACAATATCTTTACCCCACGCTCCGGTTCGGAGTACAATATCGTAGTAAGGGGTTGCACTCTTGGCGCCGCTAATCATTATCTCCACGTCCCTTACATTTCCCACAATAACACTGGCCTTACCACCTTTGTGTGCCTTAAGGTCCAAATATTCTTCGTCTTTTTCTTCATAAATAATTTCAAATTTAAGAGACTTAAGATATCCCTTTATCCGATCATAAAGTTCTGAAATCTGTACATCATACAGTGTGGCGTGTTCTTGTTTCATGAAATATCTTAGATGGATCACTTTTTAACCTTTTCTCCGTAGAATAATTGGTGTAATCGAGTTCAACATGACCAAAATTATCTGGCCAAACTGACCTAATTTCTACCTTCTGAAATCTATTCGCACGAATATTGTAC
This sequence comes from Candidatus Nitrosocosmicus oleophilus, assembly GCF_000802205.1. Taxonomy (NCBI): domain Archaea; kingdom Thermoproteati; phylum Nitrososphaerota; class Nitrososphaeria; order Nitrososphaerales; family Nitrososphaeraceae; genus Candidatus Nitrosocosmicus; species Candidatus Nitrosocosmicus oleophilus. The sequence goes on along the minus strand of NZ_CP012850.1, from coordinate 2,281,602 downwards.
TTGAATAAGTGTTATGAATGGCGAAGAGGTCTTTAGGAGTGTGACTGACATCCTAGATGTGCGACTTTCAGGTATATTTCGTTAATAGTCATTTAGATAGGACCGCGAGTTTATCGAAACACCCGTACAAGAAGGGCCTAGAGCCTCCGATAGATTTTTAAGAATTGTAAAACATGATTTTTTTATAGCGAATTGGATTATGATATACCTATAAAGATTGCAGGTTTAAATTTAAGAAATCCAGTGATTGTGGCCTCGGGCATTTTGGGACTGTCTCAAAGTATTTTTAATCGATTGTATAACCTCGGTGCTGGGGCTATTGTAAGCAAATCGATTAGTCTGTTGCCCCGCGATGGTTACAGAAATCCCACGATAGTCAGTGTAGATAACATGAGTTACATAAATGCCGTCGGACTCGCAAATCCTGGTACAGAGTCGTTTTCAAAGGAAATTTCTAAGAATAATGGACCGCTGATTATAAGTTTGGTTGGATCAGACGAGAGTGAATTCTCCGTCATTGCCAACAAGTTCAAAAATCTTAATATTTTGGGTTTTGAATTAAATCTTTCCTGTCCCCACGTAGAAAAAATGGGAATGGAAATTGGAGATGATGTCAATTTGGTTTATGATATTATAAAGTCAATCAAGAGGGATACGACAAAACCGCTTTTTGTCAAGGTAGGTTTGGGCAAATCAGACATAATAGAAGTTGCAAAGATAGCTGAAAGCGCCGGTGCAGATGGAATTACTGCTATCAATACCCTCAGGGCGATGAAGATAGACATTGAAACTCGATGTCCGGTCTTGGAAAATAAGATCGGTGGTCTTTCTGGAAGGGCTATAAAGCCTCTAGGGGTTCGATGTGTATATGAGTTGAGCAAGAGTTTAAGAATTCCCATAATTGGTTGTGGTGGGATCATGACATATGAAGATGTCATAGAATACATGATGGCAGGAGCTTCTGCTATTCAGATAGGTAGTTTGATAGGGTTGAAAGGGATATATTCAATTGGAAAGATTATCAGGGGTTTGCATTCCTATTTAGAGGCTGCCGATATCAGCGAGGTTAAGGAGATTATAGGAATTGTCCACAGATAAGAACTTGATTAGAGTGGTAGAAATTGAAGATGTCGTCCTCGAGTCTCCCTCAGTCAAGACCTTTATATTTAAGGACTCACTGGGGAGTCTATCAAAACCTGGGCAATTTTTTATGGTATGGATACCAAGGAAAGAAGAACTTCCACTTAGTATTATGGTAAGTGACAAGAAAAACCACGCTGCTATAACAATTAGAAAGAATGGATATGGTTCCACCTCTTTATTCAATAAAGGTAAAGGAGACAGAATTGGAATTCGCGGACCTTACGGAAATTCATTTTCATTTAACAAATCTCATACAAAAATTATTTTTTTGGGTGGCGGCACCGGACTTGTCCCACTCATAAGGTTACTTTATTACATAAAACAACATCAATGTAAATTTACATTCATTTTAGGTGCTAAGACTAGATCCGAACTATTTTTTACAGACTTGATATCTAAGTGGACCAAAGAAAACAAAATTGACTTGCTTATCGCGACTGAAGACGGTTCCTTTGGAACCGAAGGTTACCCTACTGATATTTTAAAGGACTTTCTCATGATTAATAAAGACATAGATATCATTTACACGTGCGGACCCGAAATGATGATGAAAAAAGCTTTAGATCTCGCAATAAAGAATGGTATCCACATCGAGGCTAGCATAGAAAGATATATGAAATGCGGGATTGGAATTTGTTCAAGCTGTTGCATAAATGACAAGCTCGTTTGTGTGGACGGGACTATTTTTAACGAAATAGAGATTCAAAAACTTACCGAATTCGGGGTTTGTTACAGGAATAAATCTGGTATCCTTACTAAATTTTAAACGTAAGTAGATGAAATCCAGCTTGATTTTGAAAGACTCGGGAATACCTTAACCTGCACCCACAAAATTAGAATATATCCACTATCAATTGCAATAATTACGATTTAGACAAAACGTGGTCAAAGTCCACTGTAAAGTAATTGTTTTTTGGGAGAATAGTTTTATATTCTAAATCAAAATAATTTTATATAAATTGTCTTCCATTTCGATTGCTTCTGATGATAAACATGATCAAAATCGGGGAAATAACAGCAACCAAAAATGGGTTACGCTTCATCATAACGGGGTATGCTTTCCACCCGAATACATATCTAAGAATTTGTCATTCAAAATAGATAAGCAGAATTACACACTAACGAAGGATCAAGAAGAATTGATCTATGCATGGACAAAGAAGAAGGACACTCACTACGTGCAAGATCCTGTCTTTCAGCAAAATTTTTTGACAGATTTCAAGAAATTGTTACCCAAGGAAATCCAAGAAGGTCTTCAAGACATTGGTCAATTAGATATGAACGATTTTATAACCTATGTTGATGGTGAAAAGGAGACAAAGGAACGAGAAAAATTAGCTTGGAGTAACCTGTCCCGAGAGGAAAGAAAAAAAATAGCATTAGAGAAAAAAAAAGAGAAAGAAAAATTAAGAAATTATTTCGGGAAAGCAGTAGTAGATGACATAGAGGTAGAAGTGGCAAATTGGTTAGTTGAACCTCCAGGGTTGTTTATGGGCAGAGGACAACATCCATTGAGGGGTAGATGGAAGCCTCGTGTCAAGCCCGAAGATGTCATACTCAACCTGGGTGAAGACGCAGCTGCCCCGGAAGGACCATGGCAAAAAATCATTCATGATCATAGCTCTACCTGGTTAGCATCTTGGATAGAAACGCTGACTGGGAAAAGAAAATATGTTTGGTTACACGATTCATCTGTAATCCGCCAAAATTATGACAAAGCCAAGTACGATAAGGCTCAAAACCTTGAAAAATATATTGACAAGATAGAACGGGAGATCGTGAGGAAAATGACATCAAATGATCATGATAAGAAGAAAATTGCCACTGTATGTTATCTCATAATAAAAATGGCGATGAGAGTTGGTGATGAAAAGGATCCTGATGAAGCAGACACCGTGGGTGCAACTACCCTCAGAAAGGAACATCTTAAATTCAAAGTAATTGACAAGAAACATAAAATATTAGAGTTTAGTTTCCTTGGAAAAGATAGTGTCCCCTGGCAAAAATCATTATTGATCGATTCTGATGACAAATTACTTTTATTTAACAACCTAAGTCTGTTTACAAAAAACAAGAAGGAAACAGATCCGATTTTTGATAATATTAACTCTATGAAAGTAAATACCTTTCTTAGGAATATAGACCCTAAAAATGTTCCCGGACTTACTGCAAAAGTTTTTAGAACTTTTATCGCCACAAATATTGTCAAAAAATCACTTAAAAATCCTCCAATTGCAGTGAAACCTGAATCAACTGAATTTGAAAAGATTTATGTTGCCAAATATGCTAACTTGCAAGCTGCCATAACATGTAACCACAAAAAGGGAATAGATCCAAAAAATCCAGCAAGTATTACATCGATTGCAAAATATGAGGAGTCCATGAAAAAGAAAATTGAGCTTATAAACGCCCTAAAGACAGACTTGAAGGGAAAGAATTGGAAAACAGAAAAACAGAAATCGAGATTGATTGAAAGGGTCCAAAAGCTAGAATTCCAAGTGAAGTTACAGAAAGAGACAAGGGAATATAATTTAGGAACTTCTTTACGAAATTATATTGACCCCAGAGTGTTTCGTTCGTGGATGAATATAGTTGAATTGGATTGGAACAGGATGTATACAAGTACACTGCAGAGAAAATTCCTATGGGTAGATAACATTACAAAAAAGGAATTAAAAGCGAACTTTGCTTTGTGACTATGGTCCATTGATTCATTCCATTCAAGATCCCTCACCTCATGAATAAAGACTGTTACTGTCATCCTCTCAATAGGGTTACTGCTATTTGCAGCAATAACCTTAACAAGATACTTTTTCTGAGAACCCAAGAGGCTGAGAATACGAACATCTTGAGTCTCCCTGGTGATTTTGTTAGGTATGGAGAAATGGCTGAAGAAGCTTTGCGGAGATCCATTTTTCATCAAACTACACTCTGTGTAGAACCCATTGAAATTTTGGGTATCTATTCAAATATCGACGACCAAATTGGATTACACGTCATCGAATCAGTATTCGTTTGTATTATTACAAATATTCCTGAAAAGGGATTGCAAATTGGTTCGGCTCAATGCGTGTGGGTGGACCGCGATCAAATTCAAAATATGGAACCTAGCATTTACAACATTAAAATTATTAAAGATTATTATTCATGGAGGATCCAAAAATCTACATTCTGGACCACCAAACCATAGAACCTGAACTATAAGGTAAAGCCTCTCATAGTAGCAATGGCTGATTGTGTCAGCTTAATGGTGAACGCCGATGCATTGTCAGACTGAACTTTTGAAAGTCTCTCCAAAAAGCTAGTCTTGTCTTTTCCTCTTTCAAACATTCCTCCGGACTCTTTTATACAAAGTGGAAATCGTTGTATCTTTATTCCATTTGAAAATAAGTAATCTATGAAATTTAAATAATTCTCAATATCAGAATAATCCCATTTCTTTTCCTCACACAACATTATCCATACATCGATTGAATTTTGAAAAAATGCCTTTTCGCGAAGCTCTTCTAAACTCAATATGATCATACTAGGTAGAAGGGATTTAAATTCTAATCTACAAATATCTTATCGTTAATTTGATACCTTGAACCAAAATCAGGTTTTATTCCAAGTGGAGTATAATCTCCAGACGAACAGGAGAAACATAATTCGCTCTTTTTCAAACCTATGCCTTTTGCGAGATTCACATTATCGTTATAACAAACTTCATCGGCTCCTATAAATCTGGCTACTTTGTTACCAATAATATCTAAATCCACTTCACTCTTTGCGACCTGAAATGCTATCAATTCTTCTTGTGATGGAAAATCAATTCCGGCGTAACATGGATATCTAATAGGTGGATACGTAACAACCATGGAAATTTTTTTGGCTCCTGCTTGTTTGACCGACTCAATTATTGCTTTAGAACTCGTTCCCCTTACAATGCTATCATCCACAATTATTACATGCCTATTCTCTATCATTTCTCTTATTGGCATAATATTTTGGTTGATTTCCTTTCTATCTTTAACTAAGGGTTCTATGAAGCTCCTCATCGAACCTTTCTTGCTATATCTATCCTTTAGCAAACCTTCTTCAAATGGTAGTCCAAGTTTTAAGGCATATCCTAAGGCTGCAGGTCTTGAAGAATCAGGCACAGGGATTACCACATCAGCATCATCAATGGGAAATTTGAGTGCTAAATATTCCCCTATCTTTTTCCTTGCAAGATAAATATTAATCCCTTCCATTATTGAACTTGGGTGCGCAAAGTAAGTGAACTCAAATGCACAATGCGCGTGATTACCAGATTCAGAAAATCTTTCGGATTTAAAGCCGTTCTTGTCTATTCTTATCAACTCGCCTGGTTCAATATCTCTCAAAAGAATTGCACCAACAGTTGACAATGCACACGATTCTGATGCAATTATGTAAGTATCAGTATCCTTATGTAATCCCAATACAAGAGGTCTAAACCCTTTAGGGTCTCTTGCAGCATATATTGTATTTGAGTCAGTTAGAAATGTAAAACAATAAGATCCTACCATCTCATTTTTGAGTATTGCCATTGCGGCCTTCATATCATCCTTCTTTTTAAGAATACTAACTAGCCTTTGGGCAGCAACTAGAGTATCTGTCATATTCTGTGGTGTAAAAGTACAGCCACCAACCATGGTAGAAAGCTGTTCAGCGTTTGTAATGGTCCCATTGTGAGCAATGCATAAATCTTTAACCTTTAATGGCTGTGCATTCTCTAGAGAACTTGAGCCAAAAGTAGAATATCTCACATGGCCGATCCCGATATTAGAAGAAAATTTTGTAATTAATTTATCAAATTCATTTGCCGAACCCGAAACCAAACCGGTTTTTTTAAAAGGTAATTTCTTTGGTACGGCAATACCCCATGATTCTTGTCCTCGATGTTGCAGTGATCTAAGACAATCTATCAAATAAGGTACTATGTTTTCTCCTCCCAAAGAAAATATGCCAACCACACCACAATTTTCATGAACCATTAGAAGACATATCTCCGTTATTCTTTCTATTTAATATTTAGACCACATACGGTAAAATGTTTTGTATCAGGTTTGCTAGGCAAAAAAGAAATTAATTAGATATGTTTTTCAAATAGATTTGGAAAGGAGCTGTGATAGGCTTGAGAAATGGTCTTCAACGAACTTTTGAAAATTGTTTTATCTTTATTTTTAATTATGCAAGTTCTATCATCTGAACTATTTCCAATTCTAGCATATGGAATTTTCATCTTTTTTAAGTATGTAATAATCATTGAATCGTGATCGGTTGAAAAAATGAATCGATTATGAGACTCTGAAAAGAGTAAATATTCTAATCGAGAGCATTTGTTTGGAATCTCGTCGACTGAAATTTTAAATCCGATATTACTATGAATGGCCATTTCCAGCATTGAAACTATTATACCACCCTTTGAGCAATCATGGACTCCATAGATTAGATCTCTGTCAATCAATTTTTTGATAGTCTCTATGATATTTCTTTGTTCCTCTAAATCAACACTGGGAACATCTCCACCAACAATATCCAAACAATATTCAAAATATTCTGATCCACCCATTTCATCTTTGGTTGTTCCGACAATAAAGATTGATTGGTTTGATAGATACATTGGATACTTTATCTTATTCTTAGCATCAATTAACCCTAACATTCCTATTACAGGGGAGGGTTTTATTGGACCAGAGTTAGTTTCATTATACAAACTTACCTTTCCACCGACAACAGGTATGTTCATGAATTTGCAGTAATCTCTAATTCCTCTAATTGTCTGTAAGAATGTCCAAAAAATTTCTTCATTTTCAGGATTTCCAAACTGTAAGTGATCAACTATCCCTATTGGGCTGGCCCCCACACAAGTAATGTTTCTAAGGGATTCAGACAAACATCCTATTATGCCCCTGTAAGGATCTAGATAACAATGTTTTGAGTTACCGTCTAGTTTAAAACTCAGGAATTTATTATCGTCGAGTTTGATAACTGAACTATCAGATGCCCCTGGTTTTGAAACCGTTCTAACTCCAACCTCATGGTCATACTGCTCATAGATCCATTTGCGACTGCATATGGAGGGGTTAGATAACATCTTAAATATCATTTTCTTGATGTTGATTTGAGGTTTCGGTTCTCGATACGATTTTTGAATTGATTCAAGGTAAGCCGGCTCCTTAGATTTTCTATTCAACAAGGGGGCGTGAGCGATAATTTGTGCAGGCATACAAGCCAATTCGTCACCTTCTCTAATAACTGAGAGATTCAAGTCATCAGTCACATGTCCTATTTCAGCATAATTCACATTATGTTTGTCAAAAATCTTGAAGAATTTGTTTTTCTTTTTCGAGTTGACGATATATAACATGCGCTCCTGCGATTCTGAAATCAAGATCTGTGCATCCGTCATGTCCTTTTGCTTTAATGGAATAGTGGATAAATCCACTAGAAAGCCCTTTTTCAAATTATCAGCTGTTTCAGACAAGCAACAAGCCAATCCTCCACCTCCAAGATCTTTCATGGTCTTGATACAATCGTTTTCTATCGCCTCTAATGTAGCTTCCATGAGCACTTTTTCTAAAAATGGGTCTGGTATCTGAACCGCAGACCGGTTATCTTCATCTAAATTTTTTGAAGCAAAAGAAGCCCCATGAATTCCATCCACCCCTGTAGCATTTCCACCCAAAATCAGAGAATCTCCTTTTCTTGCCTTGTTAGCAACAAGATTGCCAAGTTTTGTATATCCGATTGATGCGACATCTACTAAACAATAATTATCAAATGACTGGTCAAACTCTACCTCTCCGCCGACTGTCGGGACCCCTATACAATTACCATAATCTGCAATGCCCTTAACTACGTTTTTTATTAACCATCTATTCTTTGATTCAAATTTTGAATCCTTGTCGACTTGACCGAACCTTAATGCATTAAATAGCGCAATTGGACGGGAACCCATTGACAATATGTCTCTAAGTACGCCTCCTACCCCCGTTGCTGCACCCCCATATGGTTCCACCGCCGATGGATGATTGTGACTTTCGATGTGAATAGTGACTACATAACCATTACCTACTTCTATTACTCCCGCATCATAACCAGGGCCAACTAGCACATAATCACCATTCATTGGTAATAATTTAAGATGATTTTTAGAAGATTTATAAGAACAATGTTCAGACCACTCGGCACTTATGATATACTGCTCCAATTCATTTGGTTTCCTGTGCAGTTTCTTTTTTAGATAATTATATTCTTCTGTGTTAAGGATATTCATCTTTAATTCCTAATTTCTACTTAAGATAGTTAATCATAGACTTAAATATCAATATGGAACTTTGATCATAACCAGCAGGGATCAAATCTTTGTCACTACCTCTTTCTGGGTGTGGCATCATTCCCATAACATTTCCTTTTTCGTTACAAATGGCTGCTATGCTGTTTAAAGAACCATTCGGATTATGTTTCCAATATTCTAGAGTGACTTGATTTTTTTTCTTAATTTTGTTATAGGATTTATCATCGACCACGAATCTACCCTCACCATGCGCTATGGGGAGAGAAATCCTCTGATTTTTATCATACAGATTTGTAAATGGAGTATCAGTATTGGTAACAATCACATTCATCCATTTACATATAAAATTCAAAGATTCGTTGACTATCAGTGCACCCGGGAGTATTCCAGATTCAACAAGTATCTGAAATCCATTACATATTCCCAATATTGGAACATTATCGTCTGCTAGTTCCATTATTTTATTCATGATGGTGCTGTGTGCAGCTATGGCACCGGCTCTTAACCTGTCCCCATAAGTGAATCCCCCGGGTATTATTATACAGTCAAAATAATCAAAAGACGATTTGTACCAGATATATCTTGCGTCTACATGCAGAATATTATTCAAAATATGATGAATATCGCGATCACAATTACTACCTGGAAAAACCGTAATCCCTATCCTTACCAATAAGGATATTAAAATTATATTTTATAAATTCCTATTCTTTTGGATATAAATTAAGCAATTATTATTGTTTTATGATAATTGCATTAACAATACCATCTTGTCCGGGTCTTGAAACAACCTTAGCTAGACCCAATTCGGTCTCTAGAATTGAACCTTTGGTAACTACACCTCTTCTTGTATAATCTTTATTTGCAGGATTCTTGTTGACCCTAATTATCTTGACCCTAGTTGTTTTCTTGGTGTCTTGATCATTTACATTTGCATATTCGGCAAACTTAAATGCAACTTTAACATTATTCCCTCGAACCCTGCGAATTACATTCTTAGTATCACCTACAGTTGGTTCGTTTGGGTATCTATCTATTTCATATTTCCTTCTAGTTCGGTTGGGAATTATTCTTCCTCCTGTTAATTTTCTGCCTCCCAAATTTTCGATAGATTTACGCACAGTTCAAATTTGGCAAAACTATAATTAAGTGTTTTTCTTTGAAAATCCTGTTGGATTTATAAGCAAGCTTTTTTTAAGCACTGTTAAATCGCTAATTCCAAAATAATTCTTAAATTTCGTTGTGGTTGTATAAATCTTGAGCCTCCCTGAACTTTTTTGATTAATAAACTCCAAATCTTGTAATTCCTTCAAGTGTGTATATACTTTGGAACCCCTAATTTCTACTAATCTCTTACTGGTAACGGGCTGTTCATAAGCCACATAAGATAGTGTTTTCATTACGGAATTAGAAATCTGAGGCTTATTGGAAAACTTTTTAATTATTGGAGCGTAACTGGGTTTCAGCTGAAATACGTAAGTACCGTCCTCCAGCTTAGCTATCTCCAGTGCTTTGAATGCTACTCTAGTCTTGTTGATAAGTTCATTCAAGAGTCGCTTAATTCTCTCTCTAGAATCTATCCCCGAGGCTATCACTATGTCATCAATTGTCAGGGGGCGCCCAGCAGAATATAACGCTGCCTCAATGCGAGCTATAATTTCATCAGGTGGTAATTTGGTCATCTACTTTTCCTCCAATCTATTTTTGGGAGCAATTTTTATCCAAGTTGATATCTTATCTGTTGATTCAATACTTTCCGTCATCTCTGTTGAAGAATCTAAATATTCTATTCCATTATTCAGGTCAGTAAATCCTGTGATAATTTCTACCTTATCCTTCATGCTAAGATAAAGCATAGCAATGAAGTATCTAGCAATATCAATTCTGTCTAATCCACTCATCATTTCATTAAAATTTATTTCTCTTTCATTTTCTAGTCTTATCATAATCTTTTGTTCAAATTCCTCTATTATTTTTTCAAATTTAATCAAATAATGTTGAAAGTCTATTACTTCGACAGGTTCCAGATTTAGACTAGTTCTCTTTACAACTGGATTAGTAAGGTCGGTTATCATCGTCTCCAGTATAGAAATTAGATCCTCTAATGATACTGGATATGATAATTCTTTTCTAAATGGTAAGGTAAGATTAGAAATCTCTGGGATCGGAGCCATTTCAATAAATTCCTTTTCCCGTTCAGATACAGTTTGTTGATCTTTATTCGCAATTTTTTCTAATCGAAAGATAGATTCTACCTTAAGTCTATGAATCAGTGTTGATGTTAAAATCGCCACACCGCATACTCGTAGGTCCTTATACGAAGATTTAGTTAAAGTAGATAACAATGTCTCTAAGAGTTTAACAATATTAATCTGCCAAACATCATTCCTTCCTATCAAAGAAGGATTAAAAAGTAAATTCAATGGGGGCTGAGAAATTTTTTTCTTGGTAGAAATTTGATCCAGTTCAATTTTTTCATCAACCATGCTATTGTTTCAGGAGTAAGCTATATTTTATTATATTCTATAAAAGCAAGATCATACGAATTCGTAATTATACAAGATGGATTCTCCTCGGTAATTCTCGAAGGTACTTTATTTTAATAATCAAACCCAGGGAGATGATTTTTGCTACTTCTAAATAGTGGTTCTAAATGTTTTCCAGGTCTCTTAAAGAATTAACAAACTACAGGTTTCTATATTGTTGCCTTAGGTTGAAAGAATTCAATCCTTCTTTTTCATATCATTAGCAGTTTACCTAATCCAAGCTTTCCACAAGTACTCTAGAATAAATACAGAATCATTTGTAAATTAATATGCATTATTGGTACGGTTGTATCGATACTCCACAGAATGAATATGGAAAAGATGTTGCAAAATTTACAATTATCACAGATAATTTAAAAATAATAAAAGACAATGGTAATAGGATCCCTGACAAATCTTGGATGCTGTACTTGTTAGAAATTTTTAATATCCAACATTTTGCAGTGGAACTGAACTTAATTTGCCAATTCGACAACCAGGATTATTTTGAGGCAATTTTTAAAGGTCATAATCAATATCGATTTGCTAAAGTCTTACCACAAATAGGACACTTATACCATAGACAAATCAATTTTCTAGATAATGACTCAAAATTGGAATTTTATTTAAAAGATCTCAATTCAAATGAGGATGAAAAATTTTCTCTTAGAGTGGATCGAGAACAGTTTGCTTTTCAGTTTCATCAAAGCTTTACTGGAGTAGAGTGGTGGAATAGAATCAGTTATTCCCCATATCCGATTAGGTATGAAATTGAAATTTCAAATTTAATGTATGGGTATAATGACAATTTGTATGATCCGACTTCACAGTTGTATTTTCCGATAGGTTCGATATATGAAAATAAAGATGGCACTATTCATTCCTATCCTGCAAAACTCCATGATATTACCCGGAGAAATGGCTGCGTTTGTTATTTAGTAAAATAACCATGTTTTCTTTTGTCTTTATCTAACAATCTATTGATAAATTAGATTTTAATGAAACCCGAATTTGGAATTCTTATATCCTCAAACGCTTCAGGATGAACAATCTTGCTTAATATTTCTATTCCAATTACGATTCTAGGACTAGGTTTACTGAAAAATGCACTAGAATTTACGATATAGATTTCCTTTTCTCTATTTGCTCTTAATGAATCCCACTTTGAATCTTTTATCTTTTGATATTCTTTCTGGGTCCTAGTAATATCAAACCCGCATGGCATTAAAATCACCTTGTTTGGATCCAACTGTGCTATTTTCGTTGAGTTAATTTGGTGGGAATCCAAACCGCCCTGTCCATTTAAACCCTTTGCTCCAACTATATCTAGCATTTCAGGTACCCAATGCCCGGCAACATAAAACGGGTTCAGCCAATCTAAGCACAAGACCTTGGGTCGACTATCAAAAAGGTGTTTCTTGACTGGATCATGTAAAATCGACTTTATTTTGTTAATTCTTTCCTCAAGCTGAGAGGTAACCTTAAGAGCCTCTTGTTCTCTGTCTAATTCTTTACCCAAAACTATTATACTTTGAAATATTTCAGAAAGGCTCGAAGGATTCAGTACTAAATTACGAGGTTCATATCCCAAGATCTCAACAGTTCTCTGTATTTCCTTATCAAAAGGTGCGCACACTGAGCACATATTCTGACTAATTATCAGATCTGGTTTTATTTCCCTTATTTTATCTACATCGATCTTGAATAATGGCTCTTTTTTGAATGACATTTCCATTACTTTCTTATCTATATCTGAACTATCCAGTTGTTCAAAATCTATTGATGGTTCAATTATCTTTGGTATTTGTAGAGCTCTTTTAGGATAATTACATTCGTGAGTAACACCTTTTAAGATATCATCAAGTCCTAATTCAAAAATAATTTCAGTTGCACTCGGTAAGAACGAGAGAATTCTAGAGTAAGTTGTCAAGGAATTTGTCCTCTTAATGATGCCTACCTAAACATTATGAGTTCCTTCTACTCAATGATGTTTGTGCAAGATATACAAGCTTTTGAAAAAGTCAATAGTTACTTTTGAATTAAGTTTACTTGAGCCATTTGCTCTATCAGTAAAAGTGTAGGGAATTTCCTTAATCTTTATAGATTTTGACTTTACTAATATCTCTAGAAGAATCTTAAATCCAGAAGTGTTAAATTCCATTTTCCTTACGACATCTCTTTTTGTTACAAAAAAACCGGACATTGGATCTGATACATTAGACAATCTGAATAAGAGTCTTGATAAATTTGTGGCAAATTTGCTATAAAAAATCCGCTTTGAAGTCCATCCTACTATTCTACCACCCTTCAAGTACCGTGATGCAATTACTAGATCACACCTAGAATTTCTGATCTCCTCGATCAAACTATTGATATGTATTGGTGTATGTGAAAAGTCAGCATCCATTACTATAAGATAGTCACTAATTGAAGATTTAAATCCCTCATATATGGCTGATATCAAACCTGACCGCTCTTTTCTCTTTACTATCTTTATAAAAAAGCTCTCATCATGAAGGGGATAAATAAAAAAATGCTTATGCGACTGAATACCTACTGTATCACGTATCTTGTATAAATTGAATCCTTTTTTTTCATCAAAAGCTTCAATTATCTTATCAACAGTGCAATCTGGAGAATTATCATCAATTATGACTATCTCATAGCACCCTTGGGCTTTTACGCAGGTATAGATGGAATTTACTAAATTAACTATATTTTGTGATTCATTATAAGTTGGGATAATAATTGAGAATAAGGGAGGATTGTTAAGTTTCTTTATCAGGTCATCCTGAGTTTTTCTACATATTATATTTTCGTTCATCTTTACATCCCATTTCTTGAAGTCTCTTTCGAATTTCATTCCAAAAGTAAATATATAAATGTATTACAATTGGATCCTAGAAATTCTACAATTTAATCCAATTTGGTTGTACCGATTTGGAAACTATCTATTATTTTATTGATATTAGGAAGGAATTTATGGAATTCGTCTGTTTGAGTGGTAAAAATAATCTTAAACAGGTCTGTGTTATTTCTAATCATTATTTCTTTTGATTTGGTAGGGCCCAAATTTGAATAGTAAGTGTATATGAGGTCCTTTCCGAAAATCTTGGAGGAATTCATGTCATTCACTGAACTCCATTCAAGGTTCTGTAAGTTATTTGCCAGGTAGTTAATTTCATCAACTAAATCTACTTTATGAAATCGTTTTCATCATATTTTGTAAAAGATAAGTTGTCGCCTCTTTCATAATGATAAATATCGATTCTTTCCAAATAATGATCTAGAGGATTATCTTGATTTGATATAAAAGATACCTATTTAGACCCAAAACCTTATTCCAACTACTAGGATATTTTAAGATAAACCCTTATTGAGACCGATAAATAGATTCTTTAATGTTACCCGAAGGAATATCTGTTATATTTTTTGTATAAATCTTGACACCAGAAATTATCTCATATATTGTTGGAATGTAACCAAAGTAACTATCTGGTGTGGTACCAAACGAATTAACATAAATATAATCATCTTTGAAGGTCCAAACCTGCAATACTTTAACTACTCTATTATCAGTTTCATGAGTAAACAAAATTCTCTCCCATAATGTATCTGATATTACATAAGGGTTTGAATCTATTAGGTGAAATTCTTGCAATGTCCTTGATAGATTATTATTGCTTGGTTAGAATAATCATCATGTGACATTTGGATTGTAGTTTCTCCAATCCAAATGTCATCTTTTCGCCAAATAGATCATAGTTATTTGGAAGGGACAACGCAATGACACCGTTATCTTCGTGTGTACTTTTAACAACTGTCCAACTTGATGGAAAACTGAATGTAAATCCACGGTCACTCTGTGACGTATAATTAATCCAGGAGGATTCTATTTCCCCAAAAGACACGTATTCACCAAGCCCAAAGAAACAGACTAATAAGAATGAAAATTCAATGACCAAAAAAATAAACCTGGCTCAGTTCTCATCCTAATTTTCTGAGGCAAAAGAGGTTTATCAAATTATGGGATCAGGATCTACAATTATTAACAAGAGTTCCCTAGTCAATCTATGAAAAATAGCAGTACAGTATCGAGGTTTTGTTTCATATATATCATCATTAAATGAATAATGATGGTACTCAGGTTCTAACCTTGCAGATTTCATTGAGGATTCAATAAAGTGTAGTGGCTACCTTTCCTGTTGTACAGGTCTTATCATAATTTCATTTACATTCATATGATTTGGCGAATCTATTGCAAATAGAATAGCATTTGCTATGTCTTGAGCTTGCAGCGGTTCCATTTTTTTAACCGATTCCAGAAAACCTTGTAGTGAACTATCAGTAATGGTATTGTTAAGCTCTGTTGCAACTACACCTGGTTCTATGCAAGTAACACGAATGTTAGATCGTTGACTTAATTCCTGTCTCAATCCCTCGCTAAATGCAGTAACGGCATGCTTTGTAGCGCAGTAAACACTACCTGCCGGAAACACCAATCTACCTGCTATTGAAGAAATATTCACAATATGACCAGACTTATTTGATAGCATGTGAGGAATAACAGCTGCTGTACTATATAGTACACCTTTTATGTTTACATCCACCATTCTGTCCCACTCGTCTATTTTTAAGTTCTTTACAAAACTCAGCGGCATAAGACCCGCGTTATTTATTAAAACATCAATCTTTCCATATTTGTCAACAGCCGAATTTGCAAGGTTGGTGCAATCTTGCCTCTTTGTTACGTCTAGTTGGTTTATCAAGATCTCCCCATTTTGATCTCTAATTGCCTTTTTCAAACTCTCTAGTTTATCAATCCTGCGTGCGCCTGCAATAATAGTTGCTCCTGCTTTAGACAAAGTTAAGGCCGTTGTATATCCGATCCCGCTGCTTGCCCCCGTAATTAATATGACTTTACCCTTAATCATTTGTTAATTTAATAATCTGCTCAAATTTATTCATATTCGACGCTGTTTTTTCTTTTGCGAGTATAATCCTGTAATTGACTTGATTTTCAGCTCTCTGATTGATTCTAAAAATCTAGATTTTTCTCTGGTAAATGATATTGGCTTGTTATTTTCACTCTACCATTTTTGCGATGTGATTTTGGCATCTTTAAGTTCTGAATCCTACTCGTATCATATTTGTAATCGATATAATTGATTAGTTGAATTATGAGATCTCTTGTTATGACGTTAAAATAGCGAATTAGATTGGTTATCCAGTACTGATAGGTCCTGATTATTCAAGTTCCCATTTGTATTGTATTTAGCTACTGTTAACCTAAGGACAATTCAAGCGTTTATTATTCAACAGCCATTATCGCCAAAATTCTCAAATATTATTTAGGTCACAAACATGAAAAATGAAAATAGGTGGTTTAATACAGTAAGTTATTTAGGACCATGGTAATCTTCGGGGAATGCATCCGTATCAACAGTTTCTATAGGTTCCCCAGTGGGTAACGGTGCTTCCTTTGGCACTTCATATTTGAATATCTCAGGAAAGTCAATTTTTATTATTACATTCATACCTACCTGATAAATCTCAGATTTGGGAATATCAAATCTTTTATTATTTTCTCCAAAAACCACTATTTTATCATTGGTCTCCTTTAGTACATGACCTACATGGTCTTCATTCTTCGCTCGAACTCCTTTATTAAATAAAGTGTTTGGATATTTCCCCTCATATGCTGCTAAATCCACCACCTTATCTGGCTCTGCCCAAGGATCCTGTCTACCTGCCGGAAGAGGGGCATCTCTCGGAACTGCATATTTATCCAAGTCTGCAGAATTTAATCCAATCAAAACATTGGCGCCTACTTGTTCAATTTCCTTTATCGGAATATCGTACCTTTCATTTTTTTCTCCAAAAACCACTATTTTATCAGGAGTTTCTCTGACTACATACCCTAGATTTGGTTCATCTAATGCTTTAACACCTTTATTGAAGTATTTACCAGAAGTCATCTAAGATATAGATAAAAATAGTATAATTAAACCTTTTATGAAATATAAGGGGGCAATACCGTAATGCTTGCCGTAAAAGAATCTACTGCCGATTATAGGCTATATGCCATCAATCTAAATCCGAAAATTAGTTTCATAGTATAAGCACTTAAACCCCAGTTTCTATAAATTGATTTGAGAAAGTCTCATACAAGTCCAGGTTTGTAGTATCTGGTTTATTCAGGTATCTTAGAGAAGGTGAGATGTACAAAATAATTAGGTTTTTATTTAAAAACGTGACTATATGCTGTGCACTTGCGAATCTTGATTTTTATTACAGAGAAAATGCTATGCTGTGATAAAGAAGATTGAAGGCAAATTGCAGAACCTAACCTCAACAATCTCTATATCCAGCATCCAAAAAAAGGGCCACTCAGTAAACCATATTTGGAAATGAGCTAGAAATATCAGATATGATAGTATTGAAATTGGCATATTGTAACTGCACATGAAAATGTATGTTCAGGGTTTTGAGCTAGAAATTACTGGGGTAAAGACCTTAAAATTGCAAGCATATTAACTGGGATTATACGTATCTTATTTGGTAATGAAATAGATGGCAGAAGAAGACAATATGAAATCATATCCTGAAGAATTGTACATTAATGATTTGTACAAGATACACAGGAGGGACATATACAAAGAACAATTTCTTATAGGCACAAAGATCAAGAAAGATAGAAAAATAGTCAACGTTCAAGAAATGACGTTAGATAAAGTATTACTTAGAGAATTGAGGGACAGATTAAACAAAATGTCTTTAGACTAACTCGGTTTTAAAACCATAAGAATGCTAATACTTTAGAACTCTAATACACATAATAATTGTACTTTCAAAAGTATCTGACACTAGTATAAACTGAAGATGTGGTTATACTGCGGGTGTGCGCTTAATGAAACGGCATCCGGTCCAAAGGCACTGAATATCCCATAGCAAGTTTTCCTGGGTGTGAATAACTACCCATTCGTTAATGGCCACAGAGGTTTAAGGGTTTAAGTCTAGAAGAAGCCGCACTCTAATGAAGAAAAAGAAATTAGGACATTCTAAATCCGGCTAGGCAGATACTGCTTTAAAAATTAAGGATTGGTGCTATCCCTGAGATATTATTGACCCCTCTATTAGGTATACATTAAAATGAAATTACCACATCTATCTTCCATCCATCCAGAAGTTTAAAAATAATACTAAAATGCATGAATGAGATCTAATTCTGGGAGAGTACACGTTCAAACCAAAATTACCGTTAATTGGTTTCTTGTATCCATTAAATTTAGAATAAAACATCGTAGATCATACTCAGAAAATTAATTGTTTGGTTATGGTAATGCAAATATTACTGCTATTGAGACTAGGTTTGTTCGGTTTGTGTTCATACTCATAAAGTACATTAGAACTATTCAACTTATGTTAGATTTCAATATTTTCATTAAATCGTCATTTGCTTTGGGTGTATAAATAACCTAGTTTTTGGTCTTGTATGTTATTGCAGTACTAATGGCTTTTATGGACAAACATATTGATGATTACGCAAAAACGCAAGGTTAACTTTTTATCTTATGACATACATAATTTAAACTCCAGTTGATCACGACAAAATTGATAAAGTCTATATGCATTTCTTATGTGTTCATAATGTATCTTGGAGTAGCTCTAGATGTGAATATAAACGACTCAAAAGTATATTACATGATTACCTCTAATGAGATAAACAACCTATTTGACGACTTGACTCCAGATAATTTAGGATCAAATGACTTGACGAATAATGATAGTTTTGATTTGCTAAAGGATAATGGCAATATTTCAGATCTCCTTTACTAATAACAAGAATGTGGTAAACAGATGATCTAAAAGGATTGTCCATGCTATGGCTAAGACGAATATAATTTTTCAAAAACAAATAAATTAATTTGATGTGTTTAGTAGGTCTAATAACTTAACGATATACCTACGGCTTAAACATCCTCCATCCTTGGACGGTATTCAGAAGAAACTGAACGCTTCATAATAAAGTGGAAAAGGTCTGTACAAGCAATACCTGAGTTATGCTTTCGGTATGCAATCAAAACACTATATTACTTACACATCATCAAGATAAGTCATATCGGAATTTTGAGATGGAATCAGAAATATCGTACAAAAAGGATCTTAGCTCCAAGAGAAAACGGATTTCGAAATCAATGTGACCGACCCAACTCGAAGTTGGCTTGCATTACCAATGACATTAGTTACAATTTAGCCATATGAGCAAATGGATTCCTACACCAACCATACCCAAGAAAATAATCAAGTTTATAACAAGGGTTCGTAGTATGCTACTCGAAGGACACAAGAGACACGCCGTATCAATTATAGTGGGTATTGCGAAACCCAACAGTACAGGTTCCTAAATCTAAAACACTATTTACATTCCCATATTATGAAAATCATAATTGAGAATACATTAAATTACATCAAGAATGGGACTTGACTTAACGCTTTGATTATATCTTTCCTTGTGATAGTAATACAAGAATTAATCGCTTTCATATTAAACCTGGGAAAAACTTATTGTATACCCCTATTACAAAGTTTGTGAGCATTGCCTGGTATATCTATAGTTTACGTTCCCTCCAATAGAAAATAAGAATTAGATTCTATACTATCTACAATTCATTCACTGAACTATTCAGCAAAAAATATACCATCGTCTAATTTCCCACATGGGGTCTTCTTATATATCGGATGAGGTTTTAATAAATCGATGTCAAACAATTTTGAAAAAAATTTGAAACGAAATGTCAATAATCTTAACATCCTATTATTTTTGGGATTGGGATTGGGATTTATAGCTCTCAACGTTATAAGCATGGAACCTATAGGCGTATTTGCCCAAGCCACGCTTTCCGACCAAGACAATAAAACTCAATTAGCTTCTCTCAATAATACTTTATTTGTATCGGGTTCTGCAACGGACAAAGTGAAAACTGATTTGGTAACTATCTCGATTGGGGTACAATCTACAAATCAATCTGTAACTGATGCAGTAACTTCAAATTCGAAAATAGCAAACGAAATAATCACTAGTTTAAGAAATAATGGCGTCAAAGAAAATGAGATCAGTACATCTCAGTATACAATTCAACCTAATTTCAATTTTACAGAATCAGGAATTAGTGTACAAACAGGGTTCACAGTGTCTAACATATTGACGATTCAAAGTCCTAACTTTGATAATATTTCATCCTGGATTGATTCTGCAGTTAATGCAGGAGCCAATACCATCAATGGAGTGGATTTTAGAATTTCTGACAAGTCATTGGAAAGTGTTACAAATGCGCTCATAGAGCAAGCTATTATTAACGCCAGACAAAATGCAGAGGTAGCCGCTTCGGCAATAGGGTCTGCAATCGTCGGTATCAAATCAATATCAGTTAACACGGATGGCTTCAACCCCGTGCCTTTTAACGATCAGATTATGCAGAAATCGTTTGCATCTGTTGTGACCTCAACCCCAATTCTCCCAGGACAGCAAGAGGTTTCTGTCACAGTGCAGATAACCTACTTGCTTAACTAGGGGCTATTAACACTCTATTTTTCATTATTTAAGAAGATTAAGATATAGCAAACTATTGTGCGCGAGCAATCTGAATTGTCATAGTCCAACCTCTTCAACCTTTTTGTAAAAATAAATTTCTTTTTTTTCAAAATATTTTAATGAAATGTAATTTGTACTAAAAAACTTTGAGGTAAGAGTTGCCTATTCAACTTAACCAAGTGTTAACGTAATTGCTGTTTCCCCCATTCGAACTCTTATTTATTTTCCTTTTTTCTATACTGAATCTCAATTTTCTTCTAATGTCTCAATGTTATATTTGGGACAATGTATAAGATTAAGAGATATTAACAAGATAAACACACTGTCTGTCAAATAAGTTAATTGTTATTCCATATGATATTGAAATTCTAAAGTATCGAAACACTTGAATATTTCTATCGGTGGAGCAAACCGGTCGAAAAGACAATTTACAATTCAAAAATCATTAGACTCCAAATTACGGTAACAAGAAGGCCCTAGTTTTATTGATTCAACGGTGACCTCAAATGTAAATCCGATGACGCGTAAAGAGATTTCCATTAAATAATAATGATGTATATGTAAACGCAAAAGGCGAATTCATAGTTGATAAAAAAATATCCTTGAGATTTTTTAGGAGGGTGATGTAAAAATCAATTTTTTGAACTATGATATATGAAACTCCCATGGCGACTTTTCAAATACCAAATCACTTTATCATTATCGATAAGAAAGTTAATTTTATCAGGATATATCTGGCAAAAGCAAAGGGTATAGGAAGATTGTAAACACCGATATCATGATAATTGCAAAAACGGTGAGTACAATTCCATTTTTAATCATCTCGTTGATCTGTATTTTGCCTTTTTCATAAACTAGTGCATTTGGAGGAGTCCCCATTGGCAGGAGGAACGCAAGGGAACTAGATAGCGTAATCGCAGCAAGAAAAGGTAATGGAGGCCAGTGATTGATTGAAGCCATGCTAGCAACAACGGGTATGAATATAGCTGCCGTTGCAGTATTTGACATGGTATTACCAATAATCATTGTAATAGAAACAATAATTATTACTATTACTGGGAAGGGTAGAATACTTAATACCGATAATTTGGTCCCCAGATAATCAGCAAGGCCTGATGTTGTAAACGCCAATGACAGGGAAATTCCTGCACCAAGGATAAACAAAACGCCTAGCGGGACTTTTTGTACATCCGACCAGTTTAGAAACTTTTCGGTTCTATTTTTTGGTATCACAAAAAGCGATACACCGCCAAGAATTGCAATTACTGCAGTTTCAATATATGAATCATCACCAGCCCAATAAGGAGCTGCGAACATCAAGACCAAAACGAAGATTAAAATGATTAAAGATGCCTTTTGCTCTCCTGTAATTTTTCCTAACTTTTCTTTTTCAGCGACAATTATCTTTTTGATGAGCATTTCATCCATTTGCTCCTTTCTAACTTGACTTGTGAAGTATATTATGGATATCATCAACATCGTAAATGCCAGTGGTGCAGCTACTGAAGACCAGGCGCCGAAAGTAATCGTCTTGTCAAATAACTCATGTACTATTTCTGCATACATAAGATTAGGAGGAGATGCAATGAGTGTTGTAATACTTCCAATTGAAGAGGAAAATGCAACACCTAGTAAAAGCATGACTTTAAACTTTGTACTCACTTTAATACCATTATCAGAAAGCAAGGACAAAATGGAAAAAACCATTGGAATGATCAGAATAGCAACCGTCGTACTCATAATAACCGTGGAAATTAAAGCCGTACAGATCATAAAGCCAAGGATTATCCTCTTGGGTGAATAACCGAAAATGCTGATGATCCCAAACGCAATTTTTCGTTGTAAACCAGATTTTTCAACTGCAAGAACGACCAAACACATCCCCAATAGAAGAATAATTATCGGACTCATGTATTCTGCCCCAACCACCCTAAGTGATAAAACTCCAGTTATAGGGAACAGAGCCAGAGGTAATAGAGCAGTTGCATAAATACTAACAGCTTCAGTGACCCACCACACTACAAGCCAAAGTGTTATACCCGCCACCAGTTTACCTTGCTCTGGTAAGCCTTCTGGGGCAGGACTAACAAGGAAGATTAAGAACAAAACTGGACCTAAAATGAGTCCAAACAACTTAGTTTTACCTAGTTTTGCAGATGGGGTGGAATGGCTGTTCTGCATCCATGCTAGCATTATTTGACAGTAATATAAGTGATTAATGTATAACAAGAACAAGCAATAGCAAAGACCAAATTGACTCTTTCAATAATCAGAGTTAGTCCTGGAATTCTAATGTAAGTGAATATTTGAAATGTGATAGACTTTTGCTCCGAACTTTGAAGGTTTTTATTTCTAAATTCTATTGAATTTTCATTCGATTCTACATTGTCTAGACCTAAACGAATTTACAGCTTGGGATATTTGCATTTAAGATCCCATAATTTAAGGGATTCGTATGTGTATATTTGATACCAATGTTAGTCAGAGATTGGATAAATAATCAATTGTGTTTACAATAATCGGCCACATTGTCTTATTTATAGCCACTGACAATTGTCTCCGCATCTATGAGATTTGAATCTTCGCATAGCAGCTACATATATCAGGTATATTTCTTCAGCCTTTGACTACATGTACGCCGTTACATCTTCTTGCTAAAGCCTCCAACTGTGGGTTGGATGATTTTTTGTATCGGGTCCAGAGGGATTTGAACCCTCGACCAGCTGCTCCGCAGGCAGTCATTCTATCCATGCTGAACTATGAACCCAGTATTCTTAAATAGTAAATTTCTATAAATCTCTTTTTAATTGCTCTAGATCAAGGTGAAAGGATTATAAGCAAATAAAGTCTCTTATAAAATAATAATAATATTGAATGGCTTTCTTAATGACTTAGCGACTAAAGTTCTTTTATTTGATGGTGCAATGGGTACAGAAATTCAAAAATACGAACCCAAGGAGAACGATTATCTCAATAATAAAGAAGGATTTAATGATAGTTTGAATTTTACTCATCCTGAATGGATAAAGACGATCCATAAGAACTACATCAAAGCAGGCAGCGATTGTATTGAAACCAATACCTTTGGCAGCAATAAGCTCAAGTTAGATGAATACGGACAAGGGGATAAGACTATCGATTTCAATGTTCAGGGGGCAAAACTTGTGAAAGAATCATCTGCAGAGTTAGGTCGCGATGTATATGTAATAGGTTCGATGGGTCCATCAGGGTATTTGCCTAGCTCAAACGATTCTGATCTAGGTAATATTTCATTGGGAGAAATCGAAGAAGCCTTCTTTGTCCAAGCCCAGGGACTGATAATTGGAGGGTGTGATGCTCTTTTAATTGAAACAGGACAAGATGTATTAGAGATGAAATTAGCTGTTGAAAGCTGCTTCCGAGCGATGAACAAATTAGAAAAGACTTTACCGATAATTACAAATGTAACCCTCGACCAATATGGGAAAATGCTCCTTGGAACAAACGTTCAATCAGCATATACAACTTTGAGTAATTTAGATATTGATGTATTTGGATTAAATTGTTCTACAGGGCCCTTGGAAATGACTCCAAGTGTACAGTGGTTATGCGAACAAAATGAGTTACCCATATTAGTCATGCCCAATGCCGGAATGCCAGTGAACGAAAATGGTATAGCTAAATATTTGATGGCACCACAAGAAATCAGTCTAAAGCTTTCTGAATTTGTTAATAAATATGAAAGATTAAAAATAATTGGAGGGTGTTGTGGTACATCGGTAGATCATATAAAGCACTTACGCTCCATGCTTAACACAAGGACGAAAACTCCTGTAAATTTGTCATTTGAAAATGAGACTGTTACCTAAAGTCGGATAATCTAGTAAGGTTACTAAAATGAAAAAAATCTACAATGAAAAGCCAAAAGTTTCTTCAGCACTAGCATCTTTAGAACTCCATCAAAACCCCCGTCCCTTAATCATTGGGGAGCGACTAAATTCTCAGGGATCAAAGAAAGCCAAAAAAATGGTACTTGAAAACGACTTTGATGGGTTAATTGAATTAGCAAGATATCAGGTAGAAGATGGTGCACACTGTTTAGATGTATGTGTAGCAACAACAGAACGATCTGATGAACAGGATTTCATGCAAAAACTGGTCAAGAGGCTTAGTTTAGAGATAGAAGCCCCACTTGTGATCGATTCAACAGATTCAAAGGTTATTGCTACTGCCCTTAAGCAGATTCCTGGCGTACCAATAATTAATTCTATCAATCTAGAAGGCGATGGGAGTAGATTTGATGATATTACCCCTTTAATGAAGAAATACGGAGCTCCTGCGGTTTCTATGTGCATAGGACAAAAAGGGATGGCAAAAACTAGCCAAGAAAAATTAGAAGTTGCAGGAATTTTACATGACAAGGCGATTGATTTAGGTTTAAAACCATGGCAGCTAATTTTTGATGTATTAACCTTCACGTTAGCAACAGGCGAGGAAGAATACATTGAATCTGCTGCTCATACATTAGAAGGGATCAAGCTCGTAAAAGAGAAATATCCAAAGTCTTTGACAACGCTGGGATTAAGCAATGTAAGCTTTGGATTACCACCACTAGCTAGAAAATATCTTAACTCAGTTTTCTTGTATCATGCAATAAAAAGTGGTCTTGATAGTGTGATTATTAATCCAAAAGATATCATTCCGTACCCTCAAATCAACTCGAAAGAGAAAGGAATATGCGAAGACCTTATTTTTAATAATAAGAGTAGCGCATTATCTGAATTAATAACATATTTTAGTTCCAATGATACTGTTAATAGTACAGGAACAGCAGCATCTACAGGTACACAAAAACAGAACAATTTGATGGAAATGGATGCAAGTTGGGATGCAGGTAAAAAATGTTACTTTAGAATAGTTAATAGATTAAAAGACGGAATAGAAAACGACGTAGTTTTATCTATATCGGAGAGAATTGCGTCCAAAGATGATTTTTCTATTTCAGAAGTATTGTTAGAGAACTACACAAAGAGGACCACGCTTTCTGGTAATAAAGAAAAATTACATGAGGCAGCAGTAGAGACCCTCAACGAAGTGCTTCTTCCTGCAATGAAAGAAGTAGGAGATAAATTTGGTGCAGGAGAATTGATTTTGCCCTTCGTTTTAAAGTCCGCCGAGTGCATGAAGGCTGCTGTTTTGGAGCTAGAGAAATACCTCATAAAACAAGAGGGAATCAGCAAAGGAAAAATCGTCCTATGTACGGTATATGGTGATGTACATGATATAGGAAAAAATTTGGTAAAGACAATATTGGTTAACAACGGATATGAAGTTTTTGATTTGGGGAAACAAGTTCCTATTCCTAGTATAGTTAATAAGATTAAGGAAGTAAACGCAGACGCTGTGGGATTATCTGCATTATTAGTTTCAACATCAAAACAAATGCAGCTTTTTTCAGAATTTCTGCGAGAGAATAAGATGAACATACCAGTCTTGTGCGGTGGTGCTGCAATTAATAGCGATTATATTAATAGGATAGCAAAGGGGGACGGCAATATTTACAAAGCTGGAATATTCTACTGCAAGACTGCCTTTGAAGGGCTTAAAGTTATGAACAATCTCATGAGTGGGAGTAAGGAAGAGTACATGAATAAATGGTTGGAAAAATTATCAAGTTGGAAAGAAAGAAAATATAATGAGGCTTCCAATGCGCAAGATCTAAGTAATATTTTAAGTAACGTAAAACCAGTAAGAGACAAACCTGTTCCCCCTAAATTTAATTTTGTAACCAGACTGGAAAATAAGGATCTACCGCTCAAAGAAATATGGCAATACTTGAACAAGAAATCCCTTTTTGTATTGTCATGGGGATTAAGGGGAAAAAAATCTAGCGAACTAAGAGAGGAGTATGAAGAGCTACTTAGAGAATGGAAGATTAAAGTTGTAGAGGAGAATTTATTTGATCCCCATGCAGTCTACTCTTACTTTCGATGCAGAAAGGTAGGAAACAATAGCCTCTTAGTGAAATATCATGATGATAACCAGATTGATTCAGAACTGACCTTTGAATTCCCAAGGTCTAGCAATTTAACACATCTGTGTCTTGCAGATTATTTTGACTCAGAGTCCGACGATGTGGTTGCATTTCAGTCAGTAACAATGGGGAATAAAGTTACAGAGATAATTGATGAATGGAATAAGCAAGGTCGTTATACTGATGCCTATTACCTTCATGGGTTGGCAGTAGAAACGACTGAAGCTTTGGCAGATTGGGTAAATTATAGAATCAAAAAAGAGCTCATGCTAAAGGTAGGAGGTTTGAGGTACAGTTGGGGTTACCCAAGCTGTCCAGATATAACCCAACATTTCATGGTATGGAAATTAATGAACCCCTCAATTAGCGGAATGACTCTAACTGAAAGTGGACAAATTGATCCTGAATTCTCCACTGCTGCGATAGTTGTACATAACCCAGTTGCCCAATACTTTACTTTATAGGCTGATTTCAATCTCCATTAACTTTATTATATTACGACGGTTTTTGCTTTCTAATGGGAAAGGTAGAGAAGGGAATTACTTGTAGCGTTTTAGGTTGCCAAGAGTCTGCAGATAGATCGATGAGTTTGGCAAAGGCAAAAATGTCACAAGATTTAGATTTTGATAATTCAAAAAAGCGTGTATATTTATGTAGGAATCACTACAAAGATTGGAAAAAATCGTCCAAAGAGGACAGAGAAAATGAAAGAATGAGATGGAATTAGAAAACCATACAAACTACCTTAGAATAACATTTAACAATCCTCTTTCTTTTTCTTATCTTTGTACTATAAGAATCCTATATAACCGATTCTAGGAAGCTAATATGAAAAAAGTAATAAACAGCTTTATTTCAACTAAACTATCGACGAGTTGATTTAATGTTTGGCTTTGAGTAATCCCACTAAATTCATTAATACAAAGGAATTGGATCATAAAAGATGGTTCGTTAGGGTATTACTCTTATCATCCGTTCTGGTAATTTTATTTACTAAGGTATATTTGACCATATACGTGATTGATCTGGGAGTAGGAATCTACAGCATTTTAACTTCCTTTATATTATTTAACATCTTATTAATTTCGTATTTTCGATATAAAGATCCATACGTAAAAAATTATGAAAAGGTAATTCCTGAAAATGAAAAACCGCTGGTATCTATTGTTGTCCCTGTAAAAAATGAGGAAGCCGACATTAGTATATGCATACAGTCATGTATAGACCAAACCTATAAGAATAAGGAAATAATCGTAATAGACGATGGCAGTACAGACAAAACGGGCGAGATTCTCGACTGTATTAAAGATAAAAACAAAACAGTTAACCTGAGAATAGTACATCTGAAGGAAAGCCTTGGAAAGAAAAAGGCAATTGAGGCAGCTAGCAAGATTGCACACGGAGAGATATACGCTTTCATGGATAGCGATTGCGATATGGCTATTGATGCAACTGAAAAGGCGGTACAAATTTTTCACTCAGATAAACAGGTAGGAGCTCTTACTGGCCATGGACGAGTTAAAAACAGACACACTGGAGGATTTCGCGATCACTTTCTTGAAAAAATGCAAGACGTGTACGCCGATGGAGCTTGTAGGGCACAAAAAGGGATGGAAACCGTATTTTCATCCGTAAGTTGCTGTGCAGGTTCACTTAGTTTCTATAGACGGGTTGCTATTCAAGACTTTATACCTCTATGGGCACGAGACAGATTTTTAGGGATGGAATTTAAGTTTGCAACTGATAGGAGAATGACGGCATATGTTTTGTCGACTCGTCCTCCAAAGATTTCTAACAAATCTGTCAGCCAGCATTATGCCGAGATTCCAATCCTCAACAATGAAGGTACGGTCAAAAGGTCAATGTCAGAAAGTATGCTAGAAAATGAGAATGATCGAGATGAATCTAATCAAGAGATCCATGGATATTGGAAAGTTTTGTATTCCCAAAGGATAAGAGTAAACATTGGAGTTCCACCTACCATTGATTCTTTAATAAAGCAACAGGTAAGATGGAGAAAGAGTTTTATCAGAAGTTTATTTGCTGCTGGAGGTATTTTCTGGAAGAGACCGTTTTATGTTGCACTTTTATATTATTTGCAGACCTCAATGAAATTTATCAGGCCTTATATTGTGGCTACCACTGTAATTTTTATGCCTTTAGCTGGAGACTATATTACTCCTATTGTCTGGTTTGCAGGAGTATTATTTACCGGAATGATATATGGGGTTGATTTTAGGCTAAGAAATCCAGGCGATAAAAATTGGGTTTATAGGCCCTTTTTTCAGCTTTTATCGACCTATGTTTATACATGGTTGTTGATCTACGCTGCGATTACCATAAAGAAAACGGGTTGGAGATGAGCCTTGCGAATTAAAATTTTTGGAATTAATAAATAAGTGAACAAGTTTGAAATCAAAATTTGAATTTAAATATACAGACGTAGTTGTGGTAGCTCTAGCTATGACAATAGGTTTTTGTGTTATACTAATGAATTTGACAGGTCTATGGCCATGCCAGATACTAGAAGCCACTGGCCAATACTTTCAAATTGATACACTACAAAATTCAACAAGTTCAATAGACAAAATCATGTACGACATGCATAACTCGCTAGTAGGTCTTTTCCGCTGTGGCTAATTAATTCTTGTATAATTCATCCAAAACATTTTCTTAATCTTGTACGAAATTTAATCATATACGACAAGGATTACTTGCTAGTAGGTCTTTTCCGCTATAGTTAATTTTGTTTCGTTCATCCAAAACAATTTCTTCAAAGTATCGTAGTACTGTAATTTCAGAAATCTTTGGAGGGTCTATTTTTTTTCCTTCGACTAAATCCACGACCATCCTGGGGAAGTTGGCACCAGCCAAAGTTGTAAAAATTGTGCCGCCACCTAGACGAGGATTAATTTCTACCAATTTGAATTGACCTAACTTGTCTTTTTTCATCTGAATGCATGAAGGTCCAATTATTCTAAGTTTTTTCACTATCTTCATGGATTCCTCAATCAATTCTTTATCCAGAATAATCTTACCCTTTGTAGAAATACCACTTTTTGTTTGCAGTCTTACACGTGGAACTGAAATTATTGGATTACCTTCCAAATCACTCATGACATCAATTGTATATTCATCTCCAGGTAAGAATTCCTGGTAGATCATATTAGGGAACTTTGAGCAAATGTATCTCTTTTCTTGCTCGTCGTTTACCTGAATTACATCCCTACTGCCCTTCCCATAGCGCGGTTTTGCAATGAATGGATAGGTATCAATCTCATCGGGATTTAGAGTCGTGAAAGGGAGTCTAAAAATCTTGTTTAAGTGATTAAATGTATAAATCTTGTCTCTACAAATTTCCAAGATTTTTCTGTCACTCACTACAGGAATCACCCCATGTTTTTTCAATTTGGATTTGAATTCACTAAAGGGAAAAATATCGTAACCTGATGAAGGCATTAAAATCTCTATGTTGTATTTGTCGATTACGTTAAGCAGTACTTCCAAATAATCGTCTGCTTCAGCCTCCGGGATCACCTCATAGTAGTCAGATAGATAAAAACCTGCTGATAAACTGTTAGAATCCGTAGATAATATCTTGCCTTTAAAATCTGATAATCTCAATGATTTTATTGTATTTATTCCAGCAGGTGCAGAGGCACCGGGAATCAATACTGTGGATATTTTTCTACGCAATCGGCATCCGTTTTTAATACAGTTAAATTTGTTAATGATATAAATATTTTTGAATGTTTTAATTAAGAAAAATTATAAAACATATTTGCATAACTTTTTCATATAAAATTATGATGCTAAACATGAAAGAAGACTTGCATATCCATTGTAACTATAATGACCATTCCTCAATAGATTTAACAATACCCAATATCATAAACAAATCTGAATCCATAGGCCTAGAAAGGATAGCCATTACAGAGCATGTACGAAAAAATTCTGAATGGACCAAAAAATATATTGATGAGATAGACTCCTACATCCCTAGGACTAACGTCAAGATCCTTAAGGGATTTGAGGCCAAGATATTAGTGGATGGAGAAATTGATTGCCCGAATGAATATTTAAACAAAGATTACTTTATTATCGCTAGTTTTCACACAAGATACAACAAGGAAGTATGGTATGAGGGATTAACTAAAGCAATTAAGAATCCTAATGTTGATGTAATCGGGCATTTAGCTCCAGAAATTGATTTTAAAGTAAATGATAGAGAAATAAAAAATTTAGGAGATTTGATCGTTGCTAACGGGAAAAAAATAGAAATTAACTCAAAATACATACGTCCACCCAAGGAATTTTTGAAAATTTTTAAAGAATGTGGCGTAGAATTCCATCTCGGCAGTGACGCACATGCAATTAATGATATAGGGAATTTTAATAGAATAAATGATTTGATAAATCTTATAGAAGAGAAATAAGATATAGTTAAAAAGAAACTTAAATAGATAATAGTGATTAAGAGGTTTGGGAAGCAATACGGTAGCCACTATTGACGGTGACAGTAAATTAAGTGCAATATTCTCCAGATATCTGAACTCATCTGATTCAGATATTAGCAGATTTGTACAATCCATTCCGTCAAAGTTCGAGGATGCTGTTGATATTTTGAACAAGAATCCCTTACCTGAAACAGATGAATTTGTTGGTTCAAACCGAGAACTTCTTAAAAAGGTTGTAACAAATTTTCATACAAAGGCAGGAACTCTAAATGAAAAAACCAGAAACCAAATTGATTCTCTGACCAATAAAAGATCAAAAATAATCGTCGGAATTCATCAACCCAATTTATTCGCATTTAGTGGGGTTTTTAAGAAAATAGTATTATTGGAGACATTGGCAAATCGTTCCATCAGGAACAACGATACTATTGTTCCCCTGTTTCTAATAGTTGATCACGATTTTATGGATGATAAATGGATGCATGTGGCCAAACTACCTAGTATAAGAAATACCACTGGAGTACTTGATCTAAGATATCCAATCAATGATTCAAAAAGATGGAAAATCTCTAGCATGACTGAGTCCCCAACTCGCTCCCTGGTAAATTATTGGGAAAACCAAATATATAATTGGATAAAAAATAACAAGGATTTATCAAAGTCTGAAGTTAAGTCTCTTTATGAACGATTCAAAGAGTTTTGGAGTATAGTTGAAGAGGCATTTTTATTATCTGATAACTACTCTGAATTCAATTCAATTATCATGTCTAAAATTGTTAATAATTTTTGGAATTATAAAACATTATTTGTAAATTTATCAGATCTGTCCCAAGTATTTCAAAGGGGATATAACTTCCTTTTATCCGAGAATGAAAGGTATCTAAATTCCTTAGAGAAATCAGAATCCTATTTCAGGGAACATGGAATATATACAGGAGTTAGCGCAAACCTAAATAAACATTCTCCTTTGTGGTTACACTGTGATTGCGGCAGCAAGGCTTCCTCTAAAATAAGCAGGGAAGATAATGGAGAAATTTTGTTAATCGGCAAATGCATCTCTTGCAAGAAAAATTTATCGTTATCTATCGGTAAGAATGGGAAGATATCAATCCCCGAGGACAAGATTGAAATGGTATCACCACGGGCCATCCCGATTTTACTTCTGCTATCAAGAGAATTGGCAATTTCTGGATATATTTCAGGTATTGGTGGAAGTATAGGATATACAATAGTAGGAAAGAGAGTCTTTGATGAATTGCAAATAAAATTACCCCCTATGATGCTCTGGGCAGGTGCCGATGTTTTTACAGGAATCGCCCAAAGAGAAGCCTCAAGATATTTAGAGGAAAACGGAATATCAAATATGACAGAGTTCTTTATTCAAATCAATCAAAAGAATGATGAACTGAGGAAAAAAATTGAACCCTTAATATTAAAGCGAAATGAAATATACGAAAATAAAGCTCAATTACAGGATCTATTAAGCGATTTATTTTACTATAAACAGGAACAAAGGAAAGTAAAGGATATAATAAAGAATGTCCAAAAATCTAAAAATGCATTGAAACTAAGATCATGTATTATCGATTATGCTGTTAACATGGGGATTGAACATGTAGAGCATGAATGGTCTCACAAATTAGTTGAAAATAATGATTTAACCAAACCTGTGGTACTAAACTGAGTAATCTTCTGAATATTATAGTTCAATGAAAAGCATTAACGTTGTCGTAACCTCAGCCGGTGGAATTGTAGCACAAGGTATAATCAAGTCACTAAAATATCACAATAAATATTCAAGGCATAAGAGTCATGAATACAAAATCTTTGCCACAGATATAAGCTATGAGGCAGCCGGCTTATATAGGGCGCATAAATTCTCACTTATCCCGAAGCCAACGGCTAAAGAGTATCTTAATTCAGTTGTGAAAGTCTGTAACAGAAATAAGATTCAGATTCTGTTTATAGGGTCAGATGTAGAACTTCCCATATTATGTAAAAATAAAGAATTCATAGAGGATAAAACCGGCTCAATCGTCATAACAAGCCAGCCTCACATAGTAGAAATGTGCAGGGATAAATACAAGACAAATGAATTTTTACAAGAAAATAAGCTGAACTCCATTCCAACTTGTTTGAACCATGAAATAGACGGCTTTTTGAAGGATCATAAATTTCCACTTGTGGTAAAACCACGTGAAGGATTTGGCTCAAAGCTATTTCAGATTGTAAACTCTATCGAAGAGTTAGATTTTGCCAGTAAGGCAATAACACAGACAGGTTGGAAACCTATGATCCAAAAATATCTTAAAGGTGATGCTAACGAGTATACAACTGGGTTGACTCTAGGTAAGGAGAATAATCAGATCATGTCAACTATAACTCTAAAGAAAATACTAAAACACGGTCAGACCTATAAGGCGTTTATAGACAAGTATCCCAAAGTTACAAAAGTGTGTAATCAAATAGCCAAGAAATTAAAAACCTTTGGCCCCCTGAATATTCAATCTAGAATAGATGGGGACGACAATCAGGTTAAAATTATAGAAATAAACCCTCGTTTTTCAGCCTCAGGTCCTATGAGAACAGTAGCAGGCGTGAATGAACCTGACATAATGGTCAGGAACGTTTTGTTTAATGAAAATGTAAAAATTCAGGATCATAAATCACTTGTTTGCTTCAGATATTGGAACGAAACTTACATTGATAAGGAAAAATATGAAAAAGTAATGATCCAAAAAAGATATGTAAAGACTCTAAATTCTTCAATTATAGACTATTTCTGACTGTAAATTAAGGATTAAAAAGGTTAAAAGTTAAAAAAATTACCACTTTGAAATTCGGATTACCTCAAATGCCTCAGCGTATTTGCAATTCAATTGGTATCCCCTAAAGGCAGCTCGACCTTCTATTGCGCCAATCCAAATCGGCCCACATCTTAGTTGTTGAGATTCAAAACACTCTAGAGCTGATTTTTTTGGCTCCATATAGTCAGATATATCTATGAATAGCTGTGGTCTAAACGCTTGTTCTGTTATGCCCCCTGGAATGGTTGTTTCATACATATACAAGTCGGTAGTATCTCTGCTCCCTGAAATGACAGATTTGGTAAGTGCTTGGTGGTCTTGATGTGAATCTCCTATCCATTGAGTAAAGACTGCTACCGGTTTATAATCAACCATGTATTTGTCCATCAATCCAATTAGTTTTCTGCTATGTGTCATCTCTTCAGGAGGAAGGTCTAGAAAGTCTGGTTCTGGACATCCCATAACCTTTGATGATCTAACTGCCTCCATTCTCCTCTCATCCTTTTTATCACTCTGGGTAAAATTAGGTAAAGTGGCGATTACTAATTTCACATTATAACCAAGTCTAGATAGCTTTGATATGGTTCCTCCCATACCTATTTCCAAATCATCAGGATGAGCACCGAAAACTAGAATATTTTCACTTTTGACAGCATTAGACATTGGTTAATTCATCTTAGGGCTTTTATGATTTCACAATCTTTTTCTTCACAGGATTTATTAAGTTCCTTAGC
The DNA here is from genome assembly GCF_000802205.1 of Candidatus Nitrosocosmicus oleophilus. NCBI lineage: Archaea > Thermoproteati > Nitrososphaerota > Nitrososphaeria > Nitrososphaerales > Nitrososphaeraceae > Candidatus Nitrosocosmicus > Candidatus Nitrosocosmicus oleophilus. The sequence continues at coordinate 2,247,025 of NZ_CP012850.1, read as the reverse complement.
ATTTTGGAAATATTCTCTATAGTCCTCATCAATCTCCATGGCTGCTTGAAGTATCTTGCTTCTTATTGTGTTAGATGAATTGATAAACATCTTTGTATCTTTTGGAAGACAGTGACCTCCTATTCCATCTCTTGGTTCTAGTACTTCTACATTCCATTTTGTATTGAGTGATTCACGTAATTCTGAAAAACTAATGCTATTAGACTTACAATAAAGATAAAGCTCTTCTGCAAATGCTATTTGAAGATATCTATGAGCATTTTCTACTATTTTTGTTAGTTCTGCTACTTCAACTGATGATACTGGGTGCATTGGAATTGATAGACTTTTTATGCCAGCTGTAGATGTAGCTGTTTCTGTTGTTTGAGGCACTACCTCACGTCCATCATAAAAGTTAAGACCATGTTGCAAACAGCAGTTGCTTACACCACCTACAATACGTAATTGATTAACACCGTGAACTTCTTCTTCTAATGCATACCATCTATGTGGTGCATGTACAACATGTAGTCTATGGTCTACTTTTTCAAATACTCTTTTTGATGTACCCTTTGGTATAGTACTTTCAATTGATATTAATGCACCTGCTTTAGCTTCTCTAGATATCTTTTCAACAACAGACATCAAACCATCTACTTGTGGTGTAAACATATCGTCTGGTCTATGTGTAGATACGCAAATAATTAGTACGTCAAAATCACCAAAGTTGGTTGCTTGTTTTATTCCATAATTGGCTTCAGCTGACTGCATGGTTTTTTGATTTATATCATATCCAAAAGTATCAAAACCATGTTCTTTAACATACTTTGCAACTGGAAGACCAAGCTGGCCAAGTCCTATGATAACTACTTTGTTGCGCGTAAATGATAAATTTTTTGACTTATTTTCGTTGGACAAATATAGTCATAGTCAAATCATAAATTATTAAAGAATTAAGATACAATCAGCACGAAATAAATTTCTCAATATTATTATATTATTTAAATTCTGGAATCCATAGAAATTAGATGACTAAAATATGTGTTGAAATATAAAATAGTAAAAGGTTATATACTACGAAACGGGTCAAATTATTACGTGCTTAACAACTTAAGAAATAGATTTGATCCTATAATTGAAAAGGTAGGAAGAGGATTTGCAAGTTTAGGCTTTGGACCGAGCTTCTGGACATGGGTAGGATTAGGTCTTTCAATAATATCAGCTATTATGTTTTCTTTACATTCACCTGCGATTGGAGTGGACTATTACACTGCTACATTCTTAGGTAGTTTATTCCTTCTCTTTGCAGGCTTCTTTGATATCGTAGATGGAGCGGTGGCCCGCGTTACAAAGAGAACCTCTGCATTGGGTGGATACCTTGATTCAGTATTGGACAAAGTGTCTGAAATAATTATATTTATTGGTATCCTTATTGGCAGTTTTACAAACCCAGTACTCGTTTTAGTTGCCCTGTCACTATCAATGCTAGTTAGCTACACAAGAGCTCGCGGTGAAGGTTTAGGCGTAGACTTAAAAGGAAAGGGCATTGCAGAAAGAGCCGAAAGGATACTCATCATTGTCATTCTTGGATTCATACCATTCCAAGATAACATATCTGTAGCCCTTTGGATAATCTCAATCCTTGCAGCTATTACAGTTCTTGAGAGACTAAAAGTAGTTTCTGCTAAATTTGGGACTCCACTCTTTTCACTCCAAACGTTTAGAGACATGTCTAGCAGAAACCACGAATATGAGTCATCATCAGGTACCGTTACATCCAGACTTAACGAACCGCCAACATCTTTATCAAAAATTACAAAGAATGTCAATGATTATTTAGACAAACCAAATGATAAGAAAATGACAACTTCGAATACATATTCTAAACCATCTTCAACAACAACCACAACAACTACAACAAAAACACCACCACCACCACCACCACAACCATCTTCAACTACAACAAAGACACCACCACCACAACCATCTTCAACTACAACAAAGACACCACCACCACAACCATCTTCAACTACAACAAAGAAGGCGGAATTTTTGGACGGTACTGATCCAAACGAAACTGGAAGAAATGTTGCTCATATTATTTTTGACCAAGAGGGCGAGGATGAGGTTTATAAGAAGTTTACAAAGAGTAATACAGCATCAAATACATCAAGTAATACAGAAGGTGACACTAGTAATACAGCATCAAATACATCAAGTAATACAGAAGGTGACACTAGTAATACAGCATCAAATACATCAAGTAATACAGAAGGTGACAATCACAACGACACAAAGCCTGCAACTAATGAAGATAAGAAACCAGAGAATAACTCTTAACAACAAAAAATTTTTTTAAATTAAAAATCAAGTAATATTTCCCAAGCAATATTCTTTGCTTGATGGTAAATATACTTCATGAAAGTTTAAAAGTTCAAGACTTTAGCGTCTTGAAAATTACTAGCCTAATTTTCCTGAGTTTCGTCTATCGTTTTCCGATCTTACTTTTACTATACCTCGGTGTACTGCACAAGAAACACAATAAAATTTGACATCTGTTGAAGGGGCAATATACGCACCTTGTGCCTTCAATTCTTTTGCTAACTGAGGCTCTACCAGGGTGATCCTTCCTGTAATTTTCTTTGCTTTATCTCTGGGGACCATTGCACCGCATTGACTGCAATGAACAGTTCCTGAACTCCCTTTTCCACCTTTAGTTCTTCCCCTGCTGGTTCTTTTCTTAGGCATCCATTAATTTTGAAACTATTCCTATCCTTTAAATCTTATGATAACCTTATTATGTTGCTTTAAAATTTTGAAGTAAGAAAGATAAAGTTCATGAAAGTCTGTATTGCGTCGCATGTGGCCCTAGATGAGATAATAGCCCTAGATGGCGAAAAGACTCAAAGTCTTGGAGGGCCAGTTTGCTATGGATCCCGATTAGCAAAAACATTCAGCTTTGATACTTTTGCTGCTACTAAGGTTGGTAACGATATAGTTGATAAATCACAATTGTTAAGAGATTGCAACATATTTTTGAGAGAAAATCAAATTGACAAGTTGAATCCTACAACCAAATTTAGACTAGTTCTTAATAAAGATACCGAGCGCCAGCTTTTTCTCTTATCGAGTTGTTCAGAGATTAACGCTAGTGATTTTGAGGATAGTGATGCCTACTTGTTGAGTCCAATATTTGAAGAAATTTCTCAAAACACGCTCCGGAAAGTGGTGGATAATTACAGAGATAGTTTCATAATGATTGATCCTCAAGGGTTTCTCCGATATAAAAACAATGAGGGGTTAATCTCAAACAGGAAGAGCATGGATTTAGATCTTAATGGAGTGACGGCCATTAAAGCCGACCCGGAGGAATTATCGGCTCTTACCGGAGGAACTACATCCATAGAAGGAATGTTAATGCTACGAGACAAGTTTAATCTTCAATTTGTAATATCAACAGGTAGTAATAGCATTATTTTTTTACATAAAAATATTGTCTATACAATAAAGTTCAAAAAAATCGATAGTCCCGATCATACAGGCCTGGGCGACATTCTCGCGACCGGATTCACATGCGCTTATCTAAAAGAACGAGACCCGCTTTGGGCAATATGTTTTGGAGCTGGATCCGTAATTTCTTCGCTGGAATCAAAAAAAAAGGGAGTTCAAAAAGTTCCAGAAAGAATGAATTTAATCGAAAGATTTGCTTCTTACTTCTATAATACTATAAAATTTAAGGTAGTTGATTAGGGCAGAAAAATGGAAATAAAAACAAACTTTATTAAATTACCTTAATCAAACAAAGATTCATTATAATGCGAATTGCTTTGTCAGGATTTACCGGTAAAGATTCAACCATATTGAACCAAGTGGTAAAAACACTAGAAGAATCACACATTCAGACACAGATCATGAATACTTCGAACCAAGATGTGGCTAAAGATGTTGACATGGTATTAGTACCTGGCGGCGACAGGGGTATTCTCAATTACTTTCACAAAACATCGGTCCAGTCAGCTCCTGTTTTGGGCTTGTATGAATCGAATTCTACCGGGTTTCTGGCTCAGATTGATGTTAAAGGCATTGATCTGATAAAGGAATCACTAAAGTCCGGTAACTACGAAATAAGGGAAGAAGAAAGGTTGGCTGTTAAGGTAGATGGAAAAGAAATAGAGCCGGTCCTTAATGACGTTGCAATATTTTCTAACAAGAGTGCTATCCTGATGGAACATTTTCTCAGAATAAACAATAAAGATATTTGGCATGATAACAGTGATGGGGTAATTATTGCTACTCCAATTGGTTCCACTGCGTACGCAATGTCAGCGGGTGGGCCAATTATACTCCAAAATTCACACGTTGTTGTAGTAGTTTCAGTCAACTCATTGGACAATACTAGACGCCCTCTCATCGTTTCTGATGAATGTTTTGTAGAGATAGTAGATATAACGTCAAGTCACCATTGTGAAGTAATCTTGGACGGAACATCTCGTGTAAAGATTACAGATAAATTGCAATGTAACAAACATGAATTTCCTGCCAGGTTAGTAACGCTTAACAACAATTATTCTGCCACCAGAATAATAGAGAAAAAAGTAAAGTACGCTGAAGATCTTTTACGTATGCCACCAAGTGCAAAATTAATTCTCAAAACACTAGAATATGAGGGCGCCATGACGCAAAAAGATTTGATTAATAAGACTATGCTGCCTGAGAGAACGATTAGGTTATCTTTATCTCACTTGTTAAATAGGGGCTATGTAAAAAAGAAAATTTCTCTCAGAGATGCCAGACAAAAAATCTATGAGTTAAAAATCTAACATCTAGGTAAGCTTTCTGGTTACCTTCTTATTTTCAACCGCTGCTTTTATGAAATTTTCAAATGCAGGTTCTGGGAACCCCGGTCGGCTATGAAATTCACCATGATACTGGATACCCAGAAAGAATTTGTGACCCGGTATTTCTAGAATTTCGATCCTTTTTCCTGCATCTGATGATCCAGTAAATCTCATTCCGTTACTCTCAATCAGATCTCTATATTCTTGGTTAAATTCATACCTGTGCCTATGACGTTTTTGAACCACATGTTTTCGATATATTTTTGAAGCGATAGAACCAGGTTTAATCTGAATATTGTGAAGGCCCAATCTCATCGTTCCTCCCATCGTTTTGATTTGTTTTTGTTCGGGCATATATAAGACCACTGGGTTGTTAGTCTTTGAATTAATTTCTGTTGAATTTGCATCGGCTAGTTTACATACATTTCTCGCATACTCAACAATTGCAAGTTGAAATCCAAAACAAATCCCCAAAAAAGGAATATCATTTACCCTTGCAAAATTGCACGAATTGATTATGCCTTCGCTACCCCTACTTCCGAATCCTCCCGGAACCAAAATACCATCAAATTTCCTCAAACATTCAAGAAGCTTAGGATTATCGTAAATACCAGATTTGTTGGAACCTGAGAATTCTAATCTTTCAGAATCTATCCAATCTATAATTATTTCCTTTGAGAATTTAGCACCAGAATGTAGTACTGCTTGAGATACACTCACGTAGCTATCTTTCAAATCTACGTATTTGCCTATTATAGCTATTTTCACACTCCCATCGAATTTTAGGAAAGAACTGGCAATCTTATTCCATTTCAGAATTCGTGGGGTCAAGTCCAAATTCAAACTCTTTGAAATTACTTTCGTAATCCCCTGATCGAATAGAATTTTAGGGACAGAATAGATTGAGGGTGCATCATGGCTAGACATGACGCACTCCGTTGGAATACTAGCAAACAGTGAAATTTTTCTAATCGTTTCTCTCGTTAACGGAGTTCTACATCTGACCGCCAATAGGTCAGGCTGGATGCCTATCCTACGCAATTCCTGTACGCTATGTTGGGTAGGCTTTGTTTTTTGTTCTCCTACTGCATCTAGTACTGGAGCCAAGGTTACATGAACAAAGAAGGTATTTGTATATCCATCTTCTAGTTCCATCTGTCTTAACGCTTCTAAAAAAGGTAAGCTTTCTATATCTCCAACTGTTCCGCCACATTCCACTACCATAATTTCTAAATTCTCCTCTAAGGATATCTTTCTCAACTGTTTTTTAATTTCATCTGTTATGTGTGGGATTATTTGCACACACTGGCCAAGGTATTTGCCTTCCCTTTCTAGTCCTATCACATTCGAAAAAATTCGTCCCGCAGTCAAATTGTGGCTTGATTTTAAGCTGGTATTAAGAAAACGTTCGTAGTTTCCTATGTCCATGTCACATTCACCACCATCATCTGTAACGAATACCTCCCCATGAGTGAGTGGATTCATTGTTCCTGCATCATAATTCAGATAAGGATCTATTTTGATGCAAGTCACTTTCAACCCACAAAGTTGTAATAATTTGGCGATAGATGAAGCTACGATTCCTTTCCCTAAGCCAGACATTACTCCCCCAGTTACAAATATAAATTTTGGAGTATTGGTCATAATTGCTTTATAGAAAATGTAGATTGGGTCAATGATAATTAAGTGTTTATTATTATTTCAATCGGAATTAATGTTACTAAAATGAAAAGTTTTATTATGGTATTCTACATATAATAAGTATATCATCATGAATTCTTATGAAAATAATGACAATATTTTTGGCAAAGATAATGACAAAAATGATATTGATAATAAGTTGCCATTTAAAGGGAAAAGTGCCCTAGATGCTTTGCATGAGGATATAGTTAAGGAGAAAGAAAAAAACCTCAGCTTAAAGATTTCAGATATTTATGGTGTGGACTATGAGGAGGCTAACGAAATTCACATAAACTATCATAATTTGAGATTGAAAAAAATGATACAAAAATCTGAAATATTGTCAGGTATGAGTGCATTTATCGATAGCAACCTTGATTTGAAAACTCTGTCCACCCAGGTTGCCTTTGGTGAAATTACTGAAAATACCTGCATTGATATTTTGATTAGTGTAATGAAGAATCAGAAAGAGACTAGAGTAAAAGATAGATACATTAACTTTTATAGTTAGTTAGAAGACTGTAAAGCTATTTCTAACATCTAACTAATCGATTAATATGACAACAAATAATCTTAGATTTCCAGGTTCTAAATCGATCCTAAAAACACTTGTGAAGAACTCTTTTAAAGCTATTGACGACGGGATGTACGAAATTAATGGAGACCGCGAATATAGCAATCACACTTGTCTAAGTTTACGGAATAATATTTTACAATGCAGGCTGAATCCGCTCTTAACTGAGATAAAATATGCATCTCCATCAAATGGAACCTTGGTGGAGTATAATGAGATGAAAGTTGAGGAAATCGCAATGACAATGGAAAGGGCTGGGGCGATCGGTATTTCGATATTAGCTCAACCATACCTGTTTAATGGATCAATAGACAATATTCTAAAAGCTAGAAAGTATGTTACTGTTCCCATTTTAATGAAAGATATAGTGGTAAGTGATGTTCAAATCAAGGCTGCAAAAAAAGCCGGTGCTGATTGTATTTTGTTAATAAAAACAGTCTTTGACAGCAACTTGTCTGAGGGTGGCTTAGAAACATTGTCTGAGTATGCAAGTAAAATCGGACTAGAAGTGATTTTAGAAACCCATGATGAAGTTGAGTTTAATGAAGCTGTAAAGAGTAACAGTAAATCAAAAAGACCCTTTAGCCTAATCGGTATTAATAACAGGAACCTAAATACACTTGAAGTAGATTTGAACACAACGGTTCAGATATTATCTGAAGCTTCCAAAGGCAATAATATTGTGATTTCAGAAAGTGGTATAAAAGACCCAAAGGATATCATCAAGTTAAAGAGTGCAGGAGCAGACGCATTTTTGATTGGGACAACATTAATGGAGAAATTTAAAGAAATGGACCAAAAAATCAAAGAATTAGTCGAGAGTTAGATTAAATCGATAAAGTATTATGTAGCAACTACTTAATTTCATTTCTACATATTTGAAAAGGAATACAGATTTAGGAAAATTTGGAACCTATGGCGGAAGATATGTTCCAGAGACATTGATTCCAGCCTTAGAAGATCTGGATAAATGGTACCAGAGATTGAAAGTGGACAAGTCTTTTCAACGCGAACTAGGAGGGCTATTAACAAACTTCGCAGGCAGATCAACTCCACTTTATTATGCTAATAATTTGACTAAAAGTCTTGGTGGCCCAAGGATTTATTTAAAGAGAGAAGATCTGCTCCATAGCGGAGCTCATAAGATAAATAACACTTTGGGACAGGCTCTAATAGCTAAAAAAATGGGCAAAACCAGGATCATTGCCGAAACTGGGGCTGGTCAACATGGGGTAGCTACTTCAATTGCCTCAGCAGTTTTTGATCTCAAATCAGAAATTTATATGGGCGCAAAGGATGTAGAAAGACAGCAACTTAATGTTTTTAGGATGAATTTATTGAATTCGAAAGTGCACTCCGTACAATCTGGGTCAAAAACATTGAAGGATGCAATAAATGAAGCATTGAGAGATTGGATAGCTAATGTTCAAGATACGCATTATTTGATTGGATCTGTTATGGGACCCCATCCATTTCCTACAATGGTAAGGGATTTTCAAAGTGTCATAGGTAAGGAGATCAAGGAACAAATACGTAAACTAACTGGGAAATTGCCAGATGCAGTGATAGCATGTGTCGGTGGTGGGAGTAACGCTATTGGATCATTTTACCCCTTTATAAACGACAAGAAAGTTAATCTGATAGGTGTAGAAGCTGGAGGAGAGGGCATACGAACTGGTTTCCATGCGGCGACATTGTCAAAGGGAAGAATGGGTATCTTCCACGGAATGAAAAGTTATTTTTTGCAGGATGAAAATGGACAGATTAGCGAGGCGCACAGCATTTCTGCTGGACTTGATTACCCTGGAATCGGCCCTGAGCATGCAAACTTAATGGATACCGCGAGAGCCACTTATCCTCATGTTACCGACAAAGAAGCAGTTAAAGCATTTATGCAATTGTCAAAACTTGAAGGAATAATTCCTGCATTGGAGTCTGCACACGCAGTCGCGTATATCATTAAAAATGCTAAAAATTTCAAGAAGGATGAAACTGTCGTAGTGACCGTATCTGGTAGAGGAGATAAAGATTTGCAAATAGTAAGAGATTATCTCTCAGGATCAGATGCAGGCCTTCAAAGGAACATACAAACTAAAGGAGTCATACATTCTTGAAGGTTGAAAATAACGTTACCCGAACTTTTAATAATTTAAAACAAAAGAATGAGAAGGCATTGATTGGTTATGTTGTGGGAGGTTACCCTACACTGGAGCTTTCTAGGAAAATTATTGAACAATTGATTCGCTCTGGAGTAGATATTATTGAGATAGGAGTGCCATTTTCTGATCCGATGGCAGATGGACCTATGATCCAAGATGCATTTGTGAAGGCTCTCAATTCCGGAGTAACTCCAAAAGACTGCCTAAATTTGGTAAAGTCAATTCGGGAAAAACATAAGGAAACTCCGTTATTGTTGATGACATATTCAAATATACTTTATTCTAACGGATTAGAAAAATTCTTAATCCAGTCTAAAAACTGTGATATAGATGGTTTCATAGTGCCAGATCTGAATTTTGAAGAAGCTGATGATTATCTAAATATTACTACCAAATTGGATCTATCTACGGTTTTCCTGACTTCACCTAACACTAGTATCCAGAGATTAAGGATGATAGCCTCCCTATCCACCGGTTTTGTTTATATGGTATCAGTCTTTGGAATAACGGGATCTAGAAATAAGTTCGAAAAATACACCTTCGATTCTATATCCCGTTCAAAAGGAATTGTTTCCTCGTATGGGAAACATTTAGCAGTAGGCTTTGGGATTAGCACTCCTAAAGATGGACAGAGAATGATAGAGTCTGGTGCAGATGGAATTATTGTTGGGAGCTCGTTAGTTAGCATTATTACCAAAAATGAGCACGATCAAAGTAAGATGCTGTCAGAATTAGACATTTTTGTCAAAGAATTGAAAACTATTTGCAAGGTCTCAAATTGAGAATTATTTTTGAATTGTAACTTTACAATATGAATGAAATTCAACTAAAAAATAGGTTCTTGAATTTTCTAAACCTAAACCCGGGAAACGACTTTTTTGGGAATTCGTCAAAGCACTACGAAAAATATATTGAAATCAAAAATGAAGCTTTAAGTAGAAAATTTGATTTAGTATTGGCAGTATGTAAAACAAAAAATATCAAAAAAAAGGATATTAGGAATAGTATAATTGAGATGGATGATGATTTAAAGAATATTTTTGTTCGATCAACTTTACTAAAGACAATTTCTGAGAGTTACAAAATAAATATTGAAAAAATTGCTCTATTTCCTATAGAAATTAAGTCAGATAAAGATAAGCTTGATGAGAGACTGGCCAATCAAGTAATTGAAGCCATTCTCTCATTTGGTCGATCAATAGTAATCCTAGACAGTAAGCATTCTTCAAAAATAATAAAAAATGGGTTATCAAGGATATTACCTTCGACTTTGATAGGATATTTTGGTGAAACTGATGAATTCGCGGTCATAAATAGACACGACCGGGTGTATTCAGATAGTTTGTTAAACGTGAACAAGATGCATCTGATAAGAACGCTGGAAAAAACAGATTATCAGATTAATGTTACCAAATTGTATAATAATTTAAGGAGAATACAATCGATTCATCAAAGGTTAATTTATAATCAGATATTTCAGAGTGGACAAAATCTCCTAGAAGACGAAGTAATATTCATGAAAGAACTTTCATCATTGAATCTAAAAATTAATGTTAAAAAGGAGATTATCAAGACAATCCAGCAGCATAAGAACTATAAAATTACAGATTTTACAGAGTAGCAGTTACTAAGCCGGTATTATCACTTGCGTAGCCCAAAAAATTCATCCGTATCAAATGAGTCCTTCCAGCTCCAAAGGTAATAGATATTTCAAGATCATCCAGTTTATCCGATGAATCTCTTCCCTCCAATCCTAAAATAACAACGTGGATTGTTTCATGAGCAATTACCCTTTCTATGAGATCTTCGATATTTGTGAAGCTTTTAGCATTGGATAATTCAGAAGTTTTAGAGACTACAAACATCAGCGAGTAACCCATTTCCTCATTGGATTCAGCAATCGGATTATCGTATGTACAATATTCTTGAGAATCATCATATGAACAGGCCAGGGTGAAATCCACTATTCCCACATCTTATCAGCAACAATTCTGAGAAAAAAACATTTCATTTGTTAGCAAATAGGTATGGAATATATCAAACTAAATATTCTAGTTAGTAAATATGCGAATATTACAGTTACATGTAGATTTTGTAGAATATTTGCCTGTCAAAAAGGAGATAGATGATGCTGAACCTTTGTTAAAGAATGAGAAAGAGCGCATTGAAGATACCGTCGTCATACTAACATCTATAGAACATGGAGACGATGAAACTCTAATAGAAGACTTTATAAAGGAAACTTTAGATTACCTTAAGAAAATCAAATGTAACTCTGTTCTAATTTATCCATATGCACATCTTAGTTCTAGTCTAGAGGCCCCAAAGAGTGCATTTAAACTAATGATCCAACTAGAAAATGCTTTAAGGGCAAGTACCGATACAATTGTGGTTAAAAGAGCTCCCTTTGGATGGACAAAGGAACTAGGGATAAAGGTAAAAGGACATCCATTGGCGGAAAATTCAAGAGCTATTGTAAAAAAAAGTACTGAGAGACAGCCAGGAGCTTTGATTGAAGTTGTTTCTTCAAAATCAGACGCAATTGAAAATGAAGGCTCAATTTCCAATGCTTTGACTGTTGAGAAAGATCTAAAATCGAATTGGTATGTGCTAACTGTCGAAGGGACTTTGATCCCTTACGATGATTACAAGTTCAAGAAATCTGAAACAAATCTAGAGAATTTGTTCAAATATGAAATACTTCGAAAAAGGACGGTGGAAGACCAACCCCCACATGTAAAGCTAATGCGAAAATTAGGTATAGCCGATTATGAACCTGCATCTGATTCTGGAAACATGCGATTTTATCCAAAAGGCCGGCTGATAAAATCGTTACTAGAACAATTTGTAACCAAGAAAGTTTCGCAGTATGGGGGACTGGAAGTAGAAACACCCATCATGTATGATTCTCACCATCCATCGATGGAGAGTTACTTCAATCGCTTTCCTGCAAGACAGTACAATATTAAATCTGATCAGAAAGATTTGTTTTTAAGATTTGCCGCCTGTTTTGGCCAGTTCCTAATGACCAAAGATTTTCAAATATCATACAAGAATTTACCACTCAAACTTTACGAGCTGACCAGATATAGTTTCAGGAGAGAAAAGAGCGGCGAATTGGTCGGATTACGGCGATTGCGTGCTTTTAGTATGCCTGATTGTCATGCATTTTGTCAAGATATTGAGCAAGCAAAAATCGAATTTTTGAAACGACTTGATCTATCAGTTTCAGTAATGGAAGAAATTGGAATCACTCCTGAAAAGGATTTAGAAATGGCCATAAGATTTACTAAAGAATTCTATACCAATAACAAAGAGTTTGTTCAAAATTTGGTATCAAAGATTGGTAAACCAGTTCTCGTAGAAATGTGGGACGATAGATTCTTTTATTTTGTCCTAAAATGGGAGTTTAATTTTCTAGATAACTCTGGCAAGGCATCTGCGCTGGCTACAGATCAAATTGATATTGAAAATGGGGAACGATATGGCATTACCTTCATAGATGAGTCTGGTAATAAGAAAAATCCCATAATTTTACATAACTCACCTAGCGGGGCGATTGAGCGCGTCATTTTTGCTTTGCTTGAAAAATCTGCCAAAATGATGAAGGAAGGTAAAACACCATATTTACCAATTTGGCTAATGAATACCCAAGTAAGAATAATTCCTGTTAGGGATGAATTTATCCCTAAATGTGTTGAACTGTTAGAGCAACTGAAAACTAATTCTATCCGCGCCGACATTGATGATAGGGAGGATACCCTATCCAAAAAGATTAGAGAGACCGAAACTGAATGGATTCATTATACACTAATAATCGGCGAGAAGGAAGTTGCCACTAATTCTATTTCAGTTCGAGATAGGTTAAAAAAATCAAGCTATCCTACAAGCATAGATGAATTGATAAATTTAATCAAAGAACCCATGAAGGGCAAGCCTAACCTTCCTATCAATTTACCTGAGTACCTCTCAAAGAGACCAAGAATTGCTTCTTAGGGTGTTGGTTTAAACAAAAAGAGAGTATTTATTGATTGGCCATGTATGGTCTAGACAAAATCCTAAGTAGAGTTTGGGTAGCCAAAGCTCCTTCTCTATAATCATTGTTTTTTAATCCTGTTTCAACAAAATCCAGCCCAACCAATCTTGCTGTATCGCTTATACTGTTGACAATGTCTAATATTTGGAACGGATTTAATCCAAATGGTTCTGGTGTGCCTGTGCAAGGTAAATAGGATATATCATAAACATCGATATCAAATGAAATATAAATATCCCGATTATAAGTATGCGATTTTAACCACTGTGAAACCTTCTCTAGGGAACTGTGGCAATTCCATGCGTCAAAAGTAGTAACACCGTTGTCGAATGCGAATTTATTCTCTTCCCTATCTCCTTGCCTTATACCAATTTGGATCAAATCATTCCCTCTAAGATAACCTTCCCTAATCAGATGATAAAATGGAGTTGTATGACACATTGACATACCCTGGTAGATCGATTTCATATCACGATGAGCGTCAAAATGGATCAGTAAAGGATGATTTTTAGAAAGCTCCTTATAAATGGAATATGTAATCGTGTGTTCGCCTCCTAGGATAACAGGTATTTTGTTTGAATCTACTAATGTTCTCAACACTGACGACAACTTGTTGTCAAAGTCTATCCAAAATTTGTCAATTTCATAAATATCGATTATCTTATCCTCTCTAGGTTTCACAAAATTAACATCCCCAATATCATAAATCAATGCCTTTTCATAAATCTCAATATTCTCTTCAAAAACAAGTGTTTCGATTTGTTTTGCTGAAGCGATTCGAATTGCTTCGGGCCCAAAAGAGGTAGTTTTTCCAAATGTGGTTGTAATGTCTGTAGGGATTCCAACGATACATATTTTTGAGTTTTCAAAAGTAATAGGAATAGGAATATCACAAAAAGTATGTCCTGCGGCTGTGTTCTCTGGAGGTGTAAATAAGCTTTCCAAATAAGAGATTTTATCCATGTTTATTCTATTATAATCAAAGAATTATTTTGAAGGATATTTAAGTCCAAAACAGTTCATCAAGGTTGGATTGCCTGGGTTTTCCAATTATAGATTTAAAATTCAAGTTTAGTGATGACAAGATTTGATCAAAGGTAGACTCCATCGTATCAAGATATTTCTCAGTATCTATGTCCATTTTGTTGGCCAATTCAACTGGTTTTACTCCTTCAATAGTTCTTGTTTTAACGTAAGAAATGATGTCTCCAGCTTTGAGTTGTCGTCCTAGTTCTACAAGTTGTTTTGCTGCCTTTATATGCTGAGGGATTCCCTTTATGTTTTCCATACTTTTATCTTTACCATCTAAAGAAATGGCGCGGTGGTTTTTATTTCCTTGAAATTTGATCCCGTATTTTTCTGGAGACTTATTTATCATCACATTAAAACTTAAATCTGGTAAAGGAATGTTTTTCTTCTCAAGGTCTTCTGCAAGGGAATGCACTATTTTTTTTATTCTTGTTTTAGCATTAGCAAAATCTTTCTCTGTGAAAATATCTTTTAGCACATTTAATATCTCGTAAAATGCGTTTCTAATAAACGGAGGAGTATGAGACTTTTTTCCAGTTAGCCCCTTGACATCGACAGTACCATCTTCAAGTACGCCCAAATAATTTTTCTTTAGATCACTAAAAACTACATACCTATAGCGCTTATCAATTTCTAAATCAACCCCTAGTTCTGATTTAGCCCAATTAGATATAGTATTCAAGCTATCAGGACTTGGATTTTTCAGAAATAGCGAGTCGGTATCCCCATATATTACCTTGATTTGATTTTCATCGCATTTGTTGATCGTTCTGGTCGTCGTTGTTCTACCGATGGCGGCAGTAGCCTCTGCGACAGGCAGGCAGTAGAGTGGAAATATCTCGGCTCCCATTACTCCATATGTGGCATTCAAAATTACCTTAATTGCCTGACTTACAACGCCATAAAGCTGTTTGTCATCTTTGCCTAGGCTAGGGTCTTTAGACAAATGCTTATAATAATTTACACGTAAATCTCGTAACGTTCCAATTAATATTGAAGTCATACCCCTTTTTTTTCTACAAATCCAATGGGTAGTTCCTTCGATATGATTTAACTGATTATCTTTGCACTCCTTGTGAGGACAATTCACGGTTTCATATGACAAATTGTGTACCTTGATTATGCTAGGATACAAACTTGCAAAATCTACCACAACTACATTAAAGTGGATTCCAAGTTCAGGTTCAACGACCAATCCACCCCGATATTTTTTCTCTTTAATTATTGCAGTAGTTGATGAAGATCCTTTTTGAAGTAACTCATCTCTTCTAGGTATAAGAATATTCTGTTGTCGATGCTCAAAAAACATCAAGGAACGAATCCATTGATTGACTCCGAATCTTGTAATATCCTCAATAGACATTCTCGAGATTCTCGAAATTATTATTATTAGTTTCATGAGCAAGCTGTCGTTAAACGAGCTCAACCTGTAAGTTAGATCAGCATCTTTAAGACAATATTCTGCTAGTTTTTCTAAAGAAAGATCGCTAATGCTTCCCTCAAATTCAATTTTTGTGTCCTCCAATAGTGCCTCACATATGGCTCTCAAAGTGAATTCAGAGTATTTATGGCTAAAAGCATAGTTTTGCACGGATTTATTCTGAAATGTCCTAAATAGATCGATATGAATTCCTGATTTAATGGTGACTGGGTCTGCCTGTATTCCTCTTTTTATGAATGACTCTCTTTTTACAAGTATGGGTACCTGATCTTTATCTATTGATTTTCCTTCTACAGGATCAATCGCGGGATCCTGAGATCTTGCATATAAATAAGGCAAGTCGAAATCATCACCGTTGTATGTTAGCACGACTGGATACTTCCCCAACACATCGAAAGCTAACAATAGCATCTCCTTTTCTGAATTACAAAGCACTATACTTGGGTCTAATGTTTTGGAATCTATGTTCTCATCTCTTTTGAGAACATAAACTTTCTTAAACCCATCAGATGATGATAGGCCAATAGCCGTTATTAATCGATCATGGTCTCGTGCAGTGGGCATTCTTCCCTCTTCAGAATCAACTTCTATGTCTATAGCAATTCTCTTTATGTCAGGTATAGGCTGATTCAACAATCGAGACCATTTCAGCAAAAACTTGTCATACTCATTGCTATTGAAATTATTCTGGAATTTGTTAGAGGTAAACAGGTTCTCTAAATATTGATTTACCTTTTTTGGTATTGGGAATTCATGAAATATCAGGTTGTTGCCTATTCTTTTATAAAAAGCCCCTGGAATTAGACCTAAATCATAGAGATAGCTCTCATGATACTTTATGTCTGCTTCCCAAGAAGTAACTTTCTCCCTAAAACTAGTATCCGTACCCCCAATTGACAATGGGTCAGGTGCCAATATTTTGAGTATCTCTATTTCTTCATCTACAATATCATCCACTTTTTTCACTTGTTGAATTTGGAATTTAGTTGGATCCTGTTCCACTGCACTCTTTGCTTCACCTTCAAATTTTTTTTTGACAAAACAATATGGTTGATGTTTTTTTGAAGTAGAATTTCCTATAAAATACTCGCTCCAAAAATAAATTTGTGAGTCAGAAGGATTATAAAACTTGAGGAAAACAGATTTTTTTTCCCCGACATAAAAAGATGAAAGTAGCAAGGACGGTATATCCTCAGGTAGTTTTTTTAAATAATATTCATCTTTCTTCTCTGATGTCAAATTTACTTGCTGCACTATTGTTTATTTTATTCTTCCTTTTAAAAATTAATTAGTTTGGTATAGATTTAGCAAGTCTGGTATGTTACAGTAATATGTAAAGGGTTATCATACTCTGATTGATGTAATTAAGAATTAGTCCCGATTAATAAGATATTCTCAAACATTTCGAGAGGATAAATCAGACGTCTATGACGAATCCAGATCTTTAGGCGATTACCTTACTCACATATACATTTTCAATAACAGTGAGGTTCCACTGTTAAATCTGATTCGTGTTTTTTACAAGTTATACTAAATGAAGACTACGTTAAACCGTACACTTTGGTTTTTAATTATAATCGTCCCTGATATATGTAGATGGTGTGCAGTTGTTAGGCCAATCGTTTTTTATGTAATTTCATAGGGATTGGGATTAGGATTGAACTGTATGGTGGAAATATTTTTGATATTTTTTGTAACCCTAAAGTTAATATTATCATTTAACTAAACACTTGTGAACGCATCCAAGACAAAAGGCGGCGTCGGTAATGAAGTTGGCTAATGCCACAATGTGATTTACAGACCTCCAGGTGCGCTCTTTACAATAATCATAGAATCATGAGTATTTCGGTATGAGATCGAGCCTATATGGATCGAACATTAAAATACATGTAAATAGATTCATCACAACGTATTGGAGATTCGATCAAAAAAATCAGTGCTGACCTGATAGATTGAATCTGACATGGGAATGATCAGATAGATGATATCGAAGTATAGATCACTATAATGCTATTATAATTGCATTAAAGATGATCCTATAGAACAAATCTAGCTAATGTGTGATTTATTTATTTGTACTAAAAAACAACATACAAATCTAGTTTTTCGATCGTACTCTTTCTCTTTATTGTAATCAAATCAAATTGATATACAATAAAGAAAGAAACTCAATAAACGTCCTTTCAATTTTTTAACTTAACTTTTCTTTGCTATTTCTCCTATCCTAATAAGATAGAAGAACAAGAATAGAGGAGGAGAAAGGAAAGGAAAGGAAAAGTTAGGAAAAAAAGAAATGAAATGGACGATAAAAGTTCAACCGACGATTTATAATAAAGTAAATAATAATTCTACAGCCATTATTTACTTTATTTGACTCCGGTTGATCCTGCCGGACCCGACTGCTATCAGAGTGGGACTAAGCCATGCGAGTCAACATAGCAATATGTGGCATACGGCTCAGTAACACGTAGTCAACATGCCCAGGGGACGTGGATAACCTCGGGAAACTGAGGATAAACCGCGATAGGTCATCACTTCTGGAATGGGTAATGACTTAAATCTATATGGCCCCTGGATTGGACTGCGGCCGATCAGGCTGTTGGTGAGGTAATGGCCCACCAAACCTGTAACCGGTACGGGCTCTGAGAGGAGGAGCCCGGAGATGGGCACTGAGACAAGGGCCCAGGCCCTATGGGGCGCAGCAGGCGCGAAACCTCTGCAATAGGCGAAAGCTTGACAGGGTTACTCTGAGTGATTTCCGTTAAGGAGATCTTTTGGCACCTCTAAAAATGGTGCAGAATAAGGGGTGGGCAAGTCTGGTGTCAGCCGCCGCGGTAATACCAGCACCCCGAGTGGTCGGGACGTTTATTGGGCCTAAAGCATCCGTAGCCGGTTCTACAAGTCTTCCGTTAAATCCACCTGCTTAACAGATGGGCTGCGGAAGATACTATAGAGCTAGGAGGCGGGAGAGGCAAGCGGTACTCGATGGGTAGGGGTAAAATCCGTTGATCCATTGAAGACCACCAGTGGCGAAGGCGGCTTGCCAGAACGCGCTCGACGGTGAGGGATGAAAGCTGGGGGAGCAAACCGGATTAGATACCCGGGTAGTCCCAGCTGTAAACGATGCAGACTCGGTGATGAGTTGGCTTATTGCTAACTCAGTGCCGCAGGGAAGCCGTTAAGTTTGCCGCCTGGGGAGTACGGTCGCAAGACTGAAACTTAAAGGAATTGGCGGGGGAGCACCACAAGGGGTGAAGCCTGCGGTTCAATTGGAGTCAACGCCGGAAATCTTACCGGGGGCGACAGCAGAGTGAAGGTCAAGCTGAAGACTTTACCAGACAAGCTGAGAGGAGGTGCATGGCCGTCGCCAGCTCGTGCCGTGAGGTGTCCTGTTAAGTCAGGTAACGAGCGAGATCCCTGCCTCTAGTTGCTACCATTATTCTCAGGAGTAGTGGAGCTAATTAGAGGGACCGCCGTCGCTGAGACGGAGGAAGGTGGGGGCTACGGCAGGTCAGTATGCCCCGAAACCCTCGGGCCACACGCGGGCTGCAATGGTAAGGACAATGAGTTTCGATTCCGAAAGGAGGAGGCAATCTCTAAACCTTACCACAGTTATGATTGAGGGCTGAAACTCGCCCTCATGAATATGGAATCCCTAGTAACCGCGTGTCACTATCGCGCGGTGAATACGTCCCTGCTCCTTGCACACACCGCCCGTCGCTTCATCGAAGTTGGTTCTTGGCGAGGTGGTGCCTAATTGGTACTATCGAACCTGGGGTCAGCAACGAGGGAGAAGTCGTAACAAGGTGGCCGTAGGGGAACCTGCGGCCGGATCACCTCCTTAGTTATTATATTGTAGTAGTGGTAGTGGGTTAGAAGGGGCCTAGTGCTCTTTCTAATCTGCGAGACTTTACAATAAAATTATACTAATAAAATAAAATCCCTAAATCTATCATATTATCATAATCATCATCTTCATCTTAATACATGAATGATGTAAGATAAAAAAGAGAGGGAGTGCAATCAAATCAATCTGATCAATCAATTCCTTCATTTTTCATTCATACGGTTCGAAAAACTGACTAGTATGTTGTATTTAGTATAAAAAATATTCATAGTTGCTGGACAGTTCTATTGGCGTAGTCTGTGTAAATATTATAATACATACCATAAAAACAATCTAAAATCATCTATCTGATCATTCCAAACAAAATCAGCATATGTAGTATCGGATGCAATTCTTTGTCTCATAAAAAAATGAGGAGTAGAAGATAAAGAATGAAGTTGATGTAGTAAACGTTGTTTACAATGATCATCATGTAAAGGAAAACTCCGTCAAATTATCGATTACATATAGTTGAAGAAATAACAACAATAACTATTCGCGTAATAATGGAATAGTGAATTGTAGTAAAATATTATGTGTAACTGGTTGTAGTGCAAACAGAGATTAATATATAAACATACATACGAAATACCAAATACCGACCAAATCAAATCAAATCAAATCAAATTAGACTTTTCTACCACAAGTGGAACTAACTAACTAACTAACTAAAAGACTAGACTAGATAACTAATCTAATAACTAGATCCAAAGGACAAAGAAAGAAAGAAACTCCAACAAAAAATAAAAAATAGAAAGTAAGTAAGTAAATTTATTTATTTATTTATAACTACTGGACTGGTGCAAAGACGCCGATTGGTGGATGACTCGGCTTGATAAGCGATGAAGGACGTGGCAAGCTGCGATAAGCCTGGGTTAGGTGCATGCGACCGACGACCCCGGGATTTCCGAATGAGGTCTCTCTATACACTCCCATGCTTTAGCTAGGGAGAGCAAACCGTCCGAAGTGAAGCATCTGAGTAGGACGAGGAAGAGAAATCAATTGAGATTCCGTTAGTAGCGGCGAGCGAAAGCGGAACAGCCCAAACTGAATCTGTTATGGTAACATGATAGAGATGTGGTGTTACGGATATGGCGTATAGGATCCTGTAATCGAAGCTAAAGTGTACTGGAAAGTACCGGAATAGAGGGTGATACCCCCGTAGGCGAATGAGAGCAGGATTCTGTCATATTCAGAGTAACTGGCCTTGGCAGTGGCCAGTGAAGATGGGTGAAAGTAGCATCCAAGGCTAAATATTCATCAAGACCGATAGAATACTAGTACCGTGAGGGAAAGTTGAAAAGTACCCCGGAAGGGGGGTTAAAAGCGCCTGAAACCAATCGGTTACAGACGTGTATGGCTCGAAAGGATTTCTAGAGTCATACGTTCCGTCTAGAAACACGGGCCAGGGAGATTGCTGTCATGGCAAGCTTAACCTTTAACAGAGGGAAGGCGAAGGGAAACCGAATTTGCGCATTTTTTCATTTGAAAAAAGAGGCAATGGATCTGAAAGGGTCTTGAGTCATGGCAGTAAGGCTAGAAACCGGACGATCTAGTCCTGGATAAGACGAAGGTGAGCGAAAGCTCGCTGGAGGTCTGCAAGGGTCCTGACGTGCAAATCGGTCCCCTGATCTGGGATTAGGGGTCAAAAACCAATCTAGTCCGGTGATCGCTAGTTCCCACCGAAGTGGATCGCAGTCCTGCCTTAGCTGAGATTGCTTGTACTGTAGAGCACCGATCGGGCGGTAAGGGCTCGAAAGAGCTCGCCATCCATTCGAACTCCGAATGTGCAAGCGTCGTAGAAGCTAGGAGGCGGGTTTATGTGGGGTAAGCCTCATAACCGAGAGGGGGACAACCCAGACTAAAGTTAAGGTCCCCAAATGTCTACTAAGTGTCAAACCAAAGGGTGTTTTCGAGCAAAGACAGCAGGAAGGTAGGCTCAGAAGCAGCCATCCTTCAAAGAGTGCGTAACAGCTCACCTGCCGAGCTCGAAAGCCCCGAAAATGTACGGGGCTCAAGTAGACTACCGATACTTTAGACCACCGACGATGTCGGTGCGTGGTAGGTGGGCGTAGTGTTTGGGTAGAAGCTGGGCTGTAAAGTCCAGTGGACCGAACTACTAGTGCAGATCCTGGTGGTAGTAACAGCATAGCCGAGTGAGAATCTCGGCGACCGCATGGGCAAGGGTTTCCCGGCAATGCGTCATCAGCCGGGAGTTAGCCGGTCCTAAAAACAACCTCAACAGAATTGTTTGAATGGGAAACTGGTTAATATTCCAGTGCCTTGAAAGTTCGTTATTACCTCTTCTGTCGCTTCCGGATAGGGTAAGCAGAACCGTCGTTCTGTCTAAGTATTCTAGCTTTGAGGAGTGCCGTAATGGCGAGAATTAAAGCGAGATACCAATGGCCTTCTGCAAGGAGGGTTTACTTGATTCCAGGAGACAATGAAAGCAGAAATAGGAAGATACTTTCAAGACCGTACCGAGATCCGACACTGGTGCCCTGGATGAGAAGTCTAAGGTCTATCGGGTATACCGTATGGCAAGGGAACTCGGCAAAATAGCTCCGTACCTATGGTATAAGGAGTGCCTGCAGTTTTTACGAGGAGTAGGGACTGCAGGTCGCAGTGACTAGGGGGTCCCGACTGTTTAATAAAAACACAGGTGGTCGCTAGTCCGAAAGGATGTGTATGGCCTCTGTATCCTGGCCAGTGGCGGTACCTAAAACCTGGGTTCAACTGGGCTAAGGGCCGCTAAACGCCGGGAGTAACTCTGACTCTCTTAAGGTAGCCAAATGCCTTGTCGGGTAAGTTCCGACGTGCATGAATGGAACAACGAGGGCCCCGCTGTCCCTGCCTACAACCCGGTGAAGCCACATAACGGGGACGAACAGTCCCCGAACCTCTGTCGGGGAGAGAAGACCCTGTGGAGCTTTACTGCAGCCTGTTGTTGCGATATGGTGTCAAATGCAGAGAGTAGCTGGGAGCCGTTATGGTCAGTTCTCCGGGACTGATTTAGGCAAAAGTGTAACACCAGCCATTTGTTACCGTATCGCTAACCTGTTTAACAGGGACATCGGCAGGTGGGCAGTTCGGCTGGGGCGGCACCCCCTTGAAAATGTATCGAGGGGGCCCAAAGATTGGCTCAGGCGGGACAGAACTCCGCCGGTGAGGGCAAAGCCAAAAGCCAGTCTGACTGGATTCCCAATGATACGGGATTCAGAGGCGAAAGCCGGGCTTAGCGATCCATCATGTCCTCACTATTGGGGGCTGGTGGTGACAGAAAAGTTACCCTAGGGATAACAGGCTCGTCGCGGGCGAGAGCTCCCATCGACCCCGCGGTTTGGTACCTCGATGTCGGCTCTTCCCATCCTGGTTCTGCAGCAGGAGCCAAGGGTGGGGCTGCTCGCCCATTAAAGGGGAACGTGAGCTGGGTTTAGACCGTCGTGAGACAGGTCGGTCTCTGCCTGACAGGGGCGTGGTTGTCTGAGGGGAAGTTGCCCCTAGTACGAGAGGAACAGGGCAGCGCAGCCTCTGGTTTATCAGTTGTCCGACAGGGCAAGCTGAGCAGCTAAGCTGTTTAGGATAACTCCTGAAAGCATCTAAGGAGGAAGCCTTTCCCGAGAAAAGACAACCTTCCGTAAGGAGGAGGGCGGCCATAGAAGATGGCGTTGATGGAATGGAGGTGTAATTATCAAGCCTTCGGGCGAGATATTCAGCCTGCCATCACCAATAGCCCAACGCACCTGATCTGTAATTAAAAAATTACAACCGACAAGTAAGTATGTGGATATATGTGTAAGTGTATATAGATAGCTAACTAGTAAGTAGGAAGGTATCTGAGTATCTGAGTATGTATGCAAATACATGTTTTATCTTCTTCTTGATTGCACTGCATCATCATCATCATCACTACTACAGTAATGTAGCGTGAACCAAAAGCACAAAAATATGAACTACATTTCTATTTCATGCGTAAAGAATAGCTATTAGTATGAATTTCTAAAATTATACAGAAAATGATTTGATGGAGTCTTATCCTGTATTTTCCTTATAAAAAATAATATTTCTATTAAAAATTATGTATATTAAACATAACAAATATACAACATTATTCAACAATTGAGCCTGGTATTCAATCAACACAAAAAAAGTAATCAAACTATGGATTTTATTAAAATCCTAGGTTACAATATAAGATATATTAAGTTTGATCGTCCAGAATCAAAGAAAACTATTGTATTGTTGCATGGGTTAGGCGCCTCTGCAGAAAGATGGTCTGAATTGTGGCCTTTACTTACAAAATACAATGTAGTAATTCCTGATCTTATAGGATTTGGATATAGTGAAAAACCCTTAATAGAATATACAGTTGAATTTTTTATTAGATCCCTAGAGGAATTCTTTAAGGAAATGCAAATTCATAAACCCATAATAATCGGCTCGTCATTTGGGGGGCAGTTAGCTCTCGAGTACAGTTTAACTCATAAAGATTTCTTTGAAAAAATCATACTTGTATCTCCTGCCGGGACATTGGAAAAGCCAACATATGTTCTTAGTCAGTATATTTTTTCGGGTTTATATCCAACGACTGAGAATGTCCACAGGGCGTTTGAGATGATGGCTAATAACAAAGAATATGTCGTCGATTTAGCAACAGTTAAAGATTATGTAAATAGAATGAGACTTCCCAACGCCAAATATTCACTCATTTCCACTTTGCTAGCAATGCGCAAAGATCAATCTTTACGAAAAAGATTGGCGGAAATAGATATCCCCACGTTGGTCATCTGGGGAAGAAATGATACTACCATACCAGTAGAAAATATAGAATATTTTAAGCAAATGCCGAATGGGAAAACATTGATAATGGAGGAATGCGGTCACACGCCGTATGTAGAAAAGCCATTTGAATTTTATGAAATAATTGAAAAATTTATAGACTCTTGAACTTTTTTTATAAAACCTTTACAACATTAAAATATTGATAAGATATCTAAATTTCTATGAGTAATGAAAATGAAAATGGCGATAAGCCTACTGACTTAAAAAAGACTATTGAAAAAACTGCAGAATTTCAACAAGACCTAGTAAGACAGTTTTCAAATTTTCAATATAACGCTTTCCAAAACATGTTCTCTTCGCTTCAAGGCTTTACTAATTATAATGCCATGTTTAAGACAAACGTCCAGAGTGGTGGCAGAATATCAATTCCAGAAGCAGAGCGACAAGCCTTAGGCATTGAAGAAGGTGATCTCGTGCAAGTAATTATCATACCTCTGGCTCGCAAACAAAAGAATTCACAAAAGAGCTAAAACGGATTCAATGAATTTTTATCCAATTGCCCAACTTGGGCAACACCACGTTTTGAGAATACCCACTAGCTATCAATCCTACGTGGCCTGTCGAAAATCTCATCAAATTCTTATCTGTGCTTGAAACAAGATTATTCAGAGAGACACTACATTCCGGGGAAACAAGATGGTCTTGATCGGCTACTACATTTAAAAGAGGAACTCTGATATTAGCTAGATTTATCCGATGTTCACCCACAACCAGTTTATTTTTTGAAAAAAGGTTCTTTTGATAAATATCTTTAATCCACTGCCTAAATGTCTCTCCTGCAATAGGTGGGGTATCATACAACCATTTTTCAACCCTCAAGAAATTTTGAACAAAACTTTCGTCTTTAAGATTATCAAACAAATTCAAGTACTTGTTAACCCCCTGTTTAAATGGTTTTAAAGATGCGTAAAGGCTATATAATAACTCATAAGGAAAGTTTTCATAATGGGATAAAACTTTGTCAATATCCATATTCTGAGACATATTCTTTATGACAGTCTTGTCTTTTTCGGTATCAACAACCGGGGCTACAGTTATCAAATTCTTTACATTTTTCTGGTATAGTGACGTATAGATTAGCGACATTGTAGCACCCATACAATAGCCCTGAAGCGATACCTTGTCTATATTTTCGATGCTTTTGATTATCTCCACGCAATCATAAATGAAAAGATTAACGTAATCATCAAGAGTTGTAAATTTGTCAAATTTGCCAGGTGACTTCCAGTCAAGAAGATAAACGTTAATGCCTTGATCTAGAATATTTTTTATCCAACTCTTGTTTGGTTGCAAATCTAGAATGTATGACTTGTTGATTAGAGCATATACTATAAGCAACGGGTGTTTGTAAACACGTTCTTTAGTTGGTTTATAATGTAATAATCGAAAAAGACCTGTCTCCTTTATGACCTCATACTCGGTCTGTCCTGTTTCAATTTTTTCAATATTTGATAATAATTTTTTCATCTCGGTTAATTTTCTAAAATTTTCTGGTTCGTTTACAAAATTAACATACTCATTCAAATAGTGGTCCAGAATTGTTTTATTCATTTTTTCTCTCTTTCATCCAGTTTTTGATTTCTAAAGTAATCTTCTTTATTTCATATAGGTCTTTGAATAATAAATCTTTTTCTTCTTTGCTCAATGACTGTCTTCCCATAAATGGAACTGACGCATCAAAAAATTTTTGATAGCTCTTGTTTAAATCGATATATATATTAATTAAATTGTTATAGTTAACAGAAAAATCCTTGGATTCAAACATAGCGGAGAAAACATCTTCAAATGAATTAATAATTAACATGCGGGCTTCATGGGCATCTTTACCTTGTATCCCAGCAGAAACTTTGTCTAAAGCTTGATAATATGAATTAATCATTTGGGTCAGATATTTATTGAGATATCTTTGATAGTTAATCAGGACATTTCCGTATTCCCTCATGTTATTCATATTAATTTGAGGATCATTAATCAACGAAATAAAAGGACCAACTGTAGAAATTTTATTCAATTCCGTAAGCTGCTTAAAGAAATTCTCAAATAAATCAACGAATTTTTCATTAACAAAGGGTAGCTTAGCCGAATCAATATTCTCATTATTTTGGTCCTTTTGGTCACTTTGCAATGATTCTATTCACCCCATTTTTGTTAACATATTTTCCGTATTTATTAAGAGTTGTTTTGCAGTTGATATGAATTTGTATGTCTATTGCGGATATTAACTTTATCATAATCACAATTGACGAAAGGAACTAAGATGCGTGATGAAACTCAATGGTTTCATTGTCTGATAAGGGTTATGCCAATATATTTTCTATGAACATACTAGCCGATTGAATGAGATGAAACCGGAGGCTCACTTGTTTTAGTGCCGAGCCCATCTGACGCCTGGTCATTCTATTTTTATATATAAACGGGTTTTCATATAGACATAATGATTAATTAGACACGACGATGTCAAAACTAGCCTTATGCCACTTTGGCCTTTTTTGAAAAGTCATATTTGCAAACCAGGTACTGACGTTTTAATAGTTTCAGTTAACCTCGCTGGTTAATAAAATGAGACACAGAGACATAAAAAGTATACTGGGGTATACAACTATTGTCATAATTATCCAATATATATCTGACTATATACGAATCTGCTTATATAACATTCGTATCTGTGAACCATATATACCATATGCAGAGAGCAAGAAAACTCCTAGCATCTAATTAACTCTTGTATTCTTAGACTACTCGCCTGCGCATAGATATTCTTAGAAAGGAACTGTGATTGTCCATAACTTGTACCTTTTCCTCAATATATTATGAAAATTATAGAAAATACTATAATAGGTCAATATTTATTAAAATGAAAATTCTTAGCCCGATGCCCTTAATCACCAGAACACAGTAGGACAAGAAATAATGAGGGTAGCTCTCAGATGAAGTGTTAAAATAATTAATAAGTTAAGGTATCCAAGGAAACACCATGATTTTACGAGGATCACAGTCTCTTACGACCGTTAAGCAAGTAAGGATGGGATGAACTTGATTGAAATTCATTACAGCAAAAAACCCATGTCCCTCAGGCGGACAAAGTCAATTTAAAGCCCAACAATTTTATATGGAAATACCAATCACCATTTTTTGAGGGTCCGTAGCTCAGCATGGATAGAGCGCCTGCCTTCTATCTAAGATAATTAAGAAGAAAGCCGGAAGTCGAGGGATCGAAGCCCTTCGGGCCCGTTTGATATCTCTTTCTTTTTTATGGCCCAAATCAATACTATATGTAACATTCATGAATTCAATTTACGACTCCTCTGAAGATTCGGAAATTCAGAAGGGTCCTCTCAGTTTCACTTCTCATGAAAAATTTATGTTTGTATTAAGTTCCAATGAATCAAAGCGTCATCATCCGAAAAGATTACAAGTGGTTCTTGATTTCTTAAATATAAGATCCAAGTCCATAGAAGAAAATTGCCGCATTCCATAAAATGATAATAGAAAAAGGAGATGATATCTCTTGGCTTGGGAATGAATTATTCAGATTCTTTACGGTACAGAATAAAATGGTAGAACGAGGAGAGATATCTACAGAAACTATAAGGAAATATTTTGAACCTATTAAAAGATTTTGTGAAATGAATAGAATTACTGTTAATTGAAAAATAATATCAAAGGGTATAAAGAAAGGAGTTAGATATTCCAACGATCGACCACCAACCATAGAAGAAATTAAAAAGTTAATTCAATACCCTGACCGTAGGGTCAAATCAATCGTTTTGGTAATGATTTCTTCTGGAATAAGAGTGAGCTCATGGAATTACCTCAAATGGGGTGACTTTACGCCAATTTACGAAGAGGATAAAATGGTCTTTTTTATCAATTAGGTTAATTACATCTCCAAAATGCTTGTTCGCTTCTACTATGTCTAATTCTTGTTTTGGTTCTTTTCTGACAATCTTTTTATTTACTAATAAATATCCACACTGAACTAGTGCAAATGAATTTTCATTAAATTTCTCTGAAGCACTGCAAAACATTTCTTTATGTTTGACATAATTACCAGCACTATAGAATAGTAACACTAAACCTGATTCGATAATGGACCCTATAATGTTTTTTGCATCTGAGTTTTAATTTGGGATATTATACGGTTTGGTCATTCAATATGGTAAGTATGGCAAATATAACAATTTATTGATAAATTCAAAACCAAAAATTATCTATGATGCAGTGTGGGTGCTAATCTCGTTCAGAGCAGATACTACTTCATTTAGACCTTTGCCAATTCATAAAATATAGCATTTTGGATAGACAAATAAATTTCTAGTCGGCCTCAGAAGTTGATAAGTTGATCGCACCAAGCTGTATTGCCGCAGTAAGCGCATCAACTACAACCCATCCCTCTTTTATCTTGTTATCTTGAAAATGGAACATGTTCATTCCTACTGTTTCAAAATCCTTATTGGTAGTTGGGATGCCAGGAATTTCCTTTCCTTGAGTACCTTCTACGATAAAAGCTGAAGCAACTCTACCGGACTCTGACTCTTCTATGCTATCTACGATTGTAACATGAATATTGGGAAATATGCTACGATCTGAGGAAACCCATTCATTATAGGCTTCGATCCCTTCGATGCTCACACCACGAGCATGGTATATGAAATCAGAAGTTACGTATCTATCTGTATTTTTTAGATTCCCTTTGTTGTATGTTTCATCAATGAATTCGTGAACAATCCGTTTGTGTTCTGTAGAAGACATATGAATATTTGTGGGAAGTTTTAGTTTAACTTATCGGTGAAGATAGAATTGATGCAATTATATAATATGGTTGTTCTACAGAAATTCGGTCGATTATAATCGATGATTAAAGCAACTAAGTACAACTACTCTCTCTTGTCAGCAAATTCAACTGCCCGATAAGAACATGTTTGTGGTATTTTGTGAGGTATCGCATTCAGTAGTAAGTATTTCTTTAGCGACAGACAAAGATGCGTACACACTTCATACCCATAGCTAGGTAAAATTTAAATAATAATCCACGGTATATTCAAATTATGGTAGGAAGAAGACTTGTCGTTGGTGGAATGATCGCAGGAGGAACTTCAGTCGCTGGAGCCGTTGTTGTAGGACATCATATGCAAAAAAAGCAATATCAACGTATGGAAAGACGTTAAGCCCTATAGTCATAGATAAATTAAGACCAAGTCCAGACACCTCAAGCCCTACAAATACAAATATTTCAAACAATCACTCAGATGCAAGTGATTTGAGGAGTATACTTTTTATTAAGTTTGGCAAAAATATAGCCTCTAGCAACAAGGATTACTTTGTAATCAAATACGCCGTCCATTGTCAATATTTAACTCATTTTAAATGCTTTCTTGATTGGGGTGATATTTGCATTTGTAGGATGTATAGTAGATTCGCTTAAACTAATGTCAAAGGTTCAATCTTCAAGCGAAAATTTATCGAATAAATTCTTATATTGATATTCACCTGTTATCTTAAGGTAATCGTTTTCTTCGTCTAAGCCGTTTATCTTTACATCCGAGTCACCTAAAATTCCAATCGACCTAAATGTTTTCAATGTATTAATTATTTTACGCTTTATTTCTATTTCTCGATCTTGTCCTATCAATCAATGATTCGCCTCCATTACTCTCTATTTTCAAATTTATTTTTTCTCGGACTACTTTAGGAATATTTACTTTATCTAATGAATACATACTAGAATCGTTACTCCAACTACGCTCTCTTTTGAAATGACTCCAATAGGACTTGATGTCTAAAAAAATTTATTTAATTAACAGTTCCCATATACCTCATGGATTCGAAGCCCTTCGGGCCCGTGATAATATTATCCCTTATAAATGGATTCTACTAATAAAAAGGCGTAAGAAAAATAGTAGTAGGAAACCAGGATCAAAACCAAACTCAGACTCGTCATTAACACCAAGTTAGGGGTCTAGATCTTGTTAGTCTTTAAGGACGGCGAGTTTTAATACTTCTATAATATAGAACTCTATATGAGTTCAGAAGATGATTTCAGAAGGTTGGGCATAGGCATTATCATGTTGGAAGAAAAATTACAAGAACTCAAGACATATTCGCAGGAGATAGAACGGGATACCTCAAAGTTTGATCCACAAGTTCTGACAAATATATCGAATCGTATAGTGTCAGCTGCTTACGAACTAAATCAATCTTATGAAAATTATAAGCGGACTAGATCGACCCGCTGACCCGTCTTACTCATATAATGAACTTCTTAGCCTGACAAGCACAGACTCATAGACCTTTCCTTCCTATCACTGGATTGATCACTCTATGGTTGTTGGTTGGTAGTCTAAGATGTTCTTGGCGTCTTATATTGAATATTACACTACACTTTACGTTTTTACTCATCAATTAACCTACATATCAATCAACCTTCCATTAATCCTGACTCGATTTTATTTTAGGAACAATCCAAATAATAAATGCTGTAAGATGCTCTGGTGCATAATTCCTTATTCTCCGATTATAGCAATAAACATCGTATTAACTTCTTTTAAACAGGTTGTAAAAGGATACCTTCATCATCTCTTTTACCACATTATGAATTCGTGTGGCAGATATGTACTCGCCAAACATTCTCTTGATAGATGAGAGCACAGTCTTAGCCATCCATCTACCTCCGTACTTTCTTACCTTTTTCACCTGAGAGAATCCGTTGAATGCAACAAATCTTCCTTGTTCCTTAACCCGACATTCTTTGGTGGAAATGATGAGGTTCCGTCTTTCCTCTATTGTGGGAGTGATCGTGCTCTCTCGGAGATATATAAAGTTAGTATTTGAATCATAGGCTCCATCAGTCAAAACAAATTTTGAACTATTATTTAACATGTGATAAATAAATATCTCATTTACATATCAATTGTAAAGAAAAATTGCAGACAAGTTTATCTTTTTTATTGTTGTCATATACTAATGCAAGTAGAAAAAATTCTTAAAAATACTGGAACGGATGTGATAAATGAATTTAAGAGTTCTGAGATAGAATGGGTACGACTAGATTTGAGATCCTCTCAGATTTCTTCATCAAATATCTATAAAGAGTACTCTTTTACAGAACAAAATACTACAAGGAAATCAGGTATGTGATGTGAGCATAAACATGTCAGAATCCGATCGAGATTTTGAAAAATATGTAAAGTTGAAGGATAATTTTGAGTGGTTTCATTCTAATTATGAAGAATTGAAAAGAGATTTTAGTGATCAGTATGTTGCAGTTTGGGACAAAATGCAAATAGATAATGATTACAACTTTGAATTATTGATAAAGAGATTAAATTTATCAAACTGTGATGAATCGATCGCCATCGAATATGTATGTTAGCTAACTTAACATGACTATTGCGTTTAAACAACGAAGGATAACAAGAATTTGTATGTGATTTAAGAAATACATCATGAGACAATGAATAATCGGTACTTTGAGACTCAAAATTCGTTAGAGTATCACACTATGTTATAACTGAGTGATAGATTTCCGTGCAGTACCCTTATATCATGTCTAAAGGACAGCAGTATGTAGAACACCCACTAGTAGTTATCATTAAAAAAACCTTATTCACGCCAACATCTCCATCATAGAAAATATTTATTAGAATCTAACTCTAGGAAAAAAAATATTATGAAGGTGGAATGATTCGTTATACTTTTACCATTTCATATGGTATGAAAAGTTAGCTGAATTTTTTAGGAAATAAGACAATCGAGCACCAAAGCAGCTCAGAACCTCATCCAACTATCAAGAAGATCGTATGAAAAAAGGCTTATCATAATCAGGGAATTGTTGTTTTCATTGCCAAAATGTAAAGACAATTAGATTATTAACGCCAAACTAGGATGATTGGATAAATACGGTTTAATTATAAAGTAAACACGATTATTCATATGTCATTAGTCGGATTGGATATTCTTCAATCCAAATATGAAATAAAAATCAAACCTCAGGAATTAAGAATCAGCATAATATGACTACGCGGCCTAGATCCGCTGCTTCTCAAGGAGATATCAAGAATTGGCAAGATTTTAGAAAACAGTCGTTCTAATTCTCAATCAATATTACAATTCAAGCTTTTTTAGCAAGTATTAATCTAGATTCTAGGATGGATGAGTACTTGTTTATGGATATATGTGATTCAAAGAGCGTGTCTGTGGCAGTGAACTTATGCAAAAAATTGCTATTGATTGTTTCAAAAAGTTTGCAATTGGGCATAACCCTCCCCAAATTTGATATTCTGTCAATTCGGCCTATGCTTTAAAATATGACTTTCATGTTCGTTCCAATATGTCCCGTTCCCACTTTGCCGACACGGCCGCAGCTTCATAAGTACTTTGAAGGAAACTAAGTAATGATTGATCAGGTGACTCGTTTGTCCGCACATTCTCATATGGCAAAATAAATTCACCCATACTGTTTTCGTAATAGGCTCCTGCAGGTTTGACCTGAGCATCCTTGAATCCCTGAGGTTCAGGATATGAGTACGAATAATACACAGGATTTTCAAATGGTCCGCCTCCGAACCACAATCCACAACTGCTAACTTCATGAGAATAAGCTTCAACCATAACATGCTGCGGACAATTCGGGACTCCCGGATGATCTGGGGCTTTTCGTCCTGAAAAACGGGTTACAGCCAAATCAAAAGCCCCCCAAAAAAAATGAACTGGACTGACTTTGCCTATAAAACTTGATCGAAATTCAGTGAATACTCGAGAGGACTGTGTAAGTATCCGCCAAAACTTGTTGGCCGAATCACCGTCGTATGTTGAGTGGGTATAATCTTTCTCAAATGGAATTCCATTTTCAACCTCAACTGGTGTACTCCAGATCTGTAGGGATATCCCAAGTGATTCAAGTGTTGACATCAAATCCTTATAATAATCTGCAATGGGACGTGATTCTAGTGGGATTTTCTTTTCGTAGCCAAAAGCTTTTTCAATAATTAAGAAATGTTTGTTCAAATCAAATTCTATCTTAAAAGGAACGTCATTGTAGTACATAACTGAGGTTGTTAACCCAGCCGGTGTTACGTATAGAGTAGAATTCCACCAATGATTTTCCATTGGGGTTGTTGCGAGTCGAATCTTGCCTACGATTTGAGTTAACATATGCAATGTTTCATAAGTTCCCTTCCAACTAGCAACAGGGAGTTTTGGCCACATCTCATCATTCTTCATTTTAATCTCATTCTCCAAAATTCAAAGGATTACTCAAATATTCTACTTGGCTTAATGTTGGTATCATATTATAAGCTCCCCTTACATCTGAATCCCCATAATCATTGATTAGTTGACCGTGATTCATACTTCCCATGCTAATAGTAAGTCTGTAGCAGGAAACCTCCGATAATCGATAGGTAATAATTTTCATAACTTCCTATATCTCAGGTTCTAATTAAATGAAATTGTATATTGATAACGCTAAAGAAGATTCTTAAATCAATATTATTACAATCCAAGTACCAATAATATATCTCCCTAACCCAATTTTACATTCTTTGTCTACAAAAGTGCCATTTAAGTTCAAAACTTTGTCGAAATCAGTTTCCTAATGAGTTGAAAAATACTTCGGAAACTATTAACCAGTAGACAATATCTCAATTATACCTTCATCTAAAATGATAAGAACGCAACAGAAATGGTTTAAAAATTCTAGATTATTGTCTCCCAAGTCTTAGCCATCAAATATCTATAGATCATGATCTTGATTGGGTTCGAAGGTTCTTTGAATCTTTAATATTTTAAAGGACAATGCAAATACGACAAAGATGATGGATGCAGCGATCAAAAAAGTAGGTGACCCTATAGAATTATACAAGAATCCACCAATAATTAATCCAATAATACTGGCCAAACTCCCGATACTGCTTGCCACTCCTTGAACAGCGCCTTGGTGTAACTTCCCGGCAAACTTTGAAAGTATGGACATGAATGACGGCCACATCAATCCATTGCCCACTGCAAAAAGGATCGCAGCAATATAAATCAATATGATGTTGTTCGAATAAAATAATACAAAATTTACTCCCAAAATAAGGCTCCCTATGATTATCAAATTACCCTCCGAAAGTATTTGAGACGCCTTTCGCAGGATTGGACCCTGTACAAGTATCATTAAGCCACTCAAGACAGCGTAAAAGATACCCATTTCTGTTATCGTCCATTTTAGACTCGATACTGCGTGAATTGGAAATGATGTATAAAAAATATTAAATCCTAAAAAAATGAAAAAGTTCAATATCATTAAAATTGGTATATTCTTTAATTTGAAAATGTCCTTAAACTTGAGCTTGTCAGGATTTGGAGGCTTAAAGCAATCTTTGCATTCATAAGAATACGCCCTTTGAACACTATTTTTTTGAATCGGTTGAATTACTCTTGTACCAATTTTTGATTCCTTCAAAAATACCCAGATTGCAATAAATGCAACAAATGAAACAAAAATGGCAACGATTACTGGTAAAGTATTCCCATAAATGGTTCCTCCCAGAATGCCTGCGAGAGCGGGCCCTACTATGAATCCCAAATTAGAAGAAATGGCCATTTTTCCAAAATTCTTGCTTCTAGTCTTTTCGTCCGACAAGTCTGCAATATAGGCATTGGCAACAGAGACATTTCCCCCAGTTATTCCGTCTATCGCACGAGCTATAAATAACACAACCAAGGGCAAAGAAAGCGTAAAAGCTCCAATAAACGCAGTATTAATATCGATAAGAGCAATTTTTGGGACGAATAAAGCCAAGAGGAATATGATCCAACCTATCAACGTACCAGCTGTGCTGATTAGAAGAACTTTCTTTCGACCAAAAGAGTCGGACCATCTCCCAAGTATGGGAGCTCCAATCAATTGAAAAGCAGGATATACAGATGAGAGAATCCCATAAATTATAGAATTGCCACCGAAATCCACTACAAGAAATACGAGGAAGGGTAATACGATACTAAATCCCAATGTTCCTACGAAATTGGAAAAAAGTAATGGGAATAATGTGATCTGTTTCGTCTCCAAAGATAAAATCCAATAATAAGTCGATGGATTTAACTTTAAAAAAGGATGGAACTTACTTAGAACACCATGCACGGTTCAATCTCAAAATAATTTGTGATGATGCAGCTTTTCCTCTAGAAATAATATTTTAGATCTGGATTGTGGGTCGGTAATGGTGACATAAAAACCAAAGTACTGGTCGGTTCATTAACCAATTCAACTTCTTTCTTTGTTTCTAATAATTAGTTATTTAACCAACTCAACCTGAATTGACGGTACCATATCCTCCCTTAGTCTTTGTGTTTCATGATACCTCAAAATCGCCTCAAAATACGCAATGGTTTCCTACTTCTCTTTGAGAAGGTCATTATTGCCGGTGGAGTATTAAATCAGAAATATTATCAATTTTTGCAAAAAAAAAACAGCTCAAGGGTAAAGACTCAGTTTGGCTAATACATGTAAATAATTTTAAAAATGTACAATTCTCTGCTGCTAACAACAGAATTTCGTCACAAAAAAATAGATTAACGTGGGTATCATATTATATTGTCTTATTGAAACATTTAGCGGATAACTCAAGCAATACCTCAATTTTTATTAAACGGGTTGAAATTCCTTTCCCGGTACATGATGTTTTCAACTACCATGCTAGAAATAAAGCCATAGATAGACTGATTCCCCCATGGGGCTTGCTAAAAATCATTAAACGGAACAATGGACTTGGAATTGGGGAAACTTGCATCCTAGAGCTCCAATGTGGGCCTTTTAAATTAAGATGGATCGCAAAGCACTTTGGATATGTTCAAGATCAAGTATTTCAAGATGAAATGATTAGAGGACCTCTAAAATCTTGGAGACATACCCACTCATTTACTCCTAATGCATTAGGCGGATGTATGTTGGAGGACAAAATAGAGTATTCCCTACCTTACGGATTTAATAGATTCAATATTTTAAGGAAACAACTCAATAAAACCCTAAAAGAAATGTTCAGTTACCGTCACCGAATACTTCAAAATGATATGAAATTATGGGAGCTGCTAAAAGAGAATAAGGGAAAAAGAATCTTAATTACCGGATCTACCGGTTTGATTGGGTCTGCCCTAATCCCTTTGCTGGAGGCTGCCGGAGAACACAAAATTTCAAGATTAATAAGACCTTCTTCTAAATACTCCGATAATGGTAACAGTTCAAATTTCAGGGTTTGGGATCCTGAAACTGGAATAGTGGCCCATAATGACCTAGAAGGATTTGACACTATAATCCATTTATCTGGAGAAAGTATAGGAGGTAGATGGTCAAAGAAAAAGAAAAAACGAATACACGATAGCCGTGTCAAGACGACCGAACTACTCTGCGATGGTATTAAGAACCTTAAAAAACCCCCTTCAACGCTGTTGTGTGCTTCGGCAATTGGATATTATGGAAGTCGAGGTGAAGAAGTTGTCACGGAGGAATCCATGCCAGGACACGGGTTCCTAGCAAACCTGTGTGTCGACTGGGAAGACCGTGCCAAATCTGTAGAATCTATAGGTATCAGAGTAGTAAATGCACGGTTTGGTCTCATATTGTCTCCAAAAGGTGGAATCTTGAAAATACTTGATCTTGCTTCCTGCTTAAAAACTGGTATTACGTTTGGTAACGGAAGTAACATTTTTAATTGGGTTTCTATTGAAGATGTCATAGGAGGAATCATGTATGCAATTGATAACACTACCATGCGTGGTCCCATTAACATGGTGTCTCCCAACCCTGCAAAATCCTCAGATTTTTTTAAAATAATTTCAAAAATACAAGAAAATCAGATTTTTTTGAGATTTGGGCCCAGATTCATGGAACTAGCACTTGGAGACTTCGCCGACACGATTAGTGAATCCAATGGAGTTGTTAAACCTCAAAAGCTATTGTCGGCTGGTTATCCCTTCATGAGTCCCTGTTTAGAAGATGCGGTTAGACTACTTTTGGGGCGCCAGATCAATACTAAAACGGAGCGTGGAATCCTGGAGAGTCGATAAATTCAAGTAATTTTTCAAAAATAAAAAAAGACTTTCACATGTAATGGTCGATATGAGAACCTTTCCTTAGAAACTCATGAGATAATAAAATTATTTGAAAGAGTTAGGCATTATGGTATCGTTTTTGCTATTTCTTAAATAATAGATTAACCATATCAGGCTATGCTAAAATCCAAAATTGAGGAATCTCCAAAATTATTTATACTTTACTGTTCCCTAGCAGGTTTCATTGCATCGTGGGGAATATCAGGATTGTTGGTTTCAATAGATGTTATCTCTCAAACCCCACCTGGCTCATTTTTTGGAATGATAGGAGTTTCATTGGGTTTCTATGATCCGGCTACGGCTGCTTTGATTGGTTTTACTTTACATATATTAACAGGTACCATTGCTGGTAACATATTTGGTCAAGTGTCTATATTTTGGCGACGTATCTCTCCTTATAATGCAAAGCATGGGATGGTAACTGGCATTATTGTAGGAGTAATATTATGGACATTGTTATTTGTACCAGTAGCGACATTTATTATCCAGCCGATGATCGTTTCGTTTAGAAATTCTATGACACCTAATCAGTATGTATATTCTCTAGTTACAAACTTTGAAGGCCTTTACCCGGTAATCATAATGGGTTCCCTAGCTTTTCATATAATTTACGGCGTACTTTTGGGATACATTTCGGGTAGACTAATGGAACTCAAAACCTCCTCAGCTGTGAGAATGAACTATTGACTAGAAAATATATCTTCATTGCATCATGTTTTCATTAGGATTAGATTTATTCTCAGTGGTATTAGTGGCATTAAATCATCTTTTTTCCCGTTTTACGACAAAGTATAAAGTTTTGAGAAAAATGTCAACAAGATTTTTGTTTGTCCAATTTTAGTGTTGTTCAAAGGTCAACAATAAAATAGCACATTCTTGGATATGCCTCACATTATTATAAGTAGTCGAGTCAACTTTGACCTAATTCATACAAACTTTAAGGGTCGTATTATTAGAAGCAACTTCGATGGTGGATGCATTTATAATTTTAAGGAATCATTTCAAAATACTTCCAAAGATACTATACTCATAAACACAATTACAATCGAATCGGGATTTTCCCAAAATTACTTTATTCAGTTGATAAAAAAGTCAGACAAAATAACCCTGAGACTATACCCTATAACTGACCCGAAAAACAAAACATCAAATATCAAAAGGTCCCTGGTAATAATAGCCAAAATGATTTTCTAAGTTGATACAAAGGGCGAATCATTCGTTGTCAGAACAAATCTCCAACATTATTTCGAAGATAAAGTCTGAGGATATGAAAATAGGATATCCATGCATTAACCAATCATTAGGAAAAAAAACCATATCCACCTTTAGATTATCATCTTATTCTGAAGAAAACTTAGTCAAGGCGGTTAGTTATAATCTGGATGTATTGAGAGAAATCCTGAGATATAATATTCACCATAACTTCCTGTTTTTTAGAATCAGTTCTGACATAATACCATTTGCTTCACATCCAATATGCAAATTTGATTGGGAAAATTATTTCGAGAAAGATTTGATTAGTATAGGTCAAATTGTTAAAGAAAATAAAATTAGAATATCGATGCACCCAGACCAATTTGTCATATTGAATTCACCTAATAAGGAAGTTGTAAAAGCCGGATTAAGAGAAATCAATTACCAAATTGCCTTTCTCAACACAATGAATCTAGACAATACTGCAAAAATTCAGATCCACGTTGGAGGGACTTATAATGACAAAATAGCCTCTTCGGATAGGTTCATCAAAAACTACAATACACTCTTGACTGATGCTGTAAAGTCAAGACTGGTCATAGAAAATGATGATTTTCGTTTTAGCTTAAATGATTGTCTAAAAATATATGACAAAACAAATGTCCCTGTGTTGCTGGATGTATTTCACCACGAATGTTTCAATGATGGTCAATCAGTTCAAAATGCCATAACGTCTGCGGGAAAGACTTGGAACAAAAACAAAGATGGTATAATAATGATGGACTATAGTAATCAGGAACCAAATTCTAGGAAAGGAAAACACGCCAGTACTCTGGATGAAACCAAGTTCAAGAATTTTTTATATTCTACAATAGATTTTAGTTACGACTTGATGCTTGAAATAAAAGACAAGGAAAAGAGTGCTGCAAGAGCACAACAAATTCACAAAGAATTGTTAAATTTGGATTCAAGGTAGAGGTTTTCTCCCAAAATAATTTTTAGGGAAAAGCCAGGGTTTTATTTATATCTTAATGTCTCATATCCCACTATTCTTTTTCGTTCTAGTCTCTCAGAATCAAACAGATAGGTTTGATACTTTAAACTTTTGTTAATATAACTTGAACTTCTAAGACGATCATCATTATATAGTGTGATACCATCGATTTCTCCAGTGTATTTTGACGTAGTAAAATTCCTATTCCTGTTATTGATATCTATTAAATTACTGTGAATTGCAGAATATCGAAGATATCCTGGTTTGTAAAGCAACCTTTCGTTATATCTTTCTATAATCAAGTTCTGTTTTTCATATTGCTCATCATACATCTTTATCCCATAGACTTCAGGAATAAATTCGTTGCAAGCTTCCGATAGTTCTTTCCCTGCTTTTATGAAATGTAAATTTCTCCTCAGTTCCTCTTTATCGATTACAGCATACTCATCTGAATCTATTACAATCAAAAAATCAATTCCCAGTTTAGCAGCGATCTCTAGATACTTGTTTCTTTTTTCTATCTCTGTAATATTAGGATAACAATAATACATAGCATTAGGAAATGACTCTACAACCTCTCTAGAACCATCAATGCTAATGTCATAGTCTTCTTCAAATTCTTTAAACTTTCCATCAATTGTTATGACTAAATCAACGTTGGATGCAATTGAGTGTAGGCATCTTTGCAAGCCTTTAGCGTCATCAAAAAATACAATCCCCGCACCAATTCTCATGCCTTTATTTAATATCGATGGGTAATATTAATAACAGGGAGGTTTGACAATAATTCGTCTAATTTAGACAAGTTCTCCTAAATTAGAGTATTGTTCTAATTTCAATGATCTATTTTGATTTAAAGAGGTGTACTGCTTTTATACTAAGATTAATGACCAAGAGGAAAATGATCCAGGCAATAATGGAAGCTATCATCGAAGTCTGATAAGGTTCAATAAATCCGAGGCTCAATAATTGATAATGCAGCACTACTTTCGAAACTGAATATATAGTTTCAGAAATCGCAAAAGCTGCAATTAGCTTCTTGATATCTGTCCTAATTTCATTGTAATTTTTTTTACCAGTCTCTTTGTCAACATAGCGAGACTTATTGTCCAAATAGAATAAATATGAAAAAATCGGAATGTAAACACAATACTCCAATATTAGAGTAACAATTGAGTTTGAAAGACTATCAGAACTGAATTCAGAAAAAAATTGTGTAAAGATAGCCCCCGCAAAGAATGCAAAAATCCCTGAAATTAGTATGTTTTTGTTAAATAAGACATAATCCTTGTATTTATTATATAATTTTCCTATTCGCAATCCTGTTAACCTACTAATTTAGGGACTAGAACCTTGGCGAAATTAATAAATCTACTTACGTCGGTATTGACTAGCGTCATTAGTAATATCTTAGAACGGATGAATTCATCGGTTATGTTGAGAGCAGAAACATTATTTGAAAATGAGTTTTTCCATCAACCCAAGTGTATAACATACCGATGAATATAGAATCTATGACTCGGATCATTCTTACCCAAAGTTCCTTTGGTTTAATTTTCTCATATATCATTTGAAGTATAATTTTCTCAATTTGAAAACATATTATGTTTTGAATAACTCTGCCAATTTCATTCAAGATACCAATTCATAACAACTTAGTTAGTAAGCCCCTGTATACGTGGTACTGAGCTGAATCAAACAAGAAAATGATATTAATTGTTGCGAATTTCTCACCAATTCGAAAAACGTAGAGTGCTATAAACGGGTTAGACCAAATTGGTTTAGTCAATACGATGTCACAGTAATACCTTTATTAGTAACATAATGTTGCATCGTTTTAAATAAATATAAAGTTGGATTTCATGACAAATCAAAAAAAATATTCTTTGGTATCCAGCAAGGTTCTTTTTGTTATTTGCTTCATCTTGTTTGTGATATTGGTGTTTTTGCTTCCAATAATATTTCCTTTTCGATTGGATTTCCAATTAGATTTCCCCACTATGTCCATGAGCCATCGTAATTCTTAACGTCCGGATACCCTAGAAGATATTTTAAAACAGACCATGAATGAGATGATCGCTCTCCGATTCTGCAATAAGTAATCACCTCATTAGATGGCAAAATATCCCTTGAACGATAAATATCGGATAACTCCTTAGCAGATTTGAATGTGCCATCCTCGTTTAGAACCTGTGCCCAAGGTTATATTCTGAGCTCCAGGGATATGACCTGGCCTTTGCGCATGTTCAGTAGGGTATTCGGGAGGTGAAGTTATCTCATCAGTATATTCCTGTGGACTCCTCACATCTACTATTCTAATCTGAAACCTCCTTCTGCTTACCAGAGAATCTGATGTCTGAAACATAAACCCTGATTTTTGAAATAGGCTTGAAAGATTCAGAGAGGTCGAACTTACCCTTAGAAAAAGCGACTGTTTTCTTTGAAATAGGTCTGTCTTCATCAAGCCATTTTTTTCTTCCACCATTTAACAGTTTTAAGTTTTCATATCCATAATACTTAAAGACCCAGAAAGCGAATGTTGCGAACCAATTGTTGAAGTCTCCGTACAAGATAATCGCGGTGGATTTATCATCGTCAAGGCAAAGCTTACGAATGATATTTTTGTAACTTTCTGCAGTGAGAATGTCCCTTGAGAGTGGATGGTTAATGTCTTTTTTCCATTCAAGTAGAATTGCTCCTGGAATATGACCTAGATGGTAATTAGTAAGA
Source organism: Candidatus Nitrosocosmicus oleophilus (assembly GCF_000802205.1). Taxonomy (NCBI): domain Archaea; kingdom Thermoproteati; phylum Nitrososphaerota; class Nitrososphaeria; order Nitrososphaerales; family Nitrososphaeraceae; genus Candidatus Nitrosocosmicus; species Candidatus Nitrosocosmicus oleophilus. The sequence goes on along the minus strand of NZ_CP012850.1, from coordinate 2,204,551 downwards.
GAATCATAGTCGACTTCTACTATTCTTATATTAGGATCGTTTAAATGTTCCTCAACCCATTGTGTGTCAACCAGTACTTCCGGATGGGAATATTCCATTTTAGTTGTTTGTGTCATATCTAAATTGAGTGTTCATATGATATCTTTGCTTTGGTTGGAGTATTTTGTTGCAGATATGTGAGAATTATGCATCGGTTTTTATCTTCTTCTTTGAAGAATACTCGCCTAGAAGTAAATAGAATATTTTATGGCATAATTTTCACATATGTGTTTTTCATTGCTCGTAGAGATCTAATTAAATCATAATTATCTGTTATATTACCTATGTATTTGACAAAATCCGTACTCACAAAGTCAGACAGGAATAAGAGGATACAAAAAATACAAAAAAAAGTTGTAAGAGGTGAACGAAGAACACAGTCCAACAATCAGTCACCATATGAAAAGATCATAAATGGACAAGGACAGACACAAATTATTCGCTGCAAAACTTGCTATTATCATTCTTCAATTGGTGTGATTAGCCATAGTAGACTGATTCTTTCCTATAAATGTCCCGAGTGCATGAGTGAAAACCTTGATTACTATTCGGCGTCTAGTAACAGATTAATGGAATATATATTAAACAACATTAACTAATACTATTTTTGTAATTTTTTATTTTTGACAATTAATATGGAAATATTCTAGTAATTAATCGTATAACTATCAAAAATGACTCTAATGAGTGGCTTATCTCTGATTGATAAAGACTATAAACTATAAATTTGAAATAAATTTCTTATTTCAAATCTTCTTTTAACTTTTCTTTTTTATACTCTGTTCCGATGTCTTTGTCAGTATCACCGAGCTTATTTGCTACTGCTTTTGCACCTGCTTCTAGTTTATCTCCTGCTTCATCTAGAGCATTCTTAGTGTCTCTTTTTTTATTTTCAAATTCGTCAGATGTCATGTAATGATATAAGTGCAACATACTTTAAATGCCTAGTACAGAAATCCGTCAATGTGGTTATTAAGAGTCAGTTTCATATTTCAAAAACCGGTAACTCATTTCCTAAACAGTGCTAGTATCTTACAGGTTTTTATGAATGAGGGATATGAGTAGCAGGTAGACAAGTTATACGTTGAGTAACTACGAGAGCAAATCATTTGTTAGTTTCAATCCTGAGAATACAAAATGATAATTTAGATCTGAAATAAATAACAAATGTGCTTACTATACTTGCACTCAGACTCAGACTCTTAGAAATAGGCGAAAATTATCAGGTCTCAAAAGCCTGATACTGTAATGAAATGGTAGAGGCTACAATCGTGTAATAAGTGTCTATAAAAGAAAAATTAATTCGTGTTGCTCACATATTCAAATCAAATGACTGAAGCGAGGGTTCTCCTAACCAAGTTTTTGATTGATAAAACAGCTGCTACCATAAGAAAGATACAAAAGCATGAGAAAGTTCCCAACGTGAACTTCCAATTGACGCCTTTACTATTTCATACGACACTAACCAACTTTTGATTATGCCTATTGAATAGTCTTTTTGAAAATGGCTATGTTGAAGCAACTACTTGGTCAGTTTCTAAATGGTTAACATAAACCCTGGGAATAAACAAGAGTTCTCACATAGTCAGGTTCAATTTTAGGGGTTAACCGGTAAAAAAACTTAGTTAACGCATGACCATGCTCTGAATCTGACTTTGATGGATCCAATCTAGATTCACTAAAGTCATACAACCCGAATGAAATAAACCATTTCAAGTTTATTGTCTTGTGTACGATATCTTTCTAGATTGCTTTCGAATCAAAAGTGTATATTTATTATCTTTTGTCGTAGAAGTAATAAATACAGTTATGAGATAGACGGCTAATTGTACTGTTTTGTTTAAGTGCACCATATTACTACAATCTATTTTTGAGAAAAATCCAAGTGTCATATTTAATCACTCCTTAGGATTTCAATTGTTTAACTATCCATACTAAATAATGTTAACAACTTTTAAAGAATAAAATATTGCAGGAAAGTAGAGGCAAGCTTACAGCACTTGACTACGATGTTACTACCATGAGAGATTTTTATTTTTCATCATTTTTTGCGCCTACCTTGCCTGCAATATGCATGATTTAAGTTCTTGTACCGCATCTGCTAGAATGCGATAAAGTAATAATAGTAATTTGGTAATAATATACTTGTGATATGTGTAGGTTTATCGGTTTATGGGTAAATTGATCTCATATTTAGCAAATAAATCGAACTTCATAGATTGCAGGTTTTATGTATTGTGATCATAATAGTCAGTATTATTTGTTACCGCTTTCTCAGGAAGTACAGGGATTAGTAACGCAAAAATTATTAGTATTAAAAAAAAGGTGATTGTTTAGAACAATTGTCTATTATGGGGCATATGTTGAATTAGAACCGGTCCCGTTAGAGCTAGCATCTGTCTCAGTTGAATTAGGGCTTGTGAGGACGTCACCACCCGTCAAATTTAGATTTACGAACTCATCGGTATTGTTTTGTGAGAAAGCAACACCGAAGTTACTAGTTACTAGTACTACTGCAAAAATAACAGCTGCCAGTCCTAAATATTTTTTATATGAAATTTCTTTATTTTCCATTATGATTAATTGATTTAACCTGTATATTACTAATGTTAAATATGCAAAATAATTTAGAATGGTGTGAAATTTTCACATTCATTATATAACCCCGTAAGATCTGAACCTATTTCGTTTATTATATAATTTATGATTACAATTTAGACTAATTTAACTGGAATAAAATGAGATAAAAAATATTAATATGAGATCAAAAAATTATTATCGTTCTAATATGATTTTATGGAATGAAGATTAATTGGATCTTTACCTTTTGTAGGTAATGTTAATTTTTGGAGTTCCTGTAAGTATTCGCTATATCTTTTGCTAAACCCATCTTCATCTATACTAAAATGAATATCAACATTATTCGGTTCCGACATCAGCGCTAAAAGTGTGAATAATACTCTTACGTCAGTATCATATTTTATGTTCTCAATTTCATTTACAATTATCGAGAGGAGTAGAACAAAGCTTCTTCTGAGTCCCAAAATATGATATGTGTGAGTTAAATATATTTTTGCATCTAACTTATCCCCAGCTAAAGCTGAGAGACTAAATTCAAACAATAAATTTTTTAGCGGCAAACCAGAACCACTAGTCAACAATATTTTATATTTTCTTGGACTTTCAACAAACTCCTCAACTCTTGCATCTTTCAAAAACTTGTTTAATAGCCTGATAATGTCTCGTAGACTTATGGTGTTTTTTCCAATTTCCAAGACTCCTAGTCTTACCGCTATTCTGTCAAGATCTTCAAAATAAAATGGAGAATCAATATCTATATCACTTGATAATTTGCCAATCCCATCCATATCCGTCTCGATTGGAATATATTCGACTAGTCTTTCAATTTCTTTGAAAATTCCGAATGACATTAATTATCACTAGATTAATAATACTACTGATACTTAATATCATTCTGATATATGAAAAATTCTGTTGTTATATGCAAATTATGTACGTCGCTAATTCATAGCATCAATAACGAGTATTATTTGTTGTTAATTTATTTGAAATATAAATGTCTCTGAAATAGTCTGATATAGAAGATAACATAATAAATATTGAGTAATATAGAACAGAGAATAGATACAGTACTTTTGATGATTTTTAATATTTTTATTTCCATAGTTTCTTTTTCATTACCAATTTACTTCGTTGATATATCATAGATGAAGTGAGCTTCCTTTTTTTAAATAACTGTCATAGCGTTTTAACCTGATTAGAATTTGGTATTGTAATTACGTCCATACTAATTAGGAAAAAGTAACATGATTGGAACGAATTTTGTTTATACTTATCTATTATTTTTGAATTTAGATTTATGTGAAATTAAGCAGAAAAGAGAAATTAATGCAAATCAAGATTGTAGTCTGTTTGGTTTTGTCTTTTTTTGCATATTTAAAATCCTTTTTATGTATACGTTTCTTATATTCATATACATGCCTAAAATAATGTTAGCCAAGAAAAAAAACAGTCTTTTTTACGTTTCAATGACTCCCTGTTTAGAAAGTAAAGCTGACAAACCAGTTCACAAATCGATAAAATACAATAGACATAGAAGGTAAGAATGATGAAGGAAACAGAAGTAGAAACCTTATTTCAATTAGATGCAAAAATTGGCGGTAATTCCAAAAGGAGAGAAATCCTATATTCATTCATAGAACCTCTTAATAGCCTTTATTTGGAAAAGACAGAAATCTATCGAGCTCAAATCCAATCTTGCAGGAATCTTTCAAAATACATAAGATCCAACGAAGACACACAAATCATAGACAAAGAGATTTCTCAATTACAAATTACGCTAAGCCTTCAAACACCATAATTTCTATATAGGGTCTTAAATGGAGTCAGATAATAACTAATCATACAATTTGAAATCACGATTTGGAAATAAATATTGTCTGTCCTTGACAGGAACAGGACCTACTTGAAGTAATTTTAAAATACGATTAGTTTGCGAAGAATTGAGAATTTCCAAGCATTGGTACGATTCTGGTATGATGAGAAGATTAGTTAAGGTCTGAGAATAGCAAATCAGTTTCATGATTTGATTGTAATACATAAATAACGCAAAATTCGGTTATTCATTGAGAAAATGTGGATTTATTTACCCATTGTTTCCTAGACTTCCAATCCATTTTCCTACTCAGCCTTGATTGTGAGCTAAAGTGTGATTTGGTATATCAAGCGTTTGGCTTGCCTACCATCTCGTATAACCATAACATCATGACCCCAAATTTTTTGGCCGTAGGAAACATGATTTGCTAAAGGAGACCCTGCATGAAACAAGCATGACATACGCTAATTTAAAGACCAAGATGAAATTATCACATAAAAAAGACCTAAATGACCTATTTCGGAAGGTAATTTTATGTTTGGTAATTGCTTTGTTGCATAATTCCTTATTCTCCGGTTATCATCATGATCATCATGTTATATTCTTCTAAAAATGTTATACAATGATACTTTTATCATGATCTCCTTTACCATGTTTTGAAACCTGTTTGCTGATGTGTATTCACCAAACATTCTCTTTATAGCTGAGAACACAGTTTCAGATATCCATCTCTGTCCGTATTTTCTTTTTGTCTTCCATTTCAACAGATCCTTTGCTTGTAACTTTACTTCGTTGTTCCTTAACCTATTGTTTTTAGGAGAAACAATAGAGTTCCTTCTTACCTTTATACCTGGATTGATCTTTTTGTCCTCAAGATACACAAAGTTTGGATTTGAATCATAGGCTCCATCAGCTAGTACCGATTTTATCTTTACAGTGTTTGGTTCTCTCGAATCCAAAACATGATTGACTAGTTTCTTTAGCATTTTCCCATCATGTACCTTCTCATCTGTCACTTCCAAAGCAATGATTTTCCTGGTCTTTATGTCTACAGCAACGTGGATCTTGAGATATCCTTTTCTATTTTGTGTATTCCATTTCTCATCCATCCACTGACCTCTGTTAGTAATCTTGATACCTGTACTGTCTATTGATATTATTAGGTCATCATCGTCATCCATCTTGTCTCTTTTAATATCGATGTTTAGCTTGTTGATTCGTTTACAGATGTGACCATAACTTGGTGGATTAGCAGGTAACCTTTTTCCTGTGGCCTTAATTATACCTTGGGTTTGTCTGTATGGTAGGTGAAATAAATAGCGAATGTAACCAATGGCCAAGATGAAAGAATCTGGAAATACAAATGGTTTACCCTTTTTGTTTATATTCATATTCTCTATCTCTGAACCCCAACCATCAAGGAAATCATACGAGAAGAGGATCTCACCGCGTTGAACTAATGAGCGATTGTAAGAGGGCCAGTCTATCACAAATAATCAATCTGTTCATTCCAGCTAAATATGTTGAGTTAGGCGACAAAGCATTTGGTAATTGCTTTATTATATGACACAATTGGAGTCGATAAAATCTCAGAATAAGAAATATGCTGAAAGTTTCAAGGATGGAGATTTGTCCATACCTCCATCAAAAAAAATTGCCGTCCTGTCTTGTATGGACGCACGATTGAATGTAAATGAATTATTAGGATTGGGGATCGGCGAAGCTCATATCATTAGGAATGCCGGCGGAATTGCTACAGATGATGCTATACGCTCTTTGATCATATCCCATGAATTACTCGGGACAGAAGAATTCATTGTAATAAACCACACAGACTGTGGTATGTTGACCTTTAGTGACGAAGACCTGCAAAAGAAAATCTCAGAGAAATACAAATCAAACGCTTCAGGCATAGTATTTCATACTTTTGACAATTTAGAGGAAAATGTAAAAAGATAGGTCGAAAAAATTCGTAAAACTCCATTCCTCGCTGACACTGTTTCTGTAAATGGGTTCGTGTATGATGTAAAAACTGGCCGAATAAAGGAAATAACTTAATAGTTTTGGTCTTTGAGTTTCTCATACTCATATTTTCATAAAATTAATGGGACAGAAAGATAAATAGTCCATAGTTCATTTAATTTTTTTTGTTAGATATTAGCTCCCTAGAATATAACTTTACATTTTTGAATTTGAACTTTTAAAAGATGAGTCGTTACCCTTTATTATATTGGTTAGAAAGTATGATCTGTCTAGACAAATTATCCCTAAAAAATCAGACAATGATCCAAACAGTATTAAGTTGATATTTTCTTGGGATAGCCGGTATATTATAAAGTCCAAGATTAATGAATCGATAGACAGACAAAATCTGCCTAATATGTATATCGCTATGCGTTTAAATCACATACATTTTTTATAAATATTTTATTTTTTTGTCATTTATACGCTATTCTCGCATATCTTTTACATAAATGACGTATTTTTTAGAAAGATTTATATAATAATTTTAAGATATTAAATGCATGAACACTTCTCTTATTAATCAAAAAAACCAAACTTGTATTGATACTTGCAATGAATGCGCAATGATGTGCGAAGCCTGTTGTACTGAATGTATGTCTAACACCGAAATGGCCGGAATGATGGGTCGATGTATGATGATGTGCAGAGACTGTGCTCTGATGTGTACAATGACAGCAATGATGATGGCTCGAGGTAGCGAATACTCAAAGCAAATGTGTGAAATGTGTGCTACAATATGTGATGCATGTGCAATGGAATGTGAAAAAATGGGTAACAAAATGGAAGCATGTAAAGAATGTGCTGAAATGTGTAAGAAATGTGCCCAAGAATGTAGAAACATGATGAGATAATTTTTTCATAAAACATCTGAACCTTTTTTGTGTTATCCAATCAAATACTTTGGATTAGTTCTTTTTTGATGGACTGATTCTCTAAGAATCCAATATTATTGTTTCAATAAATTAAATCACTTAATCTGTAGATCTTAATATAACCTTAAAATGAGTGCAATTTTAACACCCGAATGTTGATTCATGCAGACTTTTGGAGGCATGTTAATTCCTCCTTTTAAAAATTGGTACCTTTGTTACGTGTAGTATAAGATAATTCAGTTTGAATAAAGATCCACAATTTTAGGTACGGAGTAAATATTGAGACTTTAGTGGCTGGATCAGTAATTCATCTCAGTACTAACCATATCCGTAAATATGAGCCAAAGCTGCTGCTATCTCCATTTTTTCAAATTCTTTCTCAGTTTTTTCATTACCTAGGTTACCAGGATTCGTGTAATGGGAATATACGGCTTCTATCATTTGAGATTTTGATGCCTTTTTCATATGAAATAAAGCATGGAAATTGTATATTTATTCTAGGATCTGTGACATTTTGGTCATAAGGATGCATAAATAGCATGAATTGTTGTGTTAGTTATTCAATACTGATTTGGTACAGTTATCTCTTATACTGTATAATGAATGATAGTTACTTCAAAACCCTGTTGAGGATCAAACTTTTTCAAATAAAAGACACTCATAATTTATCTTATTTATTATCCTTTTTAATTTGGCTAGCTTTAACCAGCAAAGGATATTTCTTTATTCAATTGCCATAATCTAATCAGAGTTAACCAATACAAGAGAGTCAGAAATGTAGTTACTAAATCAGTGAGTTAAAATATTTTTCCGCAATGTCCATTTTCAGTATGATGACGGGTCAAAAGATTTTTGATTTTTCAGAGTGAAGAATATTTATTTTTCCCTGTAGAGGATATAAGGTTTTAATTACCTTTTTCGAAGTTATAGACGAGGTATGCAGTCGATACTGGTAGATCTTGCATTAAACTGCTAATACTGCACATAAGATTTCAATTATATTATAACACTTTGTTATAAATTAAATGTCGAACTTAGTGAATCATCTACAATCTATTAACAATCCTTTTTTAGATCTTCAAAATATGTCAAAGGAATTATTTGTTCCCAATAATAATGATACCACTAGACTTGCTGTCATTGACAAATTAAGTTCAAAGGTAAAAAAAGGAGGATTTGTTGCTATTGGAGATCCTTTTGGATATGAAAAAAGTGCATTACTAAATATAGAACCTGACCTAAGTGTCCCTTCTCAGCGCAAAATCGATCATCTCTTAGTCGAATCAATTTCAAGAGAAACACTATTGGAATCTGAATGGTTCTTTATTAACCATTGTGAATTAGGTCTAAAACTTGCAGATGATGAACAAATTATTTCGCTTTTAAGCCCGAATTAATCATGTTAGAGCTACAAAAAAAATCTCCCTTAAAGACTAAAGTAGATCTGGAAGTTTTCGCTAATACTGTTTTATTTATTGCAGTTTTTATTGGCCTATGGCAACTGGCATATTTAAGTGGTATTTGGCCAAAAGTTTCACTACCTTCTCCTATCATGGTAGTAGGATCGTTTTATGACCTAATTCTAGATAGCACTTTGACTATAAGCATCGGAATGACCCTTTACAGGCTTTTGATTGGTTTTGCTGCTTCAATAGGAATTGGAGTTTGTGTGGGACTTGCAATGGTAAGATTTGGCGGTTTTGGAAAAACAATGAGTTCCTTTGCGGTAGGATTGCAGTCTTTTCCTAGTGTTGCTTGGGTGCCATTTGCTATCCTGCTTATCGGTCTAAATGATATTGGAATATTATTTGTAGTTATAATGAGTTCAGTATTTTCAGTAATGATCTCAGCATATAGTGGAATAAGAAACATACCGCCCATATATCTAAAGGCTGCAAGAAATATGGGAGCCAAGGGTTTCTCATTATTTAGATATTTAATGATACCAGCAGCCACACCTGCATTAATAATAGGAATAAAACAAGCGTGGTCATTTGCTTGGCACGCTTTGATTGGAGCGGAAATACTAATGGCTGCTGCGGTAGGGATAGGACATATACTGTTAGTGGGTAGAGAATTTCAGCTGATGGATAACATAATAGCATCTATGATTACTATTTTCGCATTAGGAATGCTATTTGACAAAGTAATCTTTGCAAAACTAGAAGATAAGGTAAGAGAGAAATGGGGATTAAGACAGGAGCATGATATCGAGAATAAATAAAGCAATATCCATTACATAATGTTCTTTTTTATGAATTGCAGAGGGTTATTAATGCCCTGCATTAACTAAACGATTTTGTTATAGAGAATGAGTTTATGATCGTTTGTCTTATGTAAGACAAATGGAATCAAATTTAACATTAATTTTTCATAATTACAGACTAGGACGTTTGGAAGAAGAAAATCAACTTACCTAATCGCCCTAATCTGTAATTTGCATGAACAAGTATTCTTACACAGTCGTAGCACTGCGCTACCTATTCTACGACCAAAAAGTAATAATATTGTTTTTATACACGAAAAATTTTCTATTTACGCGAGATATCTTCATAGTCATATCAAAGTATACATTATTAAAAATTAAAAACCACTAAAAAAATTCGTTCTTTGTGATATCAACCTTTTAACTTTAATAGTTTGTTCAAGTTTAGAATGGAATAAAAAATATTGAAAGATCTTATTTGATGGTGTTTGTATGAATATGTAATATCATTCGTAATTGAAACAGCCATTATTTTAAGACCAACAATGTAACTACTATTTACGCATAAATTGCATATTTTAATCCAAAATTACGTGGACCGGTTCAAAAATAAGCAGAGCGTAATCCAACATAAGTATGGCTCAATCAACAAAAATAGAATACAAACATCCTGAAGTATTGGTAGAAACCCAATGGCTTGATAAGCACCTAAGCGACCCCAATGTCAGAATCATTGAGGTGGACTACGACTCTAAAGCCAATTATCTTCTTGGACACATACGCGGCGCAGTTTTGGCGGATTGGAAAAAGGACATTAACCATTCTTTGTCGAGAGATATTTTGACTAAAGAAAACTATGAGAATTTACTCCAAAGATTTGGATTAGATGATGACTCAAAAACTCTTGTATTATATGGCGATTTTAACAATTGGTTTGCCGCATTTGCGTTTTGGGTTTTTAAATACTATGGATATAAAGATGTTCGCTTGTTAAATGGTGGAAGAAAAAAATGGTTAGAAGAGGATAAAGAAATTACAAAAGAAATACCTAATTATCCAAAAGGCATGTTTAATCTTGGTGAATCTTTTGCACCAGACAGCAGTATAAGGATATTTCTATCTGACATAAAAGATTCTCTGGTAAGCAGAAGAAGATTTCAAATTAGATTAGTAGATGTAAGGAGTCCTGATGAATACCACGGAAGAATAACGGCACCGCCGGAGTATCCCACTGAACATGCACAAAGGGCTGGCCACATCCCCGGAGCAAGTAACATTCCATGGGCACAAGTATTGAATGACGATGGAACATTCAAAACATTTGAGGAATTGTCTAAACTGTATGAAGCAAAAGGTATCCATCCAGATAACGAAGTAATTACATACTGCAGAATTGGAGAACGTTCTTCGCATACATGGTTTGTCTTAAAGTATTTGTTAGGCTACCCCGATGTGAAAAACTATGACGGATCTTGGACAGAATGGGGAAACCTGATAGGAAATCCTATAGAGAAAGATTCGATTTAACAAAGGAAAGAAATTTTTCTTTTTTTTAATATATACTAGTCATATTCATCGAGAGTAAACATAATGAAGATAATCTTTACAAATACCCAATCAAATAATTATTCATTTATTGATCATGAAGATGACGAAATTATGAACAAGATGCCCTCTAACAGATCATTACACTTGTTTGGAAAATCTATCATACTTCGCAACATGCCAATAATAAATTCACTCTATGGCATAGATTCTGTTGTAATTCCAAAGAATATGAGTTTTCTAAAATCAATAATACAGACTGAGTTCAAAAATTTGCCTGTTATCGAAGTAGACGAGGGGAACAGCAAATCTGATTCGAATTTGAATGACACTATTGATGATAATACTGGAAGTATGATCAATAAAAACAAGATCAATAGACATCCCATAGCCAATTTGAAATTTTTTCATCGTCTGCGGCTGGTTCTTTTACTTCATCAGAAATAGCCACAACTAGTACAACCAAGTCTCGATGCACAGAACCTGATTTTTCAAAATCGCAATATTATCAGATAACACCGGTTTATAATAAAGAACTCATGTCGATGAACCCTTACAACACAATAGTAGGAAGTAATTCAACCAAGTCAACGCTTGAATCCTTTAAGTTTCAACATCCATGGGAATTCCTAGATATTACTCAGGAGTTACTAAAGTTTGAAATAAAGGCCACCACCATATCAAACAAGGCCACGTTTGCAAAAACAGCTATTATTGAGGGACCATGTGTAATTGAGGACCATGTAGTTATCGATGACTTTGCAAAAATAAAAGGTCCAGTATACATAGGCGAAGGCAGTTTTATCGGGATGGGTTCACTAATAAGGAATAGCATGCTTGGCCATAAGACCAATATAGGCTTTAATTGTGAAATAGGAAAATCCTATTTTGCATGAAATACAAAAATATCCCATCACAACGTGATCCTTGATAGCATCATAGGAAAGAACGTCTGGTTTGGAGGCTATTCAGGTACGGCAAATGTACTACTTACAAGAAAAAATATCCACTACAAGATAAAAGACAAACTTATAGACACGGGCAAGAACCACTTTGGAGCAGTGGTTTCAACTAATTGTTCGATAGGTGCGTCGGTGATCATTATGCCAGGAAGATGGATATCTCCGGATTCTATTATACCTGCAGACATTGTTTTTTCAAAATAGGCTGTATAAAAGGTTCCAGTTTTGAAGCATACTTCCATAATAAAGGATCTATGCTTTTAAAGTTAGCAATGAAGGGTTCTCATTTTCTGTCAGGTTTACATTACAATTACAAGATGTGCTTAAGATTTGTTCTAGTATTATCAAAGGTTTTTTTAGCTTTTGACAAAACTAAAAATTACCAACTTCATAGTTGGCAGACAGCAGTTATTGATTATTGCAGAATCATCACGGTCTATTTTGATTCCGATTTACCTTCTTTCTATTCCTCAAATACACTCATATCATTGACTTATTCAAATTGAGGAGAACGGCATCCACTTCTCTTGTAGTTACCGACTTCACTATGTTTTAATTCAGAAAGAATGTTGAAAACAGTATCCATCTAGGACTAACATTGGTTTCAATCGAATATGTTATTTTTTTGAGACAATATAAATAGAAAAAAGGTGATCATATGAATAAGATTAACCTTCTCTTTTTGAAGCAGGTAACACCAAATCACGTGAAAAAGAATACATTTATCCTCTTCTTATGACTGAAAATTGGAATTAAACACATAAACAACTATGCCTGTAGATAATTGCAAAAATTAGACGCCATTTACTTATCATTTTTAGAAAAACTGCATATTTGACAAATTCTAAATATCCATTCTGCTATATATCACATACCAACATTTCATGACCATATAGACACCCACCTTAAAACAAAGGAAATATTGTGGGATTACTCATGAGAGATTTGGCTCATTATAATCACTACTGAAACAAATCTCTTCCCACTTTATTTCAAAACCATTTATAAATACTTTCTTTCGATACAAGAAGAATATTACCAATCATCTTTGCTTATGGCACTAATAATGATTGGGTAAATCGTATTACATGAGATTTGATTTCGATGTAACTATAAAAAGGATTTATATTTGCCCTGATTCTTACCATAAAGTATTGAAAAGAGTATCCTAGCCTAACTCTTGTTTCATAATTATTTATAGGTTAATGTTTATAGGATTCTGTATTCTAAATTAGATAAATTTAGTATCTATAAGTTGAGGATATGTGAATATTTTTATCTATTTACTATAAATCTGCACTTTTAGAAATTGCTATATAGATTTGTATGTAACAAAACATTGCAGTTCCAATCTAGTTCCTTTTACGAAATATTGTGGGTAGTAACACTCTGGGCGACGGCATCATGTTCTGTCTATCCACAATATTTAGAAACCAATCTAAATAAACATAAACCTATAAAAAAACTCTTGTCTGAGTATCGTCTACATTAGGAATGAGGAGAAAAATAAAAGTAGAGTACATCTATGTCATAAACATTTTTGCAGCATAATAATGGTATCCATGTTAATCCTTCTGACCGCTGACACACCCATACGTCGTTTTATCCATCATGCAAAACAAAAGTAAGGTATTAGGTAAACGCCTTCTGATGTCTATTTCCTCTGTAAAATTATCTCTGCATTCAGTTTATGTTGCGTAAATGCATTGATTGAGTATCGCTATCAATTTCAATAACGAAAATCAGAGACAATTGTCATTTAGAAAAAAATCTCCCTAATGTTCAATTAGATTGACTAAAACATATTGTACAAGTTTCGCTACTTCAAGTTGTTAATATGATCCAAAAAAGGGGATTTTACTTCTCATCGTAAGTTGATAAATAAAATAAGGTCCAAAATAAGGTTTAAGCAATTATCTAATTATTAGTATTAGACAATTAATATTTTCATGAAAAGGATCAGCTCAGGTTTCAAATATGTATTGATTTACTGAGAAAAATATCCAAAGATAACGTTAAAACACCATCTGATTGATCAATACCTGCAACAGATCAAGATTTGTGAAATGCTTATGGGTATTGACCATGAGACTAATTGCGGCCAGGTTCACGAGATATTGTTTTTGACCTGTGAATTTCATCAATATTTTTTTGATAGTCTATTTTGTCGACGTTCAAGGTACCAGTCATTTTGCTTAATTCGTTAGCAACCACCCTTGCCTTCCGCCTTCTAGTAACCTTACGTTATCATGACCAATATGCTTAAAAATCCAATAAGTAATAGATGCAAACCAATTATTAAAATCGCTGCATAGCACTATTGTAGTATTTTCATCGTTTACACCAATTTTTTTTAGTAGTTTATTATGTTTTTCATTTTGTTTGTGGGTATCCACATCCTCAGCTTGATCAATATCCTCATTCCAGTCTAAAACAGATGCTCCTGGCACTGCAGGGTGCGGACGACTGTTCTTTGCGTCATAAATCACTTCAACAAGTCTTACGCTCCTGTCTTGTAAATGTTCATTAACCCATTGAGAACTAACTAATTCTGATTTAGGCCAAAATTCCAAAGATTCTCTAGTAGACATACCATATTATACAGTATCATTGTATATACATGACCTTAAATACACAATTTGTGTATCATATGCGCAGTTGAAACACAATTTCGGTAGGAACTCTACAATTGGGGTAATTGACGCCGTTATTATGTAATATTTTCATACATAATCCTTTTCTTTCATGTTATATGTTACCAAATATATATTTAGATTTGAATTGCAGTAACATATGTCACAACACTGAAATTCCTTATTTTACCTATGAATTCTACAATATGATTAAATCAAACAACATAAAGAAAACGTGGTTAGTTGCAATACTTGTCACAACCGTCTTGATAGGATCAATAGTAACGAGTCAGGACAATTTAGCATTCGCAGGTGGAAAACACAAAAAATCTAATGAAGCAGAACAAGGGATATCACAACTTCAAGGATTGGAACAAGGATCTAGTGTAAGTTCTGGAAATGACAATCTAGCCTCAGGGAATAATGTAGGTTTATTGCTAAATCTAAACGATGGAAATAACGCCTTAGGGCAGCAATAAATATACCACTAGAGGTCCAAAACGGGACAAAAAATCATCTTTTCTTTTTTTTACACCACATTACAATTAATAGGATTTCATTTTTAACTCCGATTCAACGAATGTCTTCTATTTTGATGATTTTGAATATGCGCTAAATATCTGACAATCTATTTATTGAAGTAACATAATAGATATACGCACATCCTGCGTATATTTGTTATAAATATTACATTTTTTGTCAATATATGCGCAATATTTGCACATATTTTACATAAATGACGTATTTTTTAGAAAGATTTATATAATAATTTTAAGATATTAAATGCATGAACACTTCTCTTATTAATCAAAAAAACCAAACTTGTATTGATACTTGCAATGAATGCGCAATGATGTGCGAAGCCTGTTGTACTGAATGTATGTCTAACACCGAAATGGCCGGAATGATGGGTCGATGTATGATGATGTGCAGAGACTGTGCTCTGATGTGTACAATGACAGCAATGATGATGGCTCGAGGTAGCGAATACTCAAAGCAAATGTGTGAAATGTGTGCTACAATATGTGATGCATGTGCAATGGAATGTGAAAAAATGGGTAACAAAATGGAAGCATGTAAAGAATGTGCTGAAATGTGTAAGAAATGTGCCCAAGAATGTAGAAACATGATGAGATAAGTAACTCTTTTTATTCTCATTCTCGTTCTACTTCTCGTTCAAATTTTTATGATTTCTTATTCTTATTAATTAATTAATTAATTAATTACCAACAATCATTCAGTCATTTGTAGGAATTGTGAAAGGATCGATCTAAAATAGCAGATGCACCGGTTAACCATTCTTGTTTTTATTGTAAATTTGGTAGGACCTTGCTAAACTAAAACTAGTAGAATGTGAATTATTTGCGCATACTACTCCAATATATCATATACAACATTCCTTTTATTACAATTTTTGTAATAACTAATTATGACTTTGCAACTAAATCATTCAATTGATTCAAGGATTGAAAAGGATGACCTGGGTATGCGTTTGAAGATTTCGACTTTCAAATATGCTCTAAGATGCAACCAATGCTCTTGGAAAGTATCATTCTCTGAAGCATCGGGAAGTATCCACTTAGACAATCATAAAATGATCTGCCCTCTCTGCAAACAAAAAGAAATTAGATGGATAAGATTTACTTTTTAGTTTATTCAAGTTCCAGGTTTAGTTCGATTCAAATAGAGGGAACGAAAATGAGGCTGAATTTCATAATTGCCAACCGTTGAATCATTATTTCAACACCTTTCCGACCCAGGTTATTCATTTCAAGGCCAGGAATTAGAAAAAAATTCTAAATCAATAAAAATATTTCCCTCCTTTTATTATGGAAAATCTAATCGGGATTCATTTTGTTCATATGAGGAATACAAAGGTATGCTCTCTATTCCCCAATCAAATACTGGTGTGATTCTTTGTAAAAAAAGCATGGAGGGTCTGCTATACCAATTTCAAAAAGAAGGACAACTATTGAAATTTGTTGATAATCCTAGACTTGAATATACAAGACTTGCAAAGCGCATTACTTATGCTCTGCCTAAGGTTGGTATATCCAAAAATTCGGTTATAGCCGATTCAGCTAAGATAGGAAGAGATTGTCATATTGGCGATTACGTAGTTATAGGTGATAATTGTACTATTGGTAATAATACCATAATAGAATCAAAAGCGAATTTGCAAAATTGTATGGTAGGGGATAACTGTTCTATTCAACACAATACTACTATTGGTTCTGATGGATTTGCATTTGAAAGAGCAAATAATACTTTAGAACTAGAAAAATTTCCCCACCATGGTAAAGTGGTGATTGAAAACGATGTAGAAATATTCGCAAATTGTTCTATAGCACGAGGATCACTCTCTGACACGATTATAGGACAAGGAACCAAAATTGAGACATCATGTCATATAGCCCATAATGTTACCATCGGAAAAGATACTGAACTAAGAGCTGGAACTATAGTAGGCGGTAGTACAACCATTGGCAATAATTGTTGGTTAGGATTAAATAGTACTATAAAAAACAAGATAAAAATAGGCGATCAAGTTATTGTGGGTTCAGGCAGTTCCGTTATCTATGACATTGTAGATGAAGATATTGTTGCAGGGGTACCAGCAAAATCTATTAAAATAAATAAGAACCATTAGAGAAGAAATACCACTATTGATCACAAATAGATGCTTAGTAAATTCTATTATGGTGCTAAATAAATTTTTTTTTGAATTTAACAATATTGTTTTTTTTAGCTTGCACCAATTTGCTTATTGGCTTGGTAGGCTCTTGCCATGGACAAAAGCTTAAGATGCCATTTCATTATAGAATGGATGGGACAATAATCTGTACAGAACATGTATTAAGTAGTCTACATCGCATTTTTGATTTGTTGTTTGGGGAAACTGAAGGAAAACTGGTCTATTGTATGAGATATTACCTTGATTCATGAGGCATATTTAGTCACCTGTTAAGGAAATTAAGTACAAGAAGAAAGGCTATTAAGATTGAAACAGTTTAGACTCCTATCAAAGCTAGTGCAAATAATAATTAGACTGGATCAAATGCATAAATGAAATTTAAAGTGTTTCTCTTATTTAGAATGATAAGGAATACACTTAATTCCTCAGTAGCATTTTACTAAAAGTTTGGTCCATGCTTGTGATAATAGCACGTCCAAAATGAATAAAGAAGTCTAGTAACGGCAATTAGCATGCAAATTATTTAGTTGAATCTTGGATTCGCTAAATGTTAGAGAAATTAAACAGGTACAGTTATGTTGGATACAAAAGTAGATATTGAGATTTTTTGGCCAATTTGATTAAAATTTCTCCAGTTTGAACGCTATATTTTCTAATGAACCAAATAGAGAATGCATCATTTATTATTCTTCTAGATATTTACGTCAACCTTATGAAATCATAGTGCTCATAAACTTGTTTTGTATTCTGCTTTTTATATAACAGAGATTGTGATTCAGGTTGCTGACCTTAACCATGTGATGGCATGGGTTCAGTTATTACCTGAATCACATACTATAATGAATACGTACCGTTCTTGTGTTTCTGCAAGGCATAACTACTTGATTGGATGGGACTGCCAATCATGAGTATAGGGTATTTCATAGTTATTAAACGCTCTTTATAAAAAAAATACAAAAAACTATTTAATTTCGATTAGTAAATCCACATGAAGTATCAATCCCCAATAAAAGATAATACGATTGAACCATTTAGATAGGTATAATAATATGCCAAATTTAGCTAATGGATGCAGATCTTGCACATAGGAACTTATCTAAAGATTACTTATTTCCAATTACATTATACAAATTCGCTAATACACTAGAGTCCTTGACGTTTTGGATCGTCCTATTAAAGATCATATATTTGGAGTAGTGAATTCCAAAACTATTATTGAATTATTAGGAGTTACCAGGCAATTTGGAATTACGCGTTAACAAGAAAAGATAGCAACTGGTAAATTTAGTCTTAGCCTAAATTAATTTAGTATTAGAGATTCTAGATTCCCTTACTACTAATACCTTTTTGTGCAGTAAATATGGGATTAATATAGGATCAATTCCGTTTAAGTAGGAATAAACCAATATATTTTCCAAATAACGACTTTAAAAGTTCTAAATTATTAGTCATAAAAGACGCATAAATTTCAGGAAGTGTGCAGGTATGGCATAGATCGGCGAATGTTGCGTATAGGGCTTTAATTATATAATTTCTCATTTATACAATAAATATGTCTAGCTTAGCAAGTCCCATTCAATCTACTGATGGTTTAATTCTAAAACTTGAAAACATTTCTAAAGGATTTACTGATAAAAAGAACAAGATTAATTCCAAACATACAGTTATCAACAAACTTAATTTAAGTATCAAAAATGGAGAGTTCGTTACTATTGTGGGTCCTTCTGGATGTGGAAAAAGTACGTTACTTAATTTGGTTGCTGGTTTAGACGAGGTATGTGATGGAGAGATTCTCGTTGATGATAAACCTGTTGCTCTCTCGCCAAGAACGGATAGGGTTATAGTTTTTCAGGAAGGAGCATTGTTTCCCTGGCTAACAGTTTGTGAAAACATTGAATTTGGTTTAAAAATTGCAAGGATTCCAAAAGAAAAAAGAAAAGAAAAAGTCATGAAATTAATCGAAATGGTTCAATTGACTAATTTTACTCACGCCTATATTCATCAGCTATCAGGAGGAATGAAGCAAAGAGTTGCGATAGCCAGAGCATTGGCATTAGATCCTAAAATTTTGTTAATGGATGAGCCATTTGCCGCTTTAGATGTTCAGACTAGGAAAATGCTGTATTCACATTTGTTGAGAATTCATCAAGAAACCAAAAAAACCATTTTGTTTGTTACCCATAACATTCATGAGGCAGTGGCGTTGGGTGACAGAGTTATTGTTATGTCTCCTAAATTGGCGAATATTAAGAAACAAATAATTGTGAATATACCGCGACCACGCAGTATTGACCATCCACTAGTTGAATCAATAACCCGAGAAATAATTTCTGAATCAAACGATTTATTTGTGAATGATCCTGTTAAAGAATCTGAAATTGCTAGTGAAGAGCTAAATCGTACAATTATTTCTACTGTAAATTAATCAAGTGTTCCACAAGTTCAAGATCAGGAAAGGGTGATGATAAACCAAGAAGATATTCAAAGGCACTAGAAATATCCATTTGTCTTGATATTATTTCTTCACCGGTTATTTTGTTTTAAAATCAAAACGGCCTCTAATGTTATCCTCAAAGTCTGCATTTTCATGGCATGATTATTAGACTATTCAAAAGCCATACTATCAATTAAGGGTTCAATCAGAATTCCGGATAATACGTTTGGAAAAAATAAATGTTACAGTAGTTATGCGATTACTAAATATCAGTAAACATTTCCTGGCAATTCGAAACAAAATATTTCATCAGGTTTAAACCATTTTTTACGCTAAACCGTATACAGTAGATTTGGTTGTCATGAATAAAAGTGGACAAATTTAGGAGAGTAAAGTCGTAAAAGGTATGAGACTTATAATGCGTCAAATTAACGTCTTATGCGAAAATTAGTGCTCCTTGCCTACTGTGTACTTACAAAAATGCATATATCAATTTAATTATATGTAAATTCTGCATACATCTATTCATGCTAGAAACCCTCATTGAGGACAGAATAGATCATAAAAAGCCCCGCCATGATGGTATTACATACATTATAGATAAATTTCAAGGTCTTGATAAAGAGAATTTTGAAACTATTTCTCCCTATATTGATATGGTCAAGATATATGGGGCATTTCCTCTCCTTCTGAAACAACAGAGTCTTATTAATAGAATCGATTTTTACCATCAGTCAAATGTTCTAGTCTCTACTGGGAGTACTCTAACTGAATACGCCATTCGTGAACAAGTGTTTGATAAATTTATGGACAGTGCAAAAACAATTGGGTTTGATATTATTGAAATAAGTGAAAACAGCATTCATCTTACCTTTGAGGAAAAAAAGAAGATTTTAAAAATAGTTGATTCGTATGACATGAGGGCTCAATGGAAAATAGGACACAAAGATCCCAGAAGGCAACTTTCAGTTGATGAAACCGTAAAGAAGATGAACGAAGTTCTAGAAATAAGCCAAGAGAAAATAGTTCTGGAGGCAAATTTGGGATACAATGTAGGCATCTATGATGAAAAGGGCGATATTAAATGGAATTTGCTTTCTGCTATTACTTCAAAAATTTCTCCCAACAGCATAATTTTTGAAGCTCCCTTAGAGATTCAGCAGGCAGTACTGGTTGCAGAATTTGGACAGCGAGTCAGCATGGGTGAGATTAAACTCAATAATGTTTTATCTATAGAATCCCAAAGGAGGGGTTTCCTATCAAAGGCAAGTTTTAGTATTACTCCAGTCAAGAAAGGACCTGAAGGTAGTCCGGCTACAAAATTTATTCATTATATAATTAGGAGTAAACACCCCATTGATCAAAGCGAACTCATCTATATTACAAATCTACCACGAAGAACTGTTCAAGCTTCAGTCGAAGAACTCAAAGAGCAAGGGCTGATAGTAGAAAAGAATAGCTTGGACGACACGAGAAAAAAAGTCTACAATTTAGTTAAGGCCGAATGGATCTAAGAAATACTGACAAGTTCATACGGACTAGAATTTCATGATTACCCATCCTTTCTAAGGTGTTTTGGTTACATAAAATTATGATTATCTCTTATATTTTTCAGTTTTATCAAAATTTGAATAAAATTTCCAATACTACGACAAGATATTTTTAATTAATTATCCAACATTACCATAATGCCAAAAAGGTTAATTATATTATGTCAGAGCCAAAAGTACGTATGTTGTTTACCTGTGACCATTTATTCCACATAGCAGCTGGTCATGACAAAACAGATGTTATGATATAGTTGATAAGGACAAAATTCAAAAAACCTGAGAAAGAAAATTGATATACGGGAGGTCTAATAATAAACAGGATTTCTTTGTACGAGGGGCCGGAAGACGATAAAACTAGACGGAAAAATAAAGAAGATGTAATGATTAACATTGATGAATCACAATCCATCGAGGAATCAGAAATCTTATCTTTAGAAGAAAAAAGGCCTAATGAAAGTAAGAATCCCTTTAAAAAGAAAATTAAGTTGGATGAATTAGCTAATACTGTTTTATTTATTGCAGTTTTTATCGGCCTATGGCAACTGGCATATTTAAGTGGTATTTGGCCAAAAGTTTCACTACCTTCTCCTATCATGGTAGTAGGATCGTTTTATGACCTAATTCTAGATAACACGTTGTGGGTAAGCATCGGAATGACCCTTTACAGGCTTTTGATTGGTTTTGCTGCTTCAATAGGAATTGGAGTTTGTGTGGGACTTGCAATGGTAAGATTTGGCGGTTTTGGAAAAACAATGAGTTCCTTTGCGGTAGGATTGCAGTCTTTTCCTAGTGTTGCTTGGGTGCCATTTGCTATCCTGCTTATCGGTCTAAATGATATTGGAATATTATTTGTAGTTATAATGAGTTCAGTATTTTCAGTAATGATCTCAGCATATAGTGGAATAAGAAACATACCGCCCATATATCTAAAGGCTGCAAGAAATATGGGAGCCAAGGGTTTCTCATTATTTAGATATTTAATGATACCAGCAGCCACACCTGCATTAATAATAGGAATAAAACAAGCGTGGTCATTTGCTTGGCACGCTTTGATTGGAGCGGAAATACTAATGGCTGCTGCGGTAGGGATAGGACATATACTGTTAGTGGGTAGAGAATTTCAGCTGATGGATAACATAATAGCATCTATGATTACTATTTTCGCATTAGGAATGCTATTTGACAAAGTAATCTTTGCAAAACTAGAAGATAAGGTAAGAGAGAAATGGGGATTAAGACAGGAGCATGATATCGAGAATAAATGACTTGACATTGAGTTAACGACATTTTTAGTAATACACACATCACACATCACACATCATTCTATTGAAGCGTGACAAGTTAATATAGGGGGCATTAGAATATTGACAATAATCATCTGTGAGTCAGAATCACACATATATTGCAAAAACCACATGTATTGTACATTTTTTGCCTATTTCTGATTATTAATACATACCATTTACAAAAAAAATAACATGGATTCAAAATTAAAATTGGGTATTTCATTTGCCATAATTATCGCAGTTATTATATCTTCTAATTATAACTTCTATTGGTCTTTATTGCTTGGTCAGGATAACAGTACAACTGGATCCAGCAGTCAAACCGTAAACGCGAAGGCTGATGCCTTGAAAATTGGGTATTTTCCAAACCTAAATCATGCTCAAGCCATTATTGGCTTAAATAACGGAGATTTTAGGCAAATAATAGAAAATGACAAGAATTTAGGTAACATCTCTCTAAAAGGGATTGTTTTTACCTCTGGTCCCTCTGCGATTGAAGCTCTATATGCAGGTCAGATTGATGTAGCTTACGTTGGTCCTAACCCTACTATTAATGGTTACATTGTTTCGGGAGGAGATGGTTTACGCGTAATTTCTGGTGCATCTAGCGGTGGCGCATCATTTGTGGTTAGAAATGATTCAGGAATAGAAACAGTCAATGACCTAGGCAGAAAGAAATTTGCATCCCCTCAATTAGGTAACACACAAGATGTGGCCTTGAGAAAATACTTGATAGATAATGGTTATAATACTATTGAAAATGGTGGAAACGTAACAGTGGTAGCAGCAAAACCTGCAGATTTAATCAATATGTTTGTAAATAAAGAGATTGATGGAGCATGGGTTCCCGAACCTTTGGTCGCCATTCTAAAAGAGCAAGGAGATGGATTTATCTTGGTCGACGAAAGGGATCTCTGGCCACCAGAAGGTAAATTCGTGACAGCTAATATTTTAGCCAGAGCAGATTACCTTGAAAAGAATCCAGAAATCATAAAGAAACTACTCGAAGCACATGTCAATGAAACACTATGGATAAATCAAAAGTTATCAAATACTAATAATTCTGAAACGGATGAAAAAAATATTCAAGAATTAGCGGTTGCATTCAATGAAGGGCTAAAAAAAATTACTGGTAAAACTTATCCAGAGAACCAAATAAAAGACGCATTATCACGAATAGAATTTACATACGATCCCCTATCGTCCTCGCTTAACAAGATTGCTGAGGATGCTAACGACTTGGGATACATTAATCTTGGAAGCGGGCGTGAAATAGATCTATCAAGTATTTATGATCTTGGGCTCTTAAACGAAGTACTAAAGAGCAAAGGCCTTAGCCCCATTCCATAAGCAGTAATAATATTTTGATATTTAATTTACTACTAATTAGTAAATTATAATATTGTTAATAAACGGAGGCAGGTTCTATCCGATATATTGGGATAAATAGGAACAGGTAGGATAATTTCGTAAAATCAAATACATATATTTTGTGGCCATTGATACTATCATGGCTAACAAGTTAACCATCACTATTCAAAATCGCACTCCTTAGATTTTTGATTTTGGATCACGATACTTTCAAATTTGAACGAAGTAGGGATCATATCACTTGCCTGCACTAGACGACATATCAAATAATCAACATAGTGGTTTAACCAATTAGGCCTTTAGGTGTAGATGACATAATATTATAACTTTTCGGTCGGCGCAGAATATATGCTTAAACTGCACAATATTAAAAAAAATGGCACATTGAAAATGAATAATAAGTAACGTTAAACGATATACGACTGATGATTAATAAGTCAGAAAAAGTAGGTTTCAAGATTCCAAAGAATCTTGATAATAGAGGAAGACAAATTATCATAGTCTTTACAATGATTATTACCACAGTTGCATTGATATCAGCACCCATATCGATTGCCAGCGCACAATCATTAGGTAATGAGAAGAAAACTTTGAGAATTGGGTACTTTCCAAATATCACTCATGCACAAGCCGTAATTGGATTAAATGATGGAGATTTTCAGAAAGTATTAGGTGATAATGTTACTGTTGAAACAGTTAAATTTAATGCTGGACCATCTGCAATAGAATCGTTATTAGCAGATAGAATTGATGCTACATACATTGGCCCCAATCCAGCAATTAATGGTTATCTTCTTACAGACGGCAAAGATCTTAGGGTAATTTCTGGTGCATCTAGCGGTGGCGCATCATTTGTGGTTAGAAATGATTCAGGAATAGAAACAGTCAATGACCTAGGCAGAAAGAAATTTGCATCCCCTCAATTAGGTAACACACAAGATGTGGCCTTGAGAAAATACTTGATAGATAATGGTTATAATACTATTGAAAATGGTGGAAACGTAACGGTGTTACCGATTGCAAATGCGGATATATTGACAGCATTTCTGAAAAAAGAAATAGACGGAGCATGGGTACCTGAACCTTGGGCAACAAGATTAGTACAAGAAGCAGGTGGTAAAGTATTAGTAGATGAAAAAAGTTTATGGCCAGACGGTAAATTCGTGACAGCCAATTTAATAGTCAGAACCGACTACCTTGAAAAGAATCCCGATGTCATAAAGAAATTACTTGAAGCTCACGTAGATGAAACACTAAAGATAAACAACGATACAGCAGCAGCAGCAAAGGAATTTAATACTCAGTTGAAGAAACTAACTGGTCAAGAGATATCAGAAAATGTCCTAGATAAGGCCTTTAGTAATCTAGAACTCACATATGATCCATTGAAGTTAACACTGTTTAAGAGTGCAAATGACGCATATGACCTAGGATTTATAGAGAAAGGTAAAGATCGACCGAATCTTTCAGGCATCTATGATACGACATTGTTGAATGAAGTACTCGCCGAAAAGGGTCTGCAGTCAATTGATGATACAGGGGTAATAAGCAATGCCACAAACAGCACTTCGAGTGGTGAGGCAATAGCAGATATAGTATCGTAGGACAGTCCAACCATACAAATCGGTATATACCTAACCTTTTTTGTATCCTTTTGAAATCCATACATGTTTGCTCAACATAAAATAATTATTAGACATGTTGCCAATTTTTATAACGTTATTCAAACACGCCTTCTCCATTAACAAGATATAGATTAATTCACTATCCTTTAATTGGCTAAAACAAGTAGACAACCTTCTAATTCGTTAACGTACTAACTGGTTACAACTGAGTTTTTGTTTTTCAATAGAGTATCTTAAAATTTCGATATTGAATGAGCTAAATCTCAGTTAGTTACTCGGATTTTATTAGACAAGGTTACTTTGAATTACTTTTTGGAACAAAAATTCCCTATATTAGAGTGGGGAATGTCAGCCAATCTTACTTATTGGGATCAGTTTGATTTTTTTTCACAAAGTCGTTAACTTTTGTAGAATTGTTGCTAGCGAGATTAGAAGATTCGGATGCGGCAATTGGGGCTTTCGAAGCAGTGCTCTTTTCATCAGCACTATTAGAGGAGGAGTCGGATGATGATGATGATGAGGAGGAGGAGGAGCTCTTTTCATCAGCACTATTAGAGGAGGAGTCGGAGGAGGAGGAGCTCTTTTCATCAGCACTGTTTATTTCCTCGATTGTTTGTTCAAAATTTCTGCTTAAAGAACTGAACACACCCTCATTGTTTTGATCTGTCACCTCAATTGACATCCCAAGGAAATTATCCATTAAAGGATTAATTGAAAAAGCAAAAATGACATAAAAACATAATAGTACAGCTAACGATAAACTATTGGTTCTTACTTGTACCACGCCTTTTGGATCCCTTTGAATTTAATATGGATAATGAAGATATAATTGTTAAGTATGATTTATCAATAACATTTTACATATTCACCTATTTTCGATATTATTAGAGGATACAAAAAATTATAATTGATTGCGTCAAAGTCAATACATGAACTCTTGCTTGCTTATTTTCATCTCATTTATTTTTTTAACCTTGGTAAATCTACAAATTTACTTTGATCCTCCCTCTGCTGTAGACAGACAGATTTTGTCTGAACGGATGAATATTGACCAAGGCAAAATATTCGCAAACAATATGGCATTAGCTCAAGGGGTAGACAAGAATTTCATTTCGGGATTCAGCACAGGAAGCTACCCAGTAGGAATAACCTTGAATCCATTTACTAGTAAAATCTATGTAGCAAATCAGTATTCCAATACAGTTTCGGTATTTGACGCAAAAACGGATAAACTCATTAGTACTGTACAGACGGGCATATTTCCATATAGTATAGACGCAAATCAATTTAATAATAGAATTTATGTGACAAACAGAGGATCTGACGACGTTACGGTGATCGATGGTTCTACAGATTCAGTTATTGACAATATTGCAGTAGGCAAATCCCCAGTCCAAGTTGCTGTGGATCAATCAAGCAATTGGGTATATGTTACAAATATTGATTCAAGCTCAATTTCTGTCATTGACGGAATAACCAATAAGGTCATCAGAACAATAAGCGGGATAAGTACTCCGTATGGTATTGGTATTGAACCCATATCAGATAAACTGTACGTCTCAAATATTGCTAATTCGACTATCACGTTAATGGATGAAGATAGGTATAATTTTGTTAAAAACATCCCAGCAGGTAATTCCCCGGTAGGAATTGACATTAATGAGAAAGGAAACCTTGTTTATGTTACAAATTACGCTTCAAACTCGCTTTCTGTGATAAATGGAACTGATGGTACTGTGATAAAGACCATTGAGACTGGTCAGTTTCCAGTCGGTGTAAAAATAAACCCGGTTTCAAACAAGGTATATGTAAGCAATATAGGATCCAATACTGTAAGCGTAATAAACGAAACATCCCTAGAGAAAATAAAAGACATCCCAGTAAACCCTTCCTCTATTACCAAAAGAGAAGGATATCCTTCTACGATTCCCACTAACATAAAATTCCCATTGATTGCAAGTTTCGTGGCAATAGACCCCCTAACGAACCTAGTCTACGTCACAAACACTGCTTCCAATACCCTTTCAGTAATTGACGGAAAAGAAGATGAAAGGATAGTAAGGATAGGATTTCAGACTAATCCCGAAAATTCTGGGTTCATAGAGTGCAATGGTATAAAAAATTTGAATCAAAATTCTACAATTATTACAACAGACAATGAGGCAACCTGCACGGCAGTGCCTGAAAGAGGATACACATTTGATTCTTGGTCAGGACTCACACTCAGCACTGAAAACCCGTTAAAATTCAATTCAAGCGAATATGGCAACATTGTTGCAAATTTTAGACCAACACTTTCGACTGAACAATATATCTTCCTAATAGGAGGCATAACAGGCATGGCTTCTGTCTTACTTGGATGGTTTTTTAAGGGTGGACAAAGAAGAAAGTTTAACAAATTAATTCAGATAACTAATAAAGCCATACAAGATGCTGACGTAGGTGACAAAACCCAAAGCATTATCAAATTAGAAAACCTTAGGAGAGACATATTTAATACATACAGACGGGGCTCGCTTACCGATTTTCAATTTGATTTTCTTGATAAAAGACTGATCAATTACATAAATAAAATTAGTAACCTATAATGGTCGAGGCTATTTGGAGATCAAAACTTCCTTGTCTGATGCACGAGTGATATTTAATCAAAAAAATATAGTTTGATATTTGTTGAGTGTTAATCTATAAATAAAGAATGTTTTGGGTCTAAAAAATTAGAGTTCGGGGAAGGATGGCATTCAACCTTATCCTATTATTAAAAATAGAATGAAAAACTACAGGTATGGTTACTTAACTTGTTCTCATTTGTTTATGCCTAACATAAAGATTAGATAGGAAGGCCCTTATCTCATAAAAGTTGTAGTTATTTAATTGCAAGGAATAACGTACCAATATTTCTATTTACATGAGTAAATAACAGAGTGGTCAGTATCCCTTGAGTTGATTGGTCGGTTGCCATTTCCATTAGTAGATAGAATATGGTATTGTCGAACCCATAGGATTGGTCGTGTATGCGACGTTGAGAGTAATTATGGGGAAGGAGGTTAACTTGAAAAGGTTGAAAAAAGGCTGTATACAGTAAAGGTAGGTGAGTGACAATAACATTACATTTCAATTGTCGTAAAAACGATTTTAAATGGCCTTTGCACGTCTACATTATATATTCATGTTTAACAATGATCAATTAAAGGAGCTTGTAAAAAAGGCAAGAGAGGCCACTCCAAAAAGAAATTTTGCTCAATCGGCTGAAATAACTTTAGTATTAAAAGATATTGATGTCAAAAAAGGATTTAGTGTCAACGAAATAGTAGTATTGCCTAATCCAACTAAGAAAGGATCTTCACTTTGTATGCTTGCTACTGGAGACATGGGGTTAAGAGCAAAGAAAGCTGGTGTTGATCAGGTGATGGAACCTGATACTTTAGATAGGATTGGGACAAATCGGAGAGAAGCTAGAAAAATCGTTCGCTCTTATGACTTTTTCCTCGCAGATGCTACTTTGATGTCATCTGTTGGTCGATCGTTAGGTCAATTTTTGGGTCCAAAAGGTAAAATGCCCACCCCTGTTCCCTATGGTGCCCCTATTGAAAACATAGCATCAAGGTTGAGATCATCGACAAGGATAAGATCCAAAAATCAATTAAACATGTCAACAAAAATAGGAGATGAATCAATGACTGATGAGCAGCTTGTAGCAAATGCTAGTGCGGTCATTGCTTCAGTTGAAAAGAAACTACCGCAAGGAGACAAGAACATTAGGAACGCTATAATTAAATTTACTATGGGTAAAGCATTAAAAGCAAGTACCCTTGGAAAATAAACGACAGGGATTATCATAATGAGTCAAACAGCCATCATCAATAAGTTAGGAAGAACATCATATCCAGAAAGGAAAGTCAATTTATATCAAACTTTGCAAGATTTAGCAAAATCTTATAACGTAATCGCACTTTCGAGGATGACAAAAGTGAGATCTGCTCAGCTTATGGCAATTAGAAAAAAATTCAGAAGTGAGATAAAGATAATTACCATAAAAAACAAGGTTGCTCAGAGGGCCTTTGAAGAGATTTTTAAGGATGTTAAAGGATTGGAATTCCTCAATAAAGAGTTAGAAGGCCAGTGCGCATTGATGTTTACCAACCTTAGCCCATTTAAAATGAATTTAACATTTGATAAAAACAAGATATTCATGGCAGCCAAAGGCGGTGATATTGCTCCCAACGAACTTGTCATTCCTGCTGGTAATACAGGAATAAATCCAGGTCCAGTATTATCGGAATTCAAAGAATCTAATGTCCCCACCAAAATTGATCAAGGCACGATATGGGTTTCTAAGGACACGGTTGTCGCTAGAGCCGGTGATGTTATCCCCCAAAAGTTAGCAGCTTTGTTAAGTAAATTGGATGTAAAACCAATCGAAGCAGGAGTTTCAGTTAATTTTGCGATTTCTGAAGGGCTTGAGTTTAAGGAAAAGGATCTAAAGATAGTAGTATCAGATTATGTTCAAGAGTTAGTAAAATCCTTCCAGGAGGCTTTGTCCCTATCAGTAGAAGCAGTATACTTTACAGAGGAATCAATGCCATTAATACTCTCAAAGGCAAAACAACATGCATTGTCCCTAGCTTCAGAATCTGGGTATACTTCGCCTGACACGATTGAACTGGTAATGCTCAAAGCTAATGCAATTGCTTCAAGTTTGGCTCGCCAGTTAGATTCCAAGGGCTTTTCTTCCACTAACTGATCCATATTTTTTTATATTACAAATCTTGCTAGAGTTCAAAACTGTTTATTTATTTTTCTAAATCTAGATCTGGTCTCTTTTTAGGTCCTAGATTTTACATTTAGGATATCACAAATACGAAGGCTAGGATATCAGTTATCTTTTTGGTTCATTTATCACTTGTAAGCCTTAGAGATTAGGATACTAGATTAGACATGTACAAAATGATAGGATAAAATAATAATACTAAAATAGAGAAAAGAATAAAGGTTAGCCGAAAAGTGAAGATAAGCCTTCTAATGCTTCTTCTTCTTTCTTCTCGTCCTTCTTTTCTTCCTCTTTTGCTGGGGCTCCTGAGCCTGAAGCAGCTGGAGTAGCTTGTGCGCTTGCTGGGGCAGCGGCAGCTATTGGAGCAGCCTTTAGTGCATCCTCAATGTTAACTTCACTTAAGGCAGCAACCAATGATTTAACTCTAACTTCATCTGGTTCTACACCTGTTGATTTAATTACATTTTTTACATTATCTTCATTGACATCTTGCTTTAATTTATGTAATAATAAAGCAGCATATACATATTCCATGATAAAAGAAAATTTCACGAGTCCATAATATAAAACTTTATAAAATTCGTGAACTACGTGCAACCGCATAAACATGCTCCTTTAATTCCTGAGACATCAAAGAATTCATTTTTTTTATCAACATTGTTCTTGCTTGTGACCTCTCTTCCTCTGATGCTGAACTAAAGTAATTACTAAACAATTCTGCCAAGCTTTCTTTAATCCAACCATCCAGTACAAAATATCTATTCTCATTTATTGGGATTACCTTATCGATCTTCGGGTCAATAATGTCTTCGAAATCTCCAGTATCCAGCCTATCAATAATAAAGAAAATGCAATTATTAGGCTCCGGATTGTTTATTGCTTCAATTGGTTTTCCTTGAGCCCTTCCCGACCTAATTCTTTCAAGCAGGCCAACTGGTTTTAGGAAAGTACCCTTAATTCTTATTACTTTATCATGATCAGAAATAATCTTGCCTATTATCACATAATTTGAATTTTCATCTCTTCTTACTACAAAAACAAAATTACCGGGCTTTAACTTAGACTTTCCAAACATGTTGAAAAGTTATCGATCTAATAATATAATATTTACTAATGATCTGATAAAAAAAGATACTAGATTTTTTAAATATATTTATGATTTTAAGCAAATTATTTAATTACATTTATTAATGTAACCAATAATTATATGATAGAGTCAATCTTGCAAAGATTCGATGATTTAGATATGAAAATTTTGTCAGAATTGACAAAAGATGCAAGTATTTCAATCCCCCAGCTAAGTAAGAAATTAAACATTAACTCCTCAGTTTTGTACAGCAGAATCAAAAGGCTTACTAAACGAGAACTTATCAGAAAATTTACTGTTATCATAAATGAATCACAGCTGGGTATTAATATTAAGGCAACAGTCGGCATAAATCGTGATCCAAAATTAAAAGAACCCATCCATAATGAACTTATCAAAATCCCAGAAATAAGGTCACTCATAGAAGTTACTGGTCGTTTCGACATAATACTGTCGGTAAATACAAGAACTCTAGAAGAACTTCACAAGGTAGTAATAGAGAGAATCGGGAAAATAGAAGGCATACAAGCTACAGAGACCTTCGTGGAGATGCAAAGAACAGATAAGGAACCAGTTTATTCGATACAAACTAGTAATCAAAATTTTGGATGAGTTGTGGTCATGATGAATCGGGTTTTGAAATTAGAAATATTAAAATTATAATGAAATATTTAGAATCTTAGAAATCAATTGTTCTCGTTCCAAAAAATACTCGATAAAATCCAAAAAAGAATAGGAGAGATTTTTCAGACTCTTAAATTAGCAAAAAAAACAAGCAAGGACGATTATTTCACTCATCTAAGATTGGTACTATTGGCTATAGGAGCTGTAGGTGGGATTGGATTTATAATAAAGTTAGTCGGCGAGCTACTATTTGTAAACAAGTAGCACGAATCTTTTACATTTTATGCAATTGAAAGCTAGAATAATAGATTTGTCGCTATGATTTGTTTTTGTGAGCTAAGATGAGTAAAAACCCCGTAGAAATTGATGTAGAAAACAAGATAAAGATTAATCCTGAAATTATGATCATTGAAAAGCTATACCCGATTATTTATGATAATTCAATTTTCCTATTCTACAAGGATGAAAATGAGTTAATTAATTGTTATGAAATTACCGACAAGAGCACTGTAGAAAAGGCAATGCTAAATCCTGATAAAATAATTGAAATTTTGGAAGAGCTAGATAAGTGATATACTATTATATTATTGAATTTTGCATGATATTTAATGTCTCATAGCAAATACGAATCTGGAAATAGAAAAAGCAATGAAATTTTTATCGGGAAAAAACCACTAATGACGTATGTTACTGCAACTCTAGTCCAACTAGCTAATGAGCCAACTGTCGTCATAAAAGCAAGAGGGAAAAGCATCACAAGGGCAGTAGATGTGGCTCAAATAATAGTGAAAAGAATGAATACACTAGGTTATAGGGTAGAAAAAGTAAAGTTAGGGTCGGATGTTCTTACTGGCACTGAAGATGATAAACCTAGAAATGTCTCTACAATAGAGGTATCAATTTCAAGATCAAAGTAAATTATTGTTACTTTTTCAACAGTCTAATCGTATAATTTTTCGAATATTTAATAATTACTTGAAAAGTATGATAATATGACGATGTCCCACAAATATTTACAAAAATCCATCGGAAATATCTTGATTTCTGTGGTTATACTTGTATTTTTGTTTCATTTAAATCAGTTATCTGGTAAGGATCTTTTGATTTTTGGTTTATTTTTCGAAACTCAAAATCAGCCAATGTTAACTCATACAGACAATAAGTTTCATTTTGCAATTGACTATCCTAATAACTGGGAAAAATCTGTAAAGCTAAACAATGAAATAATACTGATTGCCCCTAAGGACAAAGATTCGGTAAGTAGTCCGGCTGGAATCGTGGTCAAAGTAGTTCCCACTCCAGGAAAAAACATATCTGCCGATTCTGCATCAAAAGGCATTATATCCCAAATTCAAAAAGAACATAAAGATTTCAAATTGGAAACTTCTGATACTTTTACAGTGGACGGAAAGAAGGCTGCGAAAGTAGTTTTTACAGCAACGGACAGTAAATTACAAAATCGCAAGGCAATGCAAATTGTAGTTTCCAATTATGAGAATATTTACATTATCACATACAAAGCTTCATTGGATAAATACAATACCTTTGAAAATACGGCAAACGATATGATAAAGTCATTTAAATTCTTACCTGGATAATAATCAAATAATTGTTTAGCGCATTGCTTTTATCAATGCGCTAAACATGTTCCCCTTCGGTTTGGTCGATGTAACTACTAATAAAAGTAATTCATATTTAAAGTTATCAATTTTGCACTCTAGTGCCCTGTGTAAAATTCCTTGGACTTTAACCGGTCCCTTTTGGAAGGTGAGAAGTCCCGAATACAAATCTAATTCCCAATTTGATCTCATCAAGCCCAATGGGACCACCCACGTAAATCATTTATGAGGTTGTCTATAGAATCTTGCAAATATTCGGACCCTACATCATGCTTTAAGATAAGGTCTATTACCCAGGGTGTATTAGGATATGAAACAGGTTGAAAAAACTGATTTGACTTTCATATTTAAAATGCGTAAATAATTTGAACGCCACTTCTATTTTCTAGTGTGATAAATATCAACACGCCATGTTATATTAAATTTGCATAATTATGATTAATTTAACTCAGAAAAAATTGATCTATTATTAACAGGGCTAATAAATAATCAAAAAGGAATACTTTTTTATAAAATATATCAAGTAGAATTATGGTATTGAAGATCAAAAAAGTGGAACTAATACTGATTGCATTGATTGTAGTTGTTTTAGTAGTCGTTATTTACAATGTTTTGATTTTTGTACCGTTTAAAGATTATTCTCTAGACGTAGATGCGTTAAAGGACCCGGAGTCTCTGTTGGTCAATTCCCGAGTGGTCTTAAAAAATACTGGAAAGTTGGCATTAAATGACATATACGTAGTATATGATAACAACAAGAATTTGACTGAGAATTTGTTGAGGATTGAACCTGGTCAAACCGTTATCTTATCTCCTCCCCAGGGCGCTCCTTTAAACACTGTTTCAGTATTTACAGGAGAAGGGATAAGCATCGATAAAGCGTTTAGGTCACCCATCAAGATGCCAGGCATGATAGGATCATAGGATTTTGAGATCCTGAGTCTAAACCCGGTACAAAAATTCTGGCTTTAAGACTGGCTTAAATCATAAACCGAATTAATTCTAACCAAATCATCGTTGTGGCCGAACTCTAGATTCTTTACAAGCAATGACCCGTCATTGTATATCTTTCTTATTTCCCCACTAAATTTATTGCCACCTATCGAAAACCTATATCTTAAATGCTTCTGTGATTCCATTATTTTGTTTTTATAATAAATTGTTAGTTCCTCTATGAATTCGCTTGAGGCCAATTTTTGAAATTCATCATCAAAGCTTTTTAAGAAATACTGGATAAAATCATGATTTGAAATTCCTATATTTTGGTTTTCATATTTGACGGTTGTAATGTCATAATCATAAATTCCGCTATTCCTGTCTTTTACCATTTGCTTGGTAAAATCCAAATCATTGTTGGAATTCACCCCTATTCCAATAATTATTT
Source organism: Candidatus Nitrosocosmicus oleophilus (assembly GCF_000802205.1). NCBI lineage: Archaea > Thermoproteati > Nitrososphaerota > Nitrososphaeria > Nitrososphaerales > Nitrososphaeraceae > Candidatus Nitrosocosmicus > Candidatus Nitrosocosmicus oleophilus. The sequence goes on along the minus strand of NZ_CP012850.1, from coordinate 2,169,430 downwards.
GGCATATACTATTACTCTCGACTTCGGCATCCAACAATATGCCTGCAACTTTCTTACCATTAATCATAATGTCATTGGGCCATTTCACCATCGATATTAATCTGGTATTATTTTCCAAGGTCTGACAAAGCAATCTAGTCACCAACATTAGAATTCGAAATAACTCTTGGGTTTTCAAATCAGTCTCCAGTGCCAAAGACATCCAAATTCCACCTTTGGGAGATGCCCAATTCGGACCCTTTCTACCTTTACCTCCAATCTGAATATCGCTAATTATTACTGATGGATAGAAATTACTATGACTTTTTAATAATTCATGTGCGAAATCTTGAGTTGATTTGAGACTATCAAAGTAAAAGAATTGGTTAAAAATTGTAGATTTGTCCATGGAATTTATCAGTTTGGATATGAACCTGAATTTATCCATGTCAGAGCACAAAATCTTTATCAATTTACTCTGGACTGTCCTATGTTTGATATAAAAAGGCAAAGGTAATCCCTATAATTAGAGAAATCCCAAAAAACCTGGAAAAGAGCACGGTATTAGCCATTATTCTTATGTAATAGTCATTATTAAGCCGCTTAAAATTGTAGAGAAAATATTTGAATCTATACAACATTAGCACTACATATGGTATAAGCAAAATGCAAGGAATTACTGAATAATAACTATTTATCAAAGTTGAAAAAAAAACCATGGTCAAGAGGTATATCCCAACAATTGTTCCAACGACAAACATGAGAATGAATCGATTGCTCCTTTTGTCTATCATTATGGCCAGAGTCTTACGTCCCATTTGCCTGTCGGGAACAATGTCGGGCACTGAATTTATGAATAGAACCAATGAAGATAACAAACCAGTTATGATCCCAAGTACTACGGATTCTAAAGTAATACTGAAATTTTGAACATAAAAGGTCCCAACCACAATTAATGCTCCTTTAGCCGCTACAAATAATTCCCCCAATCCCCAATTAACCAATTTACTCGAATAGAGAACTATTGACAATGCAGCGAATAAGAGTATGAGGGCAATAACAAATCCTTTAAAATAAACAAAAATACCTCCTATCATCAATCCTAAAATGAGAAAGCCTATGCCTGCCAGATAAACGTGACGTGGTTTTAAGAGACCTTCTGGCAAAACCCCGGTTCCACCACTAAATTTTGTTTTTCTGGTTTTCAAGTCTATGCCTCTCTTAAAATCCCAATAGTCATTTAGCAAATCAACACTAGAGTGTAGACAAAAAATTCCGATATATGTTAGGATAGCATAAATTAAACTAAAATTCTGTGGTTGATACCATATTGTCAGTGCTAACCCACAAGTGACGGCTATGGCTGAGGCAGCAAGAAATCTGAACCTTATTGCCCTCAACCATATATCTAGTTTAAAAATCATCCTCTGGTGCCAATTAGAAAGTTGATAAATTCATTGATCTGATTTTCTTAGAATACTAGTCACTGAATTATATTCAATCTCATTTAGAGTGGGGTATTTAGATATCATTGTGTTCTCTATTGTGTGCGATGTTTTCTTTTGTCCGATTAGGGGGGCGACAATCCCCGGTGTAGACCGAACAAATTGTAATAATTTTAGAGACATTGCCGGGAGATTGTCTAAAGGAGATTTGTCCAGTACTGCACCAAGTAACTTGCCCTGGTACAGTGGTACACTAGTAAAAACATGGATTCCATATTTTTGGGATGATTCCAGTAAAGTTGCTTTGCTGGAGGTTTCCGTAGGTTGATTCTTAAATGTATAGGGTTCGTTAAGATACATATTGAAGGGCAATTGAATAAATTTGAAACCGTTGTTACTGCCACCTACATCGTTTGCTATTTTTATAACCTCCTTTAAGGATAAGTAACCCTTACTGTTTTCTTTTGAGGTAAAGCAATTCCAAGTAGCCATTCCATAAAAATTAATTTTGCCTTTTTGCCTGAAATCTTCATATAACTGAAAAACTCGAGACAACATTTCATAGTAAGTAGACTTATCAACTATGTTACACCAACTTTCGAATGAATTATGAATGTAAATCAAATCAATAGTCTTGAGCCCCATATTACACAATGACTTGTCTATGCATTTAGAAATATAATTTGGATTCATGATGTGATACGAAGGACTTATGTCGGAACGAGATATGATTTTATTATTGAGAAACATTAGCTCTAAATATGAATCGATATCCACTTTACTCAAATCCCCATCATTAGTTACATATCCATTCTTAGTACAAATAAATACACTTTCCCTGTCAATGACCTCTTCTTCAATCAAGTTAGATATAGCTCTGCCTATACATTTTTCAGATAGCATTGAGCGATAATTTATGGATGAATCGATCACATTTATCCCTCCTTCCTTTATGCTATAATGTAGAGAGTTTTCAAGGTCAGCATCGTCTCGTGCCGATAGGTTCCCAAGATAGGTACCCATACCTACAGATGAAAGTTTCAAATTTTCTACGTTTTTGAAATGAAATCTGCTTACGCCCTTTTTTAATGCGTTATCCATATACCTTGTTGTGCCTTTGGATGTTGCAAAACCTGAGTAGAATTTCCTTTGAAATGACACATCCTAGGTTGAAATAGATACGAATTTAAAATTATCTATGTTTCATGAATTAATCTTTGCTATTTGAAATGATTAATTTATTGTTTTTCTAAATCTATCGTGAAATCTGTTGGGTTAAGTTCTATACCACAAGTTGAGCATCTATTTCTCGTATTTCTCAAAATATCTTTAATAGGCTTTACGTTTATCATATGTTTTATTTTGCTTCCGCACTGATAGCAAAATATCTCAATAATCGGACAAGACATCAATTTCATTAAATTTTGAGATTATAAATTCAGAGGTGGTTAACTAACGTTGACTTAATGATAAAATAAATGAAAAATATAGATATAGATAAGGTAAGTTAGGAAATAATAAATACCTAGATATTTTTTTTTTAACTGTGCAAGTAGACCCTGTATGTGGAATTGAACTAAGTGAAGATTTAGCAACGATCCTTGATTATAAGGATAAAAAAATATATTTTTGTTGTGAAGGGTGTAAAAAAATATTTCAAAAAAAGCCAAAAAAGTATTCAAAATAATAAAATTTTATTGAACATTCCCATTCATTAATATTGTATGAAGGCGGCAGTGCTTGTTAAAAACAAGGTAGAATTAAGGAATATTGATTTACCCAAAGTTGGTAAGAACGAAGTTCTAGTACGTATGAGGGCATGCGGCATTTGTGGATCTGACTTGGAAAAGGTTTTTGGTAAATATGGGATGAAATCTTCAAGAATTGGACACGAACCTGCAGGTGAAATTGTTAAATTAGGCTCGAATATTAAAGACTTTAAAAAAGGCGACCGAGTTTTTGTTCACCATCATGTACCTTGTTATTCATGTCATTTTTGTTATAACGACGATTTTACGATGTGTGAAAAGTATCAAAAAAGTAATATTGATCCATGTGGGCTTTCTGAGTTTATACTTGTACCTCATTGGAATCTCTCAAAAGGAGGACTTATTAGACTTCCTGACAATATTAATTTTGACCAAGCTGCTTTGATTGAACCAATTGCATGTTGCTTGCGATCTTTGGATAAAATAAAATTAAAGAAGGCATCTACTGTTGCAATATATGGGGCTGGGCCAACTGGTCTAATGCATATGATATTGGCAAGGTTTTTTGGCGCTTCAAAGATATTACTAATCGATGTTAATAATTTCCGACTAGAATTTGCCAAGAAAATTGATCAACATGTTGAAGTCATGAACGTGGCTATTATGAAAGAAGATGAATTCAAAAGGAAATCAATAAAATTTCTTGGTAATAATGGATCAGATGTATCCGTTGTCTCTACTAGCAACATCAATGCATTCATTCAATCCTTAAGTATAACACGTAGGGGTGGCACAATTTCTCTTTTTGGTGTACCCCCGAAAGATACCGAAGTTAATATTGATTTGAATTTGATTTATTCGAAGGAATTAAAAATATTGCCAAGCTATGCTGCATCTGAAAAGGAAATACACCAAACGATTGGTCTAATGGAAGCCAAGATCATTAATTTTGAACCGTTAATTACTCATAGGTTTCCATTACAAGATTCTCACAAAGCATTATTGCATGCACACCAAGCCAAAGACTCGATGAAGATCATTATTACTGCTGGTTAATCTTTACCAATATTTTTATAGCATTTCAATAAACTACAAGCAGTATAAAAAATGGATTGGGGAATGAAAAACAGGCTTTCTAAAATAATAAAGCCCAGCAATAGTCGCTGTGTAATGTTGGCTGTAGATCACGGCTACTTTTTGGGTCCCACCGAGAAACTAGAAAATCCAAGAGAAACCATCGGTCCATTATTAAACTATGCCGACTCATTAATGCTCACGCGTGGTGTTCTGAGAACATCTGTAATTCCTGAAAGTAATACTCCGATAGTACTTAGGGTATCAGGGGGTTCTAGCATAATAGGAGAGGACCTGTCAAAGGAAACCATAGTTACCTCTATAGAAGAGGCTATTAAACTAAATGCATCATGTCTTGCATTATCTATATTTGTAGGGAGCAAATATGAATTTCAAACTTTAAAGAATCTTTCAAAATTAGTTAATGAGGGCGAGAAATATGGTATACCAGTTTTGGCGGTTACAGCCGTAGGTAAAGAAATGGCTAGAGATTCCCGTTATTTAGCTTTAGCATGTAGGATCGCCGCTGAACTCGGTGCTCATGTTGTAAAGACATATCACTGTCCCGATTTTAATAAAGTCGTTGAAGGGTGTCCAGTCCCAGTAATTATTGCAGGTGGTAAAAAATTGGCAGAAAGGGAAGCACTTCAACTGACCTTTGACGCACTCGAAGATGGAGCTTCTGGGGTTGATATGGGTAGAAACATTTGGCAATCGGACAATCCAGTTGCAATGTTAAAGGCAGTCAGAGCCATTGTGCATGAAAATTCTACGGTAAAAGAAGCTTATGATCAGTATGTCAACACGTCCACCATGACAGAAGAAATTAGAAAAAAATCAAGGAATAAATCAGTATCGATTTAGTAAATTATAACCCGGTCAACAATCAAATATAGCTCCTATTGACCTAACAAAATTTATAAATTAACTTTGTTTATAAATAGTGAATGGGATTAATTAAAACAATAAATTGTGATATAGCAAATAGAAAAATATTACATGTTAAAGGTTTTTTACTATTATAATTTTAGATTTGATTAATATGAGTTGTATTAATGATGAATGAAATGTCTGGTGCGGCGGCCTTAATGGCCGCGTTGGAAAAAGAAAAGGTAGATTATATATTTGGCCTTCCTGGCGGAGCAAATCTACCAATATACGATGCTTTGGTAGATTCTAAAATAAGACACATTTTGGTCAGACATGAGCAATCTGCTGCACATATGGCTGATGGTTATGCTCGTATTAAGAGGAAGGCAGGTGTGTGTTTCGCAACATCAGGTCCTGGCGCCACAAATCTTGTTACCGGTATAGCTACAGCATATGCAGATTCATCTCCAATTATTGCAGTGACGGGTCAAGTCGCTTTACCTATGATTGGCAAGGATGCTTTCCAGGAGACAGATATTATAGGCGTTACCAATCCGGTTACTAAATATGCATTTCAGCCAAGAGTGGCAAACGAGATACCTGAAATGGTTAAAAAATCATTTTATATAGCTGAGAGCGGTAGACCTGGTCCGGTACTAATAGACATTCCAAAAGATGTACAGCAACAGGTAACAAGGATGGATTTTCCTGAATATATCAAAGTTAGAGGTTATAATCCTATAGTTGATGCTGATTTGTCCGAGATAAACAAGGCCTGTGAAATGATACTTAAGGCTGAAAAACCAATGATAATGGCTGGCGGAGGAGTAATTCTTTCTGGCGCTTTCTCTGAATTACAGACGTTAGCAGAATTGCTTTCAATACCTGTAGTAACTACTTTCAAGGGAAAGGGAGCATTTCCTGAGAATCACCCGCTGGCACTTGGGCCCATAGGTATGCATGGACATGCTGAAGCTAATAAAATGGTACAAGAAGCAGATTGCATTCTTGCGATAGGAGCTAGATTTTCTGACAGGACTGTGGGAAGATTTGATGAATTTGGTAAGGATATCAACGTTATTCATTTTGACGTAGATCCGGCTGAAATTGGTAAGAATAAATCTGTGAATGCGGCGGTAATTGGAGATGTTAAATCTTCATTAAGGAGTCTCATAAAGCTAATCCCAAAAAATTTCAAGACCAACGACGAAATTTCAAAATTATGGTTAGGTAGAAAAAGGGAATTGGTTAATTATTATGAAGATAGTATCAAAGATTATTCTCGAGATATTACTGCCAAGAAAGCGTTAAAAAAACTACGTGAGATCTTGCCTGCTGATGGAATTGTAACCACCGAGGTCGGTCAGTGCCAAATGTGGGCATCGTTGCACTTTGACGTAATCTCGCCTGGGACATTTTTCAGCTCCACTGGATTGGGGACAATGGGATTTGGATTTCCGGCCTCCATCGGAGCCAAAGCAGCAAGAAATAACGTACCAGTGGTGGATATAGCAGGGGATGGATCGTTTAATATGACCGAAAATTCACTTGCAGTTTCTGTCTTAGAAGAATTGCCAGTTATTGTATTTTTACTAAATAATCAAATGTTAGGCATGGTTGCCCAGTGGCAGAGAACCTTTTATAATAGGAGATATAGTGGGGTGCATCAAAAGAATTGTCCTGACTACTGCAAACTGGCAGAATCATATGGTGCGCAAGCGTATAGAATAGGCTCAATGGCTGAATTAGACAAGGCGCTTAAGGTTGCCGTTAAATCGGACGTCGCTACCGTAATCGATATTCCAATAGATCCGGATGAAGACGTATACCCGTTTGTGGCTCCAGGAACTGGGCTCAAGGATATGATTATTGGAGCATGATATAGTATGCAAAAAAATAAGAACGCAATTTTTGATGATGACAATGAAAACAAATTGTATATTCTATCTGTCATCGTTGAAAATAAACCCGGAGTCCTCTTTAGAATCACCAATTTATTTAGGTCCAGGAATTTTAATATCGAAAGTATTACTGTGGGAATTACTGAAAAACCTGATTTGTCAAGGATGACTATTACCACGGTATCGGATGTTAAGACACTAGAACAATTGGTTAAGCAGTTACAAAAGTTGATTGATGTTATCCAGATCAATGTATTAAACAAGGAGAACGCTGTATACAGGGAATTAGCTCTGATCAAGATGAATGCCAAGGATCCCACTACTAGGATAGAAATTGCAAATTTTGCTTCCATATACAGGGGTAACATAATGGACATTAGTAACGAAACTATTACCGTAGAAATAATCGGGACCCCAGACAAGATTGATGCATTCAAAAATCTTGTATCAACTTATGGGATAATCCAAGTGGCCAGAACGGGTGTTTCTGCATTACCGAGGGGAGCTGTAAATGACCACCTCTGATATCAAAAAGAAAATTAGAATTTTTGATACTACCTTAAGGGATGGTGAGCAGACCCCAGGAGTAACAGTATCTCCAGATCAAAAATTAGAAATAGCAATGAAATTGGACGAATTAGGAGTGGACACAATTGAAGCTGGATTTCCTGTAGTCTCACCCGGAGAGGTGGAGGCTATAAGGAAAATCATGAAGCAAGGATTGAAAGCCGAAATCTGTGGTTTAGCACGCACCACACAAAATGATATTGATGTCGCACTCAAAAGTGATTTGAAATATATTCACACATTCATAGCAACTTCTGATATACATTTACAATACAAATTAAAGATGACTAGAGAACAAGTTTTGGAAAAAGCTATTTATGCAGTAGAATATGCCAAAAAACATGGATTAGTCGTAGAATTTTCCGCCGAAGATGCCACTAGATCTGATATACAATTTTTGAACAAAATATTCAAATCAGTTGCAGAAACTGGTGCTGATAGGATCGATATTCCTGACACCGTAGGTTATTCAACACCACAGTATATGTCAAGACTAGTATCGGAAGTTGCAGACGTAACCGGATTACCTGTTAGTGTACATTGTCATAATGATTTTGGATTGGCTGTTGCAAATTCCATAGCTGGATTTCAGGCGGGTGCATCTTGTGCACACGTTACAATTAACGGGCTAGGGGAGAGAGCAGGTAATGCGGCATTAGAAGAATTGGTCATGGCATGTCAGTGTCTTTATCAAATACCTCATAATATCATAACCGAACAATTGTATGATGTTTCAAAATTTGTTTCAAGTGCTATGGGGATTATAGTACAGCCTAATAAGGCCATTATAGGGGAGAATGCCTTTGGGCATGAATCAGGCATACATACACATGGAATAATCAATAATCCTTTGACCTACGAACCCATTAGCCCTGAATTGGTAGGCAGAAAGAGGTGGATGCAAGCCGGCAAGCATGCTGGTGCCCATGGTATCAAAGCAATCCTCGATGAATTTGGAATTACAGCTTCGGATTTGCAACTCAAAGAAATTGTAGAAAAACAGAAATCGATCGCGGATGGTGGAAAATCTATAACTACTTCTGATTTATTATCCATAGCATCAGAAGTCTTAAAGAACAAGAAATTCGATGAGAATTTTAAACTTAATGATTTTCATATAGTCACTGGACTGCATATTATCCCAACCGCGGTAGTTAAACTAAATATACATGGCAAGGATTTTATCGCCTCTGAAACTGGTGTCGGACCAGTTGATTCAGCGTTAAAGGCCATACAGACTATTGCACACGGTATTGCAAATATCAAAATAAGAGAATATAAGCTTGATTCAATTACTGGAGGCTCAGATGCATTGGCCGAGGTATCCGTAAAAGTAGAAGATAAGGAAGGTAACATTATTTCTGCTAGGAAATCTGGAGAAGATATAGTCGTGGCATCTGTTCAGGCAATGATTGATGCTATAAATAAAACAATGCTTAAAAAGATGATTCAAAGTGGAGAGCCTACCAAGTAACTCCTTGCTGATTATGAGAGACATATGAATGACTACATATGATGTATCCCTTCTTGAGGGTGATGGTATTGGTCCTGAGTTGTCAGAATGTGTATACAGCATTTTGGTGAATATACATGACAAATCATCAAATCTAAAGTTCAATATTTCAAGAGTAGAAGCAGGTGATAATGCAAAATTAAAATATAACAAACCCCTTCCTGATGAAACCTTTAATGAGATTAAAAACTCGCAAGCGTGTCTAAAATCTCCCGTTGGGGAATCAGCCGCAGACGTTGTCCTTGTACTAAGGAGATATTTTAATTTATATGCTAATGTTAGACCATCCAAAAACTACCCCAATATCCCATCATTCTCAAAGGATGTTGACCTAATTACCGTCAGAGAGAACACAGAGGATTTGTACTTGGGATGGGAATTTTATTCAGATGACGATACTGTTATCTCCCTAAGGAAAATTAGTAGAGAGGCATCTAAACGTATTGCAGAGCATGCATTTAAAATTGCAGATTCAAGAGAAGGAAAAAAGGTAACGATTGTTCACAAATCAAATGTGTTAAGACTAAGTGATAGACTTTTCATAGATACTTCAAGAGAGGTAGCTAAAGAATATCCCAATATTGAATTTGAACAAATGTACATTGACGCTTGTGCTATGGAATTAATTAGGAATCCAAATCGTTTTGACACCATCTTAACCACAAATTTATTTGGAGATATCATATCAGATGAAGCTGCACAAATTACAGGAAGCATTGGATTAGCACCTGCTGCAAATATTGGAAAGGACTTTGCAATGTTTGAACCGGTGCATGGTGCAGCTTTTGACATAGCAGGAAAGAACGTAGCCAACCCGACTTCTTTTATACTTGCACTCAAGATGATGTTTGACTGGTTGGGTGAAAAATACAAGGATAATAATCTGACTGTTCAATCAAACAAAATAGAGAAAGCAGTTGATGATTTGTTTATTAAGAATGTCAAGACTATTGATATAGGCGGTAAGTTGTCAACAAAAGAATTTAGCAAGAGATTCATCAATCTATTGACTGATATTGGATATGACTAAGACCCGATATTAATTACTTAATGAGCATAAATCATGTCTAATAAATTTTTCAATATTCTGGCGGTAGCCCCCCAGATTAAGTAACCATCGACGTTAAATTTAAACATCTTATTTTCTCTGCTTGAATGGTCCTCATCTATAGTCATACTATCACGCAAAATTTCAAGTGGTATTTCAATTACTTGTTCTACTTCTTCATTGGGTTCCAGTGGAAATGATATTTTACCAAGTATCACAATAAACGGATAGATGAGTATCTTAGTTGTATATGTATTTGTGGGGGCAAGAGATCCAAAGATCTTTTCTTTTTGAATTGAGAGGCCTATTTCTTCATAAGTCTCTCTTATTGCCGTCTCTATTATAGAACTGTCCTGGTTGGAAACCCTACCCCCAGGAAAGGAAATTTCACCTGCATGATTCCTTAGATTTGAACTTCGTTTTGTGAATATTACGGTTGGATTATATTCATGATTAAAATGAATTATGACTAGGACGCTAGATTGTTCCGATTTGAACTCACCTTTTGCAGTTAAATCAATATTTTTGAAATATTCTAAGGAGTTGCTTTTCTCCAAGACAAGTTCAATGAATTCTTTTTCAGAAATCAAAACTAGGAGCTAAATAATAATATTATCTAAAAAACCTTTTTTTACTGTAACCATGCTCATTTAACTAAACTAAAAAATGAATCTAATTTATGAGTTAAACCCTCCAAAAATATTAAATAATCATAGGATAGACATTACACTTTTAAATCAAGAGTTAATTAAATTCCTGAATAGGGCTAAAATTATAACTAATTTCACAAATTACATCCATATAACCGATTCGGTACTTGGTATCCCTAGGTTTTCGAGTATCCATGGAGCACAGGTAATAATGAATAATCTAACCAATACAAGCTTGAATGTCACTTGTAGCGTGAGGACAAGAGATAGGAATATGAATTCTATAATACAAATGGTAACGGATGCCATTATTTTGAAAATTAGTGGACTTTTGTTTATACAAGGTGACAAACCTGCATTTGAAGAATCAGAAAAAGGATATTCACTATCAAATCCAACAGATGCAGTCAATCTCCTAAATTCCATAGGATTTGACAAATTGATAGATCTCGATTTGTCTCTACCAAATAAGGTTTCAAATCAGAGACTATTCCAGAAAAAGATAAATTCAAAACCACGCAGGTTTATCACCCAATCAATAGGTTCAATCCAAGAGATCAGAGATTTAAAAGAACTAATGAAACCCAACCACATCAAGCTTATCCCTTGCATCATGGTCCCTTCGGTAAAGAATGAAAGAGCAGCTGCCATGATAGGTTTGGATTGGAGTGAATATCAAGGTAACTTTCTTGGGTTCTTAAAGGAAGTTCATAAAGAAACTGATCATATTCTAATAACCTCGCCTAATAGTTTTGATGAAGGGATCGAAGTTTTGAAGAATTGGACTTAGGAATGCAAAAGTCTATCATATTGTTCTTTTGTGTTGGCTTATTTCACCCTTTAGTTCATCTAGGACTAGTCTATTATACTCAAATAAATTAGAATCTTCAGTTAACCTTGGTCTCCGATAATCAATTTCGATCTCTTTCTTTACTCGAGCCGGTCTCTTTGTGAAGACCACAACCTTGTCACCCAGACATATTGATTCAGAAATATTATGAGTTACAAAAATTATTGTCTTTCTGGTTTTGGCCCATATCAATTGAAGTTCAACTAATAGAAGATCACGAGTTTGGGAGTCAAGTGCAGCAAAGGGTTCGTCCATGAGCAGTATGTCAGGATCCATTACTAAAGCACGAGCAATTGCCACCCTCTGTTTCATCCCACCCGAGAGTTGATAAGTATAAGATTTAGAGAATTTGCTTAAATCCATCATTTCAAGATAGTGTAACGCGATTTTGTTTCGTTTTTCTTTTTCAACTCCAACCATTTTTAATCCAAATTCAACATTGTCGATAACCGTTAACCAGGGGAATAAAGCGTTCTCTTGAAAAACCATAATTCGATCAGGGCCAGTTCCAATTACCGATTGTCCGTTAAGTACCAATTCTCCTTCAGATGGTGTATCTAAGCCTGCGATAATGTTTAGTAAGGTAGATTTTCCACATCCGGATGGACCCACAAAACACACAAATTGTCCCTCTTCAATTGATAAATTTACATTATCTACAGCTAAAACTCTTCTCCTTTCACCCGAAGATGAGTTCACTGAAAAAGACTTTGTTATATTTTTCAATTCCAATTTACTCAATTAAACTAAAGTACTTTGGACTCTCAATAATATAATTTAAAGCTTGGACTTCGAGTAATTCACTTAAGACTCAAAATAAAAAGATTATTTCAATTCTACCGTTAATTCAAAATCAAGGGGATTTACAAGTCGATTCTCCATTCCTTGACAAATTGGCTTACAATTTTACCATTGGTAACATTACAAATAAACTCTCGGGTATCCGTTGTACTACTATAGATGGGATTAGTTCAAATTCTATAGGAATTAATGAATAAGCCCTTTGCACAGTCATCTAATCAGACAGTGATAAAGAGATTAATTTCGATTTTGATTATAAAGTTATTGGAAATGACAATACCAATAGCATTGAGGAGTATTATCATAGTTTTTGACACCCTAATAATTTGATCCTTCAACCATGGGAAATATTTGTATTTTCCAAAGATGGTGGCCAAGATTATGACGATTTAGATATTTATCTGGCTGATTAAAACGTATGAAACCACCATATGATTAGATTGGATCTGCTTTGTTGCATAATTCCTTATTCTCCGGTTATCATCATGATCATCATGTTATATTCTTCTAAAAATGTTATACAATGATACTTTTATCATGATCTCCTTTACCATGTTTTGAAACCTGTTTGCTGATGTGTATTCACCAAACATTCTCTTTATAGCTGAGAACACAGTTTCAGATATCCATCTCTGTCCGTATTTTCTTTTTGTCTTCCATTTCAACAGATCCTTTGCTTGTAACTTTACTTCGTTGTTCCTTAACCTATTGTTTTTAGGAGAAACAATAGAGTTCCTTCTTACCTTTATACCTGGATTGATCTTTTTGTCCTCAAGATACACAAAGTTTGGATTTGAATCATAGGCTCCATCAGCTAGTACCGATTTTATCTTTACAGTGTTTGGTTCTCTCGAATCCAAAACATGATTGACTAGTTTCTTTAGCATTTTCCCATCATGTACCTTCTCATCTGTCACTTCCAAAGCAATGATTTTCCTGGTCTTTATGTCTACAGCAACGTGGATCTTGAGATATCCTTTTCTATTTTGTGTATTCCATTTCTCATCCATCCACTGACCTCTGGTAGTAATCTTGATACCTGTACTGTCTATTGATATTATTAGGTCATCATCGTCATCCATCTTGTCTCTTTTAATATCGATGTTTAGCTTGTTGATTCGTTTACAGATGTGACCATAACTTGGTGGATTAGCAGGTAACCTTTTTCCTGTGGCCTTAATTATACCTTGGGTTTGTCTGTATGGTAGGTGAAATAAATAGCGAATGTAACCAATGGCCAAGATGAAAGAATCTGGAAATACAAATGGTTTACCCTTTTTGTTTATATTCATATTCTCTATCTCTGAACCCCAACCATCAAGGAAATCATACGAGAAGAGGATCTCACCGCGTTGAACTAATGAGCGATTGTAAGAGGGCCAGTCTATCACAAATAATCAATCTGTTCATTCCAGCTAAATATGTTGAGTTAGGCGACAAAGCAGATTGGATCCGAAAATATTACAACGATATTCTTGGATTATTTCATATTTATGAATCCTAGTTTCCCCATGATGCCAAATATTGATGATGGAATTTATTTATTCAAATTAATTGTAGAATACGAAAAATTGATGAGTTGGCTTCATATCGTATAGATGATAATGTCGCAACGGAGGATTAAATTCGAACGATATTACCTTACCAACTTCCCCTGAACATCAAAAAAACCCGTTCATTATGCCCAGAATTCAAGGATAATTCAAGGAATATTGTGTAGGAACAAATATCGTGTAAATATAGAAGAAATAGATGTGCAAGTACTATAAGCATAAACATAGGTAATATTAATTTCATGGAAATTTCATAAAGACAGTTATATTGAAAAATGATTCCATAGAATGATTTGACCTACAGGAATTATCAACTCATGTTTAGTGCGGTAATGATTAAGGGTTTTTGGTCGAAGAATGCTAGTTATATTTTCTTAACAATTTTAGGTGATCAATGTTATTTGTTATATCTTCCACTTAGTAACCTTTTTTAAGAATCTGGTGATTGATCTGATCATAGTCAATTTGAAGAAAAAAATTGTTTTAGATACGAGTATCATAATAGATGGCCATATAAGTCATAAAATTGATGAAAAGGATATTGATGATAATTTTGAGATAATAATTCCTCGTGCTGCAATTGATGAGCTGCAATCACAGGCATGTAAGCAGAGAGAACAAGGGTTCATAGGGCTTGAAGAACTAAGAAAGATTAGAGAAAAATCTAGCGAGAATAATATTTCGCTCAGAATTTACGGGGAAAAGCCCAATCTTGAGGACATAAAACTAGCCAAGAATGGCAGAATTGATTCAAATATTAACGAAATAGCTGAAAAAGAGGATGCGACTTTATTTACCGCTGATTACATACAACATTTAGCAGCTAGCGCAACTGGAATATCAAGCGTTCACATCCGCTCCCAGGTCTCAGCATCTTTTAATATCGAAAATTACTTTGACGATAAATCAATGAGCGTTCATTTGATAGAAGGGGTAGAACCCTTAGCAAAGAAGGGTACTCCTGGAGAATTTACATTGGAGAAAATATCTGACACTAAATTGGATAAACAGACTTTAAATGAAATCATGAATTTCCTATTTTCTACTGAAAACAACAAGAAAATATCAAATATAGAAATTTCATTTGATGGATGTTATGTAATAATGTACAAGAACTTGAGAATTGTCATAACTCAACCACCTGTATCAAACAAAATAGAAATTACTGCAGTCAGACCGATAAAGAAATTGACATTGCAAGAATACCAATTAGATTTATCATTAATAAATAGGCTATCAGAAGAGGCAGAGGGAATTTTGATAGCTGGGAGACCGGGTTCGGGCAAGAGTACATTTGCAAGCAGTATCGCCGAACATTACGTGCAAAATAATAAACTCGTCAAGACTCTTGAATCGCCAAGAGATCTGCAAGTGCCAGAGAATGTAGTACAATATGGTTCTTTTAAAAACGGGTATGAAAGGGTTGCAGACCTTCTATTACTTGTTAGACCAGACTTTACCATCTTTGATGAGGTGAGGCGGATAAAGGATTTTGAATTATTCGCAGACCTGAGACTTACGGGTATCGGCATGATAGGAGTAATCCATGCTAACGAAGCGTTGGATGCAATTCAACGATTTATAGGCAAGATAGAATTAGGTATGATACCTCATGTAATAGACACAGTAATATTTATTCATGGAGGCAAGATTGAAAAAATATATGAATTAAACTTGACAGTTAAAGTCCCAGCAGGAATGGTTGAACAGGACCTTGCTAGGCCAGTGGTGGAAATCAGAGACTTTTTTTCAAAAGAAACTGAGTATGAAATTTACTCTTATGGAGAAGAAAACATCATAATCCCTCTGAAAAATATCGAAAAAAAGACCGATAAAGAAAGAAACAATAAGATCAATAAATTAGCAGAATCCAAAATAAGAGAAGTTATAGGCAAATTTGACCCTAAGGCTGAAGTAAAGATTATTTCCAGTGATAAGATAAGAATACTAGTTAGTAAAGATGTAATTCCCAGAATAATCGGAAGAGGAGGTTCGACCATATCAGAAATAGAAAAAATGCTGGGAGTTAAGATCGATGTTGAAGCGAAGGTTCCTCTCATTGGTAATGAAGTTGCATTTAGTATCGCCGAATCTGGATCAAGGATTTACTTGTTAGTTGATGAAATGCATATAGGAAAAAAGGTTAATCTATTTTTAGGAGATGAGGCACTAGTAAGCAATCAAATTGGACAGAAAGCCAAATTAAAATTAGACAAAAAGTCAGAAGTCGGAAGAAAAGTATTCAACACAATTATGAGTAACAATCAAGATTCTCTGAAACTATATGAGAGTAAAGATGAATAAGAGATGAACATTCAAAAGGAGATTTTTGGTACATAGATCCCAAAAATCTCTTTGAATGTGTCTTTAATTTCGCCAAGGGTCACCTTGTTTTTAACACAGGATATTAGATAAGGTATCAAATTAACATCTTGTTTTTCAGCTGCCGATAATAAGGACGAAAGATGGAATCGTGACGAAATATTTATTCTTATCCAGCATGAACTGCATACAAGGAACAAAGTCATCATTTCATTAATGTGGGACATAAACGCAATCCCTCATGAAATTGTCATACTGTCTACACCATATTCCTTTCACCGCTGGCTCGGACTACCTTCCTGAAAATGCATTGAAGAAAAAGGTGAGTTGGTCAATGAAATCCAAACAAGATTCTAACTATATTAAAAAAAAGAATGGGCCATGAACTCAGGAATAAGATTTTGGTACGCAATGGAATGTTAAATACTGAATTAGGTAACAACAAACCATCCGTCTTGTCATCACCAAACTGAATTATAGAATGTTTGCTCTCAACGATATGATGTGAAATGACCATAGCTAAAAATAACATATGATTAATATATCTCCATGAATTAATCTTAATTTTCATTGAATAGAATATTTGATCATGTGAATTTATGAAATCTTTAGATAAACTATCCAAATTTAATTGAAGGATCAATTAGATGATAGTTAGAGATGGGTAGAATCTATATACAATTGATTTTTATCGCATTAGTTAATCAAGAAGTAGGAATTTTTTCATCTTCCCACATTGTTTTATGACGGACAACTTACTCCAAAGATTAATTCATTTATCGACAATTATAAAGGACCTTTCATGAATGTTCATACGTCGAAATATATCGGGATGTATTATTGAGGGCAAAATTTCCATCCCCGTTATGATTCTTGGACTAGGCTTACAAAAATAAGAATTGGAATCAACCAAATAAATCTGCTTATTTTTGAAACCCTTAACCGATTTCCACTAGGGCACAGTTAGACGTTTGTAATCTTTCTGTTTTCAATCTAGATCATATCCGCAAGGTGCGATAATTATTTTGTCAGGGTCAAATTTTTCGATTTCAGAATTAGTAATCTGTCTGGAATCCAATCCCCATTCTTATATTTCCTGAAGGAAATTTTGTCATTATAAATACAAAAAATTATCAATTCTATCAGTTTTTCAAGATTAAATCCTAACCCAGTGCTGAATTCTGGAAAGCAGATTGGGGTTTAGTCTTCATTTTCTAATTATTCTATCTTCCAAATAAATATGAATTCTTGATTTTTTCTTTTGTTTCGAGTATCGGATCCAAAGAGGAGGTTGTGGCAATCATTGACCTATACTTTGCAATCTTTTTGATGCCTTTTATTGAACATAACAACTCGACCATCTCATTCATGGCTTCCACTGGATTGAGAGATCGTAAGCTTTGATCGAAACTTCTTGTAAGAACAAATGCTCTTGTCTTAGGATCAGTTCTACTCAATAAATCCTCTAATTCAGTAAACGGTTTGATCAATTGATCAATAATTTTAATAATTTTAAAGTCTTTTTCATCTATATCAAAAATGTCTGACATGTTTTCATCGTATTCATTGTATATCTCTATACCGGCTTTATTGAGAATATCGAATTTCTTTTGAAACCTATTGTATTTGTTATTTGATATGTACGAAGTTTTGGGCTTGATATTATTGCTAATGATTTCAGAAGCAGAACTATGAATTGACCTACTATGACGTAGTGCATTCCATTTTCGTCCAAATTTGCGTTCACAGCCGTTGCATTTGTAAAAATTCTTTTTCATAACTAAGATTACAATGAAAAGATAAAAGAGATACTCAGAGTAACTTTTTGTACATTGTTTTGTCTCATAGCAAATTTTCAATTTTGAATTAATATCTAATCAAATTTGTTAACTTGAAGCCCTAATAATTTCTAATTTGTTTATTCTTAGTATGTTAATTTATGCTGCATAGACATTTCTAATTTTGTTGGTCTGCTACTTCTGCTATCAATACAAACAGAAAAAAACAGATAATATATTTTCTAAACACAAAATAACGAGATCTGATAATGATGCAGACAAAAGGCGGACTACCACTTTAATCATTTTCTCATTAAGATTAAATTGCTTATGAGACGGTTACATAACAATCATAAAAACAGTATGATGAATAGTAATGATGATAACAATGATTATTGGGTTACATCAGATTTTTGTGAAATAAACCCTAAGAAAACTAACCGAATAAATCTAGTATGGAAAATGAGATTTGGGAGCGTCAGGAACTTTTAGTTATGATAAATTATGAATCTTACAGGAGAAAGCTAAATGGATTAGAACACACTCCCGTTCTCTCAAAATTTCATTATAATCATGCCATAATTTTCTATTGAAATATACGTTAGAATAATTGGAAAATAATTGGAAGAAAATGATAAAAGTTATCCTATAAAATAGCAAAGCATATCAATATATAAATATATTCTTAACATATATCTGATTATGCAATTTTGCGAATCATGTAGTCAAATAATATCTAAGGATAACACACGTAATTTATTTAGTGTAATAACCGTTAGTCACGGCATCTCGTACAATAACAATAGATATGTTGAAACAAACGGAATTAAGGAGAATTTTAAATGACTGAAACTTGTATTTTGTTAAATGTAAATTGCAAAAACCAACAAAGGATACCCGAGGAAGAAAAAAAGTGTTCTTTTGTTGAAACGGCCAAATCTCTAGAGTCAGCCATGCTCAGTTCGACGGAGTGCAAGTAATAGTGCTCGGAGATCCAAGAACAGTCGCAGTACTGCGAGGCCTTCAAAAACGAGGGGACGATGCCCGTCATTGGCCTCAGAACGTTCCTCAATCCCAAGGACATGCTGAATATGCAACCCCTTCTTAGGTGATGAGTTCGATGATGGACGAGAAGGAATACACAATCTCATCATGCGACCAGTTCTGGAAGAGCAACGAGGAGACCCCTGCAGCGGCTCCCAGCGACGTGCGCCATGATGCTTTCGACTGCGAAAACCTGCTCACCCAGTTGACGGGGGCGAGCAAAATCAACACTCCCTATCAGCTGTCGCACACACTCTATGAAGTTGGCGGTCAATGCCGTCGCGATAGGTGAGTCGTCCGTGTCAGATTTTGCAGCATGGCGCTCGCTCGTCGACAAAGAGCTCGCTGGAGCGTCGTTCGACAAATTGGTGTACCGCACTCCTGAGGACATAACGATAGACCCGCTCTACACCGAACGGCCGGCCGAGCTGCCAATGCCAGGCATGGCACCATACGTGCGGGGCGCCAACGCACAGAACACAGCGTTTGGGCTGTGCATACGTATAGACGGTGATCGCACGGTAGCTACCGAGGAACTCGATGGAGGTGCGACGGCGCTGTGGATTGATGTGGGCAACGACAGCGCGCTCGAGGCCGCGGCTGTCGCGCACGCTGATCTAGTCGTCGATATAGCAAAGAGCATCCCAGCGCAGGCTATCGAATGGCTCGCGCAACGCGGTGTAGATAAGCGGATCTGGATTGACATCGATCCGATTATGGCCGTTGCCCAGGGAGTGACGCCGGGCAACACGCTCGTAAAACGATTGTCTCACCTTCCAAACTTAGTCTCTGATACACGTGAGCGGCTGCCGAACGCCCGGCCGCTGCGCGTGTCCACGACAATCTTACACAGCGCGGGTGCCGATGCCGCCGACGAGCTCGCACTCGGCCTTTCGGCCGGTGTTGCTTATCTGCGCGCGCTCATTGCAGGAGGACTGCCGATCACAGAAGCCGCGCGCACGCTGTGGCTGCAGCTGCCTGTCGGTCGCGACACTTTCGGGGAAATATGCAAGATACGTGCGGCCCGCGTGCTCTGGCACAAAGTGCTCGCGGTTGCCGGCGCGCCAAACGAGCCTCCACCTCCGATCCACGCCGTCGCGTCCTCACGCACGCAGACACAACGCGACCCTTGGGTCAACATGCTACGTGTAACAACGGAGATGTTCGCTGCGATCATTGGTGGAGCGCAGATCGTGACCCCACGTCCGTTCGACGACCAGCTCGCTGCAGTGTCCGCGCTCGGGCGCCGCGTTGCCCGAAACACGGTCCTCATATTGCGCGACGAGAGCCACCTCGGACGAGTCGTCGATGCCGCCGGCGGCAGCTATTACATCGAGACGCGTACCGATGCGCTCGCCCGTGAGGCGTGGAAGCGTTTTACCGCGATCGAGAAGGATGGTGGTATTACCGAGCTCGTCGGTTCGGGCGCACTGCGCGCGCGGCTTGACGCGGCATGGACCAGGCGAGCGGCCCATCTTGCGAAACGCAAGGAACCTGTCCTCGGTGTCTCGGAGTTCGCGCACGTCGGCGAGAAGCTGCCGGCGGCTCCGATCCCGACCGCACCCTTGCTGGTTTCATCAGCGCTCGTCGAGCATCGTGATGCCGAGATGTTTGAGGCGATGCGAGCTCGCATCGAAGCCCTGCCGTTCGATGTAATGCTGCTCGCGCTCGGGCCACCGGCTGAGCATCGCGCTCGCATTAGTTATTCAGCAGGTCTGTTTGGCATCGTTGGCATTCGCACTCGCGAAGCGACCTCGCCCCAACGCGCCGACGTTGCCGTGATTTGTGGCAGCGACGAGCGCTACACGGCTGAAGCCGCCGGAGTCGCACGCGCGCTGAAGTCAGCCGGCGTGAGGAAGGTTGTGCTCGCAGGGCGTCCGGGCGCTCTCGAAACCGAGCTTCGTGCAGCTGGCGTTGAAGCGTTTGTGTTTGTTGGCTGCGATGTGCTCGCCACCATGGAGGAGCTGTTGTTATGACGCTGCCCAAATTTGATGAGATTGACTTTGACGAGATTGAGCCTGCAGTGCGAAAAACCGCGCCTGCCAGTTCCGACAGCATCTGGGACACACCTGAGGACATCCCACATCACGCAGTCTATACCTCTTCAGACCTCACGGAGGTCGCGCACCTCGGCTCGTTGCCTGGCATTCCGCCGTTCGTACGCGGTCCGTACCCAACCATGTACGTACAAAAGCCGTGGACCGTGCGCCAGTATGCCGGTTTTTCGACGGCTGAAGACTCGAATGCCTTCTACCGCCGGAACCTCGCCGCTGGACAGATGGGTTTGTCAATCGCGTTCGACCTCGCTACCCACCGCGGCTACGACAGTGATCATCCGCGCGTCGTTGGTGACGTCGGTATGGCAGGCGTGGCTATAGACTCGATCCTCGACATGCGTATCCTATTCGATGGAATCCCACTCGACAAGATGAGCGTGTCGATGACGATGAATGGTGCCGTCCTGCCGGTGCTCGCGCTCTACGTCGTCGCCGCGGAGGAGCAAGGAGTACCCCCGGAGAAGTTATCCGGTACGATCCAGAACGACATCCTAAAAGAGTACATGGTACGGAACACGTACATCTATCCACCCGCACCTTCTATGAAGATAATTGCGGACATCTTCGAGTTCACGTCCCAGCGGATGCCGAAGTTCAACTCAATATCGATCTCCGGGTATCACTTACAGGAGGCAGGGGCGACTGCGGACCTCGAGCTCGGCTATACGCTCGCCGACGGCCTCGAATACCTCCGCACTGGTATCGCAGCCGGCATGAGCATAGACACATTCGCGCCGCGTCTGTCGTTCTTCTTTGCCATCGGCATGAACTTCTTCATGGAGGTTGCCAAGCTCAGGGCCGCTCGCCTTCTCTGGTCTGAGATCGTTTCGACATTCGCCCCAAAGAGCACGAAGAGCCTCGCGCTGCGTACACACTGCCAGACGTCGGGCTGGTCACTGACTGCGCAGGACGTTTATAATAACGTCGTACGCACCTGCATAGAGGCGATGGCCGCGACTCAAGGCCACACTCAAAGCCTACACACGAACTCGCTTGACGAAGCGCTCGCTCTGCCGACGGACTTCTCAGCACGTATAGCGCGCAATACCCAACTCCAGCTGCAACTCGAGTCGAACACGACGAGGCCGGTTGATCCGTGGGGCGGGAGCTATTACGTGGAGTGGCTGACAGACCAACTCGCACGGCGTGCAAGAGCTCACATCACCGAGATCGAACAGCTCGGCGGCATGGTGAAGGCCCTTGAGGCGGGCATCCCGAAGCTGCGCATCGAAGAAGCGGCTGCACGTACTCAGGCTCGCATCGACAGCGGCCGTCAGAAGATCATAGGTGTGAACTGCTACAAACTTATGCACAAGGAATCGATCCCGGTGCTGAAAGTTGACAATGCGGCCGTTCGAAAGACGCAGATCGAACGCCTTATGAAGCTGCGCTCGGAGCGTGACAACGAAGCAACGGCACGTGCCCTCGGAGCGCTGACAAAGTGCGCCGAGACCGGCACCGGCAACCTGCTTGCCTTGGCGATCGACGCGGCACGCGCTAGGGCCACGGTCGGGGAAATCTCATGGGCGCTCGAGAAAGTATGGGGTCGCCATCGCGCGAACATCCAAGCCATATCCGGCGTGTACAGTGGAGAGGTTGGAGAGTCATCCGAAGCGATCGCTCACGTGCGCGCTCGCACACAGACGTTCCTAGATCATAAGGGGCGCCGGCCGCGTATTTTAATCTCGAAGATGGGACAGGACGGGCATGATCGAGGCCAAAAGGTTATTGCATCGGCGTTCGCGGACTTCGGCTTCGATGTTGACATCGGTCCGTTGTTCCAGACTCCGGAGGAAACCGCGCGCGCCGCCGTTGAGAATGACGTGCACGTAATTGGCGTGAGTTCGCTTGCCGCCGGCCACCTGACTCTGGTGCCTGCATTGCGCACTGCGCTCTCAACGCTTGGTCGCCCCGATATACTCGTCGTTGTCGGAGGCGTGATCCCGCCCGACGATTATGATGCACTGCGAGAGGCCGGCGCCGTTGAGATCTTCGGACCCGGCACTGTGATTGCCGACGCCGCGGTGCGATTGCTCGACCGTCTCGAGCTACCACCATGACTTTTCGTGCGTCTCGACTTTCGGTCGACTCGTACGAGCGCGGCATCATCGAAGGTGACCTAGGGACGTTAGCGCGTGCTGTCACGCTCGTCGAGAGTCGTTCTGAAGAGGATCGACGGATTGCCCGCAACCTCCTGCAGCAGGTATTGCCGCGTACGGGCCGAGCGCACCGCATTGGCATCACTGGCGTGCCAGGCGTTGGGAAAAGCACGTTCATTGACAATCTAGGAATGCGCCTTCTCGATGCTGGTTATCGCGTTGCGGTGCTCGCGATCGATCCGACGAGCCAGCTCTCGGGTGGGTCAATTCTCGGCGACAAGACACGCATGCAGCGGCTCGCGCTTGATCCGCGCGCGTTTGTAAGGCCATCACCGAGTGGGTTGTCGCCCGGCGGCGTGGCGCGCCGTACACGCGAGACGATGTTACTCTGTGAGGCGGCCGGCTATAATGTCGTGCTCGTCGAGACTGTCGGCGTCGGACAGGGCGAGACGGCCGTCGCCGACATGGTCGACTTCTTTCTTGTGCTTGTCTTGCCGGGTGCTGGCGATGAGTTGCAAGGGATCAAGAAGGGTGTTTTTGAGCTCGCGGATGCACTCGTCGTCAACAAGGCCGACGGAGATGGCGAGCATAGGGCGAAGGTCGCACTGGCGGATCTAAAGTCCGCACTGCGCTATCTACCTCGTAAGCGCGCAATCTGGCAGCCGCGCTGCCTTGCGGCGTCGGGCCTTACAGGTCTGGGTATCGATGAGTTATGGACCACGATCGACGAGCACCGACAGTTACTTGAGTCCACCGGGGAGCTTGCCTCGTTGCGAGCGGCCCAGCAGTCCACGTGGATGTGGACACTGATCCGCGAGCGCCTAGAGGATGCATTTCGCCAGCACCCTGACGTTGCTGCGACCCTTCCCCGCCTAGAGCAGGCTGTGAAGGCCGGAACGACCACATCGAGCGCTGCCGCGGATGAGTTGCTAGCGATCTTCAGCCGGGAACAGATCTGAGCTTGTTCGGTGTTGGACACGGGCCAAATCGTTCCGCGTTCTGTCACGCCATTAGTTCGACTCAATGTGACTGACCATAAAGATCCAGACTACCTCCCTCTCAATCGCTATTGGTGTCGCCTCCATTAGTGATTGAACTTCAGCTGCGCGACGAAGACGCAAACTGGATACCCTCTAGTACGAACTGTTTCGCTATGCTCAGAACGACCGTGTCCGATCGCCGCGTCGATCGCACATTGACATGCAACGTCGGCCCCAGCCATCATGCACCTCCCGCGATACGAAACGACTTTTACCGCTCTTATTCGCCCGAGCGCATCACCCTCGCACACTGATATCCGAATTATACTAGAGTCAGATAATCTCTAGTTAGAAATTACTATCGATATCAATCTATCCAAAATCAAAAGGATGTGTAATCTAACAACTATAATTTTCGCGTCTTTAAGCAGTGTTTGAAGAATATGAGGTAATAGTTATTGAAACAGGACCAGCTGGCCTCTGTAGTAATATTTATCGCCCCATAATAAATATCATGATTAATAAAAATAAAAGATCTGGGTGACCAGTCGAATTTGATTCCAAAATTAGAAAATTATCCACGAACAAGAATGTCTAGTAGTCCTCTGCTGACCAAAACTCTACAAAGATCAATTTCTGACATTAAAAGGTGAAATGGTTTACGGTACAGTCGAAAAAATTCAGAAGATGAATCGTGGTTAAAGGTAAAAACATTTCGTTGTGGATATTTTGCTGTATCTGTTGTATAAACACCATAAAAGATACCAAACAATTTAGGTGTAGATAATGAAAAACAATTTACAAATAAGAATTGCAATATTGTAGATAAATATATGTCCCTTTTATTCGACGGATAACAGCAACTGTGGGAGTACGTGTGTTTCTTTTAATATCCGGAATTTCATAATCTAGGAGGGCATCGGAGGTTTATCTAATTTCTAGAGGAGAATAAACCTTGGAGGAGATAGGTATAATATCTTCTATTGAAAGAAAAGAAAATATGGTGTTAGCTCCTAATATTGCTATAAAATCTATCAATGAAACCAATAAGTATACCATACAAACAAATTGTTACTGTATGTGGAAATGGTGCAGCTGGTAGTCCATCTGCTTCTAATTATGTTGAAAAATTGAAAGGGAATTCAAGTATTTACTCAGATTGGAAAAAGAAGATCGGTGGTCCTGTTTTTTATTACTAGTCGAATTTTTTTGCCATGGTACTGATCTACTAAATTAGGAACGTCATTAAGAGTTTGTCTTTTGTCGTATGTTGGCTACGTTCAAAGTTCTCCGTTTAGGATCAAGGCTCGGATTGAACCAGATCTCTTGAAGCGCTATCATAATACTCCTATAGTAGGCGGGTGAGTGAATGAGTGAGTGCATGGATGTTTGCCACCCTCTTTTTGCCACCATGAAGTAAGAAAGAAGATGAATGAAAAAATTGATTCATCTTATAATAAATGTTAAGAAGAAAAATTTTAGCCCAGCACTAAAAGATGATAGAGGAAAGAAATTGGATGCGTTCTACTTTGGTAACAATTCGAATGGAATACTAGAACCAATTAAATGAATACCCTATCATAGAATGAAAAAATGTAATGCATTAATGGAATCTAGGGACAACTTGTGTATGAGAATACATATTATACATTAGAAGTTATTGGAGAAAATATACAGACTAGCAAATACAGTAAAGACAAATATAGTAGTACAAGCAAAGATTAAGGCTGATTAACATGGTGTCTGTATACTATCCTATCTGCTGAGCACAGGTTTGATATCCGAGGCGTTTACCCATAAAAGAATTAAGAGAAAAAGGAAGTTTAGTTATAGAATAGTATATTATCTCGAACTAAGACAAAACTAGCAAACAAGATTCATAATATTTTATACAAATATGTAAACCGAATAGAACTAAAAGATATATTAGGAAGATCTGGAATTGAGTGGATGAAATTTTTACCTCTTACTCCCCTGCTCCTACGCTTTCCACCAAAATAAGATCATTTCCTGCAAAATCCAATATGCCAATTACATTTCTTAAGATTTAGAGATGCCACCAGATGCACCCCTTGAACCTAAACTCCTCATGAAAATATTGTCATCATCCATTGTTGAAGGCATACGGACCCTGTCGCCAAGAATAGCACCTCCCGAGATAGCACTTGTAGGATCTACTGCCAGTATAGATATCTTGAAACCAAAATTTTCAAAATAAGTAATCAGTTTTCCAATAAGAGTACCCTTCCCTGTACCGGCAGGACTTGTGAATCCGATTGTCACCTCTTTCCCAGTTTTTGGATATATTTTCCTTAGTATTTCAGGGGATAATTGGTCCTTAACATCTATCATTGAATTGGATTGTGCAATAATTCTTTTGTTTTTATTTAGTATACCTTCAACAATATCATCCATTGGGATGAGATGATAGAATTGGAAATAAATTATTTTGCAATCCTTTATTGATTCAATCAGAGTAATTCATCATATTTTCTGGATTTCTAAATAAATCATCATGTTCACTGCGCAATAGTGACTTGATGCCAGTATCGTCGTCACCTTCTATCAAAAGATTTTGATGGTCATAGCCACGTATTATAGCCACAGGATTCTTTAAAGTTTTACCCATTACAAGTTCAGCGGCTGCCGCAAGTTCGTCTGCTATGGCAATTTCTGTTACTAATAATTTTTTACCGTACTCATCATTCATTCCAATGTAACTTTTTAATGGGGCAATGCCCGCTACCCCTATTGCAACATTAGTTTGACCCGTTCTGAAAGGTCTGCCAAATGTATCGGCTATAATTATACATACTTTTTTTCCAGAAATATTGTGCATTGATTTTCTCAGGTTTCTTGCTGAAGTATCAGGATTCTCCGGTAGTAAAAGTGCCATTTGAGAATCGCCAGAAACATTACTTTGATCTATCCCTGCATTAGCACAAATAAATCCATGTTTGGTCTCAACGATCAAATGTTTTTTTGTGATTCTTATAATTCTAGAAGTTTCACCTAAAATCAATTCAATCAATCGTGGATCTTTATTGTGCAATTTGGCCAATCGGATTGATTTTGGAGAAGGGGCAACGTACCTTAAATCCCTAAACCTATTCTCTGATTTCGAAACGATTTTTTGAGCCACCACGATAATGTCATTTTCACAGATCTGCATTTGGTTCAATTGTACAGACTCAAAAATTACCTTTGACAAGTCGTCGTTTGGTTCAATATTCTTATTAATGCGTATCGGGATGATAGAAATCAAAAAAAAGAATCACGTATTCTTTTCTTTTTATGAATTAATCTTTATTTTGAATTTCTCTTTTATTACTGGGATTAGCAAGGACAAATCCTTCTTATCAATAACTATATCTGCTTTGTCACGAACTACGTCCACTGCACAAAACCCTACCGTGAAAGAAGATAAATCAAACAACTTCAAATCGTTCGCGCCATCTACGACCACTACGATCTCATCACTCGAAAAACCATTTTCTTCTATATAAGATCTTACTGATGCAGATTTATCAGAGGTAACCTTTATGGTAACGTCCAATAGCTTGTTATCTTCAAAGATAAGGTCATTAGAAAATATTTTATCAATATTTAGTTCTGAATATAGTCTATCAGTGATGATGTTAAATCCTCCTGAAACGGCCACCAACTTCCAACCAAGACCTTTTAAGAAGGAACATAATTCTCTTGCACCGGGCATAATCTCCAAATTTTGCGCTATAGTGGAGGCTTGATCATATCCTATACCTCTTAAGGCATGAACTCTTTCTTTTAATCCCTCCTCCCAATTAATTTCCCCACGGATACCCTTGTTAGTTATGTCCCAAACTTCCTTTTCCTTCTCCGGACCAAGCAAATTTGCCAAGACTGGGAGATATTCTGCGTTAAGCAGTACGCCTTCTACGTCAAATATAACAAGCATTGCACAAATCATTCTCCTTGTCCATACATAATATTAAGATATTGAAGGTAATAGTCTATTTAATTCGATCCTTCGCATTATGACTTTAAGTAAAATATTGCTTTAGGAAGTTAGTCGATTAAAATAAGTGTAATATTCACTACGATAGTGTTGTATGATCACTCAAGTTTGGGATTATTAAGAGATGTCCATGCCTGTATGAGACTGAAATCAATAAATAGTCCCTAGTATATTTCGCAAAAACATTTAATTAAGTTATAATGCCTTTATTTATCTATGTCTTCTAATCCTGACGATAACATGAAGTCTAGTATGAAAACTATTGACGTAAGGGGCCTATATTGTCCTGAACCCGTTTTTAGAACAAAGATTGAAATTGAACGTATGACCAAAGGTGATTTATTAAAAGTTGTTTCTGATGATCCAGATTCAGAGGAAGACATTTCTAGATGGGTTAACAGGAACGGTCATGAATTGTTATCGTTAAATAAGTCAAATAAGGATTTAGAATTTACAATTAAAAAGGCAAAGTAGGATGACGACTTCGACCACTTATTCAGATCCTAACAATGTAACTGAAAGAATCGGAAATACACCCTTAGTACAATTGAAAAGCTTTTCAACTGATAATGTGAAAATCTATGCTAAACTTGAATGGTATAATCCCTTTGGATCAGTAAAAGATAGGGCTGCCTATTGGATGATAAAAAATGCTGAAGAAAAAAAAATTCTGAGAAAAGATAAAAGCATAATCATTGAACCCACGTCAGGAAACACTGGCATCGCTTTAGCAGGAATCGCATCTTATTTGGGTTACAAAGTCGAGATCGTAATTCCTGAAAAAGTAAGTAAAGAAACTAAGGATATTCTGAGAAAATTGGGAGCTATTTTGCATGAGACTTCAGATGATTTATGCCCTCGAGTAGGTGCTGGTACGGATCAGAGCATCGCCCTTGCGTACGCTATTTCCAAACCTCGGCCAGACGTTTATTATATGCCAAATCAGTACGAAAACGATTCAAATTATCTTTCTCATTTTCAAAGCACTGGACCAGAAATTTGGGAACAAACCAATGGAAAAATAACTCATTTTTTCACTGGGGCTGGAACTGGAGGTACTATTACTGGAACTGGAAAATTCTTAAAAGAAAAGAACAATCAAATCCAAGTAGTTGCTATTCAAGCACAGAGAAATCATCTGCTTCAAGGATTAAGAAACTTTGAGGAATCCGCAAAGCCAGAGCTGTTCTTGAGGCGAGAAGAAGTGGTGGATGCTTGGTATACGGCAACAAACGAAAAATCATTTAAAATGGTAAAACAGATCGCGCTGAATGAAAATATGTTGGTGGGACCCTCTTCTGGCTCTGTTCTAGCCAGTATGATGGAAAGAGCTCAAGAGAATACAAACAAGGACCAGGTTTTTGTGGGGATATTCGCTGATGATGGACGCAAGTTCAAAAGTTTGTACAAGGAACAGTCGGTATTTACAGACAATGAATTTGAAAATTACTTGAAGGACAATAGCTTTTTGCCAAAACTAGCGTACCAGTAGTAACAACATGATAACATCAATCCAAATACAGCTACGATAGTCAAAAAAAATAAAATAGGATGATTTTCTTAATTGGTCCTTTTTTCAGACAGCCATTTTTCAATGTCTAAAGCAGCCATACAGCCAAATCCAGCAGCTGTTATCGCTTGTCTATATTTGAAGTCATGAACATCTCCGGCTGCAAAAACACCGTCGATATTTGTCCTAGTACCATTCTGAACTTTTACGTATCCCCTTTCGTCTAGGTCCACTTGCCCCTTAAAGATAGATGTATTTGGTTCATGACCTATTGCGACAAAAACACCACCTGCCTCTAAATTTTTTTCTTCAGTAGTATTTAGGTCCCTAACAACTACTGCGGAGACTTTCTTGTCCCCTTTGACGTTAACAATGGATGAATTCCAAATAAATTCTATTTTTGGATTTTCAAATGCACGTTCCTGTAAAATTTTACTTGCTCGTAGATTGTCACGTCTATGAACAACTTTTACTGTTTTACCAAATTTGGTTAAAAATGTTGCTTCTTCTAAAGCGGTATCCCCGCCTCCCACAACTACGATGTCTTGATTCTTAAAAAACGGTCCATCACAGGTCGCACAGTAAGACAATCCCTTTCCTGAGAACTCTTGTTCGCTTTCTATGCCCAACTTCCTGGGAGTAGCACCAGTGCTAATTAATACTGAATCAGAAGTGTAACTAGAGGAGCCAGTAAAAATTCTGAATGGCCTAGACTTAAAGTCCACCCTTGTGACTTCATCGATAAGCATAGCAGTTCCAAACCTTTCTGATTGTTGTTGCATAAACGTCATTAACTCAGGTCCATCTATCCCATGTGGAAATCCTGGATAATTTTCAACTTCGGTGGTGGTCATCAATTGTCCACCAGGTAAACTTCCTGAGATTACAATTGTCTTTAATTTTGCTCTGGATGTATATATAGACGCTGTGTATCCGGCTGGTCCAGAACCGATTATAACAACATCGAAGTGATTTTCGTCTGCGTTACTTGAGGTATGATTTTCTCTACCTTCATATTTTTCATTATCAGATCCGTCCACAGATATGGTCATAATTAATAGACCTAGAATTTCATTTATTAATGTATTAGGGCATATTTTATTACCATGTCGATCGTATCCCGGTTAATATGATAAATTAGCAATACAAATTTTATTATATTCTCCTATTATAATGATAAAAGGATAATTTTAATGAGAATAATAGTATGCGGACTGGGGGTTGTAGGCCAAAGTTTTCTAAGATTGCTTATTTCTAGTTCTAACCTATTATATAAGAATTACGGAATAAAACCAAGGGTAGTAGCCTGTATAGACAGTAGGGGAATTGCATATTCTCAAACCGGCTTAGATTTGGAGAGAGTTTTAATGGTTAAGCAAAAATATGGGAACATAAGCAAATATTCTGAATCAGTCTTTAATGCTGATAATTATATTGAAAATATTGACGCAGAAGTCTTGTTAGAACTTACCCCTACCAATTTAACTACAGCTGAACCGGGATTGTCTCATGTCATCTCAGGTTTAAGAACTAAAAAGAATGTTATTACTGTAAATAAGGGACCATTAGCCTTGTCTTTTTCCTCTTTGGTAGAACTATCCGAACATAATAACGTTATGTTAAGATTCAGCGGAACAGTAGGAGGAGGCACACCGGTATTGGATTTTGCAAAACATTGTCTAAAAGGAGACAGAATTACATCCTTTACAGGGATATTAAATGGGACGACAAATTATATTTTGACTAAAATGGGTGAAGGGTTGGATTTTAGTGCAGCACTTGATGATGCTAAGGAGAAAGGATATGCAGAGGCTAATCCTTCATTGGATATTGATGGAGATGACGCGGCTGCTAAATTAGTCATCATGGCTAACTGGATAATGGGACATAAAGTAACATTGAAAGATGTCGATAAAACTGGAATTACTAAGGTAGATCAAGAGCAAATAATTCAGGCAGCTAGTGAAAGAAAATCACTAAAATTAATTGCTAATTGTGACAAGGATAGTCTTTTCGTTAGACCAATTCCAATATCAAAAGATGATCCAATTTGTGTCAACGGGACGCTGAACGCTGTTACATTTAGATCGGAGCATTCTGGAGCACAAACGATAATAGGTAAAGGAGCTGGAGGGATGGAAACTGCTAGTTCAATTTTACGAGATCTCATAGAAATTAAAGAAAACTTTACCAACTATCAGCTAAATTAAAGTTTTGACCTCGCCACAGTATTCAGACTAATTATAATAAAGAATTATATGAACAGGCAAGCTTTTGTAACCAATAAATGTATAGCGGTGAGCTAGAGGTCCAAGCAAAAAGGAAAACAATGGCAATACTACAAGAAGAGTCAAATAAGATTCTAAATTTATCTCGAGAATTGGCAAGAATGACGACTGCTATTATCCATGAAAACAAGGATGGAATTAGAGAATCTTCTGAGAGGATGAGTACCATAGAAGATGATATAATGGTGCTGAGAAAACAAATTACTAGAGAAGTAATAGCCACTGGAAGTTTAATGACATATAGGGAAGACCTTTTAAGAACTGCATATTTTATTGATGAAATTTCAGGTTATATTAAAGGGGTCTCCTTTAGGTTGTCAAATATAGAACCAAAAGTGATTAAACTAAATTTTGAAATTGAGTTGAAAGGGATGATCGACATGATAATAGACGTTATGTTCAGAATTAACGAGATGTCAAGGACTCTTACAATTAAACCTGAAAATACAATTGAATTGGCAATTGAGGTCCAAATGATAGAGATGGACGTAGATAAAAAGTACAGGGAATTGACAATCAAGGCATTAGATAAGATAACTTCTCAAAAAGACTTGATTTTGTTCAAGGATGCTATAGAGGGTATCGAGGGGATAGTCGACAAATGTCAACAGGCTTCTAACTCATTTACAATACTAGCTTTAAGCATTTGATAACCACCTTTACCGGTCAACTAGTAGAAAACAGAATATTCATTCATGATATTCTGGAATCACGGACATTGTTTGGTAGTGGATATTTTGGTAAGCCATTAGGCATATCTAAACCTAAAAATGCCGAATTTGATGCGCCAATAGTACTCGACCTAATTGAGGGATATTATCTTTGTAATAGAAATCGCCTCAAAATATTCAAAGATTCGGCTACAGATGTTGAACCGAAAGAAATCCTAAGAATTTGTACAAAACAGTATGTAAACTTTGAAGTAAAATATGTGGTATTTGAAAACTTGAGAGATAAGGGCTATATTGTAACCCCTGGGATAAAATTTGGTTGCGACTTTGCTGTTTATATTCATGGACCTGGCATAGATCATGCGCCGTTCCTTGTGAAGGTATTGAAACAAAATGACCATATTACAAGCATGGACATAGTGCTTGCAGGAAGACTTGCCACCACTGTTAAGAAACAATTCATTTTGGCAATTGTTGATCTCCTGGACAATTCTATCAAATTCGTAGGTTTTGACTGGTGGAGAGCTTGATCTATTGCATGAATCTTGGTCAAAAAGATATCGATTCAGAATCTAGTTAGATCTTCGGTAAATCAAATTTTATAAAATTCTCGCCAGAAATTGTCAATCGGGTTGATAATTTTTCAATACCAGGTTCAAGCCATCCTTTGTACCTTATAGAATTTTTAACAATGTCAATTATACTAGGTTTCTTTTCATTAATTTCTTCATAGCACGAGAGTATCTCTCCGTATTTAATCTCCGTTAGTTTATTATATTTGGTTAAATAAAAGACGAACAAAGTAGTTTTTTCGTAGTGATTTGCAGGTTTTTTCTCTGCATAAAAATCTCGGAGGCCAATTTTTTCATTATTTTCTTTCAAATCCACGGGCAGTGGAGGTATATTAATAGAGATTTTTGGAATAGAATGTTTTGTAGGTTTGCCTGAAAGAGGTAATTCCCTTTGAACATCACTAATCACGGAATTTTGAAAATCTTTACGTTTCGATGAAAGTGTTCCAGATTCTTGAGAAGAAAAATTTTCCAATGGGATTGGAACATTGTTTACTTGTGTGTTAGATGGTGCAGATGTGTAATTCAGAACATTATCCTTATTATTTATGATGACCTCCTTAATAGCAACCTTGAAAATTTCTTCAAACTTTTCTAAATGTTTATCTACAAAAGTTTCATTTCCTTCCAGTTCAAAAACACCCTCTTTTAGATTAATCCTGAACTTCGTATCGGAGGCCAATAAAAATTTTCTAATTCATAATTATATAACTATTTGCATTTGAATGAATTAAAGATAGTCAAAATCATCCTTCTCGTGCCAATAGTTAAACCTTTGATGTAACCAGGGGAAAAAGTTGGTTTCTCTATTCTCAAATTCCTTTTTCATTATTTTTACGATTTTTTTGGATACTTCCCCAGGGTTTCCATAAATTTGTTTTTTCTTCTTAAAATTAAATCCATAATCCACCCCTTTATCATATATAGTAGATACCATTTTAGGTAACCACATTCGGTTTATTGGAGGGACCAAGAGATTCCCCTTAGCATCGAAGACTGTTTCCGGCCTATCGGTATTAAATCTAACTGTAAAGGAGCTAACCTTTGGGAAGTATAATAATTCTTCTTGCAGTGAACCTGAGTCAGTAATCTCTGCCCAGCATTTCCCACTGTCTAGAAATTCGACCACATGACCATACTCTTTCCACAAATCAGTCATCATAAACTTATCAGGGTATGCCATTTCTAGATCTTTAAGCTTGTTGTAAAGATCAAACCTATTTAATGCGGATATGGTAGCATTTAAAAGGACTAAAACTACTCTAAATTCCGAATCCTTTATTAAATCAGTCAACCCCCCTATAATAGCATTAAATCTGTGGTTGGTTAGATTTTCTCTACGATGAATATCCATTCTGATCCAATTTCCGGATTCTAATTTAGGATATAATTCAAAAATGCTTTTTTCAGGTTTTTTCATTCTTTTGATACCAATAGCATCTACTACAGAATTCCCAACTATGTGGATATCTTCGTCGGGATACCCTTCTCTAAGTAAGTGCTCCTTATTTAGTTTGGTGGGAACAAAGAAAAACTTTGTTCCTGCAGAACATACCCAAGTATCAATTTGTTCTGGGAATGGTTCCTCCCTAGTTAGGAACCATGATGAGGACAATTGATTAGTAATAAATTTTTCTATATCAGAACGGTTAGGATATACATTCATCTTTATATCTTTGATAATAGTCGGACTCATTGACCTAAGTCCAGCCTCATTTTGTCCGACTTTTTGTCCCAACCCGAAAACCCAAGACAATGTTGCGATTCCTGCTACCAAAGTATCTCCGTGAACAATCGGTAAAATTCGGTTGCTTGAATATTTTTTTTTCAAAAATCTACCAAAGTATCCAAATTTCATGATTAAATCGCTAGATTTTTCCATCAGATCCCCACGAATCTGCAAATCGCAAACTATTGAATTTTCCAAGTCAAATTCCTTTATCCCATAACCTAGTAATTCATCGTAATGCTGTCCTGTGGAAATTATAAATGAAGGCAAACCTTCTTTAATTGATTCAATTAGGAGCGGAGCCTGCTTATAGAAATCGGGCTTAGTACCTATTACGATAGCTAAAGCTTTATTAAAATCATTATCTTTTGAAAAAATCGTTTCTAAATTACCACAGTTGATCTTAATTGGGAGAAACTCCTTGTCTACCTTCAGAGAATCAAACTTTCTGCTAATATTTTTCTGGTTTGACTCAATAACTTTACTAGAGGATTGTTTTCTATGTCCCATTACGAAAATATCGCCATTTTCTAATAGTTAGATCTCACTATTTTTGGTGGACATGTACATTCTCTTTCTATAGTTAATATACCCCATAGAGACCATTATTATGCCGAAAATTGAAAATACCCAAGGTGCATAGATAACCCATGATGGCAAATCAATTTCAGTTATCATAGGGATCAATGTTGTTATATAAATCATCCCGAATATCAAGCAAATTCCAGATACTAATACTAGTAATGAGGATAATCGTGATCCTTCAGATAACACATTTGTAAAAAATGAAAGTCCAATTGCCGGTGCTAGTGAGATGAAAATGAATTGAAGATAGGCAGTGGATGGTTCGACAGTGGTTGTTGGACCTGTCCCTTCTGGGCCAATCAGAAAATTGAAGAAGGCTATGGAGTTAAATATGAACAAAACAACGAGACCCAAAACTGCAATCGATAACCATTCGCCTGCTCTTAACATTTCTATAATTTCATTTTAAGAGATACAATATTTTAATATTGTCTCCGAAACTGTTAATGTACTCCAATCAAATTTGCCAATTCCTTTCTTGAAGCTTCTCCCAATATTTTGGCTGAATCCTCAGGATTCGGTGTATTAACGTATATTCCAAATCCTCTTTCCAATCCAGACCATGATGAAATTAAGGGATACACTTCTATGTGCCAGTGTAATTGTCGACTATTTTTTTTCTCAGGTGAAATATGAAAAGCCATGCTGAAATCAGTTTTGCCCAGTATTTTATCCATCCCTCGCAAAGATGAACAAATTACTAAGGCTAGGTCATTTATCTCCTTTTGACTTGCCTTTGAAAAAAAGGTAGAATGTTTTCGCGGACAAATCCAAAATTCGTAATTATAGGTTGGCGCCCAAGGAACTAAGGTTATGAAACCATTGGTAGAGAATAATTGTCTTGGGCCGTTAATTTCAGACTCTATCATATTACATGCAGGACAACTTCCACTTTCATTCATGGATTGGTGAAAAGTTTTAGCTTCTTTTTCAATAATCGGAGGGATTGACGAAAATGTTGTGATATGGAAATGAGGGTGTTTTATTTTACTGCCGCCATTTGTCCCACGGCTGGCATATATGGCAACATATGTCACACCTCGTTGGCTGTATAACCATCTCACCCTATCCTGGAGTACCAATAACAAATTGGTCCACTCATCTATAGACAATTCTGAAAGAGCAATATTGTGTTTTGGTGTTG
Organism: Candidatus Nitrosocosmicus oleophilus; assembly: GCF_000802205.1. Taxonomy (NCBI): domain Archaea; kingdom Thermoproteati; phylum Nitrososphaerota; class Nitrososphaeria; order Nitrososphaerales; family Nitrososphaeraceae; genus Candidatus Nitrosocosmicus; species Candidatus Nitrosocosmicus oleophilus. The sequence goes on along the minus strand of NZ_CP012850.1, from coordinate 2,132,694 downwards.
GAACAACTATGAGGTCATATCCACATGCTGGTTCCCTATAAAATGGTCTGTCCGAATATTGTTGATTTGAGTGCGCAGTCACTATGGGATTTGTGCATTCAAAAACTCGGATTGACCAATTCTCATTCTCATCATCAGTTGTATCATATAATCTCTGTAATATCCCTTCCTTGACTACAAAAGATAATACAAGATTGTCGCAATCCCCAGTAGATCCAGGGCAATATGGGCATGTTTCAATGGTAGTGATAGGATCAGATTGCTTTTTATTGTAAACCATTTCAGGTTTTTTGTTTATGTGATCAATATTATTAGGTATTAAGACAAACTTATCTTGAACGTAATAATCCTTTCTTAATTCTGACAATTTTTCTACCTAAAAAGTTCACCAAGTTGCTTTAAATAAGTATTATGTATCCTTTTATTGCAAAAGGATGGATTCTTAATATAAAAAATCAGATAAACGGTCTTGATAATTAGACAAAATCACGTTTTTGAAGAATATGTTGAAAAATGTGGTTTCCTGTAATTTTTATTTTAGTCAGAGTTTTCTCATGAAGCACAATTGTCAAAAATTAAATTAAGTAAAAGCAAATAACATTTGTGCCTCAGTCAAGTAGCGACGATAAATGGGATTCGGTAAAAAAATATAAATTAACTAAAATGTTGAATGACCTGTCTAAAATATCTGGTCACGGTACTGAACTAGTTACTGTATATATTCCCCCAAAAAGGCCAATCTATGATGTTCTAGCGCAACTAAGAAATGAAGCTGGTACTGCGTCAAACATAAAATCAGATTTAACCAGAAACCATGTTCAGGATGCCCTCAACAAGACGATGGAGCAACTAAAATTATATAAGGAACCTCCTGAAAACGGACTAGTCATTTTTTGCGGTGCTATTCCCACTGGAAAAGGATTGGGAACCGAAAAAATAGAAATATTCACCGTTGTCCCTCCAAAACCAGTACAGATAAACCTGTATAGATGCGATGATCATTTTTGGATAGATCATATCAAAGAAATGCTAAAAGATGATCGTACTATTGCCATTATTTCCATAGACACTCAAGAGGCAGGATTAGGAATTTTGACAGGTGATAGATGGGAAACAATTGAGACCTTGACATCTGGAGTTTCAGGTAAACACAGACAGGGTGGACAATCTGCTAGAAGGTTTGAACGCCTCAGAGATAATGAGCTTAATGAATATTATCATCGTGTTGCTAATTATGCTCAAAAAATCTTTATTGATCAATATACAGTCAAGGGTCTCATAGTAGGGGGCCCAGGACCTACAAAAGAGACTTTTGTTAGAGAGGAATATCTTGACTATAGGCTCCAAAATAATATCGTTGCTACCCTTGATACCTCTTATTCTGGCGACGAAGGGGTAAGGGAAATCATAGACAAGGTAAATGATCAAGGAATAATGTCTGAATTCCGATCCATGGAGGAGAAGAAAATAGTGAAAAAATTCATGGGGGAAGTTTTTTCTGGGAAGGGCTTAGGAATATATGGCTTGACTGATGTTGTAAACCACCTAAAGGCTGGAATAACCGATTCTATAATCGCTACCGATAGCATTGATTTGATATACCTTGAAGTAATTTGCAATAAATGTGATTTCAGATATGAAAAAATAGTTGAAAGAGACCAGCTTGTTGAGACAAAACAAAATATAATTTCTAGCCCTTGTTCTAAATGTGGTGGACAGGACTACACAATTAATGAAAAGGATTTCATAGACTATTTGGAGGAATATGCTTCACTAGCTGGGACAAAACTTGACATAATTTCTTCAAAGACCGAAGAAGGGGCCCAGATTCAAAGCCTTGGAAAAATTGGAGCACTATTGAGATTCAAACCTACCGTATGATACGTGAGGTTAGCTTTTGCGGCGTTCTAGTTGCTTGACGGCAGTATCTAATACTTGGTAACCGTAAATTTTACCTAATGATCCCCTTTTTGAATTTGATTCTGTAAATCTAGTTGTAGAATCTTTCACAATACCTTGACCAGAAATGATTATAGGTATGGGATCGTCAGTATGGGCTTTTTTTATGCATGGTGTCGAGTGATCTCCCGAAATAATGAAATAGATTTCTGTCCCTGCGATTGTGCTAATTCCTTCTGAAATTTTTTTAAAAAAACGTTTATCAATTTCATCTATGTTTCTTTTCTTACCCTTGGCATTTCCATCATGTCCAAATTCATCAGGACCCTTAATATGGACATAGACTACATCATGGTTTCTAATAATCTTAAGCAATTCATTAGCCTTCAATTCATATTCATTTGGCGAACCAGCATTGTATGACCTCATTCCCAGAATTTGGGAAATTCCGATTTCCACAGGCATATCCACAAGAGAAGCGAAATTTAGACTATATTTATCATTAATACTCTGTAAGTGAGGATACCGATTCCCAGCATCTCTCAATAATATACAATTTATTGGCAACAAATTCTTTTCCTTCCTATCTAAATTTGTCGAACAATTATCTAGTAATTCTATTACTTGATCAGAAAACTGATTTATGATAGTGGCCGATAGTCGAGAATTTGCATCCTCTGCTTTTGATCTTGAAACATACAATTCCCCTCCGGAAGTATCCAATGCAATACCAATTCCATTTTTCTTATCATATGCAGGATCAGTATTTGTAACTTTCTCACCTAATGTCGTACCTACCTTCCTGAAACGTAATACAACTCGATGCCCGATAGTTGGTTCTATCGAGAACTCGACCCCATCTATCATTACATTATTTCTGATGAGATTGCAAATTTCAGCAGAGTCTGCCTCTGTCACAATTCGACCGGCGCGTCTGTCTAGAATTTTCTTATTAGTTGTGTCGATGGTTGCGAAATTGCCTCTTAATGCTAGATCTCCCTCTCTAAAATCAATCCCGCAACCTATGCATTCTACGACCCCCCTTCCGAAATACTCGATTTCTCTAAAGTTGTATCCTAACATATTAAAAACTGCAATATCAGACTGGGGAGCTATCCCATCTCCAACGCTCACGACTTGCCCCGAAACTCCCATTCTAGCAATCCTATCGAGATAAGGAGTATACGCCGCTTCCAACGGGGTCAAGTAATTTAAATCTGGGTGTGGAAGGTCGCCTATCCCATCAAGCAAGACATAAATAATTTTGGATTGATTCAATTTCTTAAATTTGATCCAATATAAATTTAATTTTAATGTATTCAAATTAGTGAAATAATACTAAATAAATAAGTTCAATTAGGATAGTCTAATAGTGCAATACCAAATCACCTCGGATACAAAGCATCAAATAATACTTACAAGCAATAAGAAAAAAATTTATTTAGATCCGAGGCAAATATTAGATGAAAATTATGTTTTCATTTCGCATGCACATATCGATCACATGCTAAATAAGACTGCCATCAAGAAATACAATTTAAGAAATAGGATTATATGTTCGCCTGAGACGGTTGCGATTGCGAGCCTCCGTGGTTACGTCTTTGAAAAAGAAATATGCTCTCAGCACGACTTGACATTAGTAGATACAGGACATATACTAGGCTCAAGAGGGCTTTTAGTTGCAAACGAGATTTTCTATACTGGCGATTTATCTATGAGGGACAGAGCATTTCTTAGAAAGACAACCATTCCAAAAGCCGATATCCTGATTATCGAAACAACCTTTGGAAAGCCAGAATATATTTTCCCTCCAATAGAACATGTTATCCATTCTGTAAATTCTTTAATTTCAGAAATGTACGGCAGAGGGATTCCAGTCATCTTAATGGGATATTCGTTGGGGAAGGCGCAGGTTCTCACCTCATTATTTGGCGCTTGGAAACCGCTTATAATTCATGATGAAATATTTAAGTTCAATCAAATGTACAAGCAATTTGGAGTTTCTTTAGAAGATTCTACACCATTGTCTGATGCAATAGAATTGGGTTTATTAGATAAAGGACCATGGATAATGATGTATCCTTTAACAAATGGCAAGCATCCCAAAATATCCCATTACAGGGAAAAGTATGGCGCAGTTACTATAGGCTTCAGCGGATGGGCAATAAATAGAAATTACAGAAACATGATGAACTTAGATTATGTGATCCCTTTTAGCGATCATTGTGATCATAGCGAGTTACTGGAAGTCGTAAGACAATGCAATCCCCGCAAGATATACACATTCCATGGATTTCAAGAAGAGTTTGCTAATCATCTAGTCAAATTGGGATATGATGCAGAATCTATAAAGAGGGAAAGTAGGACATTCAATAAAGAACCAAAACAACCTCCGAAAACCAAATCTCTAGATATTTATCTCTAAGAAAGAAAAAAAGTTATTTTTGGATGTCATTAAAATATGGAACAACCTTATTTCCAAAGGTCTCTATGTTTTGATAAAGCCCCTCACCCCAGAAGCGAATTATAAAATGATTTGTACCGGCTTTTATAAATCGTTCCAGCATTTCTATTACATCATCTGGGCTACCAACTCCTATGGCAGTTCTTGCCACATCATCAGGAATTTGTAAAGATGCTTTTTTCATTTGTTCCATCAATTCAGGTTTATTCATGGCATATTCAGTAAAATATCTCCTAAAATCAAACTCAGAATCTTGTTGTATGTTGTGAACCTTCAATAATTCAGGTTTGTAGAGACTGACCTTAACCGCTTTTTTCATTTTTTCCCAAGCTGCTTCTCCGTCTGGGGCAAAATAAACATCCACATCATTTGCAAACTCAAAATTGGATATGTCCCTTCCTAATCTCTTTGCGTGATCCTTAATGACATTTGCATGATGTTCAAATAAGGCTGGAGTATATCCTATAGGTATCCATCCATCACCATAAGTTGCACACAATTCTAGTGTTTTTGGGGCTCCAGCTGCGATATATACCGGTGGTCGGGGTTTTCTGATAGGTTTCGCTTGTAAACAAGCTTCAACAAGGCTATAATATTTACCCTGATAATTTACATGATTGTCTGGATCGGATTCAAACAGCTTTTCAATTACTTCCAATTGCTCCTTAAATTTTGACACTGGCTTACTGAATTCAATCCCAAAGTCAACAACATTCTGAGCCTCTCCGGCGCCAATTCCCAGTATTCCCCTACCCCTAGTTATCCTGTCAAGAGTCACCGTCGACAGAGCGATAGTTGAAGGGTGTCTCCTTATGGCGTCTGTTACGCATGTCCCTAACTCCACGTTGTTAGTCACCGACCCAATTGCTGCTAACATTAACCAGGCATCATTTACCACAGCGTTTTTCCATTGAGGCACATTTGTGTGATCCATTGCCCATACGGAGTCAAAATTAGTTCTATCTGCTATTTGTGCTGCGGTTATTACCTGCATTTCATCCAGTCCCAATCTAGCGACGTTTAAGCCAAATGTCAAACCAAATTTTATTTTCACTTAATTATTTACCCCCGATACCATAAATTCTCTGACAATTTCATAATTCTCCATTTCTATATTATCTCTGAAATGATACTTATTTTATAAAGTTTTATTATAATAATAGAGAAGCAAGACATGATTTACAAAATATATGAATTATTCGTTCAATAAACCATTTAGCAATAAATAATTAATATAAGAGATTTAAGTCTCATTAAATGTTAGAATGAAAAGGAGTGACAAAACAATACTTGTTACTGGTAGTGGAACAGGGATAGGTCAAGCTGTGGCAAGAAAATTTGCTAAGGCAGGTTACAATATCATAATTCTTGGTAGGAGGAAAGAACCACTAATCGATGCATCGAACATATTAAAACAAATAATCACGGACGAAAAATTTGAATCGTCCGTCACGTATTATTCAGGGGTGGATGTTTCCGATTTTGAAGCAATTAATACGATGTTTGAGAAAATTGCTGCCGACTTCGGTCGAATAGATATTATAGTAAATAATGCTGGAGTTTCTGGTCCAGTAAAGATTTTTACTAATTCGAGTTATCAAGAGTTTAAAGATTGCGTTTCAATACACCTTACTGGTACTTTTTGGACAAGCGTTAAGGCTCTAGAAGTACTCAATGATATCGGGAAGATAATTACAATTTCAACTTTTTTCACTGAGGAGAATAAGTATGAGCAGAGGCCATATAGGTTTAGAACACCTTATACAGCAGCACAGGGTGCAAAGAACAGACTATCCGAGTGTCTTTCATGGGAGCTTGTTGAGAAAGGTATCAAAGCTGTTGCAACAAATCCGGGACCTGTTCACTCTGATAGAATATACAAAACCGTATACCCTAAAGCAGCAGCTGAATTTTTGAGGGTAGGAGGTTTCCCAGGTTTAAGTAGCAAGCAAATCGAAGAGATTTCTGTTGCTTTATTACCATATCTAGGGGATGAACCCGGAACGATCGACATTGAATCAAAAAAAATCGCAACATCCTTGGCTGAAAAATACAAAGATCTAGATCTTGCCAAGACTCAACATTTAGCAAAGGAGCTTTTGGCCAAGATTCAAGAGATCGCTGAAAAGGTACAGAATAATACCAAGAAAATGATAGTTGATAATGAATTCTTATCTCAGGAGGATGTTGCTGAAATGGTATATAACTTATCGAGCGATGAAATGAGCAAGTTATTAAATGGTAAAGTTATTCCAAATGACCGGGTCTTCTACCCCGTAAAGCCAATTGTTGAAAGGACTTTACAGGTAGAGCTGGACAAAGCCCTAGAAAATAAAACAATATTGATTACCACGACAACTACTGAAGAAAAATTGTTGAACTTTATTAAAAAAATTGCAACGAAGATTAATAACTTAAATGTAAAGCAACTAATTGTCCTTACACACAATATTGAACAATCACCAGAGGTGAGCAAAATGTTTGAAGGATTTCACCATCATGCCCTTGATTTAGGTGATGAGAATACAGTCAAGAAAATTTTCAATACAATAAATTCTCGATACGGTAGAACAGATTCGGTCATACACTTTACCGGTAGTTATGACTATCACAACAACCTAACTTCGCTCGAGCGTAAACAATGGGACAACATGGTGGATAAATTCGTTAATATCCCACACCTGGTAACTAGCCAATCAGTATTATCAATGGCTACAAACCATGCGTTAGATGACCCTTCGTTGTTTAAGGGATCTAAAGGAAACATCGTAATCGTAGGCCCGGATTCACCGGTTGGTAAGAAAATAAGCGGTAATGTCCGTGCAAGGTCAGAAGTATTTAGGGGAGCGTTAAGACCATATGTCACAACTGCAAACCAAGAACTCCATGATGTATTAAATTCGGATATAAACCTGACCCTGGTTTTGCCAGGTAACATAAATGGTGATTTACCTGACTATGACAAACTGGAACAATCATTGATGGGTTTAAGCTCTCAAGACGCTCAGAAAAATAACTTGATTCATTATATAGACGAATAAATTCTTTTTTTAAACTAATGATGATGCTCAGTATGATGGAGGTTATTCTTCTTTTCATACATCGCAGTCCAAAACCCAACCCCGATGGTCGCGATGCCAATGGCCATTATAAGAAAATCTACTACGAATATAGTTGCCCAAATTGAATTTAAAAGTCCGGCTATAAAGAAGAGAAATCCCAATAAGAATATAGACACACCTGCTATAATTTCAGAATTTAGCATTTGCATAATTCTAAAAATTGCATTCTATTATAAAAACTATTAGATTATATTTAATGGTAATTACTTTTAATTATTGAGAATGGCAGGGTTATTTTCCGGAGGTAAAGATAGCACCTATGCGATTTTTAAGACCACTTTACAAAAACATGATTTATGTTGCATCATGATGATGCATCCAAGTAGCGATGATAGCCTATTATTTCATTATCCAACCACTAATTTGTTAGATAAAATTTCAAATGCAATAGGTGTACCTGTAATAGAACACTCTTCCAATGTCTCTGAGAAAAACCATGAAGTTAATGAATTAACCCATTTAATTAAAAAGGCTGTTGACGAATTTTCAATTGACGGATTAATAAATGGATGCATTTCTAGCAGATTTCAACTAGACATTTTTCAGGATATTTGCGACAAACTGAAAATAAAGTTAGTTTCACCTCTTTGGAACATTAATAGTGATTATTACTACGAACAGCTGCTTGGTCAGGGATTCGAAATCATGATTACTCGAGTAGCAGCACTTGGACTGGATAGTAGTTGGCTTGGGAAGACAATTACAAAAGATAATTATGCTACTCTAAAGAAATTAAGTCTTAAATATCAATTTAATATTACATTTGAGGGCGGAGAAGCTGAAACTCTTGTAATAGATTGTCCTCTATATAAGAAAAGGATCAGCATCAAAGACCACACAACTACATGGGATGGAATCAGGGGAATGTTTGAAATATTAGATGTTGATTTAATAGAAAAGTAGACAACCATGCTTGATAGTTTAAAAGATAATTTGAGGTTGGCTTTAAAGAAGATTGTTGGGGCCTCGGACATCAATGAAGAATTAATCAACGAATTGTGCAAAGATCTCCAACGAGCGTTGTTGGCTGCTGATGTAAATGTTCGATTGGTGTTAGAAATAACAAAAAATCTTAAAGAAAGATCATTAAAGGAAACTCCTCCCAAGGGTCTGTCAAAAAAAGACCACATCATAACTATTCTATACGGGGAGCTATCGAAATTGCTGGGTTACAGCGGTGAAGCTATAAAGACCATTGATAGGAAAAAAACTGATGAAAATTTAATAAATTTCAATTCGGATAAAAAGAACACTATTTTAATGCTCGGGATACAGGGTAGTGGGAAAACTACCGTGATCGCCAAATTAGCGAGGTGGCTTTCAAAGCATGGTTATAGGATCGGAGTAATCGGAGCAGACACCTGGCGACCTGGTGCGCTGACCCAACTAAAAATGAACTGTAGTAAGATCAATGCTCAAGTCTATGGTGAGGAGGGCAACAAGGATGCCCTTGAAATAGTAAAAAATGGAATGGGATTTTTCAAAGATCAGCCGGTGGATATTATCATTATAGATACTGCCGGACGACACAAAGAAGAACAAGGGTTACTTGAAGAAATGCGAACGATGTATTCAATCGTTATACCAGATCAGGTATTCCTTGTTATCGATGGAACAATTGGACAGCAGGCATATAATCAGGCAAAGATCTTCCATGAGAATGCAAAAATAAGTGGCATTATTATTACAAAATTGGATGGTACTGCCAAGGGAGGTGGGGCAATAGCTGCCTCTTCTGCCACTGGTGCAAAAGTCCTTTTTATAGGAACTGGTGAAAGAATTGATGATTTGGAGCAATTTTCCCCTACAAGCTTTGTGGGTAGGTTATTAGGCATGGGAGACATAAAAGCCCTTCTTGAAATGGCACGTAACTTAGAAATTCAATCCGACGAGAATCAAGCAAAGAGACTAATGAGTGGGAAGATGACAATAGAAGATTTCTATGCTCAAATGGAAAACATGGGCAAAATGGGATTCCGAAATGTAATTGAGAATTTACCAGGGCTTTCGAATTTCGTAAAAGATGACCATCTTGATGTTTTGCAACAAAAAATGGAGAAATGGAGATTCATAATTCAATCCTTCACTAATGACGAAAAGAAGAATCCAGACATTATTAACGAGGCTAGGCGAAAAAGAATTGCTAGAGGTTCTGGAGTGATGGAGCATGATGTCAAGGATCTTATCAAACAATATAACAATTCAAAGACCATGATGAAGCAAGCAAAGGGCCGTCAGATGCAAGGACTGCTAAGAAGATTTGGTCTTGGCTAGAAACCTTGGAGAACCTGAATATTCAATTTGGTAAATTCAAATCAATTACAGATACATCTCTGTAAATTTTGCTATGATAGAAATTTTTCTAAGAAAAAGATATCATTGGTGAAATATTCAGTTTCGGTCTCGATCGTAAAGACTCGTATTCAAGTTTGTTATATTTGTAGAAACTTTTTTCTTGGAACATTACCTTTGATAGTTAGAGGAATATTAAATTCAGAAATGTTTGGATCAGAAAAATGTATTCCCACTGTCGATATAGGAACAAAGATTCCCTTCTTATTTTATGAGAACGAAGATTATTTACGATCTATGTTCCAAATTAAGGGTACTATTGGAATAAAAACCCAAATTAATTTATTGATTAGAGAAAAACTACGAAAAAATAAGAAATGTTTTATTGATCACATTAATCCAGAATTGAAATTTGACGTTGTTATTAACAATGAATTAGACTTTAGCGTAAATTGCAAGGCCAAAGAATTTTATCTTCTAGGAAGATATGTAAAGTTTGCCCGAAATATACCTCAAAGGGATAAAAGTTGGATGAAAAATGATTCTCAAACTTTTTTTGAACTGATAGATAAGAATGAGAAATCGATAGAACATTCAATTAGAAAATCTGTTATGTCAGAATATCATCCAGAGGAAATGAAAATAACTTGGACTGGAAGCGAAGATAAACATAGCTTGGTTCTCGGTAGTGGCAGGCCATTTTTTGTAAAAGTGATTAATCCTAAAGTAAAAGGAACAGATGGAAAAAAGGTTTCGGATGATGGTGTTGATTTGCAGTTTAGGAAGATTAAACAAGATCAGATTGATTACTATGGAAAATACAGAGTAATGGTAACAGTACTCGTTGGATTAGATGAGAAAGTTAACAATATTGATCATTTTCAATATCTCATTAAGTCATTAGTCGGTGAAGTAACTTTTAAGGTCAAGAACCGGAAAACTAAAAGAAATATCTACTTTGCGAAATTAGTAAACACAAGAGATGACAAGTTAGAAATTTCATTAGACATGGATAATGGGATTCCTATAAAACAGTTGATTGGTGGTAACGAACCTATTAAACCTTGTCTTTCCAACATACTCAACACAAAGTGCGAATGTATATATTTTGATATTAATGATGTAATCTTAAATAAATGATCAATGAAATAAGATGAATGATATTGACCCATTAGCATTAGTCAAACAATATTTACTAGACAAGAAGATAGATGAAAGAACCTACGAGCTAATTATAGATAAGATGAGAGTAGTTGAAGAGGGAATTAAGAGGATTGAGAGGAAAACATCAATAGATTACCCTAATTATTTTATAGAACCTAATCTATTGGTAGCAACATCAGATATCGAGTATCAACAATACTCTATATTATACGCAAGAACAATTCCATTTTGTACTACTGAAAATAGAATAAAAATAGTCATCCAACTTTCTGCTCCATTGGTAATGTATGGCTTGAAAGGAACTCTTCATGCTGTGCTTGCGCATGAATTTTTACACTATTTGAATATATTGAAAAACATAATAAATCTAGAGGTAACATCAGATAATATTTCGGATACACTTTATGAAAATTCGTTTTCTGATAATGAAAGAACTCTTGATCTTACTAAAGTGTTCAGAAGGGATATTTATCTTCAGAATGTGGTTAATAAGAAGTTTGTAAATGGGTTCAATGATTCAAATTTGGACAAAAAAGCCGAATCTTTTTGGATTAAGAAAAAACTACCTATACAGAAAATCATGATTGGAGATAATTTCATAAAACTTCCATTTTCTGCTTTGGCCAACACTGTAGTGGATGATTCCTTAAAAAATGAAATCTCGAAATTTGTATGATTAACGCATTATTGCTTCGATTTCTTAGTTTGTTCTTTTTGAAATTCAGTATAGCTACATTTTCCACATGTTAGTCTATCTTTATGAGCAGCCATGAAAACCCCTCTTCCACACCTGGGGCACTCTCTTCTCATTCTCTCAACTTTGCTGTCAGTAACTTGATAAAATTTTGACACACCTTCTCCTCCTTTTTTCTCTTTACTCATTGTAATCTTCTCTCTCTATTGAGTTAACAAATTACTTCTTTTTAGATTTTGCTGCTGCTGCTGCTGCCTGTTTAGCTTTTAATTTAACTGACTTCTCCTCATCTATTATTTTTTTTCTTTCATCTTTTGTCATTGTTCTGAGGATTCGATAACGAGGTAACTGTTTTTTTGCTTCTTCTATATCCTCATAATAATACATCAAAGCTAACACATCAGGGTTACCAAATTCACTTTTTAATGAAATTGGCAATAGATTCTTCTTATTCACACCGATCTTTCCTGCTATTAAATTTGCGGCTTCATCCCTCGGAATTGATCCGGTGGCATTTCTTATTAGTGACTTAATCTCACGTCTTTTTAATAATATATTATTATTATCTTCTAGCAAAACGACTTCTAAGCTCAAACTATTCTACTAACTGTCATGGTATATTCAATATATGTATTACTAAATCTAGATTTTTATGTAAGCTTGCTATTAGCTTGAATTCATTTGAGGTCCATAAAATTCTTTGCCATTGATATTGATGGAACACTAACAATAAACGGGAATGGAGCTTTAAATCTTGATGCATTAGCCAAACTTCGGTATCTAGTAAAATTAGGCTATAAAGTCATTTTTGTAACTGGAAGATCATCACTGGAAGCTTACATTTTATCCATATATGGTGGTACGACTCAAATTGCCATAGGTGAAAACGGAGGAGTCATAACTACTTCCCCTGTCGACCACAAATTATTAGCAAACAAGGATAATTGTTTGAAGGGGTTCAATCTATTAGCTAAGAGTATTAAAGATGTTAACCAGAAACCCGTTTTTCCAAGATCGACTGAAATAGTACTTGAAAGGACATTCGACATAAATGAGGGAAACAAAATCTTCAGGGAAAATAATCTGGATTTGAAATTAGTAGACAGCAATTACGCCTTTCATATCAACGAAGCAAAAATCAATAAAGGATTTGGGCTAGGAATACTCCTAAAGAAGCTTAATATTGATTTTGATGAGGTGGTTGCAATAGGTGATAGTGAAACTGATATCCCCATGTTTGAGCAATCAAAATTTAGCTTTACATTTGAAAGTTCTAGTGAAAATGTGCGAAAAAGTGCAACCCATTTGGTTGTAGGCATGAATGGAGAAGGGTTGATAAATGCGATAGATCTGATAATGAGAGGAAAAGTATTTTAGTGATTTAAATGATTGTTGAAAATGTTATCTATGAAATCGACCGATTTCTTGGGGGAGTACTAGAGTTTTACAACTTAACAAAGTCTGAGGTCAATTTTGAAATATCTGAGCCACATGTTAAGGATTTTGGAGACTTTTCTACAAACATTTGCTTCTTGTTAACCAAGAAATTAAAAAAGTCCCCATATGAGATAGCTGATCATATTGTAAATACTATTTTACCTGTTAGTAACACTTTGACGAATAGAAATGGTTTGATCGAGTCGGTTTCATTTGTAAATCCAGGTTTTATCAATTTTAGAATCAATAATAAAGTGTTCGTGAGGGAGTTCTTTAAAGCGGTAGGTAACAATCCAAAATTTGAACCTGCAAATGGGACCGTTTCAAGTTCGAAAGAATTGATACTAATAGAACATACGAGTGTGAATCCTAACAAAGCTTTGCACGTAGGCCATCTCAGAAATGCGGTAATTGGGGATTGTTTGTATAGGATACTTAAAAAAGCAGGAAAAGATGTCAGGGTCATAAATTACATCGACGATTCGGGAGTTCAAGTTGCTGATATCATTGTAGGGTTCAAACATGCGGGACTCCCTATAAGTATGCATGATCAAGAATCATCTAAAGAGAAAACAAAATTTGACCATTATTGTGGTAGTGAGATATACGTAAAAACTAATGATCTATACAAAAGTAGGCCTGACTTAGAACTTAAAAGGAAGAAGATCCTAAAGGAATTAGAGGATCCCGAATCGGAGACTTCGCAATTTACCAAGACCATAGTCGATAGAGTCCTTAAGGACCAGCTTGAAACATGTTGGAATATGAGATGTCGTTATGATCTATTAAGTTTTGAGTCACAGATAGTTCAATCAGACCTTTGGACCGATATTTTTTCAATCTTGAGAGACAAACAATTAATAAAATATGAAAAAGTTGGAAAGAATGCAGGTTGCTGGGTGTATAAATCAGCCAATGAAGGTGATAAAGTAGTAGTACGTAGTGATTTGACTTTAACTTATTTCGCCAAAGACATTCCATTTGCGGTTTGGAAGTTGGGCTATTTGCGAAATCCCTTTGATTACGTCTTTTACGCAAATCAATGGGACGCTTCAATTTTATATAAAACGAATATTGAGAAAATACAAGAAGAAAAATTAAGAGCCGATTCTAGTTTTGGCAAAGAACCGATTATTGACTTTGACAGAGTAAACAAGGTTATTACAATTATCGATTCGAGGCAAGAGAGGCTTCAAAATTTGCTGGTAGAAATATTAGGAAAATTAGGGATGGATTCAAAATATAAATATCTAGGTTATGAACCCGTCACCTTAAGCCAGAGTTCTCTAGATAGCCTGGGCATATCCGGAGAAGATAAGAATTCGTTACATATGTCTGGAAGGAAAGGTATCTACATCGAAGCGGATATGGCATTGAGCATTCTTCAAGAAAGAGCAAAGGTAGAAACAAAGAACAGGAATCCAGAACTTTCAGAAGAAGAAATCACATTAATATCCAAAGAGATATCCATTTCAGCAATAAGATATTTTTTCATAAAGATTGATCTTGGAAAAATGATAACTTTTGATATAAACGAGTCCCTGAGCCTTGAAGGGGATACAGCTTCCTATATACAATATGCCTATGCCAGAGGTAAGCGAATTGAGGATAAGAATAATGAAACAAGTTTCTTAAGGAAACAAGATAAAATCGACAATATAATGGAGATGGATTTTTCTTTAAATGAAATCGATTTGATTAAACACATATGTAGATATGACATGGAACTAAAACAGGCGGCAAATAACATAGATCCAAAGGTGCTATCAAAATATCTGTTTCAACTTGCTACAATGTTTAACAATTTTTATGAAAAATCACCCATTTTAAAGGAGAAAAATGAGATGCTGGCAACTTATAGGGCACTGATACTAAGTAGTACCCTAGAAATTTTAAAGATCTGCATGAACTTAATAGGAATAACTCCTTTGATGAGAATGTAATCTGAAAACAAGTAAAAAGATTAATAACTCTCAGAAAATCATTTTCACTTGTATTGATAGATCTTTTCAATTGGTCTGAAAAGTTGGTATTACAGTTTCCAGGATTGACACCCCATTATACTCAACACCCTATTTTTCCCGATATGTTTGCATCTGCCGTCGTCGCGGCCATAATTGCTATTGGCTTAAATTTAGCAATGGCACTTTTGAGAAGAAAGACCACCAATATAGAAAAAATGAAAACTGTCATGAAGGAAACAGGAGAATGGAGAAAAAAATATACTGAAGCCATTAAGAAAAAAGACAAGCAACTAATTGAAGAGCTAAAAAAGAAACAATCACAAATGCAAAAGATGAGCATGGAGATGCAGCAACAACAAATGAGACCCATGATGTTATATATGATACCATCTTTTATGCTATGGATTTTTGTATTTCCAGCGATATTTGGTCAAACTGTAGCTCTCTCACCCATTGTAATACCTTATTTGACATGTTCTGCCGATAATGTGAAAAATGATACACCTATTCAAACTACGAATAGTACGAGTACTGAGATAAAACAAGGGCCATGTAAGGTCCCTGGTCAGGTATTTCTCTGGGGGTGGTTCTTGCTAGTTAACTTTGCATTTAGCGGAATCATTGCAAAGGTCACCAATACTAGCATTCCCACATTCTAGTTTGAACATCCGTAAGGATGTTGGCACCTTCTTTTGAAAAATAAATATATTTATTCTTGGTAAGTATTATTAATCATAATGGAAAAGATTTTTGGGAGGAAACTTTTATCGGAAAAAAAAGACGATAATTCTTCCCGTACTCCTAGCGGATATGTAATAACTCAAGATGACATCAAAAAAGTCAATCTATATAACAAAGGAGTAAACAAGATGGCTGAGGAAAAATTTGAAGACGCTATTAGATGTTTTGATCTCTCCCTTAGGATAGATCCCTTTTTCGTGGATTCCCTGATAAAAAAGGGTTATTCACATTTCCATTTGAATCAATATAATCTTGCTATCACCATTTTTGATCGGGTTTTAGAGATAGATATCAATAATCCTGAAGTTTGGAACATGAAGGGATTAGTATTTTACAAATCAAAAAATTATGAAAAGGCTATAGAATGCTGTGAAAAGGCCATTGACTTTAATCCTAACGACGCCATGGCTTGGTACAACTATGCCTGTTATATGACGCTGGATGGAAAGGCAACTAAAGGCATGGAAGCATTAAAAAAGTCCATTGAACTTGATATTGCGAACGCAAAAAAAGCGGTAAAAGACAGAGATTTTATTAATGCGAGAATGGAGGAAGATTATAAAAGGATTATCGAGGTTGTAATATTAGAATCCGTTAGACAGGGAAATGATCATTTGGGGAAGATAATATGGGTTACTGGATTGGATCGGGAAGAAATTAAGGATGCTACAACCAGATTAGCCAATAAGGGCCTACTGATTAAGCACGTCAAAAAAACATTTACTGGACAAGATGAACAATATGAACTTACTAAGGAATTGATATCAAAAATTGGGGTTGAAAAACGAAATACGCAATCTAAACCCCATGAGGACAAAAAAGAAGTTTTCTTCTCTACCCAACAATTGAAAGATATTAGTGCAATACTGTATGAAGCTTCAGAATCTGCAGAGAGAGGCGACTTGAACTCACTTGTACAAGATATTGACAAATTATTAAACCCAATCCTACACGGTACCTTAATTCTAGATAACTTTTTTGAAGATCACAGGGAGTTACGACTTTTTAATAGCAGATTACGAGAAAGGGGTCAGGAATACTTGAACTTGAATAAAGAAGAGATTTCCAAATTCATGCTTGATTTGGATAAAAAAATAAGAGGCTAAATTACCTTTATATTTGAATAACACGGTTCTCAACAACTAAAAGTTGTTTTTGAGTAAACAGCTTTATGGCTTTGATATAGATTTCGTGCTCTTTGAGAAGAATTCGTTCTGAAAGAGACAATTCATCATCGTTATCGTATACTCGAACAGGATGTTGTAATATTATCGGTCCAGTATCCACACCATTATCTACAAAATGAACAGTGCAGCCAGTAACCTTCACACCAGCCAATAATGCTTGTTTTTGTGCATGTAGGCCTTTAAATGATGGAAGCAAAGACGGGTGAACATTCATTATCCTGTGTTTGTACAATTCCACAAAGGAAGGGCTCAAAATTTTCATGAATCCAGCCAGACAAATTAGTCCGTTATGAGGACCAATATTATCCTTTTTTAATTCATTTATTAGTCTGCTTTCAAATGGTTTGTCATTTTTATTTGATAATAAAGTAGTAGTCTTAACTCCATATTCATTTTCGGCAATTTCCAATCCCAAAGCGTCTTGTTTATTTGAAATAACTAATACATTGCCAATCCCTGCGACATTTCCCCTCTTAATTGATTCAAGAATAGCTTTCATATTACTACCACGTCCAGATATCATTATAGCTAGATTTATCAACTCAACAAACATTTAGTATTAAAATTAATGTTTATTAAATAATTGATTCTTTGGTAAGACATCAAGAATTCTAGGTGAACGTATGTTCACTCTATGTTGAAGAACAGTATGACCTATTCACGGTTATGACAGGGATCCATCTTAACATTTCAATAAATTCTATACTATATATTATTCTGGATGTTTTTTGGCTTTGGGTTATATCTAGCTGTCAAATTATCCTGAACCATCATAAATCAATTTAAAAGACACAATTAGTAACAAGATACTAAATATTTTTAATAATAAATTGGATTTCATCCTACTAGTTAGCATACTACCCAAAGTACCACCAATGATTGACCCTATGGACAAGATGAATCCCATATAGTAGTTGGGTTTACCGTCAATGATAAACAATGTTAAGCCTGAAAGTGATGTAAATATGAGGGCGAATTGTGAAGTAGCAGAAGCCTTTTTCATACTAAATCCCAACAGAATAATCAAACACGGAACAAAAATGATACCACCTCCTATCCCAAAACTACTAGACAATGTACCGGCCATCAATGAGAAAATAATCAAGATCAATATTCGAGAGGATTTCCAATTAGCTCCTTTTTGTGTGAGATCAGGCATTTTTTTATCTTGGCCCAGTATTTTTGATCGAAATAATAAGTAGAGAGATGTAGCCATCAAAATGAGCGCGAAATAATATCGAAATTCATCCAAAGTAAAGGAATTTGAAATGTAAACACCGATGAATGTTCCCGGGATTGATGAGAAGGCTAAAATCATTCCGATCTTTTTTTCGGTCAACCCTTTTCTAATATATTGAAACGAAGAAGATAAACTCGTAAAAAAAACTGCAATAAGACTTGTTGAAGATATTTGCGATGGGGTATAATTAAGATAACTAAGATACGGGGCGTTAATTATGCCGCCACCTATACCTACCATCGAGCCAATCAGACCTGCAACTAGAGAAACAGCAAAGGCTACTAGAACATCGATGAGCATATATAAATGATATAACTTATTTTCGGCTATATAATGAGGATCATTTTTTCAAAATTCTTCTTTAGAGGATTTGTTAGCCCAATAGAGTACAGCGATAGTGCTTAACCCTGATCCTATTATTCCTGCGATCAGGGCTTCAAAGAAATACCGTGAGAACAAATTTGGTATGAAAGAATTAAAAAAATTTAATATTGATGGTAAAATTGAATAAATGAAAATTCCTCCAATAAACCCTATTATCCAAAATGATATAATCATAACTGACCTATTCATCGATTAGTCCCATTTTCAAACATAAACTATTGATGAGATTCATATTAAAATTTTTCACATCTTGGGATCAAGAGATCAAATAAATAAAGCTATTAATATGAAATAGGTAAAATTTAACTTGTGTGATTCAAATTGACAGTTACAAAGAAAGAATTAAAACAAAAAGAAAATATTGAGAGATTAAATAATGCAATATCTACGTTAGATTCTCTAATAAAAAACGTCAACATTCAAAGAAATATTAGAAATATGATAAGGGAGGTCTTAGCCATTCTTAAGGATGAGAAAGGAGGAAGTATATCAGTGCGAGCTGCTAATGCTATTAGTATGTTAGACGGTGTCACCCAAAATCCTCAAATGCAATCACATATCAGGACTAGCTTATGGCAAGTTGTATCAGCGTTAGAAAGTATAAGAGAGTAATTACTCTTACAGATTTTTAAGTAGTCGGCTTGCCAGGCTTAGGTGGTGGTGGTAACTTCTCTAATTTATGATTAGGATTTGCTAAATAATGTCGCGAGGCACCCTCTCCGCTCAACACAATATTACAATTAATACATCTATATCTTATGGCCAAATCAGTTCAACATTAAGAACATCATACATACGAAAAAACCTATCGAAATTTACCTTAACTTTATGATTTCTCTGTTGTCAGGGACGCTAGATCTTATTTTCATTCTGGAGTAAATTACACTTGCGATATTCTCTGATTTAGATTTTTCCCCATGATTAACCAAGACCCTCTTGGGTCTCACTTTTGAAACAAAATTTAGTATTTGATTAAAATCACTGTGACCGCTAAAACCGTCAATTTTTTGTTTTGAACATCTTACCGGAATGACTTTAACCTTTCCATTCTTATCTATCATACTAGCTTCTGATATAGTCCCATCTAGCACCCTACGACCCAGCGTGCCGTTAATCTGGTAAGAAACGAATATTATTTTGTTTTTAGGATTAGGAGAAATTTGTTTGAAATATTCAACCGACGGCCCTCCTTCTAACATTCCAGAAGTTGCCATAATTATGGAAGGAGAATCATCGTTAAAGACTTCTTCTCTTTTACCAATTCCGTTTATTACGGTGAAGTAAGAGGACAAAAATGGATTAGTACCTTCAGATACAGATTTTCTCACTTCATATCCAAGGTAGTGCGCGTAAGACATATGAATGGCACTTGCCTCAGATATCATTCCTTCAATGAATATTGGAGATTCCACCAATCGACCTTCTCTCATCTCTTTATCTAGGACTAACATTATTTCCTGTGCCCTACCTACAGCAGGAACAGGTATCAGCACCTTGCCACCACTCATTAATGTATGATTGATGCTGTTCGTAAATGTGTTATAAACAACAGATTGATCGGGCATAATATCTGAACTCGCACCATAGGTACTCTCAGTAATAATAGTCTCAACCCGTGGATAATTTGCCAAAGCTCCATCTAGTAATTGGGTTTTCGCGTATTTATAATCACCAGTATATAAGATATTGTGAGCTCCTGAAATATTAATATGGACTGTTGCGCTACCCATGATGTGCCCTGCGTTATTTAGAGTTATTGTAACATCTGGGGATATATCAGTTGGTTTTCCGTAAGGAAGTGGTATACAATGTTTGATGACCTCATTGACATCTCTGATCTCATATGGCAAGTACGACCCATTGCTTTGCGCAATCTTTACCGAATCCATTTGCAATAGAGTCATCAAAGGCAAAGTGGGTTCTGTACAATAAATCGGCCCCTTGTATCCATACTTGAATATTGCCGGTAAGAACCCTTGATGATCTATATGGGCATGACTAATCACAACTGCATCTAATTCCTCTAAATTGAAATTAAACCAATCCAGTCTAGGGTAAGCATTATAGTTCATATTTTCACCAGGATTAATACCACAATCAAGCATTATTTTACTCTCTGGAGTCACAACA
Source organism: Candidatus Nitrosocosmicus oleophilus (assembly GCF_000802205.1). Taxonomy (NCBI): domain Archaea; kingdom Thermoproteati; phylum Nitrososphaerota; class Nitrososphaeria; order Nitrososphaerales; family Nitrososphaeraceae; genus Candidatus Nitrosocosmicus; species Candidatus Nitrosocosmicus oleophilus. Next base: position 2,111,976 of record NZ_CP012850.1, on the reverse strand, counting down.
ATAAAACAGGATCGACCTACTTGTTTAACACCACCTAAGCAGTAAATAGTGACCTCTTTCAAATTGCTGTATTGATATATTGCTCCATCATCAACAGATTTCCTTGATAAATATCTAGAATTGCTGACTTTATTGGTAGGGGTTAGGTTAGCTTCACAATTGGTATCATCATTATAAAGTAATGAATTAGACAACAAAGGAGGTCTAAAAATTCTTTTTCCTAAACTTTGATAAAAGGCAATGCGTTCTTTGGAGGAATTTTTTAATATAGAATGTATATTTTTTATGCTATTTGATGGGATATGAGGGGATCGTCTTGTGTGTGCAATCCAACCTGTTTCCTTTGCAATTTGCAAAAATATTTCAGCAGTAATCCCCTCGGGATTGTTTACCTCTAAAACAACCTCTCCTGTAGCTTCATCACAAAATAGTACGGTTATCAGGATTTCTTTTGGCAATATTTTGCTGATGGCATTACGAGCATCATCTTCAGAAAGCCTTATGGATGGGTCTGTTCTAATTATGAATCTTTTCTTCATTGATTTTGAAAGGGCCGAAAGATGAAGAGTTAACTCTGTCAGTGCGAATGATGGATTCTTAGTATAAATTGCAATATTAGCCGATTCACACCTAACAACCGTTACCTGAGCCTCTTTTGGAATGGATTGCATTACTTGATATTCCAATTTTTCTTCAAAATTTACTGGAGATGATAATAGTGAATTACCTTTATCGCCTTTTATTACCACATTGGGTTCTCTCAAAGGTATTGATCTTTCACGAAAAGTGATTTTTTCAGTATTATCACGGGTCAATTTATTATGTATTTCCTTAAATTATTTAACATGTCGCAAAAATTCAGACATATTTTCTATCTACTATTGATTATTTATGTTTTTAATAAATTATTGTTACCAGGTACAGACTACTTGCCTTTTGATTTTGTCCTATTTATCACCATTTTTTCGGCGATGTCTTTCAATATTTTATTCTTTAGTGATTCATTCTTAGATATCATGATATATCCTGATTTGATATGTGGTCGTTTAGGAAATCTCGCACCATCATTTATCTGATCTTTTTCAACTTGATACCCTAAAGATTCTGCGGCACCAATCAACTCCGTTATCATCGGATCATATACTGCCATAGATTTTGATATACGTCTACCCTTTCCCCTGGACAAGCTCTTATTATAGTAATCCACCCATATGATAACATTTTCATAATCCTTCAACTGGCTTGTAATAAAAAAGCTCTTTCTAACCTTTAAGTTTTTTTGTATTAACTAATTGATATAAGAATAATCAATTGTTTTGTATTTTTTTGATAGAAAGTTCACAGTTACTTACTATTGGATTGTATATTCGTAGATCATCACACATTTTCTTTACTTTGAACAATGCTTCTCTCTCGTCCAAGGATAATATTTTGACTAACAAAGATTTTCCTGATCTGACCGAAACTACATCGGAATAATTTTCTTTGAGAATAAGATCGTTAAGCACTGTTTCACCTTCAGGATCGTTGAGGAATGGCTTGTTTTCGATACTCACGATAACGTCAAATATTTTCTTTTTTTTGGGTTCCGTCATATATTTATCAAAAAAGGAGGTCACTATATATACAAAAGCTTTTAATTACAGAATTTAATTGATATTAAAATCATGGTCATGTAGCTCAGCCTGGCAGAGCGAAGGTTTTGTAAACCTTAGGTCGCGGGTTCAAATCCCGTCATGACCTGCATGTATGATTCAATAATAATAATTGATAGATTTGATAGCTTTAATTGACAGAAGAATATGTAAGTAATAGTGATTATCGAATTTTGACTATGGAATTGCTGGGAGAAATACTTCATTTTTCGAAAAGCGGACGCTTGATAGTAAGAGTCGAGAATAACGGTTCACAGGTGAAATCGGGGTTGATGGTTTTAGACAATAAGGAGAAGAGGATAGGCAAGATCGCTGAATTAATTGGTTCAGTGAACTCTCCCTATGCATCTATAATCCCCTTTGTTCAAGCCAAGAATAAGATGGCAGGTTTGAAAGTATATTTTACCGTTATGGGAAAAAAAGACTTTTTTTCAAAATCCAAAAATAAAAAGAAAATTAAGAACAATAAAAAATAGGTGAAGCAAATGGTTTCGAATGATGTAGATCTTGTGAATGAATGCCCTGAATGTCATGCAAACCTGGTGCAGGATGCAGTAAAAGGGGAATTTGTATGTAGTATATGTGGTTATGTGGTTGAAGAAAATTTGGTATATCAAGGTCCGGATGCCTATGTTAGCGACCCCGGACAAAAATCAAATACCTTGAGGGCTAGTGGTGTAAACAGTATTGCGTATCATGATTATGGTCTTCATACCGAGATTGATAATCAGTGCAAAGACTATTCTGGTCGACATTTCAATGATGATATCAGAAAGTCAGTTGTCAATCTAAGGAAATGGAACAATATCATAAGAATCTCAAATTCGAAAGATAGGAGACTTTCAAACGTGTTATCAAAAATTAACGAAATTTGTTCGCTCATGTCATTTCCTAAAGTTGTATGTGAAACAGCAGCATTAATTTACAGAAATTACGAGAATAGGAACGATACCAAGGGAAAATCTTCGGCATCCATGGCTGCAGCGGCTATATACTATGCTTGCAAAATTTGTAAAATCCTTAGGTCTCTTAATGAAATAGTACATCATAATGGTAACACCGAAGACACTAGTGAAAATCTGAAATTGGCTTCAAAATACTATCGTTCTATGGTATTGATTTGTGAAAATGATGATACCAGTATGGTAATTCAAGGCCAAAACAAAATTACCGATTTTCTGCGACACGATCCAAAGACCGGAAACAAAAACAAGCAGAGTTTTACAATAATAAATATGCAGTCAATCAATATTAATCAGTATATTTCGAAATTGGCTAATACTGCAAAATTCGATGTTAAAATCGAAAGACTGGCCATTGAAATAGCCAAAAAAACGGAAAATCATCTTCTGTCAGATGGCAAATCTCCTAACGGTATAGCAGCGGCATATCTATATCTTGCATCGGTCCTTCTTGGAATTAATATTTTACAGATGGATATATCTCGGTTAGCAGGGGTAACAGAAGTAACCATACGCAATAGATGCAAAGATATTCTTACTTGTTTTAGAATAACACTCAAAGTAAAACCAATTTTAAAGATATAAATAATCTGCGAATAAAGAAATTTTGTTTAATAATGGGCGGTAATAAGAAAAAACCAAGTCAGTCCAATGCTTCCAAATCTCAAGATAATAAGGGAGGTAAAAAAGAGGAGGTAAAAAAGACGCCAGCTTCTAAAACTCAGCAAAAGCAAAAGCTATCAGTGTTGATTGAAGAAGGGCAGGGATTAAAGACACTAGACTCGATGAAGGCTATCACTGTTCATTCGTATGCAAGGGCTCTAGGTGTGAAAATTTCGGTTGCTAATAATTTCTTGAAAAATCTAGAGAACAAAAGCATCATAAAATCGATAGGCGGATATAGTGGACATAGAATATACCAAAAGTTAAAGTAGTTTAATCCTAGTTCAGTGACTTTTCGATGCTCAAATGATCTCCGACTCTAAAAGATTGTAATATATCGATGTTACCTGAGGTAATTCTCCCCAACAAGTTCATTTTTTGACTTAATAAAGCATCATCTAAGAAAATGCAAATGAAATTTCCCAATGGAGAAAACGCTAAATCTCCTTTTTTGAATGTGTGAACAGGTTTTTCGGATCCGATCTGAAGACCCACCTGAATATAGATAAATCTACCTTCGTAACTATTAATTCTGCCATAAATGGGGAATACCTCAAGTAATTTCTTTACTGTTAATGGTGAGAGATGTCTCTTTAATTCTCCTTCTACTTCAAGTGCCTGATTTAAGCCTATTTTTATTGGTATAGTCGAAACGCTTTGAAACTCAGCTGACACAAATATCAATAAAAGGTTTATAAATATGAACTTTCAGCAACATTTAATTATATAATTTAATCTTTTTGCATAGTAGTGGCTGTTAAGCGAGCAAAAAAGAAGTCAAGCGCAGTGAAGGATGATGATTTAGACACGGATAAGATTGGCGACGTTGGAAAAGATAACTTGCAATCGGAAGATTCAGATAGTAAGTTAGGTGAGGTGGGGAAAAAAGAATCAAGTGTGGTTATAGTTTATAAAACCTATGATGCTGATGTAGAATTTAAGCTTAAGGAAATTCCATCTAAGAATAATGAAATCCTTATCGGTCCTGTCCGATTAACTAGATTTGAAAAAGCTAGGATAACAGGTGCCCGTTCATTGCAATTGTCATTGGGGGCACCCATTCTAACAAAGATCCCGCCAGAATTTACAGATACCATTATGATAGCTAAATATGAACTGGAAAAGAAAACTTTGCCAATTTCTATAAGGAGAATACTTCCCAATGGGCTATACCAAGATATTCCTATAGAATGGACCATTTAGAGAAACTAAATAAAAGACGTCGTTATTTGTTTTTGACGAAAAGATAAACGTCGTTGAAATTCGCACCTGTATAGCCCGTGTCTATTCTTGAACGTAATTTTGTGAGCAACACATTAGAGTTATTGCTTTTGATAAAATAATTTACGTCTAATTTTTTACTTTTCAATAGTTCGATAGTCCTGGGTGCGATAAAGCCACCCGCTGAAGGAGAGTTTCCGTCAATACCATCAGTGCCTATGCAAATAACGGAAAAATCATGAAGATCGTTATTTCTAATTATTTGCAGCAGTTGACAAATTGCCTCTTGATTTCTACCCCCAATTCCCATCTTGCGACCTGATAGCGTATTGGTGACTTCTCCCCCCAAAATGATGCAAGTTTTCGGTTCATGTTTAGTATTAATTATCCCGGATGCGACTTTAATGAAATCATTCATAGAAATCCCGTAATTTGATCCCATATAATTTGTGAAGTAACCCCACTTTTTGAAACATTCCTGAATTAGTCTGCAAAAATTTGAATTGTTTCCAATAATGATATTAGTTACTTGTCTTGAACTAAATTCTTTTGGTTTCATAGTCTCCGGTATTTGGGACCTAACCCCTGATTCTAGCACGACTTTTGCTTTTCTAATAGATTCGGATTTACTATTTAAGGTGATGTAGTTGTTCAAAATAGAAAGTGCATCTTTAAATGTAGATCTATCTGAGGATGTTAATCCCGACCCTATGGTATCGAGATGATCACCGACTACATCAGAGAGAATTAAAGCAATGACTGGAGTACTTGGAGGTATACGACGCAATATCTTGCCTCCCTTGATTTGTGATAGATGCTTTCTAACTATATTTATCTCCTCTATATTAGCTCCAGAAGTTATCAGCATCTTATTAATAATTTTTTTGTTCGTAAGGTTAATCCCCTCAATAGGTGAAACCATAAGAGAAGATGATCCTCCAGATATTAAGAAGACTATTAATTGTATACTTTTACTATTTTGTAATTCCTTAACTACTTTTCTAGCAGCCAAAGTACTTTGGACATTTGGAATTGGATGAGATGACTGAATTACTATTGTATTATCCAATAATTCAAAGTTAATTTTTTCTATCGAGTATCCAATAGGAATAATCAATATACTTTTCTTAATTCTATCCTTCATTTTATTAATGAATCCAACTAGCATTTTCTCGGAAGCTTTGCCGACACTAACAACAAGAGTAGATGCCCTATCAGGTAAGTCGAATTGGTGTATTCTATTATTTATGCCAGAAAGTTGTAAGTTTGAAGCTATGTTAATAGATTCACCAACAAGCCTTTCAGGATCAGAATATTTGAAAGCATAATCTAAAGCTGTTAAGGAATCACTTAATGATTTACAATTATGATATCTAATAATAGTATCTTTGTTTCTAATAATACTCATTTCAATTCAGTTGTGTTATGGTAATATTAATTCATAATTGTTCTATAATGAAGCGATCAATGCTAATATACTAAATAAAAATAAATATTTATTGACCCCACTCCATTTCATGTTTAATTTCTTCACCCCCGTAGAAGCTAACAGTATATTACCAGAGGTAAAGGTCAAATTTGCCGATATCCTGATGCAAAGGAATAATATAATGGATCTGCAGACTGAATTAGAGTCAGTTGCAAGCCAAGAAGTGTCACACGAGTCATTTTTCATAAAGAAGGTTCAAGTGAACAAGGCAATTACTGAGATGTATAAAGATATTGAGGAACTTGAGGGATTAGGTATCCTAATCAAGAGTTTTGATGAAGGTCTATTAGATTTCCCTTCGAAACGTTTTAACGAGGAGGTATGGTTATGCTGGAAGATGGGGGAGGATAAAATTAAGTTTTGGCATGGGAAAAATGAAGGTTTTGTAGGTAGAAAGCCACTTTCAATTGAGGGCACTTATGATAGCGATGTCTTAGAAGACTTACGTTAGAAAGGGATTTCCAGTGTCAAGTGATCTAGATAGGTTGTTCAAAATTGATATTGAACCAACTTTTGTTGATTTGAATACACGCATCCATCCATTTGAAATATTCAAGAGTTTAAGTGAAGTATTCAATGACCTTTTCATTTTTGAATCATTGGAAGGACCTGAGGAATTGGTCGAATCATCCATTATTGGCTTTGGTCCTAAATACAAAATAAAATGTTACAATAAAACATTAATAGTATATAAAAAAGAGAGGATTTTAAGGAAAATTTCCTTCACAGACCCTCTCGACACACTGAAAAATTGTTTTCCAATAGTTAGTAATAAAGATTACAGATATGTTGGAGGACTTGTAGGTTATTTTTGTTATGAGGCAATAAAATACTGGGAGAAAATCAATGTCAAAAGTAATACATCATTTCCCATTCTTGAATTCGGGTTTTTTGATGATGGCTTAGTGTACGATCATACGAAAAAGAGACTAGAATATTTTTCTTATGAAAAATCTAGAATCGAAACTATTAAAAAAATTATCAAAAGGAAAACCAAGACGCAAAGAAAGTATGACTCAACATTCTCATTGCCAAAGAGAAGTATAAAAAAAAAGGCATTTGAGAATAAAGTGAACCAGATTAAGGAGCACTTATCTGCTGGAGATATATTTCAAACAGTTTTATCAAAGAAAATAAAATTTACTTTTAAAGGAAACCACCTGGAATTATACGAGGACCTCAGAAAAATTAATCCTTCACCTTACATGTTTTATTATAAGACCGGTTCTAGGATTTTGCTTGGATCCAGCCCCGAAATGTTACTAAGAATAACCGGGGATCAGGTTGAAACTTATCCCATTGCTGGTTCAAGACCGGTTTCAGTAGACAAGGGTATTACAGAACGTCTCCGAAGAGAATTACTAAAGGATCGAAAAGAAATCGCCGAACATACTATGTTGGTTGATCTAGCCCGAAACGATCTTGGAAAAGTTTGTCGATTTGGTTCGGTTGTTACTTCAGAATTAATGAAAGTTAAAAAGTTTAGTCACATACAACACCTTGTATCTCATGTAGAGGGCATCTTGGATAAAAAATACGATTCATTCGACGCATTTAGAGCTGTATTTCCGGCTGGCACGATATCAGGAGCACCAAAAATAAGAGCAATGGAAATAATAAATGACCTTGAACCAGAAAGTAGAGGACCATATGCTGGATCTGTTGGCTATTTTTCTTTCAATCAATCATGTGATTTTGCGATAACAATAAGGTCGATCTTTTTTAACGGAGAGAGAGCATTCACACAGTCTGGTGCAGGAATTGTTATAGATTCAGTGCCTGCCAAAGAATATCAAGAGACAGAAGATAAATCCAATGCTATACTCTCAACGTTAAAGACGATTAAAAAAACCGGTAACAAGACCTCAATTAACTAGTTCACGAGGCGGTCGAGAATATTTATTGGATTTAGACAGATGATATTGAATTGCGATCGATGGATCCTTTTGCCTGCCTGTTAGTACTCCTACAACGATCTCATCTTTCTTTATTAATTCCTTTTCGCGTAACTTCATTATTCCTGCTGGAACAGATCCTGATGCCATTTCACAGTCAAATCCATTCAACCCCACTATGGCCATTCCGTCCATCATATCTATATCCTGAACTTGTTCTACAATGCCATTTGTAAACTCGATTGTTCTCAATGCTTTAATTATGTTAGCAGGTTTCCCGATCTGAATTGCCGTCGCTTGAGTCTTAGGTACAATATTATTTTCTTGTTGATTTAAGTAAAATCGGTCAATGAGATCGGTATTAACTCTACCTTCATTCCATTTTAACGCTGTATCCTCAAACAATCCATTTACTAGTTGATAGAAAGTATTTGCACCCACAGCATTGACTACTAAAACGCGAGGTATCTTTTTTATCCAGCCCCATTCGTAGAGCTCCATAAGCGCCTTACCACAACTGGATATATTACCTAGAGCTCCTCCGGGATATACGATCCAATCAGGCGGGTTCCAATTTAGATGTTCCATTATCCGAAATATTATGGTTTTTTGACCTTCAATTCTAAAAGGATTCAATGAATTGACGGTATATCCGCCTTCCTTCGAGGCCAATTCTAAAGATAATGTCAGAGCATCATCAAAATTACCATCCACTTGAAGTACTTGAGCGCCAAATTGAAAAGCTTGACCAAGCTTCCCTGGAGCTATTTCACCCCTGGGGATGTAAACATCACACTCAAATCCTTCATTTGAGGCGTACATTGCTGCAGATGCTGAAGTATTTCCAGTAGAGGCGCAAACTATTTTCTTAACCTTCAACAATTTTGCATGTGTGACTGCAGCTGCCATTCCATTATCCTTAAAGGACCCACTCGGGTTATAACCCTCAGGTTGAAGAAGTAAATTGTCATTAGGTAAATCAACGTACTTTGCAACCTTACTCATTTGGTAAGGTCTTGATGATCTGCCTTCCGAACCATCCAATGAAACCAAAAATTTGGAACATTCTTGCAAGCTCTCAGTATCAACATCAATAAAATTTAATAATTCTCTATATCGCCATACCCCACTTTCATTAAATATATTCCCTCCAAAGTTACGTCGTTGGTAAAATATTTCAATTAAGTCTCTATTTGGGACATCTGGATACTTTATATCTAAAAGAAAACCGCAAGAGCAACGATAAATATCATTATCTATGGAATATTCTATTCCGCAGGATGGATTAATACACTTTTTTTTTGCTCTAAATTCCATTCAAGTTTAAGGTTTAATGTTTTAGATTTATAAACGTAAAATCAACATCATTATGTTTGTTAGACTTATGTAGAGAATTCCGGGAACTTCTGCAATGTGTATGCACTAATTCCCCTGGTGAATCTATACTGCTTTCTGGAGGATTAGATAGTAGTATCCTTCTGAATTATATGCATCCCAGAGAAGCCATAACAATATCCATCGATCAATATTCTTCCGATTATCGATATTCTAGCAAAATAGCAGAGAAATATGAAATCAATCATAACATTGTAATGCCAAGTATTAAAGCAATCTTAGAAAACTTGGAGGAGCTGATAATGGACTTTAAGACATTTGACCCAATATTTCTAAGAAATAGCGTAGTTCAACTTTTAGGATTTAAAGAGGCTAGACGGTTAAAAGCGAATTCGATTATTCTAGGGGATGGGGCAGATGAACTTTTTGGAGGCTATAATTTTCTGGGTAAATACCTTAAGACTCCTGAGATTTTGCAATCAAGATTAAACAAAATAGTTCAAAATATGGAGTTTGTATCATTTGCATTAGCTAAAAAGTATGATCTCTGTACAACAACCCCGTTTCTTGATGATAACATCATTAAGTTTAGTCAGACTTTATCGGTGAATGAAAAAATCGCCATACATAAAAACATGATATACGGAAAATTTTTTTTGAGAAGTTGTTTTAAAGAAATATTGGGATACGAGATTGCCTGGAGAAGAAAGGAGGCACTAGAAAGTGGCTCAGGAATAAGCAAGATAGGAACTTATTTAGAAAATTGTATTACGGATACAGACTACATCGAAGGATATAGAAAGGCACAGAACGAGGGGGTCATGATTAGATCTAAAGAACATATGTATTATTATCAAAAATACAGAAAATTTTTTGACCCACCCATTCATCAAACCGGGGACCAACCTGAAAAATCTAAGAGATGTCCCTCCTGTAATATAATATTTATTTGGAATGGAAGTTTTTGCAAGACTTGCGGTGCTTATCCAGTATAAATTTGGAGGATATGGAATGTAACCTCGGAATAATGTCACTTCGGTTACATGCTTGGAGTAAAATACACCTTTATAAACAAGATTTTAGATTGGGAAAGGGTATAAAATTAAATGTCTTTCAGCAACAAATGGATCAAACCACAAAATGAGATAAGCAATGTAGGTATGAAATTATTAGAGAACATCAAACCCCCATCACCATTGAAACCTAGAATAGAGGAGGCACAAAAGAGACTTCACTCTCAGATCGCAAAGTTGGAAAGTATGTCAGCTAAGATGGACGAGAAAGATCAAATAATATTTAAAAGAATTATTAGCGCGATGCAGAATCATGATAGTCAATATGCTAAAATCCTATCAAACGAATTATCGCAGATCAGGAAAATGAATAAGATGATTACATCAGCAAAATTGGCATTGGAACAGATACAACTTAGATTGAATACCATTACCGAACTGGGCGATGTCGTTGTTACTCTAAGCCCCGCAATGTCAGTAATAAAGAATATTCAAGGCGGATTAAATTCAATGATACCAGAAGCAGGACAGTCATTTGGAAAGATCACAGACATATTAAACGGCATTATGAATGATTCTGGGCAAATTCCAACAACTTCTGATATTAACGGAAACACTAGCGCTGTAAGTGAAGACGCTTTGAAAATAATTGAAGAAGCTAGTGCTATTGTAGAACAAAACATGAAGGACAAATTCCCTGATTTACCAAATACAGGATTAGATTCTAAGATCTCGGAAAGTAACTCTCTTTATTGACCTACAATCAATCATTACTATTTTAGGGGTTTTGTATCGCTGATAATAGCGTTCAACCTTAATTTTATTCGGTAAATGGTAGGGTAGCTATATCCACTTTCTCGATATTTTTTTATCATGATCTTCCAGTTTTTTAGTCTAACTTTAGCTTGTTTTTTCGTTAGTAATGCAGTCTCTTTCTTGACTAGGCTCTTGCGTCCTGGATTTAAGTAACCACCTTCATTTGCTCTGTACCTGTTAATTGAAAATCGGAGTCCGGATATTATTACTTCAATGGGTATATCTTGAAAATAATTTCTTATTTCATTATATTCAGTACTTAATGCATAAAATTCAATTTTGTATTTCTTCATAAACATTTCACCAGTATTATATTTCAAAACTCGAATTATGAAACATTTAGTCAAAATCCTAGATAATTCGAAAACCGGTATAATTAGTCCGATCTAGAAAATCATTTATTTCAATCAGCACTTTTGAAAATGGCTGGACAATATCCTTATTTTTAATTGACTCACCATCTATTACAAAATTTTTAAGTGGAACCATAGTTACCATAGGATAGTATGAGACCAACCAAATGTTATTGAGAGTTGGTTGTATTTTCAATAACTCCCTAATGGTCTGGTCATATTCTATCTTATCCGCTTTTAAAAATTGAATAATTATCACTTTATCTGTGTTTATTCTCAAATCTCGTGCACCCGGAACAAGAATGCTGACTTCAATATTATTAATATTAATTTTCCTCTGTGATGGCGTTATAGTAATTGCTAGTAAATAATGCAGTAGGCCCTCAGCCAATTCGAGATAATCAGAATTAGTTAAATTCCGAAGTTCGCTTGAACTAGCACATTCTTCAAGTAATCGTTTGATTATGTACTCCGAATTCTGAATGTTACCTTTAATTTTCGTTTTGATATAATCTACGCCAAGTTGATCGATCTTCGAGTACAATAATTCCTTTAAATCCATTTGGTTAGCAGTTTACATTAATAGCTATCAATATATATTTCAAGAATAGAACGATAAAGAATTTATTAATCAAGACAAGATTATATTATCTATATTTGCCTAAAAGTGACAACATTTGGTATCCTTATACGCAAATGCATGATTACACCAAATATCTCAATAGGAGGATTATGAGATCTGGAACTGGTTTTTATTTTTGTGATAATGAAGGTAACAGGTATCTTGACGGAGTCTCTAATATGTGGTGCAATGTTTGGGGGTTTAGCAGTAATCGAATTACGGATGCAATGATCAACCAAATCAGACAAATCCCTCACTCAACTATTTTTGGAATTGGAAATAATAAATCAATTGAGTTATCAAATAAATTCTTAAAATTAACTAAGGGCATGAACAAGATGTTTTTCACGGATAATGGTTCTTCGGCTATTGAAGTTGCCTTAAAGATTGCTCTACAATATTGGAGTAATCAGGGTAATTTGAAGAAAACCTCATTCTTATCATTGGCCGATGGTTACCACGGTGACACTATTGGTGCGATGTCAGTAGGGTATGTTGACAAATACTTTAAGAGTTACAAGAGGTTGTTATTGAATTGTCATGTTATTCCGAATCCTAAGAAGGTAACCCTAGATGGGATAGTTAATTTGGAAAAATTAAATGTAATAGTTGAAAGGACAGAAAAGATAATTGAAAAAAATGCACATAAAACAGCGGCGTTAATAATGGAAAGCGGTGCCCAATTGGCCGGAGGAGTTAATATTTACCCAACTGGTTATCAAAAGAGAATAAATGAAATGTGTAAAAAGCATGACATTTTGTTGATCTTAGACGAAATCGCCACAGGGTTTGGAAGGCTCGGAAACATGATAGAATACATATCCCAAGAAAGCGTTCCAGACATTGTATGTTTTGGCAAAGCTATTACAGGAGGCTATTTTCCCCTAGCCCTTACATTAACTTCCAAAAAAATATATCAACAATTCTCTGGTAATTTAGGAGATCAAAAACACTTATTTCACGGTCACACATATGCTGGACACCCAATTGGTTGCACAGCTGTAATTGAAAACCTGAAAATGTACAAAGAGAATCATCTTCTGGACAAGATAAGATCAAATAGCAAACAACTTAAAAAGAGGTTACAAGATTTTCAACAAATTCCAATTGTAAAAAATATCAGAGCGAAGGGATTGCTAGCAGGATTCGATCTTGCAGTTAATGGTAAACCCATTACCATGGTAGACAACATACCCATTAACTATTTTGTTATGAGAGAGTCCCTCAAAAGAGGTGTCCTTATCAGGTCTCTAGGAGACACGATGATTATCATACCCCCTTTAGCCATAGACTCATTTTCTCTTAATAAGATAATGGACACTCAATTGGAGATTGTCTTAGAAATTAATAAAAGGTATGTTGGCTAGGGAGCCAGATTTCTTAAATTCTTGTACAAGGTTGCTTTTGAAACTCCCAATTCCTTCGCAATCTTTAATTTAGATTTATTCTGAGAAAGGTGATTAATTAAGTCTGTAGTGTTTAATATTTTTCTAGGTCTTCCTATATGTTTTCCCACGGATTTGGCCCTAATAATGCCGTCTTTGGTTCTCTGAACTAGCAACTCCCTTTCACGTTCTGCGACCCATGTCAGGATGCCTAGCATAAGCTTTCTGATACTTGGTTCAGTTGTTTGAAGAAAAGTTTCCCGTGGAGAGCAGGAGATTAATGGTGTATAATGTTCAATTGCCTTAATAGCTTCCAGAGTATCCCAAAAAGTACGACCAACCCTTGAAAGTTCATAGACCAAAACTGCATCGACAGATTCTAATGCTATTATCCGCAAGAGTTCTTGGAATCCCTTTCGACCAATTGCAGCTGTTTTTCCACTAATTGAAGAGTCTTCGAAATAATCCAAGATCTGAAAATCATGCGAATGAGCCCAACCTTGCATCGCCAACTTTTGATTTAAGACTGTCTGTTCTTCTGTACTCACTCGCAGGTAAGCAAACGCGTACTTCATAACAACCATTTAAATTTGAGAGTAAAATAAAGGTAGTCAAAAAAATACGAGTAAAAAAAGAAAAAATTTCAACGTTATTCCAAAATTAGAGTAAAAAAATTGGTCTAGTTCTTAGACAGTATGAAAATCGGTCCTTTTTTAGACGAATTAAGATTATGGTACTTTGGACGAAATTCGTTTTTGACGAGTAATTATAGGTAGACTAAAATACTAATATAAGTAAGTCCATACAAAAAAGGTATTATCAAATGAGTAGTTTGACGAATAACTTTGTCTACCAAAAAATGATTGATGTGTTTTCAAATAAGAAAATCAATTTTCAGGAAGCAATGAAATTAATTAATTCTGCTGATCTGGATTTCCTCGCAGATTGTGCAAATCAAATTACCGTAAAATTCGGAGGTGACAAAGTTGATGTTGAAACCTTAGTTAATGCGAAATCTGGTAGATGTCCAGAAGATTGTTCGTTTTGCTCTCAATCAACGTTTAATACAACCAAAATTGAAAAATATCCTCTATTGACTCCAGAGAGGATTTTGGCGCAAGCAGAGGAAGCTAAGAATAATGGGGCTAATAGTTTTTGTATAGTTTGTGCTTACAGGTCTCCTCCAGAACAGGACTTCATTCAAATTTGTAATACTATCAAGTTAATAAAGGAAAGTCTTGATATAGATGTCAATACATCTTTGGGTTTTATGACGAGAGATAGGGCTCTTATGTTAAAAAAGCTAGGTGTTAAAAGATACAACCATAATTTAGAAACGGCCAAGAGCATGTTTGATAAGATTTGTACTACCCATTCTTATGAAGATAGAATCAATACTGCTAAAATTGTGAAAGAAGCAGGATTGGAGTTATGTAGTGGTGGTATCATCGGGATGGGAGAGACAATCGAACAGAGGGTAGAATTGGGTATTTCTTTACAATCTCTAAATCCTGATGAAGTCCCTGTAAACATGTTAATAGGTAGAGAAGGCACTCCACTCTTTAACAAATTTTCCCTGACGGAAGAGGAAATAATTAGGACCATTGCTACATTTCGCTTTCTTATGCCCAGGGCCATTTTAAAAATTGCAGGGGGGAGGGAAGTTCATCTGAAAAAGAATGATAAGAAGGTCTTAAAAGCAGGTGCTAATGGAATAATCAGTGGGGGATACTTGACTACAAAAGGAAATAAACATCAGGAGGATATTAGAATGCTAAAAGAGATTGGGCTCAAACAAAACTAATACACTTTATTTTCAAAAGAAGTTAAGAGAGTTACGAAAGGAGGATCTATACAGAGAGCTCCGAGTTATTGAAGAATTCTCAAACATAGGAAAAGGAGCTAGAGTACTGGGCGTAAATAATTTTTCTTCTAACGATTATTTGGGTTTATCTATGAATACCTTCTTAAGAAGAAATTTAAGAAAATTACATATTTCAAGAGTTTCACAATGTAGCTCAAGATTAATTAGCGGAAATACGGAAAGTTTAGAAAACCTGGAGAAAGCCCTATCAAAGCATAGGAAAACCCAATCATCTTTGCTCTATCCAACAGGATTCATGGCAAATTTAGGAGTCATAGGATGTGTCTCGGATAAAGAAACTATTATTTATAGTGATGAATTGAATCATGCGAGCATAATAGACGGATGCAAGTTGACCCCAAGCAAAATTCATCCCTTCCCTCATAATAATATAGATGAACTAGAAAAGAGTATAAAAAAACATGGTAACAAACGAAAAATAATAGTAACTGAAGGTATATTCAGTATGGACGGCGATATGGCCAACTTAACTGAAATTACACGGATTTCAAATGAACATAATTGCATACTCATAGTTGACGACTCACATGGAGACTTTATTATAGGTAACAGCAGGTTAAAGGATTATGGCGGAACACCAAGCTATTTCGGAGTTAATAAAGCAATTGATATTCATATAAGTAGTCTGAGCAAGGGACTAGGTTGCTTCGGAGGTTATGTTAGCTGTTCAAAGTTAGTAAGAGACTACTTAATTAATAAATCAAGACCATTTATTTTTACCTCTGCACTTCCAGATTCCTTGGCCGAAATAGCTACGATGTCTTTGCAAATTGCAAAGATTGGAAATCTCCAGACAAAGTTATATAGAAATATTGAGTATTTTCACAAAATAGCCAATGAACAAAAAATCAACAGCCGAAATATCGAAAAAAGTCCGATAATACCACTTTTGATTGGTTCTGAAAAAAAAGCCTTAGAAGTTTCTAAAAAATTATTAAGACGGCATTTCTTTGTTCATGCAATACGATATCCAACTGTCAAGAGAAATGAGGCACGATTAAGAATATCGTTAAATACAAATCATAATCCAGAACAGATCTATACCTTATTAGAGAATATTGCAAAGCTACTCAGAGATTAAGGTTTTTTTAATCTTATTTCATAATTCGAATTATGAAATATTTCTTATTTATTGAGTTATAACACTATTAACATAGTTATAACACTATTAACATAGTTATAACACTATTAACATAGTTATAACACTATTAACATAGTTATAACACTATTAACATAGACTACATTATTCTTATTGTAGTAAATATGATATAAATTCCTATTATAGGTAACCTTTTTCATGGAGGTAATAGGAAAAAATATATTTTAAATCAAATCAGTAAGTTTGTTTTGAAAGGAGTAATATTAGCTGGAGGGTTTGGTAAGAGACTTAAACCAATCACAGATAACCGCCCGAAACCAATGATAGAAATCTTAGGAAAACCTATTATTGAGTGGCAAATAAAACTATTATCCAAAAATAATATAACGGAAATCATCATTTGTGTTGGCTATTTGAAAGAACAAATAATAAATCATATCGCAAGTGGAAACAAGTTCAAGGTAAAGGTTGCTTATATGGTAGAAGAGGAACCATTAGGTACCGGTGGTGCTCTAAAAAATACACAAGCTCTTCTAAAGGATGAAAAAAATGGCTTCTTTATGATTAATGGCGATATATTAACCAATATAGATTTTAATATCTTGTCTCATAAGAACGATTATAACTCTATTGCAGTTGTTCCGCTCAGAAGCCCATATGGGATTGTTGATTTTAATGACCAGCAATTTGTAACTGGATTTAAGGAAAAACCGAACATAATAGATAAGTGGATTAACGCGGGTATCTATTTTTTTAACCAAGAAATTTTTGACTTCTTACCCGATAAGGGAAATATCGAAACAACAGCACTGCCTGCCTTGGCAAATGAACAAAAACTGAAAGCAAAGAAATTTGAAAAATCATTTTGGAAATCAATTGATTCTCACAAAGATATAGAAGAATCAGCTAAAGAACTATCAAGGATAAATTCAAAATAAATATGAAGGAAAAAATTGGTTATAGTATTGGATCATTGTTAAAGTCAAGAGAAATCCTTGAATTTGCTTCTATAGTAGATAAAAATGAAAACATTCATTCCATATGGGCTCCAGAGTCGTGGGGGAAAGAGGCGTTTTCAACCCTTGGGGCCTTATCTCAAGTTACTAAGAGAGTAAAATTAGGAACTTCTATTGTAAATATCTATTCTAGATCCCCAGCGACAATCGGTATGGGTGGAATTTCATTAGATAACTTATCTGATAAACGAGTTATTTTAGGCCTTGGCACCAGCACTTTTGTCTTGGTGGAAAACCTTCATGGTATCAAATTTGATAAGCCGTTAATCAGAATGAAAGAATACGTTCAATCGATAAAATTGTTGTTAAAATCAAAAAAAGTTAACTATCATGGACATACCGTTGTTATTAGGAATTTTAAATTGCTTGAACACTCAAGGGACGATATTCCTATCTATGTTGCTGCTGTAAATCCTGGAATGATCAAGGTAGCTACAAAGTATGCCGATGGAATTATCCTCTACCTGAAACCAAAAGATGAATTAAAGAGGGCTATTAAGAGCATCAAAATTGTTAATCAAAATCAAGAATTTATGAAGGCTTTTGTAATCATAACATCCGTTTCAAATAAAGATCCTACGAAAGCTGCTCTGAGAGCAGCCAGAACTTTAGCCTTCTATATATCAGTGAGCAGGATCTACTACGAATCGTTGATGAAAACAAAATACAAGTCAGTAGTTGAAAGAATCTACAGTGATTACAACAAATATGGTCTAGCAGAGTCAATTAGAAACATTACAGATGAGATGCTTGATGACTTTGTTATTGCAGGTTCCATAAATGATTGCAATAGTCAGATCAAACGTTGGAAAAAAATCGGTATCGATTTACCGATATTACAATTGAATCCTGTAAAAGATACTAATGGCAATCTAAACTACAAGGATTTTACAGAGTTATGGAAATAGCAATTGATTCTACCAATACTCAAAAATTTACTAAGGCTTCAGATTTTACTCCTGCTGAGTTAGCTAGTAAATCCATAGTGGATCTACTTGAGAAAACACAAATTCAAAAGGATGAAATAGATGGTCTAATTGTATCTAGTAGCTCAAACGATTTATATTTGGGTAACATTGTATCGGAAATGATAGGCATCAGACCAAAATTTTCTACCAAGGTCGAAAATCTATGTAATTCAGGGACCAGTGGTATTATGTTAGCCTACTCATTGATAAAATCGGAATTATGTAACGCAGTATTAGTAACAGGCGCAGAAAAGCAAGACAGTCAAGGTAACAAGCTAACTTGGGATACCTCAAGAGGACAATACGACATGCCAATTCACTGGGCATCACTATATGCCCAAAACCACTTTCGAAAGTATGGAACAACTGAGGAAGATCTAGCCATTGTTTCTTTGAAAAATCATGCCAGTGCAAATAAGAACAAAAATGCGTTATTCTATGACAAACAATTTACTTATTCATCAATAATTAATTCAAAAATGATGGTAGAACCCTTAAAAAAGTTTGACTGTTGTTATCCCTGCGAGGGATCTTCGTCAATACTCCTCTTATCAGAAGCGAAGGCAAAGAGGACTGAAGTACCGGTTTGGATCAGAGGTATTTCCCAGAATAACCAAGGCGCTAGCTTTGGATCTATTTCAAATGACCTTGATTCCATAATATCTACGAGAATAGCTGCAAGAGAGGCTTTTGAACAATCGAAATTGACACCCAAACACATTGATATCGTGGAGATACACGATGCGTTTACAATTCTTGAGCTCTTGGCCTACGAAGACTTGGGGTTTGTCGAAAAGGGTCAGGGAAGAAAAATAATAAAAGAAAACACACTTTATACTAACGTGAGGGGAGGGCTACTTGGATGCGGCCATCCCATCGGTGCGACTGGGATTGATCAGACCAACGAAATAGTGCTACAATTACAAGGAAGGGCAGGTTTAAGACAAAAAGAAGGCTGTAAGCATGGTCTGGTTCACAATATGGCCGCCGCAGGTACCTCCACTACAGTAATAATTCTTGAAAAATAACTTAGGATGATATTATTTGATATTATTATAAACTATGCTGAGAAAGGTATCCTGCTTACGACTTTTTGCTTCAGTTGTAAAATCCATATCTGGCCTCCAAATCGTTATTGCAAATTCTGTTTCAATAAAACTGGTTTTAGAAAAATCAATAGAAAAGGTATTTTGCTTGAAAAATCATTCTCTAATCTTCCAGATTTAGTAGGATATTACGGCATAGGCGAATTTTCAGGTATACGATTAATTGGGAGCGTTGATCAAAGTGTATTACCTTATGACAGAATTAGAATTTCGCAAGTTGGCGTCAAAAATAACAAATTAGACTTAGAATTCTCCAAAATTGAAGTTAAAAGATTAAAATAATTATTAACAACTTATGTACATTGATTCGCAATGGGTTATGAAGGGTATCTGAGTGATAGAATGCTTATGAGTAGAGATGCACTAAATCGAAAACAGATCAAAATAAAAATCATAGAAGAAGATGAAAGAAGTCGCGACTTCTCCAAAAATGGGGACAGGGTATTGATAAAGAAAATATTATTGATAATTCAAAATCTGGAAACTGAAGAGATAGAAGAGATAGAACTAGATATAGAAGCGCTTGAAAACAGAATGAAGAAAGAGAGACTATTCACATCCTCAAATAGATGGGTTCCTAGGATAGATATTAAAAATAATTTTGTTTCAGGGAACAGACACATTTATTTATTATCTGATGCAATAGCATTAGATATAGTTTCGTTTTAATCAAATCGAAGCGCCGCTGATCAGACTCGGACTGATGACCTACTGGTTAACAGCCAGTTAAGCTTCACAATGCATTCATTATGAATTTGCTCTACCAAGCTGAGCTACAGCGGCACTATGCTAATAAAAAATGTAAAGAATAAATAAATGTTATGTTTGCTACCTTGTTCTTCTATTCAGAAACTAAACGTTATGATCAAATCTGACTCATTATAACAATGATAAATAGATTATTTCATAATGTTCTAGGCTTTGGAGTATATGTATACTCCATCAAGAAACACCCTAGAGTCTTTATTTTTTATCCTAGTAGAAGATTCTATATTTGCAGCTGTTTGAGATACATGTTCGATATTTGGTCCTGTAATCAAAATATCATCGCCTTGAACAGTAACCTTAGTTTCCTTCCCAAGTATCTTAGATACCCTCGCGGATCGTTCTCCAAAAAAGTTTTCAATAAAGACCTCATGGCCCTTTATCTTGACGGATATGGGGAAGTGTGCAAATACTATTTTTAATTTATATGTGAATCCTGTTGTAGATCCCTTTATCATGTTTCTAATAAGACTATGCACCGTATTGACCAACGCAAAATCGCTTTTTCTATTCCCATAAGATCTTATTGTAATTTTTTCATTACTAATATCTATCACCGCTGGAATTTTCGTAAAATCCTTTTGAACTTTTCCATTTGTACCGGTTGCGGTAATGAGGTTCTGATCCTTATTAATCGTTACCCCTTCTGGGATAACGATCTCATTTGTGTAAAATTCAGGCTTAGTAGACATAACCTATAAGTGCACCTCCTAGACCTTCATTTTGGGCATCATGGTGAGACATAATTCCTTTACTGGTAGACACTATTAATATACCCATATTATATGATGGAAGAAACTGGCGTTCCCAATCTAAGTATCGATCTTTCTTCACACTAAATCTGGGAGTAATAATCCCACATTTATTAATTTTAGCCAAAAGTTGTATTCTAAACTTACCCAATCTCCCGTCATCGACTTGTTCGAATTCTCCGATATATCGTTGTTTTTGCATCACCCTTAAAACTTCACTTGAGAATTTTGACGCGGGCAAAACTATACATTCTCGTTTTCTCCGCATCTCATTATTATACAGAGTAGTGAATAGATTAGATAAAATGTTTAATGCTGGCACTCAACAATCACCTATTCGTATTTCCTAAACCCTAATGAGAAGGCAACTTCCCTAAAACATCTTCGACATAGCATAAGATCATAGGAACAGATCATACCACTAAAGGATCCACACCTTTTACACCATCGAGTACCCTTGCCGTGAGCTAACTTCTTCCTTCCGGTGAGGGCATAATCTCTTATTTTAATTTTCAATTGACTTCAACTCCGAAGTGAGCCTTGAAGAATTCAATTGACTCGTCTTTTGTAATTTTGTGATTTTTGCCGATCTTACTGGGATTTCTCCTTTTTGAAATTCTGTAACCGGGTCTAGTCAAAGCGGCACATACATCCATTCCAAATATACCAATATCAGGATTATACTTTGTACCAGGAATATCAATATGTTCATGGATTCCAAAAGATATATTACCATTATTATCAAATGATGAATTCTTTATCACATTCCTCTTAGATTCCATTATTCGTCTTAAAAAGTTTGTGGCATCTGTTCGTCTCAAGGTAACCATTGCACCTATTGGCTCACCTTTGTGAATCCCAAAATCTCTAACGCTTTTTTTTGCCCCCCTCACACTTGGAGTTTTTCCAGTTAGCTCAGATAAAGCATTCTTAGCTTTCTCAACAGGATCTCCAGATTTACCTACACCAATATTAATTACCACCTTAGATACGTGAATTTCTTTCATTGGGTTTATTTTATCTTCACTCATTATCCAGCACCTCTAATACAGGCTTTTCAAAACCAATAGGCATTACTATGTCAACTGGCAATTCCACGGTTTTTTCATCAAGTGTTAATACAACTCTTTTAGGTAACGAAAACATACCATCCTTAATCTCTTCTACCTTTCCAATTTTGCCTGCGTTTTCACCCTGAACCACAAGTATATTACATCCATTCTCGAATTTTATATGTTGTTCTATTTTTATTAAAGGAATCGTTACTAAACAAGAATCACCAACATTCATATCTCTATTATCCGATATCAAGGTTTTACCATCGTGAAACCCGTATTGGATTTTGTTTCCTCGATAACTCACTTTACTGGTGATTTTTAACAGTTTGATTGTCTTTTCTGCAGTTTGAGTAGGGACTAGTAATTTTGAACCTTTTGGCACCAATCTATATGTGATACCACTCGGTACTATCTCTATAATATCCATAATTCCCACGCCGAAACGCTCATCTCTCCTAATTCTGCCATCAACCTTAATCTGTCCCGAGTTTAATATTCTCTTAGCCTCAGTTAAATTTGAACACAAATGCAAAACATCGCGAATTAATACGCCGATGGAATAGCATTTTGTTTTTGCATATGGGCCAGGTCTGGGTGCCAGAATGAAAGGTGATTCTTTACGCTTAATATCCCAGAATTTAGGTGCCATTTGTCTTTTTAATTTGGTACTACCACTTTTTTTTACCATTTAATTTTCACTTTTTTCCTCATTTTTTTCAGGTGTAATCACTGTTTGTTTTCTTGACGATTTATTAATTTGTTCCTGATTTCCGATCTTATTCTTTCGATATTTATCATCTAGGTGTAATGAGGTAATACGAACATTGGAGGCATGAATTTGAACTTTAACTTGTCCACCTTTGATTTTTTCTCTTTGAACACCTTCTATACTAAGTCTTCCCTTTACGGTATTAAGTTTCTCTACCTTTCCCTCTACCCCCTTGTATTCTCCTCGCATGATTTTGACGGTATCGCCTTTAACGATTCTCAAACTCTTTGTATTGTATTCCTTCTTCAAATTATTTGACAAATTTGAACATATATTATTTGATTTTCTTTTCATTTCTTTCACTTATATAATCATAGACGCTAAGTTAGCAATTCGTGGCCACTTTTCAGCAGCTTCAGCAGCTACTGGCCCTTTCAAATCTGTTCCTTTAATTTCGCCCTCTGTTGTAACCAAAACAGCAGCATTATCCTCAAAAGATACTCGGACGCCATTCAACCTCCTAATTGGATATTTCTGTCTGACTATGACAGCTCCAAAAATTTGTTTTCTGAGTTCGGCAGGTCCTTTTTTTACAGTAACTGTGACGAAATCACCGACAGCGGCTGCAGGTAGCCTTGAATGTCTTCCTTTATATCGAGTTACTTGAGCAATTTGTAATATTTTTGCACCAGTATTGTCTGCACAAACAAGATTAGCATATAGTGGGAGTGCTCTAGTAACATATGGTCTAAATTCTTCTACTCCTCTTGAAGATACGGCTCTTGATTTAGTTGACAAAGTTATTCACTTACCTCCACAACAGCAAAAGAAATGGTTTTTGACAAGGGTCGACATTCTGCAATTTTAACTTTGTTTCCGTCAGATACATCCATGCAGTCAGATATGAATGCGTGAATTTTTGATTTGCTTCGCTCATATCTTTTATACTTGTCTACAAATCTGGAATATTCTCGCTCTACTACCACCATGTTTTTTCCTTTATGACTAACTACCGTCCCTACTATCAATTTTCCTCTTAGTGAAAGTGACCCGCAAAATGGACAATATCTATTAGTGCATGTTTTCTTTGGAGCTTTTACCTGGATACCAATATTCTTAGCCATAATAATCACTTTAATATGTTAACTAGTTCCTCTGGTCTGCCTAATAATCGCTTGCCATCAAGTGTATATGTTTCACCTGCATGACAAATTACATATTCACAGATTTCATTTTTTGGAATCCTTATAATGCTTTTGTTTTGATGGCTAATCAAGAATAACATGTTCTTAGTTTCATTTACAATAGTTCCTGACCTGTTTGAATTCTTTGTATTTCTGGATTTAGTAATATTAATAAATCTACCGAGATATTCGTCCAAATAAATAAGATCCCCTGTTTTCATTTTTTATCTCTTAGCTCCAGTTCTTTCATTCATGAGGGTAAGAATTCTCGCTATGTCTCTTCTTTTCCACCTAATAACTCCAGCTTCTTTCTTTAGAGTCCCTTTGATCGATTCAGAACGAAGTTTAGCTAAATCTACCTTCAAATCACTTAATTTGTCTTTAAGATCTTGATCGTTAAATTGTCTTAATGTCTTAGTTCGATTTCTTGACAATTATTTATTTATCTCTCCCTTATTTTCTAATATTTCTTTCTGCGGTTTTGTTTCACCAGGTTCAGGCAGTTCATTTTCATTTGAAACTGACAAATTACTAGTATCTTGTTGGTTTTTTTGATTGCTATGATCCTTAAAGTTAGTTATGAGTTCAAACTCTGGTGGTGTAGCATTTTTTATCGCAATTTTCAGTCTAATTCCCATTATTCCCATTTTTGTTAGGACATGTGTAATCCCTTCTCGCACGACTCTATCAGCCATATTGCCACTTTTTGGAATAATCCCAGAAGAATGTTTCTCAAAATGGGCCCTTTCACTACGTAACTTTCCGGAAATGGTCACTTCAACGCCGAGTGCGCCAGCGTTCTTTATGGTATTCACCGTCCACAAAGCAGCTCGCCTGAAAGCAGTGCCTCTTTCAATGAGTTGTGCCAACCTGTTGCACATTATCTTCGGATTTAATTCTGGTACTTCTACCTCAACAACTGAAATTTGTGGATTGGTTAAACCAAATTTTACCTCTAACTTTGATGTAAGATCTCTAATGCCACTTCCCTTTCTTCCAATAACAAGTCCTGGTCGTGTGACGTACAAGGTGAGTCTAGTACCCAAAGGTGATTTCTGAATATCAGCTCCTCCAAATCCGGCATCTTTTAATTCCTCTTTTAGAAATTCATCTAATTCAGTATTGCGATAATTGTTTTTTAACACGTTTTTGATTGCATTCAATTAGGATGACCTTCCTTCCATAGCTACAATTTCGACATGAACCAGGGTATCATATTTTGGACTTGCTCTTCCCATAGCTCTAGGGGTGAATCTTTTCAACTTTGTTCCCTTATGTACAACGACCGAAATGATTTTGAGTCTATCCAAATCCATTCCCTTATACTCTGCATTAGATTCTAGGTTATCTAACAACTTCAGGAATTCGGAAGTTGATTTGTGCGGATATCTACCTGAGCAAAAACCATCTTGGATATTAGATCGATGGGCTACTTCATTGTTGTATCGCCGATAGGGAACCGCTATTTTTCTTATCAAGACATCCTCCAAGAACTCTCTTGCTTTTTCTATGGTTTTATTGTTTATAGATATGGCAATTTCTCTGGAATGCTTGTGTGAGATAGATTTGTCCCTTATTGCGGCCCTTACATGTCTTGACTTTTCATACTTTTGAAATGAATAAGAATAATCTGGCATTTATATCACTTTAATGGGACATACAAACTTGAACGCGATGAACCAACTCCAGGTGCTCCATGTTGAACTCGTTTATTCGTAATAGCGTATTCACCCAGATAATGACCCACCATTTCTGGTTTTATAACGTAGGAGACAAATTCCTTTCCGTTATGAACTAAGACAGTTAACCCGATCATGTCGGGCAAAATAATCATATCCCTTAGATGAGTTTTTAACTGGCCTTTGAGTTTACCATCTCTAGCTAATTTCAAATCTTCTCTGAATTTTCTCTTTTCATCATTCATATAAGTGGAGAGCCTTTTGTCCAGAGATCTTCTTTGTCTTGAATTTAAGAGCGGCATGAGTGTTTCAATTGAAAGCTTTTGGATTTGCTCTCCTGAATATCCTTTGAATTTAAATTCACGTACCATTTTTTTACATCCTCCTATACATAATTATTAATTTAGTCTTTTTAGAAAAATTTTCCATATTTTAAACCAAACCTAAATTAGTTGCTAACTGTCTTGCGCCATCCACATTCTTGAATTTCATAATTGCTTTCTTACCTCTAATGGTATTAAAAGTATTTACTTCGCTAATATCTGCTTCATAAATTATCTTCATAGATTTAATGATCTGACCTTTGGTTGCCTTATTATGGACTATAAAACTAAGTTTGTTCTCTTTTTCTATAATATTGAAGGTCTTTTCGGTCACATAAGGCTCAAGGATTATCTTACTTGCAATATCAGCACTAATTTCTAATTTCTTGTTATATAGAAACTTATTCATGCCAAGCTCTCCAAAATAATATTTTTTGGGATTTTCAAAGCACCCAATTCGTTCAATGAATTTTGCGAAAACACCACTAGCCTTATTGGTCTTGCACCAGGTGCAAGGTCCAGTACACTCAAGTCCTTTACACTTTTTACACCAATCCCAGGTATAGATTTATCCAATTTCAACAATTCACACTCGGTATTTCCAACAACTATTAATGCACTTTTTCCAATACGGTTTGGACGACCCCTTCTCTTGGGCTTCCCCGAACGTTTCTTGATAGATTGTTCAACTCTTTTAATATCTTCTTCTAAACCTAATAGCCGTAAAATGTCAAGTAAGCTTTTGGTTTTACCCACATTCTCAATATCGCTAGTAACTACAAGGGGAAAAGATTTTATCCCTTCTATTGAATGACCTCTTCCGATTATTAATTCACTTTGACGGGTTGATGATATAGCAGAGAGAAGAGCAATATTATTCTCCTTCTTGTTTAGTTTCTTATGTGTTACCTTCCAAGCTTCTGGTGGATGTGCAAGTCTGCCTTTTCTAACACCTGCTACTCCGGCAGCCTGCCCTGCACGAGAAAATCCTTCACCTTTAGCTCTTGCCAGTCGAGCGATACCTAAACCGGTATTCCTAGATTCAGCGCTGACGATTTCCCCGGCAGCCGGATACCTACCCTGTCTCTGGAAACGGTGAGAATACAGATTAACGAAGGCTTTTTTGATAATTTCGGGACGATATGGAAAATCAAATATTTTTGGTAGATCTATATCTTCGGTTTGATTACCTTTTAGATCGAATAGCTTAGTTTTCATTTATACAATTACCTCCAATACCTTGGGTTCGCTTATTTTTGTTTGTTTGCTCCTTATTGGTTGTCTCAACTTTACTAATCTCTTTGGAACCCCAGGTATGGTTCCTCTAACTATCATATAATCTCCATCTACTAAACCAAAATGTTTGAACCCTCCTTTTGGATTAATATTTACCACTTCAGTATTATCTGAACTTGACATTACCAGAATCCTCTTATTATATTCAGTACGCTGGTGAAACCCTCTTTGTCCTTGTCTAGCCACAGTATACATTACCACTGCGGGTGAGATAGGCCCTAACGTTCCAACAGCTCTAACACTTTTCCGTGATTTGTGCTGTTTTCTTTTAACTCCAAATCTCGTAATTGGACCCTCAACACCCTTTCCTCTAGTAATACCATGGACATCGATATTCTGTCCTGTCTTAAATACATCAGCTACTCTCACTTCTTGACCTAGTTTAGATTTTAGGAATTCAAACTTGACCTGATTATCACCTCCGGATACTGGGATTTCGTAAATAAATGGAACCTTTTGCGATATTCCAATCTTATTGGGAAAAACTGCGACTACTGCGTTTAAGTGCTTGACAGATCCGATCATTCCTTGGGCTTTTTTTAGCCCATCCTCAGAATACTTGGTCTTGTACTTTGAAGATAAATCTTTAATGCTTTCCTTAGCATAAACGTCGAATACTGCGTGCCTACCATATCCATCTTCAGAATAACCTCTAATTCCAACTATTTTTAGAGGGGGTAAAGATATCACTGTAGAATGATTCATTAGCGGTTTACCATAATTTGGAGTCTTCTCCTTATCATCAATTGTCATAACCTGAATTTGACCTACTTTAAATCCGGCAAAACCAACCAAGCCAACATTATCACGACTAGAATTTTCGGGCCAAGTTCTGATTCTAGCTTCTAAGCTTTGTGCTCTGGCCCGTGGTCGAAATGCAATGCTACCTCTTCGTGGTGTGCTATATTTTCGGTGACCCATAGATACAAAAATTTTTCTGATCCCTTTAATAAGTTTATTATCGCTATTAGTCGATTAGGAAGATGGAAGACAAATATTAAGAATAGACAAAACTCCATAAATTGATTCCTCTAATCTGACTGTTTGAGTACCTTGATTTGGAAAGAAATTATAAGAATAGTACTTGGAAATGTCCATTTTCTCTTTTGATAAAATAGAGTTCAATCCAAATTTTGGTGATCCGAAAACAACTAAGATTGAATTATTGCTTAATTGTCTATTGGCCTTAGATAACTCATTCTCAGACGGGTTAAAGTATTTTGAATATTTAGACGTAAGGATAATGTTAGAGATAGGAAACTTTTCCAAAATATTTTTTAATTCTCTTATTTGATACACATTGTAACCCCAATATTTCTCTGTTATTTCATTTTTTTCGATATCAACAGCATTAATGTAATTTTTATGCTTTAGTAATTTTACGTTGACCTTCCTACCACCTTGCTTAAATTTCCCTTCGTATTTGATAGGTATTTTAAGTCCAACATCTACAACATAGGCGTCACCTCTTTTCTCAACAACCCCAACCCTAATTTCGCCAGCTTTGATGTCATTTATTTCTATCTTATCTTTATGATGATGTGACCTTATTGGATGAAGCTTCCCAGCATGTTTCAATATATCGATTTTCGGATAGATTTTCTTTCGTAAGTATTGAGGCGTATCAAGATATTCAAGGATAGTTACCATGAATTGGAGATCATATTTGCTTGTACTTAGTAACTTATCATGATATATGAATACGTTATTAACTCTAAAAATCGACAACGCTCTTGCTAATTGGAAAATTTTTAATGTCTTATCAATTTCAGTTGAAACGTCATACAAGAACGAGTCTGGAATGGAAACATCAAATCTCAATAGTTGAAATGTAGCTCACCGTTGATTTAGCAACTCGTTCACTGCTCCTTCCAAATAACCCTCAGATCCAAAAAAACTGTATCTCAATATTCCCTCTTTATCTATAACTACGGAGGAGGGTGTTCCCCTCAATCTATAAGTCTCAAATGTCGATGCCGAAAATTCCTTATTTTGCAAATAATTTCGCACTTTGTCGATAAGATCTGCTTTATCTTTGTCAGAGAACGTAGAAAAATCAGGAAAATATATATCAATAAAATCAAAAATCATCTTGTCTGAAACATCGAATGGCATTTTAATAACATTATCAAATGCTACAGGAAATGGTATCTTATAATATAACTTATTTCCGTCAACCAATTTGCCATGTTGTTTTAACGCCTTAAATGTCTCTCCAATTACTTGATTATCTGAAAGTAAAAGTTCAAGGTTTTGTAAAGTATTTTTGTCATAATCTTCGAATGCAGTTGCTACTCCTAATATTTTGACATTTTTATTCTTAAATTTTTCATAGAGAGAAATCGCATGAGGAATTCCATATAAAAAACACCCTGGACAATTAACTTGAAAGACTTCTATAACGACAACATTTCCCGCCAATTGATCTATATTAGTTGGTGTACCTTGTACCCATTTAGAAATTTGCAAATTAGGTGCTTTGGAACCAATTTCAATTGCCATTAATAATCATTTTTTCAATTAAACAGGAATTATTTAAATGGTCGTATGATCAAATAAACTATATTATTATGACAATCTAAATCAAAGTAGGTCAAGATTGACTTTCTTTATCTTGAACTTGTTTTGAATAATTCTCTATTTCTTCTAACGGCATCATTCGCAAAGTTTTTGATTTTGAATCAATTACTGCCAATCTGATGTGTTTAGTACCGGTCTTTTCTTCACTAACCATGAAGATAGATTCAATAGCAAGTACACATGCTTTGTCAAGACTAATATCATTCCTATAATTCTTTTCTAGGTGTTCAGTTACTTGTTCGCTTCCTGCACCAATTGCCACAGCATCGTATCCGATGTATGTACCGCTTGGGTCAGTTAGATACAAGCCTATTCCATTCTTGTCTACACCAGCCAATATCAATGCAACGCCGAAAGGCCTGGCTCCAGCATATTGAGTGTACTGTTGGGCCATATCAGCTAAATTTTTTGCAACGCCTTCAACGTCTACTACTTCATCATAAATAAGGCGGTTACTCTGGGCAAAAAATCGTGCATGGTCAACCTGTGTGCGAGCGTCTGGAATATACCCTGCTGCGGCAAGACCTATGTGATCATCTATCTGAAATATTTTTTGAGTTACATTAGATATTTGCAATTTTCTCGTTTTTTCTTCTACTGCAAGGATTACACCATCAGTGCTTTTGATCCCTAAAGCTAGCGTGCCTCTCCTAACGGTTTCGATTGCATATTCAACCTGATATAATCGCCCATCAGGTGAGAAAACAGTAATTCCTCTATCATAACCTGCTGCTGCTGGTAACAAATCAACTAGATTACTTCTAAATCTTTATTTATAGTTACCTTATTTAAAAAATAAAGGATTATTTACCCAATAACATGAATATAGTTGGCTAGTTGTTAACCGAAGAAATTCAATTTTGTGGCCACAAAAATATTCGTTCATTACATACACGAACAATAGAGATTACCAAAGATCCTAACCTAACCCTTAATGGCGATTGTATAATAGGAGTTAGCGCAACCAAATCATGTTCCGATCTTACAAGTGCTATGAAGAATAAAATCAGGAGAAATCGATCAATAGTAGAAATAGATTTGATAGTTGAGCCCTTTTCTATCAAAATACATGGGATTGGAAATGATAATCTCCTCCTAACACATCTTCATGATATCGTATTAAGAAAAAGCAATTTTATTTGTGATAGGACTCTGTGTCTAAGCTGTAATGTTAGTGCCATACAAATTCCTAGAAAGATGATAGATTTATTAAAAGACCCTTCCAAACAAGGTCTTTTGGTCATAGGTGTAGAATAAATAACTATGACCACCCATTCGTTTACCTTATTAGTCAAGCCTGCTAAAAGTAGATCTTGTTATGCGTTCATAAGCATCGACATATCTTTGAGATATTTTTTCAATAATCTCTTTTGGTAATTTTGGAATATTTGGTTCTAAACGATTATTATTGCATTTTTCTACCTCTTTTCTGAAGCCTATCCCCTCTAACCAGTCTCTTAAAATTTGTTTGTCATAACTATCCTGAATGTGTCCTACTTGGTAATCGCCTTTATTCCAGATTCTAAATTCATCAGGTCCAATTGAATCACCCAGGATTATTTCTCCTGTAATTGGATCTTTTCCGAATTCAAATTTGATATCAGAAAGAATAAAGCCCGAATCCGAAACGATTGTATTTACTTGCTCAAACAAGTCAAGAGATTGTTTTTTTAGTTGCATTAGTTCCGTTTCATTTAATAACCTATTTTTAAGAATTTGTGTTTCCGAGAGAGGTTTATCATGTTGGTCAGATTTAGTAGTTGGATCAAACACAAGACCGGGCAATTTTGAAGCCAATTGCAAATCATTATTTGCAAAATATTCCTCCGTCCCAGAAATCTCTATAGAATTCTGAAGATACCTAGTATATAAGCTTCCATATAGGTATGATCGAACTACACACTCTATTGGAATCATATTCAACTTTCCTACCTCAATCTTATCGGTATCTACTCTTCTCCTAAAATGGTTTTTCCCTTTTAATATTTTAAACCAATAAAGTGCAAAATCACAGAGGACTTTTCCCTTATAAGGAATTTCATCATTTAGTATAACGTCAAACGCAGATATCCTATTAGAAAAAGAAAAAATTAGTGTGTTGTTATTGGTTTCATAGATGTCCTTTACTTTGCCTTTCCTAATTAGTTTCAACTTGATAAACTTTCCACATGTTAATTATAAGTTTTAAATTTATAGGCTCGCAATTTATGATGTAATCATTTGATCATTAATCCAACTGACAAAATCCTTTTGCAATTGTTATCGTTTCTGGAGTCTGACGAAGGTATTAGAATCACATATAAATCGAACTGGAAAAAAATTTTCATTAATAAGAATTTGCTAGGAAGTTACGTATTACTCTTGAGTTACAAACCTCTTAAAAATATGCAAACTTTGTCGAATTCTAGAATTTTTCATGAGGAGGGTAGAAATTGTAGTTCTGATGAAATTGTTTATCTTAATACCCTTTCCGAAGTGCTGGAACTAATCCATTCAGAATTTGGTGATATTGCGGTTTCCGAATACTGAACTCGATAAAATTAAAAGTCAATTAGTGGAATTAAGAGCTTTTCCACTTGTAGTAAACTGTTCCAGCTTTACATGACGCAGTCAAATTTGAATTCATATAAGTAGATTCAACTTCAAGTTCAGATAACAACGAATCTATGCTTTGTTCTTCATTTTTTGATTCTGCGAAGCGATTAATAATCTCCTCTTTAGAGAATTCCATACTGTTATTTATTTTTAAGAAACTAAAAAATTGGTCTTTGTTTAGCATTTCAAGTTTATAGTACTTTAAGGTTCATAAATTTTTGGACTAAGATTAATAAGGAAAGAAATTTATTAAAAAAAATAGGCAATAATACAATTATTGGATTTGACAAGATTTATACCACTGCTCATGTTAGTATTCATAATTTATTTAACTCAGTGCACCTTCCATGCCAGTTTTGCTGAAACAGAAAATACTGAAAATAAGGAAAACCCACAGGATTTAAAGAGCAACAGATTAGATGTCAACAACACGTTCGCACTTTCGGGATTTCTGGTTTCCACTTTGAATGCATCCCTAACGTCAAATATCGGATCCGGTCAAGACAATCAATTAGTTTCGTCATCATCTGATAGTACAAGCCTCGAACATTCAGTTAAAGCCCTTTCGCCTGGGCAACCCATTGGTGGTGTAAACAGCAGTGGTAATTCATCATTAATCTTGAACTCAAATCAGGGCTCACTCGGAGATATCACGGGAACAGGTCAATTGAATCAGACCGATAACTTGTCTAATAATCTGGTTTCAATGCTTTCAGGTATCATTATTCAATCCATTGAAAAAGGAAATCCAACCATTAATAACGATTTAAATACTAGCGATTCTGGTAGCCTCATTAATAAGAATATTTCAACGATAGTTTCCGGCAATTGGAAGATAATTGTTAATTCTTCGAAAGTTGAATTTTTTGATTCGAAATTCGTAATGATCACCTCAGATGCTAAAGGATTTCACTGGCATACAATTACTAATTTTAAAGGGGATGAAAATGTGTTTTTTGGTACAGATGATACCATATTCTTCGATGGGACAGTAGACTTTTTTACAGATGGTAAACTTGTATCTGAGAATAGCAAGGTTGTACTAATGCTCAATAATTTTGAGGTCCTTCAAATTATTTTCTTAGATGATAAAGTAGCAGATCATTTTCATGATTTTCCACTTTACGGGATCTTAGATTCTATTGAAATAAGAAATTAGGTAAAGTTCCTTTTCATATACTTTGGTATTGCAGAAGTAATAGCCCCCTCTGATGCTGATCTTACCAATGTTGCATATTTTGCTAATGCTCCCGACCGATACCTAATCTTTATAGGCTTAAATTTCTTGGTCCTATTTGCGAACTCTTTCTTTGAAATCTTGAGGTCAATAGTTTCTTTGATTAAATCGATCTTGATCTTATCACCATTTTTGATTATTGATATGGGTCCACCTACCATTGCCTCTGGAGAAACATGCCCTATCATAAATCCACGGGTTGCACCAGAGAATCTACCATCAGTGAGCATAGCAACTTTTTCACCTAACCCCTGACCCACTATGGCCGCTGTCACAGAAAGCATTTCCCTCATTCCTGGACCACCCTTTGGACCCTCATATCTTATAACGACAACATCACCTTCGCCGATTTCTCTTTTCGAAACAGCATCAAATGCAGACTCTTCTGATTGATAAACTTTGGCAACCCCCTCAAATTTATCTTCTTTCAATCCTGCAATTTTGATTACAGCTCCCTCTGGAGCCAAATTTCCAAACAAAATTTTTAACGTTCCTTCTTTGTGTATTGGATCATCGACAGTCCGAAGGATATTTCGAAATTCAGTTTTTTGTTCTTTATAATAAGACTTGGATTTCCTAAAGTCATAAGACTCGAGATTCTTTTTCATTGTGTTACCGGTAACGGTCTCTACATTTCCATTAAGAATACCTTTATCAAGCAATGATTTTAAAATTACAGGGATGCCCCCAATATTATCCAAGTTCAACATTACATAACTCCCACCTGGTCTCATATTTGCGATATGAGGTGTCTTTTTTCTAATATATTCAAAATCTTTTATATCCAATTCGATTCCTGCTTCACGGGACAGTGCTAATAGGTGAAGTATCGCATTAGTCGAACCTCCTATCGCATTTGCCATCATAATCGCATTTTCGAATGCCTCATAATTCAAGATATCCCTTGGTTTCAAATCATTTAGTATTAGATGATCAATAGATTTACCAGTCTCAAAGCAAATTTTGTGCCTTTCTTCGCTTTCCGCAGGCGGTGTAGCGCTACCTGGTAACGCCATCCCTAATGCCTCGCTTATAGATGCCATGGTATTAGCGGTATACATTCCTGCACATGATCCAGCCGACGGGCAAGCAACATTTTCAAGACTTGTCAATTCTTCCAAACTCATTTTGCCAGCATCATATGTTCCAACCGCCTCATACACATCTTGAATAGTAACCGGACTACCATTCCAATAACCAGGCAGAATTGTGCCCCCGTAAACAAATATAGAAGGCAAATTGAGTCGGGCCATTGCCATCAAAGTTCCAGGCAAGCTTTTATCACATCCAGAAATTCCCACTATAGCGTCATATTGATGTGCTCTGACCATTATCTCGATCGAATCCGCAATGATTTCCCGGCTAACAAGAGAGGATTTCATCCCCTCGTGTCCCATTGCAATGCCATCAGAAACAGCGATGGTAGTAAATTCCCGAGGGGTGTTTCCAGAATCCCTAACACCTTCCTTTGACTTTTGAGCAAGTTTTCCCAAATGAATATTGCATGGGGTCGCCTCATTACATGTACTACAAACTGCCACTAGAGGCCTACCAAGATCTTCGTCTGAGAGACCCATTGATTTGTACATTGCCCTATGAGGAGCACGGGAAGCACCCTCAACTGTTTTTCTGCTAGGTAAAATCATTACAAATATCTAGATTAAAATCACAAAATAAAAACTTAATTCTTTCTTGTAATACTATCACACTACTCCAAAGTAGCTATTATTTTTACAGAATCCAAACCTTCGAACTTGAATATTGTCTCACACATTCCGCATTCTATGCTATTGTTATGCAATTCATTTGAAGAAATCTCATTAAGGTATTCGCATTTTGGGCATGGGAAAGAAAAATTCAGTGTGAAACTTTCTAACTCAATTGATTCACTCATACTTTGTAAAAAATTTTCGACCTATTTAAAATGAACTAAAAATAAACACCAAATTAAGGCAAAACATATTAACTGTTAAATATTAAATTAGATATTTCATTATTATTATCTTGATTATGATGCAGACCTTAAATCACAACTGTATTTTTTGTCAAATTGTAACGAAAAATTTGCCTAATGCAATAATTTATGAAGATGAAAAATTTTTGGCTTTTATGGATAAGTACCCAATCAATCATGGACATTCGTTGCTAGTACCTAAACAGCACTTTAGTAATATATTAGAAATGCCGATAAAGGAAGTAGGCGAAATGCATTCGCTAGTCCCACGATTAGCAAAGGCAATTACTAGTGTTTTGGGAAGTGACGGATTTAACATTAACCAGAATAATGGGAAATCTGCTAATCAGATTGTACCACATGTGCACGTACACATAGTTCCCAGATATTCGATTGAGAGGGTCAAAGGTCAATGGCCAATGCGCAAGATTGCACAAATAAATGAGCTCGAGAGTGTAGCTCAAAAAATCAGAGAGAATATCGAAGTATCATGAATAAAAATGCTATCACGATAGGAATAATTACTTATAACGAACAGAATAATATTTTAAAATTTTTTGATTCACTCAAGTCTCAGCGGCTCGGAGACAAGTTGGTTATCAGCGAGGTAATTTTCGTGGATGATTCGAATGATGAAACTCCAATTCTTATCAACAAAATCAGGTCTGAAAATCCAGAATACAATATTCGTCTAATTCACAATGAAAAGAGAAAAGGAGCAAGCCAAGGATGGAATACTATATTCAGAAACGCGAAAGGTAATATTATAGTATTATTGGACGCAGACATCGAGATTGGGGAAAACTGTATCTCACGATTATCGAATAAGATCACAGATAACGTAGGATTGTGTGCTTCTAATACTGTCCCCAAAATCAATAATATGGGCCTATATGCATGTGCATCAGTTTTTATCGGTTATTGGTTAAGATCAATAAGAATCAACGGTCTTTCTCAATACACCACTATGGGTAGAGCACTTTCATTGGATACGGAATTGGCTAGAGGGATAGAAATTCCCCAAGAAATAATCGCAATAGATCTTTATCTTCAGTGTAAAGTGCTTGAAAAGGCCAAAAAGGTAATCTATGATGATGATGCAGTAGTCTATTTTAACCCACCCATAAACAAAAATGATTTTTTCAGTCAGATAGTGAGAGCATTAATTGGGCATAGACAGATAAAAGAATTGACAAGAAAATTTGATTTTGATGCTCCCGCGTCTCTAACGATAAAGGAATTTTTCAAAAATTCGATAAAATATCCAAGAGGTTCGTTATGTCTCTTATTGTGTTATCTTCAATTGCCGGTTAGCTACTTTAAGGATAGAGAGCGAGTCTCCCATATTTGGGAACCTGCTAATAGCACCAAAAATTAACATCGAATGATGTGTTCAGGTTTATAGCCGAATAATACTCTGGTGATATGAAAATGATACTCGTGAAGAAATTCATGCTAGAAATACTTCAAAAATAATAAGAAAATGGGAATTAAATATGCTTAGGAATTTAAGACTATTTTTAGAATAAAGTGAAATTGATTAGTGCAATAACTAATTTGATAGTACAATAATAAAAACTGCAACGCATGCTAATGATCCAAATAGTGCTAATGTAGTCTTCCACATGCCAAGATTTTCCTTTTCTCCTATGTCCCATATGCCTCCGGTAGATTTGTTGGGGACATACCAATTTTTTATAATTTCGTAACTGTAAAATTTTGACAGGTCAGCTGATGGTGTCCAACTAGGAGTAAAATTGGATGATTGGCTTGATGAAGAATTGATCAAATCGTATTTCCTTCTTGAATTATCATCAGAAAGAACTTCGTAGGCCTCTACTATTTGCAAGAACTTTTGATGAGACTCCGTACTTTTGTTTTTGTCAGGATGGTGCTTGAGGGCAAGAAGTCTAAATGATTTTTTGATATCTGCACTAGTTGCATGGTGGTCTATCTCGAGTATGTCATAGTAAGACTGAGACAATAACACTTAATGAGGAGTTCTAAAAATTAAGTATTTTGCTTTGGACAAATGAAAGTTAGAACTCTAAAATAAGACAATTTCGAATATATTTAGACGTGAA
Source organism: Candidatus Nitrosocosmicus oleophilus (assembly GCF_000802205.1). Lineage (NCBI taxonomy): Archaea > Thermoproteati > Nitrososphaerota > Nitrososphaeria > Nitrososphaerales > Nitrososphaeraceae > Candidatus Nitrosocosmicus > Candidatus Nitrosocosmicus oleophilus. The sequence continues at coordinate 2,074,277 of NZ_CP012850.1, read as the reverse complement.
GATTCCATTTAAGAGAAAATTGGCCCCTTCTAACGACGGAAAAGCCTTAAACTTAAACAAAGAACATTTAAAGGACAATGTGCAGGTGGAATCAAATATTAACAATACGGTGGATAATTCAAATCCCATAAATTCCGAAACAAATTATCTGATTTGCTTTATGTGTAAGGAGAAAATCTCCAGTGAAATCAAGAAACCCGAATGGAAGTGGAATCTAAACACTATTCAACCTATGTGCATTGTATGCTATGAAAGAAAATCCAAAGAATATGAAAAAATCATTAATTATTGCAATGAATGTAACAAGAGACTGGGATTTATTAGGTATAATCCCAAACCTTTGTGGGGTGTTAATGGCCAATTATGCAGAGCTTGTTGGGATTTAAAGAATTCTACCTTCAAGAAATAAAAACTGTGGGGCTAAAAATGAATTAAGAATAAGTAGTAGATCATCTCCCAAAAAATTTGATAATTTATCCGCACAATTCGAGTTTAAATTTTTTATGGCCTGTTATTACTCAGCGCATACTGATTATTATTAAAATCAAATTTTGGTTCGGTTTTCAACTGTACAAATAATGGGGACGAAATAGCCTTACTGAATACTTTGACAACTTTGATCGGATTATAACGTTGGTTATTAATTCGGATTATTTCTAGTGAAGTTTTTCATTTCACACCATGAACAGATGACATAAAGGTAGAATACAAATCTTTAATCTATCTCCACAACATCGACACTATACCCAAACCGGTTATACACAGACCTGCATATGCGACTTGTGGCACGCTGATACTCATAGCACCTATGGCCAGGCCAATTCCGGCTATAGCCATTAGAAATTCCCCTTTCCTTCTATTTGTTAAGTGCAATACCATACTCTTATCTTACAATGGGCTTATAAAATATTTCTCTATTAATAAAAAAACTTGTTAGGCTGATTTAAGTGACAATTTTAGATCACCCCACAATAATTGCTAAGTCCTGATTTAGTAATACAAATAATTTTTCAAGAAATCCTCAAAACTGGATAAAAGCAATCTGATGGACAAAAATTAAAGGTGGCTGAGTCCACCTGCACCAGAAGTATAAGGTGATTGACCTGGAAAGTTTCTCCTAAAGTGCCCCGATGGTCGTTTCGATAACAGCTCTATGAACCAAGCTTCATGCTCAATTTCTTCTTGCATTATCCTCTGTGCAATATCGAACGTTCTGGGATCTTTTCCCCCTGTCATGTCACATACTTCTCCCCAGGATCTGATAGCGCATTGTTCTGCTTCCAGAAGTACCTTTATGATAGAGGTCAAATCCTTCCAATTTTCTGGCAGATAAGCGTCTGGACAACCAGCTTGAGTTGCAAAATCTCTGATATCTCGTGGTAAACTACCCCCCAATTCATAGAGTCTTGGAACCATGGCCTCGAAGTGGTTTCGATCTTCAATTCTTGCATCTTCAACGATTTCCTTGATTCCCTCTCCGTCAAGGCCTGTACAGTGCATCCTTAAAATAGTATAATAATAATAGGTTGTAAATTCCGCACCTACGCCTTTGGTTATCAATTCTTTTAGTCTTTCAATATTAACACCATTTTTTTCTAATACCTCCAAAGCTACAACGTTCGGAACATATTCATTATTCTCAGTCATTATCAAACCTTAGATAAATGAATATAAAAATTTTATTATAAAATCGTCGTGTATAGTATTCAGACAATTCAAATATCTAATTTAGGCATTCATTTGTTTCAAAATATCATCCATCGATTCAAGGCCCCCTCGCTCAATTAATTGGAGTAAGCAAATAGTAAAACCGACGTGTGAGCAATCATCTGCAAAACATGCCCTGCATGATGGGACGCAATCAACTACACTGACAAAAATGTCTTGGTTCAAGAATCTATCAAATAATTTTACCTCGCTTAAATTAGGAAAATCAACATATTTCAAGATTAATGGTGGGTTCTGTTCATAACCTGCATTATCAAATGACTTGCAATTCATCCAATTTAAGAATGCAAAAGTTCCTTCATCCAAACTTTCGCATTTTGTGGCCTTTTTCAACTGGATGCTGTTTGTCTTTTTGTCTTTACTAGACATTATCTATCTTAGTAACCTACTATACTCAATTCCTAAATATAAGGCTTTAATTTGATTACAGACAAGGACGAACGTAGTCAAAAAATTCTTTTAGTCGATATTAGAATTGTTATTTTCTGGAGGTAATCCGTACATTGACCACTTCTTATCAACCAAAAATTTGGTTTCTTCATCAACTTGAACTTCCTCCTGAATCTCTCTAAAAAAGCCTTCTTCTCTCCATTTGGTTGTGGCGTCAACTCCCATTTTCGATCCAAAATTTACTAAAGGTGATGAGGGATCTAAAGTGTCTGTGGGTACATTCTCTATTATTAGTATATCCCGTTTCGGATCCGCTTTAGTAGTTACAGCCCAAATAATCTTATCCATATCATGAACATCAACATCATGATCAACAACAACAAAAATCTTAGTTAAGGATAGTTGCCCTAACCCCCATAGGCCCATCATCACCTTTTTTGCTTGTCCAGGGTATCTCTTTTTGATTGAGATTATTCCCAATCCTTGAAACCATCCAGCTGCCGGCATCGAGAAATCTATTACTTCGGGCTGAAACATCTGTATCAGAGGCAAAAATGATCTTTCTATTACCTTTCCAAAGTAAGCATCCTCTAGAACAGGTTTTCCAACTACAGTGGTTAAATATATCGGCTTTTTTCTATGCATAACCCCGGTTAATGTAAAAACAGGGAATTTGTCAGGCGGAGTATAATATCCAGTATGATCTCCAAATGGCCCTTCTGTCTCAAGGTGGTCTGGGTTGATAATGCCCTCAAATACGATTTCTGAATTAGCTGGAACTTCCAAATCTACTGTTTCACATTTCACCATTTTGACCCCTTTCTTTCGAGAAATTCCCGCAAATAGAAATTTGTCCATACCTTCTGGAACTGGGGCTATGCTGCTAAAAATAGTACCGGGGTCAGCCCCAATTACTATTGCCGCTTCAATTGGTTTTTTAGATTCCTTCGAGATATCAGAATGTTGGGCACCTCGTTTGTGAATCTGCCAGTGCATAATCGCTTGATTGTCACTCAAAATTTGAATGCGATAAACTCCTATATTTCGAATTCCGGTTTCCGGATGGTTGGTAACAGTCATTCCAAAGGTAATAAATCTTCCTGCATCCTGTTTGAATGATTTAAGGATGGGGAATTTCTTGAAGGAAGGATTATGTGTTTCAATAACTTCTTGGACTTGACCTTTATCCACAATCTTAGGACCGTACTCAGAGATTTCCGATAACTTTGGAAGCATCTTTAGTTTATTTAAAACTCCTGATGGCATTTTCATGCGGGTCATTTCAACAATTCTGTTACCTATTTCTGAAAAATCATCTAAGTTTAAAGCTATCTGCAGCCTCTTAATCGATCCGAATGCATTGCCAAGGATGGGGATTTCAAAATCCTTTATGTTTTCAAATAAAATAGCTGGGCTTTTCTTTGTATACATCAATCGTCTCATAATCTCAGCGACTTCTAATTCGGAACTTACTTCCGTCTGGATCCTTTTTAATTCGCCTGCAGATTCTAAAGCGTACAAATATTCAGATAGATTGTCAAAAGTCATTAAAAATAATTATATTTAGTCTTATTTAATCATCAATTACAAATCTTCGATTTCAAAAAAATAAATTATTTAAGAAATTAGAAAATCAATTCTAGAAAAAAATATTATTGGTTAATATCTTAATCTAGTTTGCAGTCATTGTACTATTGCCCATGTCGGTAGAATTATCCATCGTCATGGTCATATTACCCATTTGATCCATTGGCATTGAGGAGTTGTCCATGGTCATTGACATGTTGTCTTGTGCGAGAGCTGGTGTTACCATTGCTCCAAACAAAGATGCTGCAGCTACGATACTTAAAACTACGAATACATTGAACTTATTCATGCATCATTAAGTAGATTTTTCGGGTATATAATATCTTCGTTTAGTATTAGTAAATTTTACTAAAAAAATATTACAATATAAAAAGCTTTTTCAATAAAAAGGTCCAATCACGTTGCTATACTATTATTTATCATGTAATTTCGTCAGGTTGGTCTTGTTATCGTTTACGAATGGAATTATCTTTTCCGTAATAATTTGATGAACATTTGTAATCTCAGGATCGAAAGACAATAGTAAGACATATGATAAAGTACTATTTTCGTCAGTAATTGGTATGGTAGCCCTAATCAGGCGTTCGTATTTCGAGCTAGCATATTGTATCTTACCAAGCATGTATTCCCACCTAAGACGTGTATACTGCCTGGTAGCAGCCGTAATGGCATACTGAGCCCTCTCCTCAGGAGTTAAGAGAGGCACTAATCCGATTCTTTCAGCTATGGATTCCAATTTTCCATCCTCATCCGCTATACCCGCAAAGCGTATACTTGGATCCAAATCCACTACGCGTCTACAAAACAGGTGGAATTCATCTTCATTCCTTGAAATCATGTTCCCTATAGCTATATTTTAAGGCCGATATATATCATCTATTACGAAAATGCTATTTTATGATTATCATCGATTCACATGCCTCTCTAGGCAACACCTTTGCGCATGACTCTAAGAATTCTTTAAGGTCATCCTGTGAAAGCGGATGAGACATATCATTTGTAGTTTTTTTGGAATCCTCCAGAATTCGTTGATTTTCGGTTATCGGTTCAAGAACCAGGGATTTTGTTAAATAGTGTTCATCTCTAAACAGGGTAATAACAATAGAATCGCCAATACTCTTTGTCTTTAAATAATTCTTTATGTCCATTTGGTTCTTTACATCGACATTGTCCATCTTTACTATTATGTCTCCTCCCAACTCCAAAACTGTCCCATTAACTTCGGTAACTACATAGCTACCCCTCAGATTTGCTTTAGAAGCGGAACTATTATCGATTATGCTGGTAATCAAGAAGCCATTTTCACGTGAGATATTCATTAATTTGGCAATTTCAGGGGTTACATCCAAACCTATTACGCCCAAAGATGGATGAGTCAAATTCGTTTCCAAAGCCGGTCGAGCAGTTAATGGGATCGTTATGGTCTGTTTTACTAGATCTGGACCTCTTAACACTGTTAGAGTAACGTTATCACCTACTTGCTTGTAATTCTCCAAATACGATAAAATGTCATCCACTTTTCTAACAGACTTACTATCTATTTCGGTAACTATATCACCACCAAGTTTAATCGGCAATCCGTTTATTAGCATGCTCTTATTGCCTCCCAGTATCCCAGCAAGTTTGGCAGGACTATCATCCGTAACGTTTATCACCAAAAAGCCCACAGCTTCAGGTAAATTCAATAATTTTGATATTTCTGGAGTTATATCAAATCCGTTTACCCCAATGTATGGATGATCGTATTCCCCGTTTTTTATTAAGTGGGGTATTATTTTGGTTAGAAAATTAGAAGGAATGGCAAATCCAATCCCTGAATAAACACCAGTATTAGAGAAAATAGCCGTATTAATCCCAATAACATTAGCACTCATATCAATTAACGGTCCTCCCGAGTTACCTGGATTTATGGCGGCATCTGTTTGAATGATGTCAGGTATTGAAAATGATGGGCTAGGTTTGATTATTTGAGGCTTGTCAAATGGATTTTGTGGAGAATCACCGTTATTCCCTGCGGGCATCAGCCTTCCTAAACCACTTATAATGCCTTCAGACAGGGATCCCGATAATCCAAAGGGGTTCCCAACAGCTACAACTTTTTGTCCAATCCTAACATTAGAAGAATTACCCAATTCTAATGGGATCAATTTCGAACTGACATTCTTATCTACTTCGGAAAGTTTTACTACAGCAAGGTCAGAGTAAGGATCAGTCCCTATAATGTCACCTTCATATGATACCCCATCTAGAAATGTTATGTAGACTTTATTATTCTTTGAACCATCTACTACATGAAAGTTAGTAACAATATGTCCTAATTTATCATATACAAATCCTGAGCCCAATCTTGAGGGCTTAGGCTCTATGGCTTGAGTACTCCCCGGTTCAGTTATTTGAACCACAGATTTTTCGACTCTATCAAAGAGATCAGGGAGCGAATTGTCGTAATCTCTGGTGGTATAGTTGTGACTATCTCCCAGGGTCATTTGATCGGCCTCGAAAGTCAAGTTAGGTCCAGATCCGCTTGCCAGTTGGATAGAATGAAAAACACCAATAGAAAATAGACAAGCGACAACAAAAAATGATGCTAGAATTACCAAAATCACTTTGAATTTTTTTTTCTTTTTAAGTTGATAATCTTGTAAGGAATTGAACATTATTTCAGTCGTCAGTAGATATAGAACTCTTTGAGTCAATTTAAATTTTACAGTATCAAGAACAGTAGTAAATTTATTGGTTAAGGAATTTGTGATAATGTTCGATGGCCATGGATTGTCGTTCTGATTGAACCGATCCAGGTCTCATAAGTCTCAATTTCTTAACTGCTTCATGTGGAGTCAACCTATGCTTTTTTATCAAATAGGCCGCCAGAATGGTTCCTGTCCTTCCCTTTCCTGCTGCACAGTGAACCAAAACTGGTTTATTTCCCTCTATTTTTTTTTCGATATAATCCACAACTTCATGAATTTCATCGATAGTTGGAGCATTATAATCATCCGTTTTCAAAAAATAGTTTTCTAGTTCATAGTTTTGAGATTTCACTTTTTGAATCCAGATTTCTGGTAAAGGAATCTCTCTGACAGTAACTAAACTTTTTATATTATTAGAAGCAAGCCATGTGAGTTGATCGTAAGACGATGGCAACCCGCTGCCTGCCAATTTCTGAGGAATCACCCAGCTAAAATTAGTTGGTCGTTCAACTATTCTTCCATGAACTCTACGGTAAATCTCTCCTATTCTGGTCATATTAGAATCTATGTTATAAATGAAATATTAATTAAATAGTTTTTTGAATTTACTTAGACTATTTCTTGATCCAACTTATCCAAAAATTTCTTGAAATTTTCCATAGGTATTACGGCTCCGCATGCCTTGTCGTGTCCACCGCCGCTACCATTTAATTCTGCAGATAGATTGTTTACTAACATTCCAAGATGAGTATTGCATTCCTTAGATCCTCGGATAGAAAGTATATAAGAATTAATATTTGATTTTAATTTAAATGCTATTCCGACTTTCTTACCAGTAATACCCAACACGAAATTTACAATCATGCTTGAAGATAATTCTAGATTATGTTCAAAGTATGAAATATTATTCAAGTGCTTAGATTGTTCTTCTACTATAGTAATTGCTTTATTAATCTTCTCACAAAACTCCCTGACCAATTTGAATCCATTTTTAATCTCATGTGGCATTTTCCCTTTGGATACAGACCTGGAGATAAACTTCAGAAACTCAATGTTTTTTTGAGAAGAAGATATAATATATGATAAAAAACATGATTCCAGCATCAAGAACGTTCGGTCATATTTGCTAACCAATAAACTTGCCTTTGGATTTGACTCCATATAATCTGTTAACGCCGCGGCAGCAGCGTAGAATGCAAATTTAACACTTAATTTTCTTCTAAGTAGATGATAAATTTGAACAGAAGTGCAATCATTAATATCATGAATTAATTTCACCCCAATCGATTCCAACTCTCTCCTTATCTCTGTCTCAAGATAATGATGATCTATATAGATAACTTCAATATTTCTAAGTAATAGTATCTTCAACTTATCTATAAATAAGTTTTGATTCTTTTTGTTAAGACCAACATCACAAATAAAAACTCTTGAGAACTTTCTATTCTTATGACAAAGAGATATCGTATAGTCTAAGGAATTCAATAAATTTGGATAATCTACCAAAAATATGTTCCTAATTTTCAGGGCGTTTTGTAATAACGCTGCAGAAACTATCCCATCAACATCTTCCTTATGGGATATACAAATGCTTTTCAATATAACGAGAATTTAGTATAAGATTGATATTTAGATGTTTATATCATATCTAACAATAATAAAATCTCCCTAGTAGAAACCCTCCTAAATATTATCGAATTTATGATAAAATCCAGTATATGATGTGAATACACATAGGCATTTCATTAGGAAAACTCCAATTGAAAAAAGGTATCAACAACTAAAGAACCTCAAATAATTTATTCAAAAATATGACGCTACTCCTTACGCACAATATAGTCAAAAACAAAATGTTAAAAGTTTTGTTGATAGTACCTGATAAACGTGCTATAGTGTATAAATTCAATTGTCTCCTTGTCGGTTGTAATTTTTTAATTACAGATCAGGTGCGTTGGGCTATTGGTGATGGCAGGCTGAATATCTCGCCCGAAGGCTTGATAATTACACCTCCATTCCATCAACGCCATCTTCTATGGCCGCCCTCCTCCTTACGGAAGGTTGTCTTTTCTCGGGAAAGGCTTCCTCCTTAGATGCTTTCAGGAGTTATCCTAAACAGCTTAGCTGCTCAGCTTGCCCTGTCGGACAACTGATAAACCAGAGGCTGCGCTGCCCTGTTCCTCTCGTACTAGGGGCAACTTCCCCTCAGACAACCACGCCCCTGTCAGGCAGAGACCGACCTGTCTCACGACGGTCTAAACCCAGCTCACGTTCCCCTTTAATGGGCGAGCAGCCCCACCCTTGGCTCCTGCTGCAGAACCAGGATGGGAAGAGCCGACATCGAGGTACCAAACCGCGGGGTCGATGGGAGCTCTCGCCCGCGACGAGCCTGTTATCCCTAGGGTAACTTTTCTGTCACCACCAGCCCCCAATAGTGAGGACATGATGGATCGCTAAGCCCGGCTTTCGCCTCTGAATCCCGTATCATTGGGAATCCAGTCAGACTGGCTTTTGGCTTTGCCCTCACCGGCGGAGTTCTGTCCCGCCTGAGCCAATCTTTGGGCCCCCTCGATACATTTTCAAGGGGGTGCCGCCCCAGCCGAACTGCCCACCTGCCGATGTCCCTGTTAAACAGGTTAGCGATACGGTAACAAATGGCTGGTGTTACACTTTTGCCTAAATCAGTCCCGGAGAACTGACCATAACGGCTCCCAGCTACTCTCTGCATTTGACACCATATCGCAACAACAGGCTGCAGTAAAGCTCCACAGGGTCTTCTCTCCCCGACAGAGGTTCGGGGACTGTTCGTCCCCGTTATGTGGCTTCACCGGGTTGTAGGCAGGGACAGCGGGGCCCTCGTTGTTCCATTCATGCACGTCGGAACTTACCCGACAAGGCATTTGGCTACCTTAAGAGAGTCAGAGTTACTCCCGGCGTTTAGCGGCCCTTAGCCCAGTTGAACCCAGGTTTTAGGTACCGCCACTGGCCAGGATACAGAGGCCATACACATCCTTTCGGACTAGCGACCACCTGTGTTTTTATTAAACAGTCGGGACCCCCTAGTCACTGCGACCTGCAGTCCCTACTCCTCGTAAAAACTGCAGGCACTCCTTATACCATAGGTACGGAGCTATTTTGCCGAGTTCCCTTGCCATACGGTATACCCGATAGACCTTAGACTTCTCATCCAGGGCACCAGTGTCGGATCTCGGTACGGTCTTGAAAGTATCTTCCTATTTCTGCTTTCATTGTCTCCTGGAATCAAGTAAACCCTCCTTGCAGAAGGCCATTGGTATCTCGCTTTAATTCTCGCCATTACGGCACTCCTCAAAGCTAGAATACTTAGACAGAACGACGGTTCTGCTTACCCTATCCGGAAGCGACAGAAGAGGTAATAACGAACTTTCAAGGCACTGGAATATTAACCAGTTTCCCATTCAAACAATTCTGTTGAGGTTGTTTTTAGGACCGGCTAACTCCCGGCTGATGACGCATTGCCGGGAAACCCTTGCCCATGCGGTCGCCGAGATTCTCACTCGGCTATGCTGTTACTACCACCAGGATCTGCACTAGTAGTTCGGTCCACTGGACTTTACAGCCCAGCTTCTACCCAAACACTACGCCCACCTACCACGCACCGACATCGTCGGTGGTCTAAAGTATCGGTAGTCTACTTGAGCCCCGTACATTTTCGGGGCTTTCGAGCTCGGCAGGTGAGCTGTTACGCACTCTTTGAAGGATGGCTGCTTCTGAGCCTACCTTCCTGCTGTCTTTGCTCGAAAACACCCTTTGGTTTGACACTTAGTAGACATTTGGGGACCTTAACTTTAGTCTGGGTTGTCCCCCTCTCGGTTATGAGGCTTACCCCACATAAACCCGCCTCCTAGCTTCTACGACGCTTGCACATTCGGAGTTCGAATGGATGGCGAGCTCTTTCGAGCCCTTACCGCCCGATCGGTGCTCTACAGTACAAGCAATCTCAGCTAAGGCAGGACTGCGATCCACTTCGGTGGGAACTAGCGATCACCGGACTAGATTGGTTTTTGACCCCTAATCCCAGATCAGGGGACCGATTTGCACGTCAGGACCCTTGCAGACCTCCAGCGAGCTTTCGCTCACCTTCGTCTTATCCAGGACTAGATCGTCCGGTTTCTAGCCTTACTGCCATGACTCAAGACCCTTTCAGATCCATTGCCTCTTTTTTCAAATGAAAAAATGCGCAAATTCGGTTTCCCTTCGCCTTCCCTCTGTTAAAGGTTAAGCTTGCCATGACAGCAATCTCCCTGGCCCGTGTTTCTAGACGGAACGTATGACTCTAGAAATCCTTTCGAGCCATACACGTCTGTAACCGATTGGTTTCAGGCGCTTTTAACCCCCCTTCCGGGGTACTTTTCAACTTTCCCTCACGGTACTAGTATTCTATCGGTCTTGATGAATATTTAGCCTTGGATGCTACTTTCACCCATCTTCACTGGCCACTGCCAAGGCCAGTTACTCTGAATATGACAGAATCCTGCTCTCATTCGCCTACGGGGGTATCACCCTCTATTCCGGTACTTTCCAGTACACTTTAGCTTCGATTACAGGATCCTATACGCCATATCCGTAACACCACATCTCTATCATGTTACCATAACAGATTCAGTTTGGGCTGTTCCGCTTTCGCTCGCCGCTACTAACGGAATCTCAATTGATTTCTCTTCCTCGTCCTACTCAGATGCTTCACTTCGGACGGTTTGCTCTCCCTAGCTAAAGCATGGGAGTGTATAGAGAGACCTCATTCGGAAATCCCGGGGTCGTCGGTCGCATGCACCTAACCCAGGCTTATCGCAGCTTGCCACGTCCTTCATCGCTTATCAAGCCGAGTCATCCACCAATCGGCGTCTTTGCACCAGTCCAGTAGTTATAAATAAATAAATAAATTTACTTACTTACTTTCTATTTTTTATTTTTTGTTGGAGTTTCTTTCTTTCTTTGTCCTTTGGATCTAGTTATTAGATTAGTTATCTAGTCTAGTCTTTTAGTTAGTTAGTTAGTTAGTTCCACTTGTGGTAGAAAAGTCTAATTTGATTTGATTTGATTTGATTTGATTTGGTCGGTATTTGGTATTTCGTATGTATAAAGATAATTTGCTGTTTACCTACAACTATAACACACATATTGCACTATAACAATCAAAATAAATTCTGTTGTTCATGATGACCACATTGTTATTACGCGAATTTAGTCTATTTTGAAATCTGTGATAATGTGTTACTACACGTTGTGGATACCTTTTTTCAATTGGAGTTTTCCTTTACATGATGATCATTGTAAACAACGTTTACTACATCAACTTCATTCTTCATCTTCTACTCCTCATTTTTTTATGAGACAAAGAATTGCATCCGATACTACATATGCTGATTTTGTTTGGAATGATCAGATAGACTGATTATTTTCTAATATATCAATTATCAAAGCTACTTTAATTTCCACAAGAAGATAGCCGATCAAGAATTTGCATAGACGGATTGGTATTTGCTTAAAATCATTCCGGAGTCTATTAGTAGAGAGTTTTTCTTTCTAACCTTTCTCTTTGTATCAATTTGTCAAAAATACAACATACTAGTCAGTTTTTCGAACCGTATGAATGAAAAATGAAGGAATTGATTGATCAGATTGATTTGATTGCACTCCCTCTCTTTTTTATCTTACATCATTCATGTATTAAGATGAAGATGATGATTATGATAATATGATAGATTTAGGGATTTTATTTTATTAGTATAATTTTATTGTAAAGTCTCGCAGATTAGAAAGAGCACTAGGCCCCTTCTAACCCACTACCACTACTACAATATAATAACTAAGGAGGTGATCCGGCCGCAGGTTCCCCTACGGCCACCTTGTTACGACTTCTCCCTCGTTGCTGACCCCAGGTTCGATAGTACCAATTAGGCACCACCTCGCCAAGAACCAACTTCGATGAAGCGACGGGCGGTGTGTGCAAGGAGCAGGGACGTATTCACCGCGCGATAGTGACACGCGGTTACTAGGGATTCCATATTCATGAGGGCGAGTTTCAGCCCTCAATCATAACTGTGGTAAGGTTTAGAGATTGCCTCCTCCTTTCGGAATCGAAACTCATTGTCCTTACCATTGCAGCCCGCGTGTGGCCCGAGGGTTTCGGGGCATACTGACCTGCCGTAGCCCCCACCTTCCTCCGTCTCAGCGACGGCGGTCCCTCTAATTAGCTCCACTACTCCTGAGAATAATGGTAGCAACTAGAGGCAGGGATCTCGCTCGTTACCTGACTTAACAGGACACCTCACGGCACGAGCTGGCGACGGCCATGCACCTCCTCTCAGCTTGTCTGGTAAAGTCTTCAGCTTGACCTTCACTCTGCTGTCGCCCCCGGTAAGATTTCCGGCGTTGACTCCAATTGAACCGCAGGCTTCACCCCTTGTGGTGCTCCCCCGCCAATTCCTTTAAGTTTCAGTCTTGCGACCGTACTCCCCAGGCGGCAAACTTAACGGCTTCCCTGCGGCACTGAGTTAGCAATAAGCCAACTCATCACCGAGTCTGCATCGTTTACAGCTGGGACTACCCGGGTATCTAATCCGGTTTGCTCCCCCAGCTTTCATCCCTCACCGTCGAGCGCGTTCTGGCAAGCCGCCTTCGCCACTGGTGGTCTTCAATGGATCAACGGATTTTACCCCTACCCATCGAGTACCGCTTGCCTCTCCCGCCTCCTAGCTCTATAGTATCTTCCGCAGCCCATCTGTTAAGCAGGTGGATTTAACGGAAGACTTGTAGAACCGGCTACGGATGCTTTAGGCCCAATAAACGTCCCGACCACTCGGGGTGCTGGTATTACCGCGGCGGCTGACACCAGACTTGCCCACCCCTTATTCTGCACCATTTTTAGAGGTGCCAAAAGATCTCCTTAACGGAAATCACTCAGAGTAACCCTGTCAAGCTTTCGCCTATTGCAGAGGTTTCGCGCCTGCTGCGCCCCATAGGGCCTGGGCCCTTGTCTCAGTGCCCATCTCCGGGCTCCTCCTCTCAGAGCCCGTACCGGTTACAGGTTTGGTGGGCCATTACCTCACCAACAGCCTGATCGGCCGCAGTCCAATCCAGGGGCCATATAGATTTAAGTCATTACCCATTCCAGAAGTGATGACCTATCGCGGTTTATCCTCAGTTTCCCGAGGTTATCCACGTCCCCTGGGCATGTTGACTACGTGTTACTGAGCCGTATGCCACATATTGCTATGTTGACTCGCATGGCTTAGTCCCACTCTGATAGCAGTCGGGTCCGGCAGGATCAACCGGAGTCAAATAAAGTAAATAATGGCTGTAGAATTATTATTTACTTTATTATAAATCGTCGGTTGAACTTTTATCGTCCATTTCATTTCTTTTTTTCCTAACTTTTCCTTTCCTTTCCTTTCCTTTCCTTTCCTTTCTCCTCCTCTATTCTTGTTCTTCTATCTTATTAGGATAGGAGAAATAGCAAAGAAAAGGAAAGGAAAGAAATGAAGGAAGGAAGGAAGGAAGGAAGGAAGGAAGGAAGGAAGGAAGGAAGGAAGGAAGGAAGGAAAGGAAAGGAAAATTGAAAAATTGAAAAATTGAAAGGACGTTTATTGAGTTTCTTTCTTTATTGTATATCAATTTGATTTGATTACAATAAAGAGAAAGAGTACGATCGAAAAACTAGATTTGTATGTTGTTTTTACGTAAGAGCGCTTTTCATTAGATATGAAAATGGTTCTTCAAGTTAAATAGCATCACCTTGAGAAAACGTCTTTTATGCTTCTGATTTGAAGCTTTATTTTTAGAAAACTATGATTTAGTAATTTACCTAAATCATAACTAAAATGTATTGTGTACTTTTATTAGTATCGTAATATAAGATTCTAGTCTATCTGATCCTTCCCATGTCAGATTCGATCTATCAGGTCAGCACTGATTTTTTTTATCGAATCTCCCTATTTGTTAAATTTTGCAAATTTACAATGTCATGAGCGCTTCTGGAGGTCAGTAAATCACATTATGGCCCTAGCCAACTTCATTACCGACACCGCCTTATGTCTTGAATACGTTCTACTTAAAGTCAAAAAAGTATTAATATAAATCTTGTTCTTAAATTAACAAAAAATATATTTTTTTTGAGATCAACCAAATTGGCATATGGTAAGGATACTCGAAGGTAAAATGTATCCTCACCCAAATAAACCAAGATAGAATAACTTTGAATAATATTTTATCTCATTACACAATTTAAAAACATATAAAAGATTCTGAGAAGGGACAATAAATTACATATGAAATATGAAGACTATGCGGATTTGTACAAGAATCGAACATTTGAATCCATGAATTTGTATTTCAAATCCAGAGACATTTTTCCCGGAGGAATAAATCATAATATTCGATATTTTAAACCTTATCCTTTTTTTACCGTCAAATCACGTGGCAAATATTTGTTTGACATTGATGGAAACAGGTATTTGGATTTTTGGAATGGACACTGGGCTCTTATCCTAGGACATTCCCCAGAGGTAGTGACATCAAAATTAAAGAAGCAAGTTGGCAAAGGTACTCTTTATGGAACCGCAAATAAAGCAAGTTGGAAATTGGGTAATGAAATTCATAAGGCCATACCGCTAGCAGAAAATTTAAGATTCTGTAGCACTGGGTCAGAAGCGACCATGTATGCAATTCGTTTAGCTCGGGCTTCGACTGGCAAGAGAGTGATTGCGAAGGTAGAGGGTGGATGGCATGGTTTTAATACAAATCTCCTACAATCTGTGAATTATCCCTTTGAGGGGGATGAAGGTATTGGACTAATTGAAGACGAAGGTCATTTTATTGAATCATTACAATTTAACGATTTAGAAAGATCCATCAAGGTGTTAGAGTCTATTAAGGATGACCTTGCAGCTATTATTGTCGAGCCGGTTTTGGGTGGAGCAGGTTGTATTACTCCTCAGGATGGGTATCTACTCGGATTACAAGAATTCGCAAAAAGGAACGAAAGTCTCTTCATACTAGACGAAATAGTTACAGGTTTCAGATTTGCCTTCGATGGTGCAATGAACTTATTCAAACTAGACCCTGACCTTTTTACCTTGGGGAAAATTATTGGTGGAGGGCTTCCCATTGGAGCAGTTTGTGGAAAGAAAGAGATAATGAAATTGGCTGACGCAACTGTTGACAATAATAAGTCTTCATATTGTTCGATTGGCGGAGGTACATTTTCAGCAAACCCATTGACCATGAAGGCAGGTTATCATACTTTAAAAGAGCTGAGAAAAAATCCAGGAATCTATGAGAAAATCAATAGTCTAGGAGAAACCGCAAGAAGAGAATTATCAAAACTATTTGTTGAACTTGGAATAAGAGTCCAAGTTACGGGAATTGGTTCTTTATTTATGATTCATTTCCTAAACGAAAAGACAGACGCGATAGAAAATG